>JAJEBK010000036.1 GCA_022823945.1 Anaerolineae bacterium | reverse complement strand
AACTTCTACGCCTACCAGTACGCCGACGCCCACCAACACGCCGATAGCGCAACAGCAATCGCAGCAAGATGCGCAGCCACAGCTGCCCACCGATGGCAGCCTGGGCATGATCTTCCCCAAAGTTTCCAAAGACCACATCACGGTCAAATGGAGCGACATGGGCAAGGTGCTGCTCTACTTCGTCGAGATCAGCGGCGGCGGCCATTACGATTTCGTAACGCCCAACGCTGGCACGACCTCGCATGATTTCGGCGGCTTACAAGCGGACACGACCTATTCCTTCAAAGTCACCGCCTATCAGCAGAGCGGGATCAATCTTGTCGCCACCGGCAGCGCCAAAACCGCGTCTGCTGATTCGCCAGTAGCATTGCAAGGCAAACAGCAGTCTCAGCAGCAGCAAGTGGTGGATACGCCGACGCCAACGCCGATTCCCACTGCGACGCCGATACCGACTGATACGCCTGTTCCCACCGCTACGCCAACGCCGAGCCTGATTCAGACATTAATCGGCTATCGGGATGAACAGGCTGATACTTCCGACCATTACAAACGCTGGGCGCGGGCATTGGCGGCGCTGGGGCATGGCAGCCACGCCAATCCGATGACGCTTGCAGAGGCGCAGCAGATGGCAGATACCTACAGCCGCAACCGCTGGCAGGATGTGGTCGATGCCCTGACGCAATTGCAGCAGCAGCAAGTGGTGGCTACGGCAACGCCAACATCTACTTCAACGCCGACTGCTTCGGCAACAGCGACGCCCAGTCCGACTCTCACGCCCACAGCGACGGCAACGAGCACCGCCACAAATACACCGCTGCCACTGCCGACGAACACGCCTGCGCCCAGCGGACCCTACGCCGCATTGATTAGCACATTGATTGGCTATGCGCAGGAAGATCACGGCGCGGAGCATCAAACGCGCTGGAAGCGGGCTTTGGCTGCGCTGGGCTGGGACAGTGGCGAAAGCGCGATGACCTTGCAAGAGGCGAAAAACATGCGGGATACCTACAGCAGCAATCGCTGGCAGCCGGTGGTCGATGCGCTGACGCAGCTGCAACCGCCGACCAATACGCCTGTGCCAACAAACACGCCTGTCCCGCCGCCGACGGACACGCCGATTCCGACGAACACGCCCGTGCCACCGCCGACCAATACGCCAATCCCACCACCGCCAACAAACACACCTGTGCCAACAAACACGCCCGTGCCTACGAATACAGCCGTGCCCGCGCCCTACAAAGTGCCGGACAGCATGATAAACGATATCAAGGGCTACATTAAAGAGCAGGCCGATGGCACGCCGCATGTCGAGCGCTGGGAGCGGGTTTTGCACGCCTTCGGTGGCGACAGCCATGAGGATGGTCCCATGGGCATCAGCTATGCGGAGGGCTATCGTTACCGCGGCTGGTATCGCTGGATACCGGTGGTAAAGGCGCTGAAGAAGCTGGCGGGCAATTAGCGTTCTGCCCGTCAGCTGTAGGGGCGACTCACCGAGTCGCCCACATTTTGCCAGATTGCCTCCACCCAAAATCCCTCTCCCATAAAGAGAGAGGGATTTTCCGTCGCTTTGAGCGGGCTGCGGGCGAGTCGTCGCCTCGCCCCTACGACCCACAGGTTCTTTGGGCGTTTGCTCCCCTTCCCTCATTTTGGGGGCAAGGGGCTGGGGGATGGGGGCAATGTCCGCCCTGCCAAGACTACGATGCGCGCCTATTTGAATTCACAGAGCAAGATTTCACCACACCCTATCGTCCCCCGCCCCATCTGCTGAAATAATCGAGTACTATTGACGGTAGGAAAGATTATCTGCCGGCTTCAAGAAGAGCAGCCGCTCCTTCATGATCCTAAAGCGATCTGCAATTGGCGAGCGCCAACGCGACTTTTGGGTGCTATTCGCCACCATCCTCGCGCCCAGCATGGTATTCATGGTCAGCACGGCGCTGAGTGTCGCCCTGCCAGCCATCCAGCGCGAGCTGCACGCCAGCGGTGCCGAAATCATCTGGATCGTCAACGCCTACTCGCTGCTGCAAGCGGCGTTCATATTTATCAGCGGCTCTCTGGGCGATCATTATGGACGCCGGCGCTTTTACATCATTGGCACCGTGATATTTAGCCTGGCTTCTTTCGTTTGCGGCACGACGCACTCCACCGATGTGCTGATCCTGGCGCGAGCGGCGCAAGGCCTGGGCAGTGGCATGATGATCACCTGCAGCCTGGCTATCGTTGCCGCGTACTTCGCGCATCATCGACGCAGTTGGTCGATCGGCGTGTGGTCAGCCTTCACCATGCTGACATCGGGCGCAGGCCCCATCCTCGGCGGCTGGCTGACCGAGATCGGCATGTGGCGGCTGATCTTTCTGGTCAATCTGGCGCTGGGCGCGCTCGCCATCGTCGTGCTGCTGATGTATGTGCCAGAGAGTTATGACGACGAAGCGCCACAGGAACTCGATATTACCGGCACATTGCTCAGCACATTGATGCTTATGCTCGCCGGCTTGTTTTTCATTGAAGGACCGCGGCGCGGCTTTGACGACCCTATCGTGCTGCTATCGGGCCTCGCTGCGATTGCCATTCTGCCGGCTTTCATCTGGATCGAAGGCCACAGCGATCATCCCATGATGCCGCTGAATCTGTTTCGTTCGCGCACTTTCACAGGTGCCAACACCCTGACTTTGCTGCTCTATGGCGCGATCAACAGCGCGCTCTTCTTTTTGCCGCTGGGTTTGATCCAGGTGCAGGGCTATTCCGAGTCGGCTGTCGGTTTTGCCATGCTGCCGACGACGCTCTTGATGGGCGGGGTATCTTTCGTGATGAGCCGCGTGGTCGACCGCTATGGACCGCGTTTGCCCTTGATATGCGGACCGCTGGTCATTGGCTTTGCCCTGCTGCTGCTGTCGGCGCTGGAAGTGACGCACGGGCAAGACACTTATGTCCAGACGCTCCTCCCGACCATGTGCCTGTTTGGAACAGGCATGGGCATCACGCTGGCGCCGCTGACAACTGCGGTGATGGCCTCTGTCAATGAGCACTACGCGGGTTTGGCATCGGGCTTGAACAACACAGTGTCGCGTTCGGCGCAAATCCTGGCGATCGCGGTCATGGGCAGCATCGTCATTCTCGTCTTTCAAGATTCGCTGTTGGGCGACCCAGCCGTAACTTCTTTGTCATACGAGGCTCGCACCTACATCGCTGCCGAATCGGTCATGCTGGCCGAAGCCACCTTGCCCATGGGGTTGGCGGAACAGCAATATACGCAGCTGCGCCAGGTGATTCGCCATTCTTTCTCCGACAGCATCCGCATCGTCATGCTCATCTCGGCTGGTTTAAGCTTTGCGGCTGGTGCGCTGGCCACCAAGCTAATCGAAAATGAACTTCCGCCCGAATGAACGGAGCAAACCCGGATGGTGTGACGCACCAAGCTGAATCGAAGCGAAGCAAGCGGCGATGTGTATAGACGGCACTGATCATGACGCGCCTGACGAGGCATTTCCTCCTGAGCCACCGTAAACTGCCTCGCGTATGCCTTTGAGATAGCCGATAGCGAAGAGACGGCCAATCGCAGAGTAGCCAGCCTGCTGATTGTCGTCGCCAGCCATGGTCGGCACATGATCGGGACGCAGCACGCCAGCAAAGCCAATATCGCGATACGCGCGCATGCAAGCCACCATGTCCGATTTTCCCGCATCGTGAAAGGTCTCCTGAAAGCGCTGCGGCCTGCCAGCCACATCGCGCATATGCACAAAAAAGACTTTGTCGCCAAAGTGGCGGATGACAGCGGGCAGGTCGTCGGTCATCAGGGTGAAGTTGCCCTGGCAGAGCGCGATGCCGTTCATCTTGCTGGGCACGAGCTCGAGCAGCCGCGCGAAGTTGTCGACGCTGCGCATGATGCGTCCGATGCCGCGGATGGGCGACAAAGGCGGGTCGTCCGGGTGCATCGCCAACTTCACGCCCGCCGCCTCAGCCACGGGCAGCACGCGCTCCAGAAAATAATGCAAACTTTCCCAAAGTTGCGTCTCGCTGACTTCACCATAGTCGGTCAAGGGCGCATCTGCCATCTGCGCGTGATCATAAGCCGTCACCAGCGCGCCACCCCGCGAACGCAGCGTCGTCGTTGTGCGCACCCAATTCATCACCGCCATCCACTCGTAGCACCACACTTCAATGCCCAGCCGTCCCATGTTCTCGATTAGCTCGCAGACGGCGTCAATCTCGGCATCGCGCCCCGGCAAGCCGAGCTTGGCATGGATCAGCGGCGGTCGACTCTCGATGACAGACAGCGTGAAGCCACGGTCTTCATACCCGTTCTTGGTGCGCAGCAGCGGCGCATAGCTCCAGGGCGGCTCGCCATCGAAGGCGGTCTCGAAGCCCAACGCGCCAACAACATGCCGAACTCCACATTGCGCGACCAGGTCCCAAAGCTGCGAATAAGCGGGCGGCAGAAATTCTGCGATCTGGATCATGAGCGGTTCTCCCTTGTTGACGCGCCACGATTATTAGCACAGCGCGAGCGAAAGGGCGAATCGGGCGAAGCCGCCATCTGTCCCGCTCGGTCCGCAAGCAAACCCCTACATCTTTTCGGGCCTGGCTGCGTATAATGCCCAGACGCACACAACCAGTCGGCAATCCACATGCAGCGCACCCGTCAGCAGCAACAAGCCATCCCCAGCCTCAGCAGCGCCGAGGTCCGGCAGCGCATCCAGCGCGGCGAAAGCAATGACTATGAATCGCGCGTTGGTCGCAGCTATTGGGATATCTTCCGCGACAATGTGCTCAACCTGTTTAACCTCGTGCTGGGCAGCATGTTGGTGGCGGTGGTGGCCATGGGCGATTATGTAACAGCCATCTTCGCCGGCTTCAGCGTGGTCACCAATACATTCTTCGGCATGGTGCAAGAGTTCAACGCCAAGCGACAGCTCGATCAATTGGCGGCGCTGGCTGAACAAACCGTGCGCTGCCGGCGCGATGGCGATTGGGTCGATGTGCCCATGCGCGAAGTGGTCAAAGACGAGATCATTCACATCCAGCCGGGTGACCGCTTGGTTGTCGATGGCATTGTGCTGCGGGCCGACTCGCTGGAACTGGATGAATCGCAGCTGACGGGCGAATCGGATGCGATCGCCAAAGCGCCAGATGACCGCGCGCTTTCGGGCTCCTTTTGCACAGCGGGCACGGGCATCATGCGCGCCACCCAGGTCGGCGCAAGCAGCCAGATCAACCGCCTTTCGGCAATCGCCAAGCAATACAAGCTGGTAAAGACGCCCACGCAAATCAAAATCGATATCGCAGTCGAGGTAGCTGTCCTGCTGATGTTGGTTTTCGTGCCCATGATCTTCGTCACTGGCTATCTGGTCGACAACGCCCTGCTAGAAATCGTGCGCAATGCGGTTGTCTTCACTACCAGCCTGGTGCCGCAGGGATTGGTATTGGTCGCCATTTTGTCTCTCACCATCGGCGCGGTGAAAATCAGCATGCAGCAGACGCTCATCCAGCGTGTCAACGCGGTTGAATCGCTGGCCAACGCGACGGTGCTATGCTTCGATAAAACCGGCACATTGACGCAAAACAAGCTGGCTGTCGACGAAATCATGCCTATCGGCGCGGCGGACGAAGCAGAAATCCTGCGCGACCTGCACATTGCGCTGGAAAATATGGCGCATCACAACAACACTGCCCAAGCCATCGCCCAGCATATCGCGGACAAGCAGCCAGAAGTCGCTGTGCCAGAAAAGCTCAGCGAGATCCCTTTCAACTCGGCGCGCAAGTGGTCGGCTATCTGCCTGCCCGAAAAGACTCTGCTGCTGGGCGCGCCCGAACGTTTGCTGCCCGCCGACCATCCCCACGCCTATACAGCCGAGCAGCTTTCGCAAGATGGCTTGCGCGTGCTGGCATTTGCGCAGACAGCAGAAGCGCCCGATGTCACAAAAGGCAGCGTCGCCTGGGATTTGCAGCCGCTGGCGTTGATCGTGATGAGCGACCAAATCCGCAGCGACATCCAGGACACGCTGGCAGCATTCCGCGCCGAGGGGCTGACACTCAAAGTCATCAGCGGCGACAACCTGGAGACGGTGCGAGCGATCGCGGGGGCAGCTGGCATGGACATTGGCGCGCGCGCCTACAGCGGTCCCGAGCTGGAGGCCATGGGCGAGGGTGATTTCGCCAGCGCGGCCACCGAGGGTCACGTTTTTGCGCGCATTGATCCCGATACCAAGCAGCGGATCGTGGCGACGCTGCGAGCGAATGGCGAGTATGTGGCGATGGTGGGCGATGGCGTAAACGATGTGCCGGCGCTGAAGGCGGCCGACCTGGCTATCGTGATGAACGATGGCACGCAAATCAGCAAAGATGTGGCGGATATTGTGCTGCTGAACAATGCCATGTCGACGCTGCCGCGCGCGTTTGGGGAAGGCAAAGCCACCACACAGACGATCTTCGGCACGATGAAGCTCTTCCTGGTGCGCAATTTTTACATGGTCGCCCTATTCATATTTCTAGCGTTCATGGCGTTGCCTTTCCCCATCACGCCTGTGCAGATCAGCTGGGCGACCTTTGGCACAGTCAATCTGCCGGCCACTTTCATCGCTTTTGGTTGGCTGCGTCCCCAGCTAATCACGCGATTCCGCCGCGATGTGATGGATTATATCTTCACCATGGGCTTCATCGGCGCGGTCATGATGACCGTGCTCTATCTGCTCGCCTGGCTGGGCAGCGAAGGCGACTTGCAACTGACGCGCTCGGCCATCACCATCATGGTGGCGCTCTATGGTTTGCTGATCACCTGGCAGGTGCAGGGCATTGATTTGTACCAGCCGCGGACTTTCGTCCAGCACTGGCGAATCGTGTTATTGAGCAGCCTGCTGACTGTGGCGACCATCTTGGCGATGTATGCCTGGCCAGCCCTGTTTGAATTCAGTCCGCCGCTCTGGGATGGCGGGGCTGGCACACTGGTCATCCTGGCGATTGCCGGGCTATTCTCCGCGACCCTGGCGCTGATCGGGCATGGGCTGCGGCACCGTTATCTGCTGGAGCGCTTTTGGCAGCTGCTGGCTGCGGATCGGGAGTGAATGCTCAGCCACAGAGGCACAGAGGATTGTGCAAGGGGTCTCGCGGAGATACCTGCCAAATGCCATATCCGCAGACAACTGTCTTGTGCAATCGCATCAATCGGGGGAATTGGCAAAAAAAGAAAATCTGTGCTAGAATGCCTACGAATGTATGTAGGGGCTATCTATGCATAAATACTTACAGCCTGAAGCAGAAGATGGCTTGTTGATGCGCGACAGCGGCAAGTACGCTAAGGAAAAACTCAGCATTTTACGCCACTTTCTTTACATGTTTGTCACATCCATGCGTGGCAAGTCATGGGCTGCGCTGAATTACATTGACCTCGAGGCGGGACCAGGAAAAAATCTGATCCGCGAGACTGGGGAGGTTGTCCTCGGTTCTCCTCTGCTGGCATTAAATACTGAACATCCCTTCGACAATTACTTTCTTGTTGAGCAAGACAGGGACATTTTCGCGAGCTTGGAGCAGCGCGTCAGTCAATCAGACCGTGCCGACAAGATTGTACTCTTCAACGAAGACTGCAACAGCGCAATAGACAAAATTGCGGCCGTAATTGAAGGCAAAGACCGGCATAAAGACTTAGGCAGGTGGGATAGCCTAAATTTCGCATTTATTGACCCAGAGGGTTTGGAAGTCCACTGGGATACGATAGCGACACTGGGCAAACGAATTCGCTGCGACTTGGTCATTAATTTCTCGACGAGCGGCATCACACGCAACATAGCGTTGGCCTATGTGTCGCCTGACGAAACAGCGATTGACAGGCTATTTGGCAACAGGAAATGGCGCACAGACTACGAGAGACTAGGCAGCCGAAAAGAGAGCAGCGCGGTGCGGCGAGCAATGATCAACCTATACGCCAAGCAGCTTCAGAATCTTTCATACAAGACTACAGAACCAAATGGTGAACACATAATCTTGAACTCACGAAACAGGCAACTTTATTGTCTTCTTTGTGCAAGCAAACATCAGTTGGGAGTTGATTTCTTCTCTCAAGCCGCCGCAAAGTTCAAACCGCCGCAGCTGCCGGGATTCGCTTAGGCATCAGCACAGGTGGAAACTCCTCCCGCCACTCATCCCATTCCAAATTTCCCTTGAAGAAAACTTCGACGCCCGCCCCATCCAGCACATCCAGCAAGCCCGCCGTCCACGCGCGTTCAGGCTGAAAGGTCTTCCTGCCATCACTCGCCGCGCCGATGATCGCCCACTCAAAGGGCAACTTGCCCTCATCCCGCAACCACGCCTCAAACACCGGCGCGACATCAAACCACAGCGGCTCGATGCTCATGAAGCGCACAGCCGCCTGCACCTCGCGCAGCTTTCGCAGATACGCGTTCAACGCCCGCGCAGCGCCACTCGCCGACATCAATTGCCCGGCCGGCAGACTCACGCCCACCCACACATTGCGCGGATAGGGATTGAACTGTGGCAGGCGAATCGGGAACTTGCTCAGCGTCTGGAAGGTGTGCCAGTCTGCCTCGTGCATGACACCAAGCACCGCCTGGATTTGCTCTTCGGGCACCCAGTGTCCAAACAAATCGGCCATGCTGCCCACGAAGATACCCGCGGGCTTCTTCAGACGCAGGGGCGCGTCCAATAGATGCGGACGCCAATAATGTTGCTCGAAGCCGTGCGGATACCCACGCGTGAAGCGCTCGGCGATGGTCTTGGCATAGCACTCGGTTATCGAGCCATCGGGCATGCGCCAGGTGCAGCCATGCAGACAACCGCCAGTGGGATTCCAGGTATAGCCAGGCAACTCTGTGCCATCGGCCTGGCGTATGCGCGTCCATTCAATGCCCTTGGGCGGCTTCTGTCGGTTCATGACTGCCTCGCGTTGGCTGGATCATGACCAAGTATAGAACATATGTAACAAATCACAAGCCAAAGACGGGGCATTCCGAAAACAAACGGCACGGGAGCGAGAAACAGCTCGCCCCCGCCCAGCATCTTTATGACATGCTCATATCAGACATTTCGGCCGGCACCGGACACCAACTGGCATGAAAGTCGAGATAACCACGCACCCATTCTGCTTCGGTTCGACAGTCGCGGTCGACCAGACAGCAGTTGTCGATGATCACCGGTGGCGGTGGTGGTGGCGGCGCGTAGATTGAGGTGATCTCTTCCAAAGACAAGCGCGTGTGCATCACCCAGTCAGCCAGCCACAACTCGCTGCCTCGGTACGGCACCTGCAGCCAACGATTGAACTCGTCAGTGACCGAAAGCAGCGAGCCCTCTGCCAGTCTGACGACCAATGCGCTGTCCAGGCTGTGGCTCTCGCGCAAGTTTGCCGCAATGTCCAGGCGGATCATCGTGCCGGAAGGATGCGCTGGCATGTATGGCGCGAGCGGAGCTGGCATAGAAGGCGGCATTTCAGTCAGTTGCGTGTGCTGCACCCAGTCGGCCAGCCAGCGTTCGGCATCATCGTGAACCACTTTCAGCCAGCGATTAAAATGGCCGAGCACCTCCAATTCTGCGCCTTGTGGCAAAACGGCGGCGATATCGCTGTCCAGGCTAGGTGATTCGCGCAGGTTTGCTTCGATATCCAGGCGGATCATGTAGCTGTTTTGCGCAAGAGAACTCAACGCCAAAGCCAGCGCTAGCAACAAGGCAAGTGCATATCTCATGAGAATTCCTCCGCATGTGCTATCTGCGTCGATTGTAGCACAGCTAGCCAAAGCTGCCGCAATGCTCTGGAGAGGGGGTCTCAGCTGTTTCGCCCGATATGCGCCAAAATCCGGGCTGCGCGGGCGTCCCAGGTGTATTGCGCCAGCGCCGTTTCACGCGCGGCATCGCCCAAACAACTGCGCAGCGCTGGATCATCGCGCAGTCGCATGATGGCGCTCGACCAGGCTTCGGTATCGCCGGGCAGCAGCAGCAGCGCTGTCTCTTCATGCGCCAGCACATCCGCCCACGACGCCAAATCCGAAGCGGCTATGGCGCGGCCCGCCGCCATGTATTCAAAGAGCTTGAGTGGCGAAGTGTAGTTGGCGAATTGAGGTGTGGCCGGGTGCGGCATTGCGCAGACATCAAATGCGCGCAG
The DNA here is from genome assembly GCA_022823945.1 of Anaerolineae bacterium. Lineage (GTDB taxonomy): Bacteria > Chloroflexota > Anaerolineae > Aggregatilineales > Phototrophicaceae > UBA6055. Next base: position 59,014 of record JAJEBK010000036.1, on the reverse strand, counting down.
AACCTGCGGCACAGCAGCCGGCGGCACCTGCCCGGCGTACAAAAATCGCTGGGGCGGCAAACCCAGCCCAAGCCAATGTTCGCGCAGCGACTCCGCCATCGCTTCGGGTCCGCCCACCAGCGCCAGGTGCGCGCCCGGCACAGCCGCCAGGACTTCGACCAGGCCCCCAACGCCCTTGTCCATGCCGATCATCTGCAGGCGTCCGACATAGCCGACGATGAAGGCATTTTCATCCCAGCCGATCTTTTGACGAGCGGCGGACTGTGGCGGCAAATCGCTATAGCTGGCGCGGCGGATGCCATCATGCGCGGTGATGCTTCGCCGGGGGCTGGCGCGTCGATTGGCGATCAAGTCACGGCGCAGCGGCTCGGTAATGGCGATCATGCTGCCGGCCTGGCCTATGGCGCGCTGCTGCAGATTGGCGCCTCGGCCAGCAGGCGGGTAGAGATGCGCTTCGTATGCGATTTTGCGCTGCGGCTTCAGCCAGCCCAACAGCCACACGATGATTTCATCGCGGCTGTAATAGATATCGGCGCGCGCAACCAACAGCATCAAGGCGCAGACCAGCGCATACGACAGCGCCTGCACATAAAAAGCGATGCGCGAGGCGGCGCTTTCAGCAGGGAAAAGCGGGAAAAAATCGATGCAGGGCACGCGGCGAATCCGAAAGCCGGGTTGGACTCCATACCAGGCGTATGGGTCGGCGATCTTGCGCATCTCGCGCGTATTCCAGCGGCGGGCCACCCACAAAGTCACCTGACAGCCGGCCTCAGCGAAGGCTTCGCAATTCTGCATGATCTGGCTGCCGTGCGCTTTTTCTGTGGGCAGGCGCATCAGCGAGATATAAAGCAGCTTGGGCATGGCTGCATTTAACCACAATCGGCGCGGCGCGGGCAAGATCGATGCCTTTCCACAGTGACTTGGGGGACCGAGCGGTAGATTAGCCTCCCCCAATGATTTGGGGGGACCGAGGGGGTAGATTAGCTTGCCAGCTTCTTGCGCGGCAACAGCAGGCTCAACAAACCAGCCAGCGCGATGACAGCCGCCACGATCTGGAAGGTCTGCGCCAGCCCGATCTGGTCGGAAAGCGCGCCGATGACCAGCGAGCCGATTGCGCCTGTGCCAAAGATGAAACCCAAAATCGCGCCCGAAGCAAAGCCCTTGCGCAGCGGGATCAGGTCTTGCGCCATCACCACGATCAAACTGTGTGCGCCACCCGACAAGCCGCCCGCCGCGATCGCCAGCAAAAAGGCGAATGCGCCTTCGTACACCGGCAGCAGATAGAAGGCCGGCGCAGACGCCAGCATGCTCAACATCATCACCATGCGCCGATCAAAGCGATCCGCCAGCCGCCCAAAGACCAAACCCGATATGGCGGAAGCGATCCAATAGGAGCTGGTTATCGTACCATAAGCGGCCGGGTCCCAGCCCTTTTGCTCAAAGAGCAGCGGCACAAATGCCACCGAGCCCTGCTGCCCCAATCCGCGCAGCAGCACGATCAAGCCCAGCACGACAAAAGCGAATAGCGGGAAATGCTCGCGCGCGTCATTTTCGCGTTCCGACTTGCGCTTGCTCTGCTCGGCATGGTGTTCATGTGTCTTGGGGATGCTGGTGAACATCAGCAAAACAGCCGGGATGCACAGCACAGACAGCGCGATGATGGGCGTTACATCGCCGCCGCTTGTGAAATAAGGCAAGCCCACCAGCGCGCCCATGTTGCCGGCCAGGTTGGGGTTGGCGGCATCCAGCAAGATGCCCGCGATGGCTGGACCCAGCGCCAAGCCCATTTGTCCCATCAGGAAGAAGCAGGCCATGTTGAATGCCGACCGTTGCGGGACAGCTTCTGCCGAGTGCAATGCGCCCACCGGATGCAAAGCGCCGCTGCCGATGCTGGCCAGCACCATGGGCACAAACATCAACCAGTATTGGCGTGTGGCAGCCGCGACAGCCACCGACAGCGTGAACATAAACACATTGAAAGCCAAGCCCAGCGATCCGAGCCGGCGTCCACCTGTGCGATCGGCGCGCATGCCAAAAAATGGCTGTGTCAAGGCACCCAGCAACTGCGACAGGCTGACGACCAGCCCGATCTGGATGTTGCTCATGGGCAGGATGCTGGCCGCCAAAAAAGTCAGCAACACCGGCGGCATGGACGAGAATATGTCGTTGGTCAAATGCCCAAGGTAAACAGCGCTGAGCAGGCGGCGGGTTCGCGGCATATTGACGCTTTCTATTGGCTAGCTCGCGTATGATAGCGAAAAAAATCGCGTTCAAAGAGTGTTTGCTGTTGGTGAAGTTTCGACTTTGGATACGACCAAGCCAACTGAAATTCTGACACAAGTCGTGTACAATGGCGCGCTAGCCGTCAATGGCGGTGAAACGCTCGGAATACGAGGACTCCCCATGACAATCGACTATTCGCAACTGAAGCTCGTGCCATCGCGAGACGATCCCTATCACATCGTGGTGACAGCCGCCCATCATGATGATATCGAATTTGGCGTTGCCGGCAGTGTAGCGCGCTGGATCCGCGATGAAGGTGCCAGCGTCACTTATGTCATCATCACCGATGGCGGCAGCGGCAGCAACGACCCCGAAATCACCCGCCAGCAACTGGTCGCCAAACGCCGCGCCGAGCAGATACAAGCCGCAGCCGAGGTCGGCGTTACCGACCTGCGCTTCCTGGATTATCCCGATGGCACGCTGCAAGCCACGCTGGAACTGCGCCGCGACCTGACGCGCATCATCCGCGAGACCAAAGCATATCGCGTCGTCTGCCAAGATCCCGCCACTATCTTTGTGCGCGAGCATTACATCAACCATCCCGACCACCGCGCCGCCGGTGAAGCCACCCTCTACGCTGCATTCCCCAGCGCCGAAACGCGCCCTATCTTCCCCGAGCTGCTGGCAGAGGGCTATGAACCGCACAAGATCGGCGAGCTTTTCATGTGCCTGACGATGAACCCAACGCATTTTGTCGATATTAGTTGCGCGCTGGAGCAGAAAATGGCTGCGCTGGGCGCGCATGTCTCGCAGATCGGCGCGGGCGAAGACTTTGAAAATGGCGCGGGCAAGTGGGTGCGGCAGGGCAATCATGAAGGCGGCAAGCTGGTCGGAGTCGAATATGCCGAGTTCTTCAAAGTGATGAAGTTCGACCAGCCACGCGAAAACTGGTTTGAAGACGAAGACAAGCAGGAGGGCTGAAGCCGCCCTGCCGACTGGTGTTCGGCGCTGTTTGGCAATTGCCCGCCCACGCGCGATGGCGGTAAAATCAGCGCGAATTCGGAACGCACACAGAGAAGGACGATCATGATTCTAACAACTTTCATCAGCGGCGAAACCGTCAAACTCGGCATCAAGACCGGGCGCGGCATATTGGATGTGGCTGCGGCGGTCGCTGCCAGCGGGATGAATTGCCCGGCCACGCCCGATGCCGTCTATAACCAGGGGTTGACGGCGCTACCAGCTTTGCAGGCGCTGATAGATGTTTCTGACGACGCCGCGCTCTACCTGGACGAAGCCGACCTGACCTATGCGCCGACCGTGCCCAACCCTGGCAAGATCCTCTGTGTCGGCTTGAATTATCGCAAGCACGCTGCCGAATCGGGCATGGCCGAGCCGCAAGAGCCGGTGCTCTTCAGCAAGTTCAACAACGCGCTGGCTGCGCCCAACGAAGATATCCCCATGCAAGCCGACTGGACGGCGGTCGATTATGAATCGGAGCTGGGCGTGGTCATGGGCAAGACGGCGCGCAATGTCTCGGTCGATGCAGCGCTGGATTATGTCTTCGGCTATTGCAATATGAACGACCTCAGCGAACGCGACTTGCAGATGCGCAGCGGACAGTGGCTGCTGGGCAAGACTCTGGACAAGTTCCTGCCGCTCGGACCATATGTAGTAACTGCCGATGCCATCCCCGATCCGCAGGATCTGTCCATCAAGGGCTGGATGAATGGCGAGCTGCGCCAAGACAGCAACACCGCCGACATGATTTTCAGCGTCGCCGAGGTGATCGCTTATGCCAGCCGGGTGATGACGCTGTCGCCGGGCGATGTCATCAGCACGGGAACGCCCGAAGGAGTCATCCTGGGCAGGCAGCCGCGGGTGTGGATGCAACCGGGCGATGAGTACATCGTAGAAGTGGCCGGTTTGGGCAGACTGGTAAATCGGATGGTCGAGGCATGAGCGGGACGGCGACTTACCTGGTGACGGGGGGCATGGGCTGCATCGGCGCTTGGGCGCTGCGCGAGCTGGTGCGCCGGGGCGACCGCGCCGTCAACTTCGATGCCAGCTCCGACCGGCACCGCCTCGACTGGTTGATGAGCCGCGACGAGCAAGCGCGGATCACTTTCGTGCAGGGCGACCTGCGTGATGAACAGGCTGTCAAAGCTGTTGTCGCCGAGCAGGGCATCACGCATGTGATTCACCTGGCTGCGCTGCAAGTGCCCATGTGCCGCGCCAATCCACTGCTGGGGGCGCAGGTCAATGTCGCTGGCACGGTCAATGTCTTTGAAGCGGCGCGTGAAAATGGCATTCAGCATATCGCCTATGCCTCGTCCATCGGCGTCTATGGTCCCCCGTCCGACTTCCCGCCCGGGCTGATCGCCCACGACGCTCCACAGCAGCCGCGCACGCTCTACGGCGCCTACAAGGTGTGCAATGAACAGGCAGCGCGCGTCTATTTCTATGATCATGGCATCAGCAGCGCCTGTCTGCGCCCCTACACGGTGTACGGCGTCGGGCGCGACCAGGGTATGACCAGCGAGCCGACGCATGCTTTGGTGGCCGCAGTCAAGGGAAAACCGTATCGCATCGGTTTTTGCGGCACGATGCAATTTCACTTCGCGGCTGATGTCGCGCGGCAATTCATCCTGGCCGCCCAAATTCCGCTGGATGGCGCTTTTGGCTATAATCTAGGCGGACAACCTCGTTCAGTAGAAGAATTCGCCAGCATTGCCAGCAATCTCTTGCCCGCTGCAAACATCGAAGTGGCGGATGCCCCGCTGCCTTTCCCGCCCGGCTTTGATGACAGCGAATTGCGCGCGCGCTATGCCACTATCTACGAAACGCCGCTGGAAGAAGGCATCGCCGCGACTATCGAACATGTGCGGCGGCTGGGGGATGCGATTTAACTGGGTTGGGGATTCGGAAACAGGCGGCTGAGATCCAGCTCAAAGCCGGGCAATACATCTTCGCCCGAAAGTACACCACCAGCGCCGACAAACTCAATATCGAGGCGCGCCCCGACTGCGGAACGGCAGACATCGACTCCCCGCTGATCGGGCAGGACAATCCAGACCAGCCGCGTGCCATTGTCCAGATAAATGGCGGCTTTGCGGCGCAACTGCGCCAACGAATCGCCAGACGAGGCGATTTCCACCGCCAAGTCGGGCATCAACGGTACGAACTCGTCCTGCGCGGTCTGATTGATGCGAGCTTGGGTCGTGAAGGCGACATCAGGCGCGAGCAATGTGCGACGATCGCCGGGCGCATAATGACCAACTTCGGTAGTGACTTCACCCAAGCCATGCTCATCAGCGTACAACATTAGGTACGCGCCGAGGCGAATCGCCAATTGCCCATGCATTTGCTTAACAGGAGACATGACGACAAGCTCCCCGTCAATCAGATAAAGTCGCTTGTTGTCGTATTCCGGCTGCCGCGACAACTCCCAGACCGAATCGACATCCAGTACAGGCTCTTGTATAGCCATTTCGCCGCACCTTGTGTTCCGGTTCACCCTAGCATATCATATTTCAGCCATCCATAAATAGTTCCTGAACATGGCTTATGAAAAATATGGGCGAGCACTTTAACCTGCGACATTGCGACCTGCAAATGCATACTAATGGTATCAAGTGAAGATAGGACGGGCCGACCATGTCCAACACCACGCGCATCATCCAGCAGCTGGGCACGAACCTGCTCAATATGCAACGTTCCCGCATCAAGACACTCGATTATGTCATGCTGCGTCTGCCGTCCAGCTTTGCGCCCATGCCGCGCGCCCGCAACATCGTGCAGCGGCAGCTTTTTGGCGCAGCGCCAATGAGCCTGCTGGAGTGTACGCAAGCCTTGAAGCGCATCGCTGACGACCCGCGCACCCTGGGCGTCGTGCTGCATTTTCGTGGGTTGGCTGCCAACTATGCCGACTTGCAGACATTGCGTGGCGCCATCCTGCGCCTGCGCGAAAAAGGCAAGCGCGCTATCGCCTATGCGCCTGGCTATCGCATGGCTGAGTATTTTGTCGCCAGCGCCTGCGACGAAATACTGCTGGTGCCCGGCGGCATGCTGGATACGGCGGGCATCCTCAGCCAGCAGATTTTCTTGAAAGAGGGCTTGACGGCTATCGGCTTGCAGATGGATGCGCTGGCTATCACGCCCTACAAGAGCGCCGCCGATATGTTGGCGCGCAGCGAGCCCTCGCCAGAAGCGCGCGAACAAACCAACTGGCTGCTGGATTCGCTTTTCGAGATTGTGCTTGATGGCATCGCCGCCACCCGCAAAATGAAGCCGGACGCCGTGCGCGAGATGGTCGACAGCGCGCTGCACAGTGACAGCGACGCCTTGGCAGCCGGTTATATCGACGGCGTGATGAACGAAGAAGCGCTGCTGAAGCACCTGGGCGTGGGAACCATCTCACCTTGGGAAGAAGCCGACGGACAAATCTACCTGCCAACGCCCGATTTCGGCGGCAAGTATATTGCCCTGCTTTATGCTGGCGGCGCAATCGTTGACGGCGAGAGTCAATCTCCGCCCGGCGACCTGCCTATCCCCTTGCCTTTTGTCGGCAGCGAGCGGCTGGGCGATGCCACGCTCAACCAGCAAGTGCGCCATCTCATCCGCGATGATCGCTGTGGCGCGCTGGTGCTCTACATTGACAGCGGCGGCGGCAGCGCGACAGCCTCCGAGTCCATGGCAGCGGCGCTGGGCGAGTTTGCCAGCACGCGTCCGCTGGTGGTCTGCATGGGTGGCGTGGCGGCTTCGGGCGGCTATTACATCGCGACGCCGGCACACTGGATCGTCGCGCAGCCCAGCACCATCACGGGCTCAATCGGCGTGTTGATGGGCAAACTCGTCAACAGCGAGATGCTGAAAAAATTGCGCTTCAATGCCGTGTCTTATCTGCGGGGCGAAAATGCCGACTGGATCGCTGGCGAACGGCCTTTCAGCGATGAGCAGCGGCAGATGGTGCGCGATAACATTGAGCATCTGTATCGCCAGTTCATCATGCGCGTGGCTGATAGTCGCGGGAAAACAACCGATGAAATCAACGCTATCGGCGGCGGACGAGTCTGGACGGGCGCGCAGGCGCTGGAATGCGGACTGGTCGACCAACTGGGCAGCCTGGACGATGCCAGCGCCAAAGCCCGCGAACTGGCGAATCTGCCCGATAGCGCGCCACTATCGCTCGTGCGTGGCAAAGACAAGCCCATCGGCGTGCAATTGGCGGAACAAAATCCCGCAGCCATGGCAAAATATGTCGCGGAGGGCATTGAATTGGTTTGCAGCCGAGCGCAGTTGCTGATGCCTTTTGAGTGGCGCGTAAGGTGATCTAATTGAGGTTGTTGCTTCAGATAGAGGGTGTGTTTTGCGTACAAAGAAGCCGGTCGCCATTTTCACGATGGGCGTTTTCGGATTCGCAAGTGAATTCGGCGACGCTGCCGAAGCCGCCTTCTTTCAAGCGCTGAAGGACAACAATATCGATCTCTTCATTGACACGCGACTTCGTCGTGGCTTTATGTATGGTGCCTACCCCTATGCAAGCAAAACACGCCTCATCAAGAAGCTGTCGGCGCTTGGCATTGGCTATGCACATCTAAAGGACGAGCTAGCGCCAACCAGGGAAATAAAGAACTTGCCAAGCGATCCCGATGCGCCGGAAAAGCTGTCGCGTGAATATGTATGCCGATACAATCATGAAATTCTTGGCATCGACACAGATGGCAGGCCTACCGAATCAGCACTCAACGCCGAAGTAATTTGGGCTCGCGCTCGTGAACTGGCGGAACGCCCAGACGCCATCCGTCCGCTCTTGTTCTGCGTCGAAGCCGAGCCGCAGGCTTGTCATCGCAGCTTGGCCGCATCAGAACTCGCTCGTCAGCTTCATGTCGAAGTGATTGACCTGGTTGCAAGCTCGGCCGCGAGACGCTGGCGTACCGACTGTAGCGACCGGCAAGTTCAACAAAACTGACCCGCCACACAGAAGGACATTCTCCCATGACCATCATCCTCGCCCGCGCAGACATCCCCGAGCAAGCAACCTGGAATCACGAAAGCGTCTTTGCATCTTTTGATGACTGGCGCGCCGAATACAGCGCCGTTTCCAGCCAGCTCGGGCAGCTTGCGGCCTTCCAAGGCACGCTGGCAGAAAGCGCCGAGCGACTCGCCGCGTACTTCGATTGTTACCAGGCAGTGGCGCGGCGGGTATGGACTCTCTATATGTACACCGCCATGTGGCAAGCCTGCGATGGCGAAAACGAAGACATCAAAGGCATGTTGGGGCAGGCGCAGGGATTGGCCGGGCAATTCCTCTCTGGCGCTGCGTTTGCCCAGCCCGAGCTGCTGGCGATGGACCCCGGCGACCTGCTGCAGTGGACGCAGTCCGAGCCGGCCATGCAACAATATGAACACTACATAGACGATCTGCTGCGCAAAAAGCAGCATGTGCTATCCGCCGAGGTCGAAGGCGTTCTGGGCTTGCTGAACGACCCGCTTGGGCGCATCGAAAGCATCCGCAGCGCACTGAATGACATGGACCTGCGCTTTGATGACGCGGCCGACACCAGCGGCGCCCCACAGCCTTTGATCCAGAGCACGCGCGACAAGCTGCTGGGAGAAAGCGACCGCCAAACCCGCCAGAACGCCTGGCAGAATTATGCCGACAGCTACCTGCGCTTTCACAACACATTCGCGGCAGCCTACCTGGCATCGGTCAAGAGCAATGTTGTGCAAGCCCGTCTGCGCGGTTATGACAGTGTTTTGCAGGCCAAATTGTCGCCGGGCAACATCCCACTGGAGGTCTTCTACAACCTCATCGAAACTTGCCAACGCCATATCCCGACCTGGCATCGCTATTGGGAGGTGCGGCGGCGGGCGCTGGGTTACGAAACCATCCACCCCTGGGATATCTGGGCACCGCTGACCAGCGATGATCCACAATTGAGCTTCGCGGAAGCTGTCGACATGATCGCGGCGGGCATGCGACCCTTGGGCGATGACTATGTGCAAACCATGCGGCGCGGCTGTCTGCAGGAGCGCTGGGTCGACCATGCCATCAACCGCGGCAAGTCTGAAGGCGCGTTCAGCTATGGCACTTACGACACGCATCCTTTCATCATGCTGAGCTTCGATGGCGGCTTGGGCGCGATGAGCACGTTGGCGCACGAGCTGGGGCATTCCATGCACAGCTATTACACGCGCCGGCATCAGCCTTTTGTCTACAGCAACTATTCCATGTTCGCCGCGGAGGTGGCGTCCAATTTCAATCAAGCGCTGGTGCGGGCGCATCTCTTCGCCCAGAACAATGACCGCGCGTTTCAACTGGCGCTCATCCAGGAGGCGATGGACAACATCCACCGCTATTTCTTCATCATGCCGACACTCGCGCGCTTCGAGCTGGAAGTGCATACGCGCATGGAAAATGACGAGCCGCTGACGCCAGCCGCGCTCAACGAAATCATGGCGGGCTTCTTCGCCGAGGGCTATGGCGAGACGATGACGGACGACCCGCGCCGCACGGGCATCACCTGGGCGCAATTCGGACATCTCTACGAAGCCTTCTACACCTTTCAATACGCCACGGGCATCTCGGCTGCGCATGCCCTCGCCAATGCCATTTTGGCTGACGAGAGCGGAGAGGCGGTCAAGCGCTATCTGGCTTTCCTGCGAGCGGGCGGCAGCCAGTATCCAATCGACGCGCTGCAAATGGCTGGCGTGGATATGTCGACGCCGGCGGCTGTGGAAGAGACTTTCGCTGTGCTGGGCGGGTTGGTCGATCGGCTGGAGGGGCTGATTGAATAAACACGATCCGCTAACCTATCGCGTAATCGTTGACCGCGAGAGCGCTATTGAAATGGCACTTTCCGCGGGCAACCTCCTCGATCGCCATGATGATGAGCGATACTATTGGGCGCTAACGCTGGTTGCCTTCAATTTGTTTGAGTTGGTTGGGCACGGCGTCACCGCACACCAGCGTTTCATTTCGGGCTACGAGTCGGTTGTTGGTCGCAAACGAGACACAGAACTGACATTTGGTTGGCACGAGGGATGCGTCGCAAGAGCAATTCGCAATCTGTTCGCTCATGGTTTGAAAGCTGAACGCAGACAAAGGAAGTCATTCTACGACAGCGAAACCGCAACAGTCTCAGGTGTTGCATTCATTTCGGACTCCATTTCGGAAGGGATTGCAGACCTGTATCATATACATACGATGGCCGACAAAGTTTATGAGATTAGCTTTTCGCCTATACAGGTATGGTATTATGTGGCGAAGTGGGGCGAAGACAGGGGCAAGACATGATCATCAACCGACGATACGCGCTCTTCAAACCAGGAGGGCGGGTTGTGCGTGGATACGCCAACGGAAAGTTGACCGAGATTCGTTACCTGGATGTCGTGCCAACCGGCGTCGAATCGACCGACCGCGACGATTTTATCCAGCAGGTAGTGGAGTTGCAACTATCGGGCGAGCAGCTTGAGGAACTGCGCGTAGGCTATGTAGACGAAAAAAATGTTGGCTTGTTTTACGACTGGCCAGAGTTCTTGGACATGCAACCGCAAATCGACTGAGCGAGCAAAATGAAGAAAAAGCAGTATGTACTCTTTGAAGGCGCGGGGCGAAAAGTGCGCGGCTACAGCTATGGCAAGCCCGTCGAAGTACGCTATTTTGATATCATCCGCACTGACATTGCCGCGCCAAATCGAGACGACTTCATTGCTATCGTTGAGGACCAACGCTTCACCAACGACGAACTGGGGCAGATCCGCATTGGCTATGTCGATGACGAGGGCGTCGGCAAGTACTACAGCTGGAGGGAGTTCATTGACTTGCAGCCGCAGACTGCCTAGCGCTGGTCTTGCCAAGTCGAGGCAATTCTCAATTATGAAGACAAGTCGGTATGTCCTATTCGAGCCCGGCGGTCTCACCTTCAGCGGATACGAATACGGCAAGCTGGTGGAACGCCGCTACATTGAACTCGAACCAACCCAAATCCAGTCGGCAAACCTGGAAGAGTTTCTGAACCTGCTGCGCGCGGCATTAGACCGATATGGCGTCGAGAAGCTGAACGACTGCCGCGTCGGATACGGCGATGACAACGGAGTCGGGAACCACTACGATGCGCTGGAATTCCTCGCAAACGACGGCGCTTTGTTTTCGCCCACAATCACACCCGCAACAGAAGCGCGACTGTAAGAAGCAAGGCACTGACTCGCTGGCATATCCGTTGCGCTCAAACAAAGCAACTCTGCGGATGGCATGGCAAACTGCGCTGCTGCCCAGCGCCTACTTCGTGATTGGCACGCTGCTCTTCTTCACCTTCTGGCATAGACACCCGCGCCCGCGTCATGGTGACACCGCTGCTGGCTGTCATGGCGACTTATGGCCTGCTGTGGTGGCTGGAGCGGCAGACTGACAAAGTGAGCGGTCCTGTCTGAATTCCCGGAAGTCTCACGATCTGCGCATTTCATCTGAATTGACTAGAACAAATGTTCTATTTTATGCTATACTGCCAGTGGGGAAGTACCCGCCACCCATCCGACTGGACACAAGAAAGGCTCTTTCAACATGACATACCGCGACAACCGCAGCCGCAGCATCTTCAACTTCATTTGCCGCTACATTCGCCAATATGGTTTTCCGCCCGCGCTGCACGAGATCGCCGCCGCCACCGGTTTCAAATCCAACTCCGGCGTCATCCGCCACCTGGACAAACTGGAAAAGTGGGGCTGGATCGAGCGGTATCATGGCAATGCCCGCAGCATCCGCCTGCTGCGCAATTGTGACCAGGTCGCCGCTAACGAAAGAGCGCGCCGACCGGCTCATCAATACTTTCGGCCGCGACGATGAGGTGGGTATGCGGCAGAACATAAAATTGATAGAGTGCGCCAGTAGTGAATTGCCGCGCCAGCTCGGCATCCAGCAGCTTGTAAGTCTGCAGTTCAATGCGCAATGTGCAGTAGAAGGGGTGCGTGCGCAAGGTGTGGCGGCTGGTGCGCCCTTTGACGATGCGCACGGTCTCCGCCTCGCGATCCAGCTCCAGCGCTTGCACGAAGCGGTTGCAGTCGGCGGCGAAAAACAGCATGACGCCAACCACCAAAGCCTCAATGCCCAGCGCGATGGGTAGCGCCAGCACGCGCACGAAAGTCAGCGCCACCACGCCGATGGTCAGCCCCAGCGAAATCACCAGCGAGCGACGGACAAATTGCGCGGTGCGCGCCTGAAAATCCGCCAGCTGCTCGTGCAGCGAGCCCAACTGCGCCTGGCTGAGCAATCCCAGCCGGTTGCTGTTGAGATCCGCGGGCGAGGCGGCGATGACTTGTTGGCTGGCGCGGCGCAAAAGACACCCTTCCTTTGCGGCTTGGACCACATGCACAGAGACGGCACCGAGACAACTGATGCTGTGCAGTCTAACTGTAGCAGAAATGGGCGCAGCGCTCAAAAACCAGCGAATTCGCGCAGGTAAAAGACGAGCTGCTGGCGGGTATAGGCATAAGCGCGCGCTTCGACCTCGGCCAGCAGGCTCGGGGCAATATGCCGCCACAGATGCTCGTGCAACTGCGCAGGATCATCCAGCACGTCACGCAAAGTCGCCACATCGCAGCCCAGCCGCCGACTGAAAATGCGCAGGGTCTGGCTCTGGCCGCCGGGGGCGAGTTGTCGGGAGACAAAGTCGCGCCAGTCGCGCAGGATGTCGTCGCTCAAGAAAGGCAGCCAAGCATGCGGCTGGCACTGCGCCAGGCTGTCGGCTTGCCAGGCATGCAGCTCGGCCTGGTCGCGCTCGTCCATGACTGTGAGGATGAGATGCAAGGCGAATAGCTTGTCGCGCTTGTGTCTGACATCCCATTCGCGCCCCCAAAAGTGCGGGCGCACCATATTTTCCGCCCAGAATTCGTCCAGCGCCAGGTGAGCGACATAGCCAGCCAGGAATGCCAGATGCGCGTTGTCTCTTGCCTGCGCGAGCTGTGGATAATGCAAAAACATCGCGCGCCAGGGACGTTCGGTGATGGGCTCGCCGAGTTGATAGAAATGCGTTAGTTCGCGCCCGATGCCACCCGTAACACGCGCATCGGCGATGATGCAGCCCAGTTGGAAGGATGGTCGCTGCTGCTGTACGAGGCTGCGCATGTTGGCTGGCAACTGCGCATCAACGAGCAAGCATTGGGCGTGTTTGAGGTGACTGAAGGGCGTTGGCATGGCGCTGCATTGTAGCAGAGCGGCGCGCGCAGCAATAGGTCGCCCAGATATTCAAAGCTAGCGCAAAGTTTTGCCATTCCGCCTATTGCGCATACTCGATCGCGCCGATATCGCAGCTTTCGCCTTGCGGACGGGCAGTGCCGATCTGGTCGATTTGGCTGCACAAGTAGATATCGCCAGCATCAATGGCCGGGCTGTTGGGCGGCAGTGGGTAATAGGCAGGGCTGCCCTGCAAAGGCTGTGTCAGCTCGCCCAACAGTGGGTCGACAGGCGCACCAGCGCAGGAGCCATCGCCTATCAGGTTGTAACTGCTATCTTCCAACGTGCCACTGACATTCACCGCGCAATCCCCACCGGCATTGCGCGCGACGATGCTGTGGCGCAGGAAGAGACGGCCGGCATCTTCGTCGGTCTCGCAGCAGATCATGATGCCGCCACCGAACATACTGGCGTTGTTGTGGACAACCGTGACATGTTTTATCAGGGAATCGTCATCGGCAATGGAAAGCGCCCCGCCATTTGTCGCGCTGTTTTCATAGAAAGTGCTGTTGCTGATGCGCGAACTGCCGCCGTTGCTATGCAGCGCGCCGCCATCATCTTCCGCCTGGTTGCCGCTGAAAGTCGACCCGCTGATGTGCAGGATGCTGCTTTTTACACGCAATGCGCCACCGTCATCGGCAGTCAGGTTGTCTTCAAAGACCGAGCCGCTGATGTCAATTTCTCCGCCGTTCGGGTGAATTGCGCCGCCATCATCATGCGCCTGGTTGCCACGGAACTTGCTATCACGGATGTCGATGTTGATATCTTGGCTGAAGATCGCGCCGCCATTGTTCTCCGCGACATTGTCTACAAATGTGCCACCACGAATGCCCAGGCTGCCTTCTTGCAAATACAGCGCGCCACCATCGCCAGCTGCACTATTTTCCGAGAAGCTGCTGCTGCTGATGCGCACTAGACCCGCCTGGCTGTAGATCGCGCCGCCCGCGACAGCCGCGTTGAGCGTGAATTGACTGTCCAAAATCACCAGTTCGCCCAGGTTGCAGACTGCACCACCAAAACGATCCGCACCGCCTGCACTGCCACAAAGCGCCCCGCCCGACCGCGACTGGCCACGCGCCAAGGTGAGATTGCTCAATGTCAGCTTGCCTTCGGGACCGACCAGAAAGATGCGAAAGCGGTTGTCGCCGCTTACAAAGTATAGTCCCTGGCCATTGATGGTCAGCTCCGACTTGACGACCGGCAGCTCCTGATCCAGCAACACATTCCCGCTCATCAGGATCGTGTCGCCGCCAGCGCCGGCCGCGCAGCCACCAACCGCTTCATCATTGTTGGCAGCGGCGATGGCATCGGCCAGCGTGCAATCTGCCCCCAACTGGATATCGGCTGCCAGCGCTTTTGGCAGCGCAACCAAGAGCAACATGATCGCGATTGTCAGACAGATTTTGCTTGTGCCCATGTCTTGCCTCCGCCTGTAGCTTGTCTGCTCTAACAGTATCACAACGCGTGCCAGGCGCAACGCGATTCTCGGTCTCCTCAGCGTGACGTTGTCCCCCGGCAATTCGTATGCCACCCAGCCTACTCCCGGCGCAGCGCCTCGGCCGGTTGCAACCTGCCCAGCAGCCAGGCTGGATAGGCGCCGGCCAGCAGCGCGGCGATCAACGCAACAGCCAAGGCTTCGGCAAAATGTTCGGGCTGGGGCGAAAATTGCATTGTCCAGCCAAAACTGCGCAGATTGATGACATGAGTCAGCACTAGCGACATCGCCAAGCCGATGGGCAGCGCCAACACGCCAGCCACTAGCCCCATCAGCCCTGTCTGCAGCAAGGCGAAGCGCGTCAATTGGGGCGCTGTCATGCCCGTCGCCCGCATCACCCCATATTCGCGCGCCTGCTCCAGTTGCAGCGACATCAACGCGGACAAGATGCCGATGAAAGCCACCAGCGTCGTCAGCAAGCGCAAAGCCACCGTGATGGAAAATGTACGGTCGAAAACTTCCAACGCGCCGTTTCGCAAGCTGGCATTGTCTTGCACCAGCAAGTCGTAATCAGCCAGGCGAGCGCGCAGTTCGTCAATTACTTCGCCGACAGCGGCGTTCGGTTGAGTGAAGATTCCCAGCGAGCTGAGGAAAGGGTCGTCGAAATAGCGGTCGTAAATAGGCCGCGCCATGTAGACGCTGCCCTGGTCGGTGCTGTAATCGTAATAGACTCCAAAGACATCAAACCCGACAGCGCCGCGCTCGGTTTGCAAAGTGAGGCGGTTGTTGGACTGGTCGATGCCACGCCGATGCGCGAATGGCTCGCTGACCATGATTGCGCCGCCATCCAGTGTCGCCTGATGCTCTCCGGCTGGCGCAGTCGTCCATTTGAAGCGCCGTCCTGTTCCCGCGATATCAAAGTCGCTAGCCAACAGGTTAACCGGCGGCAGATCGGGATAATCGGGCGCGAGAACGGTGATATGGCGCGCCGACGATACCCCGCGCACCCCGGGCGCGGCTTCTGCGATCGCCTTGATATGCTGCGACACATCCACGCTGGCATTGTTGGACGCGAAAAGCGGCGGAGATACATACACCTGCGCGCCCAGCGATGTCGCCAGCCAGTCGGCCACGGTCAGGCGAAAACTGCCAATCATGGCGCTTATGCCCACGATGACGCTAACGGCGATTGTCAGCGCGGCAACAGCCACCGCCGTGCGACTCAAGGAACGGATGACAGCGCGCGCCGCCAGCCCGCCCAGCACGCCAAACAAGCTGCCCATGAACGGAGCCAGCAGCCGGCACGCGACAAGCAGCCCAATAGGCGTGAAGAGCGCGCCGCCAACCACGATGCACATCAGCGCGCCGAAGCTCAATATCAGACTCTGCCCCGCCGCCAGCAGCAGCAATCCCAGCCCATTCAAGAACGCCGCAACCAGGGTGATGAGGGGCAGCCGTTGCCGAGCGCCGACTTCCTGGCTGGAGCGCTTCATGACGCCGGCCGGGGGCGTGCGCGTAGCATCCCAGCTGGGCAAGGCCGCCGCCAGCAAACTCGCTGCCATGCCGATAGCCCCGCCCTTCAACAGAGTCCCCGGCGCGATGCTGATGCGTTGCACAGTCACGCTGAAGTACAAATCGCTGATGGTCTGGCTGACCAGCGCCAGCGCCCCCCGGCCAAAAATGATACCCAGCGCCAAGCCCAGCGCCGTGCCCACCACGCCCAATATCAGCGCTTCCAGCAAGATCAAGCGGAAGATCTGGATGCGCGTCGCGCCCAGCGAACGCATGATGCCCAATACCTCACGCCGCTGCACCACGCTGAAGCTGATCGTGTTGTATATGAGAAAAACGCCCACCACCAACGCCAGCCAGCTCATCGCTTGCAGGTTCAGTTCGAATGCGGCGATCATCTGGTCGAGCGAGTTTTCCTGCTTGACATCGACCAACTGCAAGCCGGTCGGCAGAGCGGCAGACAAGGACTCAATCTCATCGGCGTCCAGGATCAAATCAATGCGACTCAAGCGCCCGGGCAAACCGACCATCTCCTGCGCTGTGGAGATATCGCTGATGATGAGGTCGTCCAGTCCCTGACGGCTGGCTCCGTCGTCAGGCAGCAGGATGCCCACCAGCCGCGCCTCGTTGAAGCGTCCACCGGCGCTGATCTGCATCCAATCGCCGCGCGCCAGACCCAGCTCGGCGGCCAGCGACTCGCTGAGAATGACTGCGCCCGGCTCTGTCATCAGGCTGGTCAGCGCAAGGATATCCAGCGCCTCGTCTTCGCCCGCCAGATAACTGCGAAATGGCTGTTCTGCCAGCAGGTCGATGCCTAGCAAACGCAGCGGTCGATCGCTGCTCTGCACGCGCGCGTATTCACTGACGACTGGCGCGCTTTTCTGGATGCCCAGCTCCCGGCGCAGGCGCGTATAAAATGCCGAATCGAAGCCGTTGGGACCGCCGATGATCTGATGCGTTGCCCGTCCGACCAGGCTTTCGCTGCTCAAAGTAAAGGCGCGGCTGGCCGATTCATTGGCGATATCGATGGCGACGACCACACCCACGCCCAGCGCCACGCCCAGCACACACATGACGCTCTGAAAAAGACTGCGGCTAATCGTGCGCAGAGATAAACGCAGGATGGCGCTCATGGATGAGAGCAACGCGCTCTACATGCCGAACATCAGCCGGAAGCGGTCGAGCCGCGCCAGATAATCTTCCAGTTGCTCGCCGTGTGGATAAATGGCGATTTCGGTCGCGCCCAGCTCGCCCCAGCCGCGCACGAATCCTTCCCATTGGCTTTCGTCGGCGCTTTCGGTGACCAGCCGCGCATGCAAGCCGATCGCCTCGCGACGTCCGCAGTCTTCGGCATGCTGCCAATAGCGCTCGATGGAGGCTTTCGACTTGGCCGGGTCGCCAGAGCCAGCGATATAGCCATCACTGAGCCGCGCCGCCCGCCGCAGCACGACATCAGCCGTCCCGCCGATCCAAATGGGGATGGGCTGTTGGGGTGGCAGCGGGTTGATGCCAGCATCGTCAATCGTATCAAAGCGCCCGCGGATATTGACCAGGTCGCGCGTCCACAACTGGCGCAGGATGTGCATTTGCTCTTCGACGCGCGCGCCGCGAGTGGAAAAATCTTCGCCCAGGCAGGTGTATTCGACCTCGTTCCAGCCCACGCCGATGCCCAGCCGCAGCCGCCCGCCCGAAAGCAGATCGACCTGCGCGGCTTGCTTGGCCACCAAAGCCGTCTGGCGCTGGGGAAGAATCAGCACGCCGGTCATGAAACCGATGCGCCGCGTGAATGCCGCCATCCAGCTGAAAAGCGTGAACGGCTCGTGAAACATGTCATTGTAGGTGTAGGGACGGCGGCCATCCCAGCCTGGCCGGTCGGGGTTTGCGCCCAGCACATGGTCATAAGCCAGCAGATGATGATAGCCCATGCCCTCGACCGCCTGGACAAAGTCGCGCAGGACATGCGGGTCTGCGCCAAGCTGCGTTTGTGGGAAAACAACGCCGAATTGCATCATTCGCCTCCGTGGCTGCCGGTCACGGCTATGGTAGTCGAATTGAGGCGGGCTTCACAGGTCTAGCGTGCGCTTTGCGCCAGAGCTGAACCACACATCGTATTGCGCATTTTTTCGACACAGAGAACACAGAGAGCACAGAGGTATATATCACTCGGTGTACTCGGTGGCTAAATCTTTTATTACTCTATTGGTTTTCCTGAGCGGAGGAAAGCCCTACAGACAGCCCATCCTTTCTGCTAGGATTGCGCGGCGAAAACACAGCAATCCGGCGGAAAATGGCTGTCAAACGGCTGATCTTGTTCCCACAGCACGAAGCGCGACTGCGGCGCATCAGCAAGCCGGTCGCCAACCCGCGCAGCAAGAGCCTGCGGCGGCTAGTCCAGGACCTCAAAGACACGCTGGAGACACAGCCCGGCGCAGCCATCGCCGCAGCGCAGATCGGCGTGCTCAAGCGCGTCACTGTCGTCAAGTTCGGGCAAGACGAAGATGACGAAGAAGAACCCATGCTGGCGCTGATCAATCCCCAGATCCTGGCGGCGGGCGCAGACGAAGCGGGCTTTGACGGCTGTTTGAGCATCCCCGACATCTTCACCTGGGATGTGCCGCGCCCCAGTTGGATTCAATTCCGCGCCCAGGGCGAAGATGGCCAAGAGATCGTACGCCGCGTGCGGGGCATGGATGCGCGCGTCATCCATCACGAAATTGACCACTTCAATGGCATTCTCTTCCTCGACCGCCTGCAAGACCCAACCGAGCTCTATACGCCCGTGCCCGGCGATGATGGCGAAACAGTCATGCTGAAGCTGAGCGACCTGCCAGGGATGAGCGCGTGAGCGGCGGATTGCCCAAGAAAGCCACGCTGGTCAAGCGGCTGACCACCAGACAATCGCCCGAACGCATCGAGCTGACGATAACTGTGCTGAGCGCTGCACCACAACGGCTGCGCAACCTGGGCGCGGGATTGACCGAAACCGAGCTGACCACGCCGCTCGGAGCAGGCGAGCGCAGCTTCAAGCGCGACTTGACGCATCTGATCTATTGCGCGGAACGCGGCGAATATCCGATTGTTCATGCTCTGCTGTTGGATCATCCGCAGCTGCCGCGCATCCATGCCGAACGCGACTGGGGCAAGTTGATGCGCTATGAAGCCTTCCAAGTCGCCGAGCTGCTGGACTATTTCGATTTTCGCCGGCGGGCGCTGCTACGCGTCTTGCGCGGGCTGAAGCCAAAGCAGTGGGAGCGCTCGGTATATCGCGACGGCGTCAAGCGCAGCGAATCGGTGTATTATGCGGCGCGCGGCTTGTGCCTGCACGAAGTCGAACACCTGGAAGACCTGGCGAAGAAGCTGCGAAAAGCGCTCAGCCCTTGATGCCCGATGTGGCGATGCTCTCGATGAAGGCGCGCTGCAATGCCAGGTAGAAGAGCAGCACCGGGATCGTGACCACCGACAGATAGGCCATGATCTCGCCCCAAGCAGTATTCAACTGGAAGAAATACTGCAAGCCCACCATGATCGGACGCAGTTCTTCGCTGCGGATGGTCATCAGGGGCCAGATATAAGCATTCCACATCCCCAAGAACTTGAGGATGGCGACTGTCGCTAAAATGGGACCAGCGATGGGCATGATGATGCGCGTATAAATCTGCCAGATGCTGGCGCCATCGATGCGCGCGGCTTCGACCAATTCATCGGGCAAGTCGCGGAAGTATTGATAGAACAAGAAGATGCCCAACGAATCGGCGATGAAGGGAATGATTTGCACATGATAACTATTCAGCCAGCCGATCTCGATGCCCTCAGAACCCAGCCAGGGCAGGTTGTTGACCACCATCAGCAGCGGGATGGCGATGACCTCAAAGGGCACGATGAAGGTAGCGATAATCAGCGACAGCACCAGCGCCTTGCCTCGCCACTGTAAGAAGGCGAATGAGAACGCCGCCATCGAGTTCAGCCATAGCGCCACCGCCACCGAGACCACCGTCGTGAAGACTGAGTTGAAGAAGAATTGCAGCATGGGCACGCGTTCGAAAGCGTCCGCGTAGTTGTCCAGCGAGATATCGCCCACCGGCAAAAAGGCGCGCAGCGAGCCAGAATCGCGCAGCAACTGCATATCTGGCTTCAAAGATGACACCACCATGAAGACGATCGGGAAGATGAAGATCATCGCAATCAGAATCAGCAAGGCATAGCGCAAGCCGATGAGCAGCCTTTGTTGATTCTCGAAGCTCATCGACCGCATGGCTACTCTCGCTCCCGCGTGATATAGCGCTGCACCATGGCGATGACGAAGACGATGATGAACAGCAGGACCGAAATGGCAGAACCTTCGGCGATATCTTGCTTGTCATAGCCGCGCTGCACCGCCTGAAACACGACCGATTGCGTCGCATCCAGCGGTCCGCCGCGTGTCATGACATCGACCTGCACAAACAAGCCCATCGCCTGAATCGTGATGACGATGAGCACCAGCACCGCTGTGTTGCGCAAGCCAGGCCAGGTGACATAGCGGAACTTTTGCCAAGCGCCGGCGCCGTCCAGCCCGGCTGCTTCGTACAAGCTGGCGGGGATGGTCTGCAAGCCGGCCAGCCAGATCACCATGTGGAAGCCGACCGCCTGCCAGGCCGACATGGCGATCATCGCTGGCAAGGCTGTGTAGGGATTGCCCAGCCAATCGACCGGCTGAAAGCTGCCGAAGCTGAGCATGCCCAAGATCGTATTCAACAAGCCGTTTTGGCCATCGTAGATGAAACGCCACAACAGCGCCACCACCACCATCGACACCACCACCGGCGCAAAATACACCGAGCGGAAGACATTGATAAAAGGCAAAGCCTGATTCAACAACAGCGCCAGCAACAGCGCCAAGCCGCCTTGCAGGGGCGCGATGACGGCGGCAAATATGAGCGTGTTGATCAAGGCGCGCAAAAAGACGACATCGCCAACCAGGATTACGGTGCGGTTTTCGCCCGATTGCCACGAAGTGAATTCGCGCAAGCCGTCCAAGTGCGGATAGTCGGGGTTGTTGCGGGTGAAATTGCGCAGGCGCGGGTAGGCGATCGCGCCATCGTCATAGACGATATGGCCAGCCGTATCGCGCTCTGGCTCGAGGTTGAACACCTGTACATTCAGCAAGCGCCCGAAGTTGCGCAAGCCGACCCATTCTGTGGGATTTGGGGAGATGAGTCGTTGGTTGGTGAAGGACCAGAAAAAAGCCATGAAAAAGGGGATGATGAGAAAGACAGTCAAAATGACGAGAGCGGGTGCGGCCATCAACCAGCCGATAACGGCGTCATTGCGTTGGTATAGGGGCGCGTCTTTGGGGAGCAGCCAGCGCACCCAGAGCGGCGCTTTTTGTCTGGCTTCGGCTGCTGTTGTCACGAGCTTGCCCTGAATACTAAACAGAATGCGCGGGGGCGAGGTCGCCAAATTGCGGTCAACGCCTCGCCCAAGATTATCCAGGCTGTCCCCCAAAACCAGCTGGGGGGACAGAGGGAGAAAACCGAGCTACATATCGCCGAAGCCGTAGCCCATGTTGTCTTCGATATCCTGGTCGATTTCGTCAACAGCCGCGTCCAGCGTATCCTGAACATCGGCGCCATTGGCGATATCTGCCAACGCTTTCTCGAAGACCAGCGCGACTGTGGCATAACCAGGCGTGACCGGGCGGACCAGCGCCTGCGCCTCGCTGAGGCCAAAGTACACCTCAAGCGCGCCACCTTCGGAGTAGTGCTCCGACATGGCCGCAGCGCCAGCCGTGGCCGGGATCAAGCCGATGCCGTCGGAGAAGGCGGCCAGGTACTCGTCCTGAATGGCATGTTCGATGAAAGCATTCGCGCCTTCTGGATTCATGCTGGAGGAGGAGATGCCAAACTGCCAGGATGCCGCGCCGATAGTGCTGCCACTGCCGAAGTCGGGCGCAGGCAAGAAGAGCAGGTCATCGCCGACCGCTTCCAAGGTGTTGATGCCTGCCCAGTTGCCATTCCACTGCAAGGCATACTTGCCATCGATGAAGCCGGTTTCGCGATCAGCGCCATCTTGCGAGGTGCCGGGCGCCAAACCGCGCTCAAACAAGCTCTGCCACCATTCGCCAAATGCCACGCCAGCCTCGCCATTCAGCATGCCCTCGGCTGTCAGATAGGTCGAGCGGTCGATCATGTCGCCGCCGAAGCTCTGCAGGAAGGGGCTGAAGGCATAGGGATACCACTCGCCCGTCCAAGCCATGCCCAGGTCGAGCGCGTATTCATAATCGCCGCTGGCTTGCAGTTGCTCGAGGATGGCGTCGAATTCGTCGCCGCTCCAGGGTTCGTCAAGTGTCGGGATGCGGATGTCGTGGGCTTCCAGCACCGAGCGCCGCGCATAGACCGATACTGCGGCGTCCCACAAGCCAACCGAATAGACCTCGCCGTGCCATTCGCCGATCGCGCCCGGCAAGAAGTCGTCCAACGCGCCTTCGGACAAGTTCAGCGGCTGCATATAGCCAGACCATGCCCAACCCGGCATGACAGGCCCATCGACATCAATGATATCGGGCAGGTCGCCAGCCAATGCGGCGGCAACGATCGAGGAATTGTAGGACTCTTGCGGGAACTCTTCCAATACGACAGTGTAATCGGATTGCGCCATGTTGAAGTCATCAATGATGCCGAGCAGAATGCTGCGTTCGGTTTCATTGCCAGCGCCGTGATACCACAGGCTGAGTTCGGTCTGGGCTTTGGCGATGCCGCTCATCGAGAGCAACAACACCACAAACAATACGACAGATAGGTATTTCTTCATCTTGCACCTCGTTTTGATTGATTACTTGGACGAAACTGATGCCGAACTTGCGCTTTGCCATTTCGTATAGAAGCCTCCTTTGATGCTAATGACCCCTCCCCCAGCCCCTCCCCGTCAAGACGGAGAGGGTAGCCAAAGCCTGCCTACAGACTCCTCAAGGGTTTTCCTCCCCCTGACTCGTCGGGGGGACCGAGGGGGGTTGCCAAATTGATGACATTTCCCAGATATCCAGCCCGCGCAGCGCCTCGGTAGCCAGCACGCGCAGCCCGTCATTCGCCGCGTCGCTCACATAAAAGCGGCTGGTGATGCGCGCGCGCCCATTGGCGATCACCTCAATCACCGAGCCATCCAGCAGCACGCGCAATTGCAGCGTCTCGCCCGCGTCCAGCCGATGCGGGATGCCCTGCGTCTCGTCAGCATAATCGGGGGGCGGATTACGATACTGGCGCTTGACTTGCAGCGTCTGCGTCTCGCTGTCGTAGAGGATGGCCGCTTTTTCGCAGCCATCGGCGGAGAGTGCCACTTCCAACCCACAGCGTGGGGCGACCGCTGTGTCGAAGTTCGCCTCGATATCCAGCGACAAGCCACGAGCCACCAAGCAGCCTGCCGCTACTTCGCCCGCGCTGTAGTGGAAATGCGCGCTGCGCAGAGTCTGCAAGGCGGCCACAGGCTGGCTGACCAGGCGATTTTGCGCATCCAGGCTGAGGGTTCGCGGCACAGCTTGCACGCCCGTCCAGCCAGACTCGCGCTGGGCTGCCCTGCTCCGCTCTTCGCGCAGCCACGAATAGATCAACATGCCGCCATCGGCAGCGTTTCCGCACAAACTGGCATAGCTGCAGCCGGCGTCATAGACCGCTTCATGCTCGGGATAAAAGCGCTCGTTTTCGAAGCGGCCGACCCAGTACAGAGTCTGCGCTGGCGCATGATCCAGCTGCGCCGAGACGATCAGCACCCACATATCGCCCAGCGGGAAGAAGTTCGGGCATTCATAATTGCGTCCGTTTCGGGCTTTTTCTCCCACATAGAGCGGATGGGCATATTGCCAGTCGGTGAGGTTTTGCGAGCGATACAACAGCACTGCGCCGCCCACGCCGACGATGTGCGAAGCCAGCGCCATGTACCAGCAGCTTTCGCCGCGCCACACGAACGGATCGCGGAAGTCGCGCCTTTGTCCCAGCGCCGGCGGCACCTCGCCGATGACAGGATTGCCGGGGTGCTTCTGCCATTCCCGCAGGTCATCGCTGCCGCGCGCCAGGCATTGCGCCTGCACGGTGTAATCATCATTGACGCCGGTGTAAAAGGCGGTCGGCGTTCCAGCATCGTCCACCATGCAGCCGGAAAAGATGCCGCCCTGATCTGGCGAGTTGGGCGTGGGCGCGATGGCGATGGGCAGCTCTTGCCAGCGCACCAGGTCGGCGCTGATAGCATGCCCCCAGTGCATATTGGCGTGCCAGGCACCATCGGGGTTGTATTGGAAGAAGAGGTGATACTGTCCCTGCCAGAAAATAACGCCGTTGGGATCGTTCATCCAGTTGGCGGCGGGCAAAAAGTGATAACGGGGACGGTGGATGTCTGTCGCATCCAACAGGCGCGGAATGCTGCTGTCACGCGAAGCGATTGGCATAATTGTTCCAAATAGCCTTTATGGTATCGTTACCATATAGTATAACAGAAGCTCGCAGTCTATGCAAGGGGCAATTTGCTTGGTATTCGGGGTCGCGCGCTGACCTTAGCCTGCAGGGCACAAAGGATACAAAGGATGATTGCCACCGAGTCACTGAGACACAGAGTAAGCGCCAGACCCGTCGGGGGATTGAGATGGTGTGAGAAGCCCCTCCCTCATTTTGGGGGAGGGGTTTGGGGTGGGGGTCTAGCCTCCCCCTGACCTGTCGGGGGGATCGAGGGGGTTGTCGGCAGAATTACAAATACGCCCGCCGATACGACTCGGCGCTGGGGCGAGCATCCAGATTTTGCAGCGCCGCCACGATGGCATCCAGGTTGGCCAGGTTGGTGATGGGCAGAAAGTCGTGCACATAGGGCAGCAGCGCCTGCGCCCCGCGAGTGAGCGGCTCATATTCGGGCACATCCAGCAGCGGGTTCAGCCAGATCAAACGGCGGCAAGCCAATTTCAGCCGCGCCATCTCTTTGTGCAGCAGCGGGATATCGCCACGGTCCCAGCCATCGGTGATCAGCAAAACGACCGCGCCCCGCCCCAGCACCCGCCGCGACCAGCGCCAGTTGAAGCGGTGCAAGCATTCGCCGGTCATGGTGCCGCCGCCCCATTGCAGCACGGTCGCGCCGATATCCGCCAGAGCATCATCGACATTCTTCTGGCGAATCTGCCGCGTGATGCTTGTGATATCGGTGCTGTAGACAAATGACTCGACCTGATAAAGCGAGCCAGCCAGGGTGTGCATGAAGTGCAGCAAAACGCGCGTGTACCGTTCCATGCTGCCGCTGATATCGCAGAGCAGCACGACCGGGCGCGGCTTTTCTTTGTGTCGGTGGGTGGGCAGCCGCGCAACATCGCCTTGCTTGCGGATCATATCTTTCATCAGGCGGCGCATATTGATCTGCCGTCCCTGGCCATTTTCGAAGCGGCGAGTGCGACGCATGCCCAGCGAATCGGGCATTTTGGCGATTGCGCGCTTCGCCAGCTCCAGCTCGTCAGCGCTCATATCGGCGAAGTCTTTATTGCGCAGGCGCTCTTGCTGGCTATAGGTGGGCACCAGGGCGATCATGCTGGAGTCGATCGCGTTAGCATCGGCGCCATTTTCGCTGGGCGTGGCATCCAGCGGCGGCAGGAATTGCGTCTGGCGCTTGCGGCGTTCTTCGCCAAGCGATTGCAGATTGAGCGTGGTGAAGCCATCGGCGGGACGACGCCAGAACAAATCAAAGGCTTCGTCAAAATACATGATGTCTCTGCGGCGGGTGACCAGGTGGGCGCGCAGTGCATAATAAAAGTCTTGCTTGCGCCCCAGCTGGATGTGCGCCAGCGCCCGCGCCACTTCCATCATGCGGTTAGGCGTGACTCCCATGCCCAGCGCCCGGCACACCCGGCCAAACAGAATCAGGTTGCGCGCCAGCTTGCCGCCGCGATAATCGGTTGGCGCTTCGGCTGGACCTAGGAAGAGACTCTGGATGGGACCATTTGCAGAGAGATTGTCGGACATGCGCCTATTGTCCTGAGGACAGGTCATTTTTTTCTACCCCATCCCCGGCCCTTCCCCATGTCAATGGAGAAGGGTGACTCGTCGATAAACTTGTGTGATTGTTGCTAATCTGTAAGAAATCGAGCATCAGAATTCGTCTTCTCTGAATGCGCTCCGCCTGCCTGATGCTTCGGGGAGACGGTTGGGGAGTGGAGTAGACCATCAAATGCGCGCCCCTGCAAACCTGCCCTGCCTCCCCCTGACCTGTCGGGGTTCACTTAACGCCAGCTCAACCGGCGCGTTGCGCTTCGACGCGCGCGCGTTCGATCATATTCTGGATGGTGGTGGCATCCAGCATTTCGACATCGTCCTGGTATTTCAATATGACACCCAGCGTATCTTGCACGGCTTCCAGCGACAGCTCGTTTTGGTCAAGCGCGATCAAGGCGGCTGTCCAATCCAATGTCTCGGCGATGCCCGGGCGTTTGAAGAGCTCCAGCGAACGCATATCCTGAATGAAGGCGGTGATCTGCCGAGCCAGCATTGGCGCCACATCGGGGGCTTTTCGCTCCACGATCTCCAGCTCTTTTTGGAATTGCGGATAGTCGATCCAGAAATACAGACAGCGCCGTTTTAAGGCATCGTGAATCTCGCGCGTGCGGTTGGAGGTGACGATGACCACGGGCGGCTGCGCAGCTTTCAGAGTGCCCAACTCGGGGATGGTGATTTGAAAGTCGGAAAGCAGCTCCAGCAGGAAGGCTTCAAATTCTTCGTCGCTGCGGTCGAGCTCGTCAATGAGCAAGACAGGCGCAGCGCCGTTTTGGCTTTGTTCAATGGCTTGCAGCAGGGGCCGCTTGAGCAAGAAGCGCGGCGAAAACAACTCGCTTTCCATGGCCTGGCGCGATAATCCCTCGCGCTCCATCAGCCGCAGGTGCAAGATCTGCCCGGCATAATTCCACTCGTAGACGGCGGTGTTGATATCGAGGCCTTCATAACACTGCAAGCGGATCAACTGCGCGTCCAGCATGGCAGCCAGCACTTTGGCGATTTCTGTTTTGCCGACGCCGGCATCGCCTTCCAAAAAGAGTGGTTTGCCCGTCTTCAGCGCCAGATAGATAGCCACCGACAAGCCGCGCTCGGCGATGTAATCGTGCTGGCTGAGTGACTGCTGCAAGTCGTCAACAGAGTTGTGCATGGGCTCATTCCCATCCCGCTGGGCAAGTTGCCGCAATCATAATGCAGGGGGCGGGGGATTTGCAGGGCAAAAGCGCGCTCAGCCGATCCAGTCTTTCCACATGCCTTGCGGCTGCACGCCCATCGCCTTCATGTAGACGCTGACCTTGCCATAGAATATCAGCAGCGCCTCGCGAAATATGTCGAGGCTAATGGGGAGTTCGACTTCGTAGCCGTCGCGGTCCATCTGTTTATCGCGCATGTCAACATCTGTGATCGAGCCCAGCGCCGCTTCCAGCTCGGCATCCAGCTGGGCGTACCATTCCCGCAGGGCGGCTGTGCTGCGCAAGTAGCGATCATCGTCGCTGCGCCAACTGAAATCGACTTTGAAATTGTGGAAGGACTGCGCATAGGCCTGCTGCACTTCGCCCAATTCGCGGCAGAGCCAACCCAGCGTGGGGTTGTTGCCACCCGGCGTGAAAGCCAGATCGGCATCGGTGATATGGTCGAAGAGCTTGTCGCGCAGCCCAGTGTACATGCGGTTTAGCTCCCAGAAGCGCGCGATTTCAGGGTGCATGGCGGTCTCCTCTGTGCTCTGTGTAGATATCAAGATTCGCTGGCCTTTATCCCTCGGCGATGCCAGCCTCGCGCATCAATTCGCGCAGGGCGGCCACTGCCATAGCCATGCCTTCGGTGCCACTGAAGCCACTGGAATGTTTTGCTTCCAGCAGGTGCGGCTCCAACGACAGCACATCCGCATAGCCCCAGTCCCGCAGACGCGCCAGCAACTGCGCCACTTGTCCATCGCCACCGCCAGCCACAGTCACTTGCGACCGTTCTTCGCCATCCGCGCTCCTGGGCAGCTTGGCATCTTTGATATGAATGTAGCCGATGTAGGGATGCAGAACATCCCACCACTGGTCGACATGCCGCGCCGCGCCGCACTGCACAAAATTGGCGGGATCCCAAATGAAGCGAAAATGCGGCGATTCGATAGCTTGCATCAGCGCCAGGCAGCGCTCGGGCAGGTCGCCCACTACACCTTTCTCGTTCTCCAGCAGCAGTTGCAAGTCTTGCTCGGCGGCGATCTCGGTCAGGTCGCCCAGTCGATCAATTGACTGCTGCAGCGCGGCAGAATCGTGCGCGCCAGAGGGATAGAAGCTGAAGATGCGAATATTGCGCGTGCCCAGCGCCCGGGCGGTTGCGCCGATGACCTTGAGCCGCTCGCTTTCTATGGCAATGTCGGCGTCGATTGGCGACTTGCCGATTGGGCTGCCCATGCAGGCCACTTGCACAGCATACGCCTGGCAAAGCGACCCGATGCGCGCGATGTGCTGGTCGGTGAAAAGGCTGCAATTGACCTCCCATGCCGCCCGCACATCAATGTGGCGGATATGCAAATCGGTCAAGATGCGCAACTGCTCTTCAAAGTCGCTGGCAGTTTCATCGCCAAAAGCGCTGATGATCATGGTGACATTGTCCTGAACTGTTTTGGCGATATTTAACCACAGAGGTCACAATTTTACCCCCCTCAGTCCCCCGGCAGGTCAGAGGGAGGCAAATCATGCGCGGATTCCGTCGTCATGTCGTGAGACAGCTCCCGAAACTCCCCTCGTCAGGACTCGTCGGGGAGGGGCCGGGGGAGGGGTTAAATCAAGTAACGCTCCTTGCAATATCCTCTGCGCTCTCCTTAGCTGGCTCCTGCACGACTTGCTTTGTGCTTGTTCTGTGGCTCACAGTCCGACTTTGGATGCGACGGCAGCGCGAGTTACAATACGCGCATTGCACAAGCTCGACGAGGCGCGTATGTCCCGACCAAACTTCATTCTTATCCTGGCTGACGATATGGGTTTCTCCGATATCGGCTGCTATGGCTCAGAGATCGCCACGCCCAACCTGGACCGCCTGGCGAGTGGCGGAGCGCGCTTCTCGCAGATGTACAGCTTCGCCCGTTGCTGTCCATCTCGCGCGGCGCTGTTGACCGGCTTGCATCCACAGCAGGCTGGCGTGGGCCACATGATGCAGAATCGCGGCACACGCGCCTATCAAGGTTATCTGCGTGATGATGCGGTCACGATCGCTGAGGTACTGAAGGGCGCGGGCTATCGCACCATGATGAGCGGCAAATGGCACACAGGCGGAGAATATGTCGCGCGCGCGGCGCAGAACTGGAAGCCGGGCGAGCCAGGTTATCCCACGCCGACGCAGCGCGGTTTCGATCGCTTCTTTGGCACTTTGGCTGGCGCTGGCAGCTTCTTTCATCCGCATGCTCTGATGCAGGATGGCAAGTTCCTGGACGAGCTGCCGGACGGCTTCTATTACACCGACGCCATTAGCGACCAGGCAGTGGACATGATTGACGAAGCCCACGCCGACGAGCTGCCCTTCTTTTTGCATGTCGCCTATACCGCGCCGCATTGGCCCCTGCATGCCCGTCCGGGCGATATCGCCAGGTATGAAGGCAGCTATCGCACAGGCTGGGACACATTGCGGCAAAATCGTCATGAAGAACTCAACAGCCTGGGGCTGCTCGATCCGGTCTGGCGCATCTCGCCGCGCGATGACGAAGCGCATGCCTGGGCGGACGAGAAAAACAGCGATTGGGAAGACCTGCGCATGGCGACCTATGCAGCCATGATCGACCGCATGGATCAAGGCATCGGCAAGATTTTGACGCGGCTCGACGAGCTGGGCATCACCGAGAACACCATGATCATCTTTTTGTCCGACAATGGCGGCTGCGCAGAATACCTGGCGGAAGACGGCTGGATAAACTCCTATGTGCCCAATCTGCCCGATGGACGCCCCGTGCGCATTGGCAATCGACGCGACCTGCGCCCGGGACCTGCCGATACCTATATGAGCTACGACCTGCCCTGGGCGAATGCCTCCAATTCACCCTTCCGTCTGTACAAGCACTGGGTGCACGAAGGCGGCATTTCCTCGCCTTGCGTCGTGCATTTTCCCGCCATGATCCAAGCGCCGTGTGTCATTCACAGCCCAATTCAGTTCATTGATGTGCTGCCGACAATTGCCGAGCTGGCTGAGGCCGCCTATCCGCGCGAATACAATGGCGCTGCCATCCAGCCTGTCGAAGGCCAAAGCTTCTTGCCAGCGCTGGACGACCCGCATTGGCAACGCGAAAAGCCGCTCTATTGGGAACACGAGGGCAACCGCGCCATCCGCATCGGGGAGTGGAAGTTGGTCAGCAAGCATCCGGGCGACTGGGAACTTTACAATATGACCGAAGACCGGACCGAGTTGAATAACCTGAGCGCTGGCGAGGCACAGCGTGTGAGCGCAATGAGCTGCCTGTACGAGGCCTGGGCGCAACGTTGCGAAGTGCAAGACTGGCCCCTGCCGCGCTGATGTGGCGAATGTCGGTCGTTTTACCTGGATTGCGCATTTCATCTTTAGGACTTCGTTAAGATTTATGTGTCTGCACATACTTGTGTTAGTATCATCTGCCTATGACCAACAGGTGTTGCGCGAGGTGAGGTCATGCATTCAGCGCCATTGACCTTGGGAATCGAAGAAGAATATCAATTGATCGACCCCAAAACGGGCGACCTGGCAGCGGCTGTCCAGCAATTGCTGCACGATGAAGGCTTGCGCCAGATCGGCGAGCAGGTCAAGCCAGAGTTCATGCAATCGCAGATCGAGATCGGCAGCGCCATTTGTCAAAATGTGCAAGAAGTGCGCGGGGAGTTGATCCGCTTGCGCAGCGCTGTGGACAAGGTCGCTACCCGGCATGGCTATGCCATTGTCGCCGCCAGCACACATCCTTTTTCGAAATGGGAAGAGCAACTGGCGAACCAGGGCGAACGCTATGACGACCTCAAGGATTACATGCAAGAGGTGGCGCGGCAGATGCTGATCTTTGGCATGCATGTGCATGTCGGATTTGGCACGACGCCGCCCCAGCTCGACTTGCTGGTCGATATCCAAAATCAGTTGCGCTACTTCTTGCCGCATCTGCTGGCCCTGACGACCAGTTCGCCCTTCTGGCACGGGCATCCGACAGGTCTGAAGAGTTACCGCAGCATCATCTTTGAAGACCTGCCGCGCACAGGCATCCCGCCCATCTTCGCCTCGTTCAGCGAATACAGCCGTCTCATCGAGACATTTGGACAGGTGGGCACATTGGGCAAGGGGCGCAAAGATGGCAAAGCGGACTATACGAAAATCTGGTGGGACAGCCGCCCGCACGAAGACTTTGGCACTCTGGAAGTGCGCGTCTGCGATATATGCACGACAGTCGACGAAGCGGTTACCATCGTCGCGCTGGTGCAAGCCCTGGTCGCCAAGCTGATCCAACTGCGCAACCAGAATCTCAGCTGGCGCATCTATCCCAACGAGCTGATCGCCGAGAACAAATGGCGCGCCGTGCGTTGGGGTTTGGATGGCAGCCTGGTCGACTATGGCAAGCGAGAGGCTGTGCCCATGCGCGCTTTGGCGCACGAGCTGCTGGAGCTGATTGATGATGTCGTTGACGATCTCGGTTCACGCGCCGAGGTCGGACATGTGCACGAAATCCTGGAAAAAGGCACCAGCTCCGACCGGCAGCTGGCCGCGTACCAATCGGCATTGGCAGAAGGCGCGACCCGCGACGAAGCGCTGCGTGCCGTCGTCAATCACCTGCGCGCCGAGACAATGCGCGGGGTGACGTAGGCACCGGCGAAGACTTGTGTCCTCCAGCTTGGCTTCTGCTTGCAGAGCAGCTATAGTGTGTGTCATAGGATGGGGATAGTCGGCATGGTACAGCAGCGAGTCCTTATTGAGCAGGAATCTTCCCTGACCACAGATCTCTCTACCGAGAAAAGGATTCGGATGCGGGCTGCGGCCAACGGATGGATATCCAACAACTTCCCTGTATACAGGAAATACTTAACGCACAGCAATCCCAGGTTCAGCGCTGTCCATGGCGCATGGAGGTCCGCAATTTCAACGCGAAACCTCAACGGTGAGTCAGAAGTCGTTGGCAGCCTACTCAATTAGAGATGACGAACACATTATTGACGCGCCGCCACGCGCCCAAGTCATCAATTACCTTGAAGAAATACTGGCGCGAGAAGAACCTGCTCTTGCTATTTGCAAAACGCTCAGAGGCGACAACTACGAGTTTCGACTAGGAGATGGAATAGACGGTGCAGGGCAGCTTTCTGACAAATCTATCGACCTGGTTCTAACCGATCCCCCATACGGTATTAGCAAAGGCTATACATGCGAGACTCAAGTACCGAGACGTCTGCGGAAGGACGGCACTGATTTCATTATGCCCAAAGGACACTTTGGCGATTGGGACAAACCGATATCGCCCCGTGAATGGGCTGAGATAGTCTTGCCAAAGGTGCGTGGATGGTTCGTTACTTTCTGCGCGCAGGCGCAAATTGGCGAGTATTGCGAGATACTTCAGGACCACAAGTTTGTTGCTGTGGGTACGCTTGTTTGGCAAAAGACGAATCCCGTTCCGTTCAATCACCGATACAAGCCCATAAATGCTTGGGAAGCGCTTGTAATTGGAAAGCGCTCGGGCACAAAGTTCAACGGTCATGTCGTACACAATGTGTTTATTCACAAGTCTCCATCGCCACAGCAACGAATCCATACAACACAAAAGCCCCTGCCTCTAATAAAACAGTTTGTACAGTTGTTTAGCAGCAAAGGCGACTTTGTCTACGACCCGTTTGCAGGAAGCGCCACTACTGTCATTGCCGCAAGCCAAATTGACAGACAAGTCCTTGCTTATGAAAAGGACCTCGCAATTTTTCAGACGGCGTGCAAGAGGTTGACAGCCAAGACAGGTTAGCGAACCGATGATAACCACACTTCAAGAGTTCGAAAACGCCTTTCAGCCTGATTCCAAAGTCTTTCAAGTTTATAAAGTATTGAAAGACCAACAATGGCACTGTCGAGAATGTGAATATCAGCATGTCGGAAGCACGCAGATTGCCGGAGGCTCAGGCATTCAGGGTTTTCAACGCGGCACTAAATCGCGACCTGGCATGGTGATTGAGAGCGAAAACCATTTTTGCGTACAGTGCGAGCGAAAGACCCGCCAAGATCGTTGGCAAGGCGCGTTTCAATCGTCCGTGCAAGGCAGTTCAATGCCACGATCGTTTATACAGAAAGCGCTTAAGGTGTTTGACAGCCGCGATGTAATCGAGAATACGCAGCGCGCGGGCAATCAGCTAACAATCGACCATAAACTGCCCATGATCCGCTGGAACACAGCGACCAGCCAGCGTCTCACCACCTATGCCCAAATGGACGAGAACGACATCAAAGAGCATTTCCAGCTGTTGAAAAAGTCGAATGGCAGTGTGAGCCATAACTTGCTAAAGAGTAGAGCTTGCGAGCGTTGTTATCAGACTGGGCGGCGAGGTCAACCATTTGGCATCGCCTACTATTACAGCGGCGGTCAAAGATGGTCGCCCGAAGACAAGAAAGACCCGGCTGGCTGCATCGGCTGCGGCTGGTACGATTTTGACCTGTGGCGAAAACACCTGAACGAACTGATAAAGTCCAAAACCTGAGCAGCCAGCGATTGTCACTTTGACTTCGCCTTGTTGCTGGCATAGCGCATGCTCAACTCGGGCTCGGCCATTTGCAAGCGCCGCGGCGGCAGGCCACGCACGACCGATTCCAGGTCATCGACCACCATCTCGCCCAGCTCGGTCATCGCTTCGTCAACAGAACCGGCTCGATGCGCAGATAGCAGCGCGCCTTCAGCCCGGCGGATGGCATGATCGGCCCCCAGCGGCTCGATCGGGAAGACATCGGTGGCGACCTTGAAGCGACCCGCCAGCGCCATTTCGGTCAGCGCGTCAAAGTCGACCACATGGGCGCGGCTGGCCAGCACAAAGACGGCATTGCGCGGGATTAGCTCGAGAAGCTCGCGCGAGATCATCGCCTGGTTTTCCGCCGAAGGCACAGCCATGACGAATATGAAACGCGAGCTTGCCAGCAATTCTTCCAGCGGCATTGGCATGACGCCTTGCCGGCGCAGGTAGCCATCGCTCAGCCAGGGGTCGTAGGCTGCAATCGTTACATTGAAAGGCGTCAATAGCGGGTGCAGGGCGCGCGCCAGGCTGCCATAACCGATGATGCCCACCGGCTTGTCATAGAGCATGAAGGTGCCGACATTGCCATTCCACAAGTATTTTTCTTCGCCACGCCGCATCAAGCGATCGCCATGGGCGATTTCGCGGGCAGAAGCGATGGCCAAGCCCAGCGAGAACTCGGCGACTTGCCGCGCAAATGCCGGCGCTGCGCTCAAGACACGAATGCGCCTTTTGTAACAGGCATCATAATCGAGCGTGCGGGGGAAGCCGCCAGAAACATCCATGATCGCTCGCAATTTTGGAGCGTTCGCCAGCACATCGCCATATCGCCAGCCCGAGCAAATCACTGCTTCCGCAGTTGGCAGGGCGCGCAGAAAGTCGGCTTGCGGCATAGGCTCGTCATGTCCCCAAACGACATCGACCAGGTCATACAGACGCTGCTTGTCCGCCGGAGAAAAGATCTCGTCCATGCGCCGAAAATGCGGGTCGACTATCACTTTGCTTTTCATCGCTGCCTCGCTGCCGGCACATGCCCGGCAATTTATTTGTTCCGCCGATCATACCGCACAGGCAGATCGCCCAGCGTCCGCGAGATGTGCAGCGCCGCCATTTGCAGCGCCGTGCTGGCTTGGCTGGCTTCCAGGGCGCTGACGCCATCTTCACGATCTTGTTCCACCGCGCCCGGCAGCAGGGGGTATATCCGCTTCGTTTGATCGATCAGCACAGGGACATAACTGCCATCCAGCAGGTGCAGGTTGATCTCGCCATGATGATAGGTGCTGTGCGCGCTGCCAGTGAAAGGCAGTCGTCCCCGCCCAGCCGGCTTGACGACCTCGCTGACATACACCGATTGCACGCCGCCAGCGCTGAGCTGCCAAAGTTGCGAGCTGCCGCGAAGCCCTCGGATAGACTTATTGTAGGCATTGAAGACGATGGTATTGGGCCTGCGCAAACCGACCCACAATTGACGCAGGTTCTGCAGCAGCAGCAGCGCCGCCACCACCAGCGCCAGATAGGGCAGCCAATCGGGATTGGGGATGAGCGTGCCGGCATTGGGCAATCCCAGCTCGCTGCCCAGAGTCGCCAGCGCCACCCAGATATAGATGACCATCCAAAGCGCATACCAGGCCATCTGTCGCCGCCGCGCCGATTGCCAGCGTGGCTGTCGCCGCAGTTGCAGCTCGCCGCCCGCTTCTGTGCGTTCCAGCCACCACATGCCGAGGTCGAGCGGCAGTTCAGCCAGCGGGACGGGTTGAGGCGCAGCTTCTTGCTCTTTGATTTCATCTCTGGCGATGAAGGGGATGCCCAGCGTCGCTGCCAAAGCTTCGCCCAGCTGCCGGGCTTCGGCTTCGTGCCGATCAGGATCTTCATCGGTGAAACGCAAAATCTCGAACCAGCGGCTGTTGCGCGCCAGAGAGATTGCTTCGGACAAAGTGATACCCAACTGCCACGATGTCGATTGTCGAGACCAGCCCAGCAACACCTGCCCCAGATCGTTGACCTGAATCTCGCCTGTTTCGGGCAAGTCGCGGCTGACAGCGAATGCGCCACTAAAACGAAGAGGGGTGCCGCTCCTGGCTTCCAGCAGCAGCTTTGGTTCGGCGCGATTGTCGAGTTGGATCAGTCGCCAAGCCTCGGCGTTATAATCGACAAGCGTATTGGGCAAGACAGCGATTCGCGGCATAGAGAACTCTGGTTGGCTGGGCGCAGGCTGTATTATGCCAGATGCCGCGTCAATTCAGTAGGGTCGCGCAGGAAGGCCGCGTGTCGTCCGGCTATGCTTTTTGACGCCGCGCGCGCATGACGACCAACAGGCAAAAGCTCGCGCCCATGCCCAGCAGCCCCAAGCCACCCAGCGCCAGCGCGTCGTCCGGGGCAACCTGGCTGATGACCAGCGCCAGCGCGCCATAGACCGCCGATGCCATATACAAAAGCGCCAGGGTCTGCCGTTGTGACATGCCCAGGCTGAGGAAACGGTGCGATATATGATCTTTGCTGGCCAACATCAACGGACGGCGTTCGAGCAGGCGCGTCAACACCGCCAGATTCATATCCAGGATGGGCAGCGCCAGCACAAACACCGGCACCATCCAGGTTACATTCAGTGGCTGCGCGGCGAACTTTAGCTTGATCGCCAATATCGCCAGCACAAAGCCCAGGGTATACGCGCCCATATCGCCCATGAAGGTGCTGGATGGGTTGAAATTGTAAGTCAAAAAGCCAACTGCGCTGCCAAAGATCGCCGCTGCCAGCATGCTCACCAGCACCTGCCCTTGCGAAAGCGCCAACAACAAAAAGAAGCCGGCTGTGATGGCCGCTGTGCCCGCCGCCAACCCGTCCATATTGTCGATCCAGTTGACGGCGTTGATCAGCGCCACGATCCACAATACCGTCAGCGGCAGGTCAATGAGTGGATTGCTGAACAAGCGAATCTGCACGCCCGCAGCCGATGCGACCAGCGCCGATACCGTCATCACCAGCAAGCGCAGGCGTGGGCTAAGGTGCTGTCGATCGTCCAAGTAGCCGATCAGCGCCAGCAAAGTCGCGCCGGCCACGATCGCGCCCAGCTCCACCAGGTAAGCGGGCGGACTAAAGAGCAGCACCGACAGCACAAAGCCGATATAGATGGCTGCGCCACCCATCAAGGGCACATGATTGGCATGGATATTGCGTTTGTTTGGCGCAGCGGTGACGCCCAGACGCATGGCGATCTGACGTGTCAGTGGCGTCAGGCACAGCGATGCGCCGAAACCCACGATCATGATGGGGATGAACTGCAAGTTGGCGTCCATATGTCTGCAGTATACGCCGATCTCGTCTTTGCTGCGCAATGCGGCAAGCGCGACTCAGCCGTCCGCCCACTCGAACACGGCAGCCAGCGGCAGATGATCCGAGCCGATGGGCGCGCCGACAGAAGCCTGAGTCGGGCGCAAGGCAGCGCTGTGCCAGATGTAGTCGATCCGCAGCAGCGGGCGAATGATACGCGGCCAGCCGATCGCTTCGGCCAGGGGCCAGGTGCGTCCGGCACCGGCGCCAGCCCCTCGCCAGGCATCGCGCATCTGCCCGGCCAACTCGCCGTAGATAAGCGAAGTATCGCTCATGTTGAAGTCGCCAGCCACGATAGTCGCGGCGCTTTCTTCCCTGAGCAGCGCCAGCAACCGGCGGACTTGGGCATTGCGCCGCGCTTCGTCATAACGCAGCAGCGCCTCGAGACCGATATCTTCATCGGCGGCTTGCTTATCACGCGGCGTGAGCGGCAATGTCAGGTGCACCCCATACACAGCCAGTTCGCGCCCATTTTGATCCAGCAGCAGGCGCAAAACCAGACGCCCAGGCTCATCTTCAATGGAGATGACATCACGCTGCAAAATGGCATAACGCGAAAAGATGCGCACGCTGCTTTCAATGTGGTCTTCGTGGGCATAGGCGTCATAAAGCGGCACCAGGCGGCTGTCATAACCTTCGGCGGTCTCTTGCAGCACGATGATGTCGGGCGCTTGCTCCAGCAGCCAATCCATCGCCCGCGCCAACTCGTGGTTGCTGCCCTGCACATTAAATGTGACTATGTTGAAGGTGTCGCCCTGGGGGGGCGAGACCGGCGTATACAGCGCAGGCATCGCAAACCAGTACAGCCCGATGACGATCAACGCCAACTGCAGCAACACACCCCAGCTCGGCGACTGGCGCGAGTCGGCGGCTGGGGAAGATTTGCGCGGGCTGGGAAGACGTTTGCGAGCGCGTTCGCCAGGCTCGGCTGTGGCGCGCGTGACGAGGATCGGCAGTGGAAATGTGACGACCAGCGGCATGAACAGATAGGGGGCGAAAGTGTTTGCCAGGTCGAGCAGCGGCATGCCATCAATCCGCAGCAGACGCAGCAGCGCGAACAGCGCCAGCAACAGGGCATACGCAGCAACAACACGGCGCAAGGGGCGCGATAACAGTGCGAGCCAGTGATGCGCGGTCGACCAGGACATGGTCCGCAGCCGCCTGGCTTAGAGCAGAACGAGCGCGGCGCAGATTAACGCGATGAAGAGCGCCGCCGCCAGGATGCCCATATTGCGCAGATCGCGGATGACGAATCCATAATCGGCGCGCAAGTCATCTTCGGTGACTACTTTTGTCGGGTTTGCCAGCAACTCGGCGACATACTCGGCATCCAGCCCGCCCTGGTCTTTGCGGCGTTCCAGCTGGGCCGATTGCAGCGCGCGGCGACGGCGGGGGCGGGGCGTTTGTACGGGCTCTGCCTGGTCAGTCCGAGCCTCGGGAGTAGCGGGGACCGGGGCGGGCGAACCTTGGCGGGCTTGCTCTAGGGCGGCCTGCGAGATATTGGGTTTTCTGCGGCGGCGCTTTGCCATTCGATCAGATCCTCTATTGCGGCCGTTTCATGCGGCGCAAACCCTGAAAAGCCGGGTCGCCCTGGATTTCTCGCCAACGGGCGTCGCCACCATCGGTATGCCACTCGACCACAAACATGCCATCGTTATCCTGATAAGTGAAGCTGGGCTTCAAACCAAGCAGCACCTGGCGAATGGTGCCGATGACATCCTTGCGCTCTTCGGGCATGCGCAGGGTGAAGTAGCCGCCCGGCACGAATTCAAAGCGCATGGGCATGCCATCCAGGCTGCCTTCCATCTGCACGGGCAGCGCGGCATTCGTACAGCTCATGAAGACATTTTGCAGGCGATTGTTCCACAAAGAGTGGTTGACGCGCTCTTCGATGTAATAGGGGCGCGGCTCTGGTGTTGAATAGAACCACTGGCGGGCGGTATTTGCCATGGTGCCAGTCTCCGTCGGCGCAGATGCAATTGTGTCGCACAGTGTAGCGCAGGAATCGCCAATGCGAAAGAGGCAGTGTGTTGGCCATCAGGGCAATCGCAGCATATATTTTACCACCGAGTGCACCAAAGCAAGTGCAAGCAAGCTATGCGAAAAAGGGCGATGCTGCTCTAATTCGAACTATGTAGGGGTGGGGTTGGCTCTCAAAAAAATTTGTGGTAAAATAGCAGATGCGCGAGCCGAGCAAGGGTTACAGGGTAGAAACCGCCCGATCTGCTGCAACAGAACGAGCGGCCGATAAGACCCCCTAGAAGGTCAGCTAGATACGACTGAGTTGATTGTAGGCGTAGTTGCGGCAACGTGAATAGGCACCCCAGTTGCCGCGAGTGAGGGCATACTTTGTGTAGCAGACAGCGTTCGCGGCTTGGTAGGCTTTGCTGCGGGCGTCGTCTTTGGATCTGGCCCACTCCAATTGGCGCAACAATTTGCCTGCCCGACCAAACCAGTTGAGGCATTGCTTGAAGTAGTTGTCGTTGAGCGACCAATAGCCGTTCCACCATCCACCGTAGTTGCTGGTGAACATAGCCTGGCAGCTGGCCTCAACGTACGCGGGGTCTGTGCCGCTTTTGATTTTTTTGAGCATATTCTTCATACCCAGCCTGTTGAAGGCGGCTGACAGCTGAGAATTAAACTGACGCCCCCAATCAATCTGTGAAGACACGGTCATCGATGCAAGAGCGAGCAGCACCAAGAGACCGATGACGATGAAGAAACGCTTTGCGCCTCTGACTGCTTTGATGTGCCTTTCGCCGTCCTGATATCTGCGAAAGTCCTGCATTCCGCCAATATTGCTGTGTTGCATGATCTTGCTCCTTACACTGATTGGACAAAGTGCGTGGGCTTGCCCTCCCTTTAGGGACAAACCCACGCTGTCGTGTGTAGGAGACTCACGACATCCATAATTGTCTCGTGCGCGATGCGGACAGGGAGACCAAATGTTCTATAGTTATAAAAGGACAATAAAGAGACTGAGCATCCGAAACAGATTGGCTCGCTGCCGCCCGAGCGTTCGTAGATGGGCTGTCCGCCCCAGGCTTGCGCATAGGCTTTGTCACCGAGTGCGCAAATCTATTTGCTTACACTGAGAAACCGTGCTACGCTACTTGAATTATTAAGGAGGCGAATCTGATGTTCTACTATCCTGTCGACGTCGGCATCGTCTGGGCAATTGAAAGGTGGCTTGCGCAGTTTATGCCTGAAGAATTGGCATTGCCTTTTGCCTTTGGAATGATGGTCCTGCTCATAGTGCTGCTACTCACCGCTGTTTACATCCTGCTCGGTGACAGACCCTACCGATGACCGAAGCTGCCGCGCAAGATCGCCTAGCTGTCGGCCAGGTATTCCGCCAGCGCCTGGCTCTGCGTCTTGACCGGGGCATCCGTACAACATCTTCTTATAATACGGGCGTCGCGCTATAGAAGAGACGCTCGAACCCCAATAGCGGACAAGCCTTGTAGGGGCGAGGCGGCGACTCGCCCGCTATCTCGCCATTGTGTATGCGGGCGACTCAAGAGTCGCCCCTACGCGGTTCCATTTGATTGTTGCAATACTTGTTTGTTTTTCAAAGAGATTCCGCGTCGGCAGTGGCGGCGGCTCGACCGCATTGAAACCGCATTGTGCTAGAATAATCATCACCCATACACAAAGGAGACCCCATGCGCGACATCCTCGATACGATGAATCGCTGGCTGCGCGAAGACCGCCCGGTGGCGCTGGCCACGGTGGCGAAGACCTGGGGTTCTGCCCCGCGCCGCGAGGGTTCGAAGCTGGGCATCGCCGGCGCTTGGGAGCGCGCAGACAGCGCCCCTCCGTCCATGATCGGCAGCGTCAGTGGCGGCTGTGTCGAAGGAGCTGTTGTGGAAGAAGCGTTGGCGGGCATGAAAGACGGCCGGGCGCGCCTGCTCAAATTTGGCGTGGCGGACGACCTGGCCTGGGAAGTCGGCTTGACCTGTGGCGGCAGCATCGAAGTATTCGTCGAGCCGCTGGATGCGACCTATTGGCATCTGCTGGCCGGACTGGCGACCGATGATCGCTATGGCGTGGCGATGGTCGTGGTCGAAGGCGCGCACATAGGCGAGAAGCTGCTGCTGGATGCGGGCGGACAAACATTGTACCAGAGCGGCGACCTGCCCGAAACACTGGCGGCACAGATGCGCGCGGCAGCCGCAGAGACCCACAAGAGCGGCATCATCACGCTGGGCGACACGCGCGTCATGGTCGATCAGCAAGTCGAGCGTCCGCACTTGATTCTGGTGGGGGGCGTGCATGTTGCCATCCCGCTGGCAGCTATGGCGCAACAGGTCGGATTCCGCGTTTCGATCATTGATCCACGCTCTGCCTTTGCCTCGCCCGAGCGCTTCCCCGATGTCGCCAATATCCTGCACAGCTACCCGGACAAAGCGCTGCCGACGCTGGGATTGGATGGGAGCGCCTATCTGGCGGTCTTGACGCACGACCCCAAAATCGACGACAAGGCGCTGTTGACGGCGCTGCCCGCGGGCATTCCGTATGTCGGCGTGCTCAGCAGCGGGCGCACGCATCGACAGCGGGTGGCGCGCTTGCGAGAGGCTGGCTTGAGCGAGGCGCATATTTCGCAGATTCACACGCCTATCGGCATCGACATCGGCGCGAGCACGCCAGAAGAAATCGCTGTCTGCATCCTGGCGGAGATCATCGCCGTACGCAATGGAGCGCGCGATGCAGTTCGGTGAGGTGCCGCTGGAAGACGCGGCTGGCGGGATTTTGGCGCACAAACTCTATGCTGGCGCAAAGCTGATATTGAACAAAGGGCATCGGCTGGGCGAAGACGATATCGTGCGGCTGCGCGGGCTGGGAATCGAGCGGCTGGTCGTTACGCGGCTGAGCCAAGCCGACTTGCACGAAGACGAAGCGGCGCAGCGCATTGGACGGGCGGTGATTGGCAAAAACCTGCACATGCGCGCGCCCGGCGTGGGCAGAGCCAATATCACAGCGGCGGCTCGCGGCATCTTGCATATTGATGTGCCGCTGCTGGAAACCATCAACAACCTGTACGACGGCATCACCATCGCCAGCCTGCGCACGCACAGCCTGGTAAGCAAAGGCGAAATGGCCGCGCTCGTCAAGATCGTGCCTTTTGGCGTGCCAGCCGCCCGCGTCGTCGATGTCGAACGCATCTGCCAAGACAAGCCTGTCTTGCACTTGCGCGAGCTGCAGCCCAAACGCATCGCGCTGATCGTGTCGGGCACCGATGCCACGCGCGAACGACTGCTGCGCAGCTTTCATCTGCCTGTGCGCCGCCGCATCGAAGGCTGGGGAAGCCACCTGTTGGAGCCGATCTTTGTTCAGCACAATGCGGCTGCGATCGCGGGGGCCATTCAAGCCCAGTCGCAAGCAGACATGATCTTGATCGCCAGCATCTCCGCCATCATTGATCGGCAAGATGTTGTGCCCAAGGCACTGCAACGGGCGGGCGGCAGCATCACATTGCATGGCGTGCCAGTCGATCCCGGCACCCTGCTGTTGCTGGGTTATCTGGACGATACGCCGGTGGTGGGCGCGCCGGGCTGCATCAAATCGCCCAAAACCAATGTCATCGACTGGATCCTGCCCCGCCTGCTGAGCGGCGAACGCCTGACCCGCGCGGATCTGGTGATGATGGGGCACGGCGGCTTGCTCAAAGATATTGCCGAGCGCCCCATGCCGCGCAGCAAAACCGAGGGCTAGCCGTGCAGCATTGCGCGATCGTGCTGGCGGCCGGCTTGTCCACGCGCATGGGCGAAAACAAGCTGCTGCTGCCCTGGCGGGATGGAACGCCCATCGTGACGCATGTGACGCGGCAATTCCTGCGCGCCGGCATTGAGACGATTGTTGTCACGGGAAGAGATGCCCACCGGGTGCGCGCTGTCCTGGCTGGGTTATCGGTTCGCTGCATTCACAATCCCGACTTTGCGACAGGCGGCATGCTTTCTTCTGTGCAAGCGGGTCTGCGAGCGCTGCCCGACTTTCTGGCGGCGGCTTTCATTCAGCCAGCCGATATGCCCGGCATCAGCCTGGCGGTGATTGAGCAGCTGGCGCGGGAATATGCAGCGGGTTGGAGTGTTGCGCCATGCCACGACGGCCGACGCGGTCACCCGCTGCTGCTCGATCGGTCGCGTTGGGCGGCGATGCTGGCGCTGGCAGCCCCCGCGATGCCACGCGAGGCGCTGGACAAATCGCGGCTGCGGCTGGTGCCAGTCGATGAGCCGGGCGTACTGGTCGATGTCGATACGCCAGAAGCCTATGAACGGGCGCTGGCTGGTCGAGCGTAGATTGAGCACAGAGCCACAGAAGTAACACAAAGAAAGGCATACAAAAGATCAACCACCGAGTACACCGAGTGAAAAGCAAGGTTTTTCTCTGTGCCTTTGTGGCAACCCCTCCCCGTCAGGACGGAGAGGGTAGCCAATGCTTGCTTCCCGCTGACCTGTCGGGGAGACTGAAGGGTTGACTCTGTGTTTGGCGGGCTGCCTGTGCTAAACATCTTGTTCGAGCCTTTGCAGAAATAGAAGGAGCGTCTTGTGTCCGAAATGACGATGTACCGCCGCTGGCAGTTGCGCTCGATGGATCGGAATGTGCGCACGCTGACGCGCCTCATCACCACCATCGATGACCCCGCAGCGTTTAAGAAGCGCGATGGTGGCGATGGCTGGACGATTTCAGAGGTGCTGGGGCATCTATGCGACTTTGAAGTGTATTTCGGCGCACGAGCGCGTCACATCGGGGCGGGTGCCGAAGAGCCGCCACAGCCGAGAGTGGGACCGGCCGAATCGGTTGTTGCGCAGGGCTATGCGCAGCAAGAAGCGGCACCATTGCTGGAACGTTGGCGGGGGCTGCGCGCGGGCAACCTGGCATTTTTCGAGTCGCTGGATGTGGAAGACGACGAATTGTGGCAGGGCAGCGCGCCCTTTGGCAGCGGTCCCTTCTCGCTGAATAACCAGCTAATCCTGACCGCCATGCACGACTGCGACCACATGGACCAGATCGTCAAGATCATCGAGGGCTGAGCCGCCCCTATGCCCGACTCCCCCCAGCCCCTGGCCGAGCGCATCCGCCCGCGCGATTTGGGCAGCTTTATCGGGCAATCGCACCTGGTCGGCGCGGGCAAACCGCTCAACCGCGCCTTGCAGCAGCGCACTGTGCCCAGCATGGTGCTGTGGGGTCCGCCCGGCGTCGGCAAAACAACCCTGGCGCGCATGATCGCCGATGTCGCTGGCAAGCCTTTCTACAACTTGTCGGCGGTCT
Source organism: Anaerolineae bacterium (assembly GCA_022823945.1). Lineage (GTDB taxonomy): Bacteria > Chloroflexota > Anaerolineae > Aggregatilineales > Phototrophicaceae > UBA6055. The sequence continues at coordinate 14,335 of JAJEBK010000036.1, read as the reverse complement.
CGGCGGGCAAGGCAGAATTGCGCAATATCGTGAATTCGCTGCGGCGCGCGCAAACCAGCCAGGGCGGGCTCTTTCAGGCGGACGACGACCCCCAGCCCGCCAGCGCCATCCTCTTCCTGGACGAGATTCATCGCTTCAACAAGGCGCAGCAAGACTTCCTGCTGCCTTATGTCGAAGATGGCACGATCACGCTGATCGGCGCGACCACCGAAAATCCCAGCTTCGAGGTCATATCGGCGCTGCTTTCGCGCATGCAGGTCTTCACGCTGGAGCCATTAACTGTCGGCGAACTGGAGCAGATCATCGCGCGAGGAATCGACGCCTTGCAGCTGGAGATCATGCCCGAGGCTGTGGCTTTCCTGGCAAATTATGCCAATGGCGATGCCCGCGCCGCGCTCAACCTGCTGGAAAATGCCGCCCGCCTGTATCGTGCCGAGCGCATCACCGCCGAGCACCTGCGCGAGACCCTGCAATCAAAGCATCTGCGCTATGACAAAAGCGGCGAAGAGCATTACAACACCATCAGCGCCTTCATCAAAAGCATGCGCGCCAGCGACATCGACGCCGCGCTCTATTATCTGGCGCGCATGGTCGATAGTGGCGAAGACCCCAAGTTCATCGCCCGCCGCATGGTCATATTCGCCAGCGAAGATATTGGCATGGCCGATAGCGCTGCGTTGACCGTAGCCAACGATGTCTTCCGCGCAGTCGAGACAGTCGGCTTGCCCGAATGCCAGTTTCATCTGGCGCATGGCGTGGTGTATCTGGCGGGCGCGCCCAAAGACCGCAGCGCTGGCCGCGGCTACTTTGATGCGCTGGAAGACGCCAGGCAGCACGGCAACCTGCCCATCCCGCTGCGCCTGCGCAATGCCCCCACCGCCCTGATGCGCCAGCTGGGCTATGGCGCGGGCTACCAAGCCTACACGGACGAGAGCCTGCTGCCGGAGGAGCTGGAAGGCAAGCGCTACTTCCGGCGGTGAGCTTTGGGCGTGAATGTTTGGACTTTGATCAAGCGAGGGTATACTGATACAAAATACAAGATGATGAGCGAAATAGTGCGCGGTATGGACAACGAGCACTAGAGCGATAAGGACTTGACCAAGTGAAGACAATGGAATTGTTTACCAAATCAAATAAAGAGAATAGTTCTGAAGCCATTTCGACTTCAATTGAACAGATTGAAGAGAATCTGCCTATGTCAATACGAAATGAAGACTGTCGTATTGGAATGGCAGGAATGGGTGACAATACAGTATCTCTAATATTGACTGACCCTCCATACTTTATTGATGGAATGGGGTCAAATTGGAGTACAAAAAAATTGAGAAAGCGAGTAAAACCAGGTGTAATTGGGTCATTGCCAGCAGGAATGAAGTTCTCTCCACAGCAAGGCATAGATTTGCAAGAGTATCTATACCCTATCGCAAAGGAATGGGTGCGAATCATTAAGCCTGGTGGGTTTTGCCTTGTGTTTAGCCAAAATCGCTTGGTGCATCGTTCAGCGATTGCCTTGGAGGATGCAGGGTTTGAAATAAGAGATGTCATGCTATGGAAGTATGAAGGTCAGGCGAAGGCATTTACACAAGACCACTTTGTACGCAAAAGCAATCTTCCTGATGCAGAGAAGAAGCGACTGATTTGCAAGCTTGACGGAAGAAAGACCCCACAGCTTAAACCTCAAGGCGAGATGATTATTCTCGCTCAAGCACCAAGGGAAGGTACATTTGTGAACAACTGGGACAGATGGGAAACTGGACTCATCGATGTTTCTAACCCCGTTGTGGACAATGGCAAGTTTCCTGGCACAGTTATCCCAGTTCCAAAACCAAAAGAACGATACGGACACATGACAGCAAAACCAGTTAAGCTCCTGCGTCATCTAATTAGGATATTTAGTGCGCCAGGGTCTTTAGTGTTTGATCCGTTTGCTGGTTCTGGGTCAACTGGGGAAGCAGCGAAACTTGAAGGTCGCGGCTTTCAAGGATTTGAGATTGAATTTGATATGGCACAGATGGCAAATTGCCGTATTGGTGGTACAGAATGAAAGACTTGCCCAGCCCAAACGAATTGCAAGCTGCCTGGGAAGAAATTCAAGAAATTCACACAGAATATCTACTGCCCCATGGCGTGAGGATTCCCAATGTAGTTCATTATACCGAAAATGCAAAGGCAATTTGGCTTGCCGCACTCCATTACTTTGATGGACAGGTTGTGGATAAAAACACCGTAAGTACTATATGCCAACGAGATAGACCAGACTTGCAACATGATCAACAAGTGAGGCATCTCAAGAGAGATGGCTGGAACTTAATTGGAAGAGGGAAACATAAACTCGACCCGTATAAGCCTTCTACAGAGTGGATAAATGATAAGGTTAGACGCGAAAATAGGCTAAATGCAAATGACTTCAACGACCTCAAAGCGGCATACGGAAATCGCTGTGCCACCTGCGGAGCAAGAGAAGGGAGACCAGATCCTAGATATGGTGATGATTTAGTTGAATTGCAGCGAGGACATATGAACCCTGAGAAGAATCTAACTTTGCAAAATGCAATTCCCCAATGTCAATTCTGCAATCGGGCATATCGCGGTGATTTTGCATTTGATGATAAGGGAAGAGTAAGGGCAGTTGCAGACATTGGTCCCGTCAAGAGAGCATCCGATTCTGTCAAGATAAAAATCCATAATTGGCTTACGGAAGTTTTCGGGTAGCTAAGATATCAAATAATCGACGACAAGCAAGGTTTGTAAGCCCGTCCCTACTCTACCCGAAAACTCACATGCCAGGGCATCAAGCGCCGCTCGAGGAACAGCACCGCCAGATAAAAGGCGATGCCGATGATTGACGCCATCATGATGGCTGTCCAGGCTTTGGCGAAGTCGAAAGCCGAGGCTTCCTGCGTGATATAGACGCCCAGGGTGGCGCGCGGTCCACCGAAGAACTCCGCCACCACAGCGCCGATTAAACTAAGGGCGCTGGCGACGCGCAGGGCGCTGAAAATATAAGGCAGGGCGTTGGGGATGCGCAGCTTCAGCAGCACCTCGGACGGCGCGGCGGCATAACTGCGCATGAGCTCCAGCTGGCGCGCATCGACCAGAGTCAAGCCACGCACCGTGTTGATCATGGTGGGGAAGAAGACGATGATAGCCACGATCGCCATCTTCGAGGCTGGATTGGTGATGCCGAACCAGTTGTTCATGATGGGCGCGAAGGCGATGATGGGCACAGAATTGGCGGCGATGGCAAAAGGCATGGTCGCTTCGCTGATGATCGTCCAGCGTGAGGTGATCAGCGCCACCAGCACCCCGCTGCCACAGCCGATGACGAAACCGCCAATGGCTTCCCAAAATGTCGCGCCGCTGGACTCGAAGAGGATCGACCGCTCGTCTGGCGCCAGCCACAAGCCGAGCTGATAGGCGAACTCGGCGAAGATGGCGGACGGCTTGGGCAACAGAAATTGCTGGATATCGAAAGCCACCACCAGCAACTCCCAAGCCAGCAGCACTGTGACCGCCACAGCGATCGTCGGCAGGTAATGCCGCAGCCGAGTCATGATCTCATTTCCTTGCGCGGCGTCGTACAAGCGATGCTGGATCTTATTGCGCCTCCCCCCGACTTGTCTGAGAACGGGACATTTTTTTCTACCCCATCCCCGGCCCTTCCCCATGTCAATGGAGAAGGGTGACTCGTCGAGAAACCTGTGCGATTATTGCCTCCCCCTGACCTGTCGGGGGGACTGAGGGGGGTCAACCGGGTCATGGCTGGTCTTCGTGGGCGTCCCGCAGCAGATCGCGCAGCTGCGCAACCAGCGCGTGAAAATCCGGATCGCTGCGGGTGTGAAAATCGCGCGGATAGGGCAGCGGGTTGTCTACGAGCCGGGTGATGCGTCCGGGTCGGGGCGTCATGACCACGATACGCTGGGACAAAAAAGCGGCTTCGGCGATGCTGTGCGTCACAAAAACGACAGTCGTGCCGGTCGCCTGCCAGATGCGCAACAACTCCAGGTTCATGCGTTCGCGGGTGAATTCGTCCAACGCGCCAAAAGGCTCGTCCATGAGCAGCACCGATGGCTCGAAAACCAGGGCGCGGGCAATCGACACGCGCTGCTGCATGCCGCCAGAAAGTTGCCAGGGATAATGCTCGACAAAATCACCCAGTTCGACCATGTCCAGCATGGCTTGGGCGCGCTTTGCCCGCTCGGCTTTGGCATAACCCATCACTTCCAGGGGCAACTGCACATTTTTGCTGACGCTGCGCCAGTCGTAGAGCGTGGCGTGCTGGAAGACCATGCCATAGTCGCGGTCGAGGCGGGCTTGGGCAGGCGCTTTGCCATTTACGCGCAGTTCACCGCTGCTTTGCGGCAACAAATCGGCAATCAGGCGCATCAAGGTGGACTTGCCACAACCCGAAGGACCCACCAGCGACAGAAACTCGCCAGATGCGACTTGCAAGTCGATATCCTGCAAGGCGACGACCTCTTCGTCTGTGCCTGGATTGAAGACTTTGTGAATGCCCCGCGCCTCTATGGCATTCATTTCTGACCTCCTTCAGATCGCAGGAAGCCCCGCAGCACCACGCGCTCGCACAAGCTGACCGCCGCAAAAAATATCATGCCAACAGCCGCCGCCATTACGATGGATGCCCACAGCTTGGGCGTCGATATCAAACTATAGTCCGAGCTGAAATCCAAAATCGCCCGCCCCAGTCCATCGCCGATGCCCGACGGCAGCTCGCCGATGATCGCGCCGACCACGCTGGCTGTCGCCGAGACTTTCAGCGCGGTGAAGATGTAGGGCAAGGCAGCTGGCAGGCGCAGCTTCCACATGATTGTCCAGCGGCTGGCGGCGTAGGAGCGCATCAACTCGACCTGCTCGGCGGCCGGCGACTGCATCCCGCGCAGTGTATTGATGGTAACGGGAAAGAAGGTCAGGTAGGCAGCGATGACAGCCACCGACAATTGGCCGGCACCCAGCCAGATCACCACCATGGGCGCGATAGCCAAGATCGGCACCGTCTGCGATGCCACCACATAGGGCAGCAAACCGCGTTCCAGCAAGCGCGAATGAGCGAAGAGCGCGCCCAGCATGAAACCGAGCGCCGCGCCAAACACGAAGCCGAAGATAGCCTCGCTGAAGGTGTAGACACCTGCCTCAGCCAGGATGCGCAGCAGAAGCAACTCGCCGTTGCGCCGCGCTGGCTGGGCAAATGCTTCGGCGATCATCTGCAAATGCGGCAGGTTGAGGTCGTTGAGAATCTTGAGATCCAGCAAGACCAAATTGCGTGGCTGACTGAGAAAGCGCGCCTCGGCGAAGTCGCCAGTGACAGTCGCAATCTGGCGGTCGAAGACTTGACGCACGCTGGTCGTATGGGTGGCATCTGCTGCGCGCAGGGCGATGCTCAAGCGGCCCGGGAAAGCTGGCGTTATGGGCAGAAATGCCAGGCCCTCGGCCCGGTCCAACTGCCGCAGATAGCGCAGGTCGGGGTATGGCAACTCTTCATCCGCAGCGTCTCTTGAACTGGCCGGCGGTTGGGGCGGCATCAAGTCATCCAGGTCTTTGCGGTCGGCGATGACCGCATCGACTTCGCCACTATGCAGCTTGATCAAAGCCTCGTCCAGCGTCGGCAGCGCACGATATTGCCAGCCCGGCTGTGGCAGCAGAATCTTGTACGAAAGCGAGTCGGCGAACGATTTACTCGCCTCCCAGCCGACCATCAACAGCGAAAGCGCCAGGCAGAATCCGACTGCGCGGGTGATGCGCCCCGGGCACAAGATCAACGCCAGCAACGTCAGCAAAATGGCTGAAACGACCCGCGCCAAAGCATCGCTGCTCTCGACAGCCGGCAGCACGAAGAGCAGCGCATCCAGCATAATCAGCGCGGCCAGCAAGAACCCTCTCGGTCCCCGCAAAGTCGTAACCCCCCTCGCCCCCCCCATCAGGATGGGGGGAGGAGCAAACCTGGCGGAATCTGTAGAGGCGAGGCGACGACTCAGCCTTGGAAGGAAACGCAGCCCAGCTAGCAGCGCCAAAGCAAGCAGCAGCAGCACGGTTCCCAGATACAGCGAGCGCAGGGTCGCCAGAGACCCCAGCAACACAGCGGGGTCGAGTTCGTCCTGCCCCAGCTGCGCAGCCAGATTGTGGGCATACCAGGCCAGCGGCGACTGCAATTCGTCGATATCATTGCCGCTTTGCCCCGCCATCCAGAGTGATAGCCGGCCTAGGGTCGACTCGCTCACGAGTTCGTCATCAATGGGCAACGCGCGATAAATCCCCAACAGGCTGATTGTGAGCGCCAGCGCCAGAAGAATCGCGCCCAGCAAGAGCAGCCTGCGCATGGGCTGAGGACGCGCGCTCGGCATGGTTGGCGCAATGGCGAGCCCGTTCATGGGGAAGCTGCTGTCGCCCGGCGCAAGTCAGGACACCTCGACCAAGGCGTCTGCCATGATGTCCAGGGCGGTATCGACATCTGCGCGGCTGACATTCAGGTGTGGGGCGATGCGCACGACATTGCCATACAAGCCGCCCTTGCCCAGCAGCAAGCCTTTTTCTTTGCAGGCATCGACAAAAGCGACTGTGCGGGCGGCATCGGGCGCATTGTCGGCGGGCTGCACGAATTCCAGCGCCTGCATCAAGCCCATGCCGCGTGCCTCGCCGATGATGGGGAACTCGGCGGCGAATTCTGCCAGTCGCTCGGCGATTCGCGCGCCCTGCACGGCGCAATTGGTCGGCGTGTCGTGCGCCTGCATGTATTCGATGGTAGCCAATGTTGTCGCCATGGTGACGGGGTTGCCACCAAATGTCGAGAATGTCAGTCCGCCCACGGCATCAGCCACTTCGGGCGTTGCGATGGTGCAGCCGATGGGACTGCCGTTGCCCATGCCCTTGGCGAAGGTCATGATGTCGGGCTCGATGCCAAATTGCTCAATGCCGAACCACTTGTCGCCAGTGCGTCCCCAGCCCGTCTGTACTTCATCGGAGATGAACAAGCCGCCAGCTTCTTTGATGATGGGCAGCACGCGCCGGAAGTACTCCGCGGGCGGTACGATAAAACCACCCGCGCCTTGTATCGGCTCCGCAATGAAGGCGGCGATGCGCCCCTGCGTGATGGTGGCGATCGTCTCTTCCAGGTCGTTCACGCACAGATCGACCACCTGCTCTGTCGTCAGCCCAGCCGGCGCGCGGAAGGTATAGGGGTTGCGCACATGCCTGATGTAGGGATCGACGACTCCGCCCAAGCGCCAGGGTCCCTGCCCGGAAAGGCTCATCCCCAGCAGCGAACGCCCGGAATAGGCGTGGCGCAAGGCGATGATGACCGGGCTGCCGGTGTACATGCGCGCCGCCAGCACCGCCGTCTCGTTGGCTTCGGTGCCGCTGTTGGTGAAGAAGCATTTCTGCAAACGCCCCGGCGTCAATTCAGCGACCTTTTCCGCCAGCGCGACCATCGTCTCATTGACATAAATGACCGAGGTGTGCTGCAGCTTTTGCAGCTGCGCCAGTGTGCGCTCGGTGATTTCGTCGTTGCAATGCCCGACCGACACAGTCAGGATGCCGCCAAAAAAGTCGAGGTAGCGGACGCCGTCAATATCCCAGATGTACTGGTCTTTGGCTCGCTCTGCCACCAGCGGTTTATCGCCGTGATAAGGCGCTGCCGCCGCGAACATCACCCGCCGATACCGCTCCATGATCGCTGCCGTGCTTGTCATGCTTTCACTCCAGATAGACTGCCTCTGAGCCTGAACACCTATTGTACAGCAGGCACCCCAACCGACAAAATGAGCGCGATAAGTGGGAATGGCGAGAATCGTGGATATGCCCCCACCCAAATCCCTCAAAGTTTCTGAGATTATGTGTCCAATAAAATAGGACCACTACAACTGAGAAACCGTGCTACACTGATTTAATTATTCATGAGAGGAATCTGATGTTCTCCGATCCCCGCCTCGACATCGTCTGGGCAATCGAAAGGTGGCTTGCGCAGTTTATGCCTGAAGAATTGGCATTGCCTTTTGCCTTTGGAATGATGGTCGTGCTCATCGTGCTGCTACTCACCGCTGTTTACATCTTGCTCGGTGACAAACCCTACCGATGATCGAAGATGCCGTGCGAGATCGCCTGGCTGTCGGCCAGGTATTCAGCCATCGCTTGGCTCTGCGCCTTTCCCGGGATGTAGGGGTCGCCCGTACAACATCCCCTTATCATACGGGCGTCGCGCTATAAAAGAGACGCTCGAACCTCAATAGCGGACAAGCCTTACAGAATCTCCACCTCAATTGCGCTGCCGGCATCGAATCCGCCGGCGTTCAGCGGCACGCGCAGCAGACCATCCGCCTGTACGAGCGTGAAAATCAGATTGGACTTGCCAAATATCGGCTCTGCCAGCCAGCCCTCGTCGTTCGCCTGCAAGCGCATCGGCAGCCAGTCTTCGCGTCCGCTGACAGAAGCCACGCGCCGAGTCAGCCGCGCCCGCCTGCGCCGCGGTTCTTTTGGCGTTTGCCCCAGCCAGGTAGCGATCAGATGGGGCAGCAGTTGCCGCGCCACCAACAGCGACGAGACCGGATTGCCCGGCAAGCCCAGCACCGGCACACCCGCGCAGACCGCGATGATGGTCGGTTTGCCCGGCTTGGTCGCCAAGCCATGCTGCAGCACGCCCGGCGCGCCCAGACTGTCGATCACCGCGCGCGTATAATCCCGCGCCGAAACCGAGCTGCCCGCGCTCAAGAGCAACATGTCGCAGCGGGCGTGTCCGGCTCGCGCCATCCGCTGGTATTCCTCATGTTGGTCGGTGACAATGCCCAGCTGGATGGGCAGCGCGCCATGCCTGGCTGCCAAAGCGCCCAGCATCCAGGCGTTTATGTCGCGCACCTGCCCGAGATCCAGCGCTGCGTCTGGCGCAACCAACTCATCGCCGCAGCTGAGGATGCCAACGCGGGGTCTGCGCAGCGCCTCTACCTGGCAGACACCCACCGCCAGCAAACCGCCGATATCGGCTGGGCGCAATTGATGACCACGCGGCAGAACCAGCGCAGCCGCCGCCACATCTTCGCCAGCCTGGATGACATTTTCGCCCGGCGCAACCGCCCGCAGCACTTCAATCTCAGAGCCGACTCCGCGCTGCGTGTGCTCCAGCATGACAACGGCATCCGCGTCCGCCGGCAGCATGCCGCCCGTGTGAATCTGCCAAGCATCGCCCACCTCAACCGCTTCGTCCGCCGCCTCGCCCATGAGCAGCTCGCCACGCACTTGCAGGAAAGCGGGCAGGCTCTGGCTTGCGCCAAAAGTATCGCGCGCCCGCAGAGCATAGCCATCGACTGTGCTTTTGCGGAAAGCCGGCACCTGCTCGGGCGAATGTGTATCAACAGCCAAAACACGCCCCAGGCTGTCGGCGGTGGCGATGATTTCGCTTGTGGGCTGGGGCTGCCAGTGGGCATCCAGCAACTGCCGAGCCGCAGCCATCGGGATAACCTGGAAGAATTGCGGAGATGCCAAGCGATTCGCCTTTGCTGCATCAACTTGTGTAGATTCAATCACAAAGCCAGCCGAGACGCAAAGGGCGCTGTAAAAGCGAAAGGAGAGCGCGCATGACGCCATTTGAAACCAGGACATTGCCCGAAGCATACGATGTGCTCGCGCCGGACGGGTCGGAGATACGCCTGCTGCACAGCCTGGGCAAAGCGAGCGTCGTGCACTGCCGGCTGCCGGCTGGCGCGGTTTCCATCCCCGTGCAGCATCGCACAGTCGAAGAAGTATGGGTTTTTTTGGCGGGCGCAGGCGAAGTATGGCGCAAGCAGGCCAATCGCGAAGAAACACTGGCTGTTGCGCCGGGCATGAGTCTGACGATCCCGCTGGGTACAAAATTCCAGTTCCGCGCGCTGGGCGATGCGCCGCTGGAATTCTTGATCACCACCAGTCCGCCTTGGCCCGGCGAAGATGAAGTCGTGCTGCTGGATGTCGGCCGCTGGCAAGCATGAGGCGCAAAAAAGAAGCGCAAGGAACATCCCTGCGCTTCCGGTGGCTTGCAGACAAATTGGGGGGAGTTGCCCGCTCGCCTAGGCGCCTTCGACTTCCGCCGCTTCGCCTGCGTCGCTGTGCATGCCGAAGCTGTTCCAAAAGCCGAAGAAACCGCGCCCTCCGCGACGGAACTTGCTCATCCGCTCGAAGACGCCGGAGAAATCTCGTTCCATCGCTTTGCTGACGACGCCCTCAACGCGTTCGAGTCGCGCCGAAGTCGCTGCGTTGATTTCGTCCGTGGCTTGTGTCGTCAGCGCGTCGACAACCTGCGCGACATCGCCTTCGTTGGCTTCAATCAGCTGGGCAATGCTGGAGCCGTCCATCAAGGCGCTGCGCAGTTCACCCGCGTCCATGCCCGCAGCTTCCAGGACAATGCCGTTCATTTCCCCGCCAAAAGGCAAGCGCGGGACAGGACGAGACCAGCGCCAACGCCGCTTGTCTACATGGCTGTGCTGCAACGCTTCGCTGATCCAGTCTGCCAAGCCAGCGATTCTGCTTTGGGATTCAGCCTGAATCTGCTCGGATATCTGGGTTGCCAGCTCGGCGCTGGTTTGTGCGGGGTCGCTGCCATTGGCGGTGATCAACTCGGCGAGTGTAGCGCCATCCAGCAGGGATTCGCGCAGTTGTGGCGCATCGAGCCCGGTGGCTTCCAACACGATGGAACTGGTCAGGTCGAACATCACGCCATGCTGCCCCCAGCGCATCACCATATGGCGCATGTAGGACGAATCGTCGTCGTGGGCGAAGACGCCGCCAGCCAACAGCGACACCAGAGCAAGTACGATGAGGATGCTTTTGCGTTTCATGTGCAGTTTCTCCTTTTGATTTGGTCAGCAGGGCGGCCTATTCCGCCCTCAACTGACCTTGAGGCTAAAGGAGATTTGTCAGCGAAGTTTAATTAGAGTGCAAACGATTGGTAAATTGCTGGTCTTCGTACCCGATGTCGAAGCTTTGCGCCTGTTTGTCGGGAAAACCTATTTTGCGCCAACCACCTCGATGAACTTGATCATCGCCTCGATGCCATTGTAGAAGTTCTGCAAGTAGATATTCTCGTTTGGTCCATGCGCGCGGCCGCTTTTTAGCCCATAGCTCATGATGACGACCTCATCCGCGACTTCCATACAACCGAAACAGATTGGCACGCTGCCGCCCGATCGTTCGTAGACTGGCTGGGTGCCCCAGGCTTGCGTATAGGCTTGCGAAGCGGCACGCATGGCGGTGCCATCGACATCCAGCAGCACGGCTCGCGCGCCAAAATCGCCGGGCATGACCTGAATGCGCACCGTCGGCGGAGCGATATTCTCGATATGCTCGACCACGCAGCGCATGACACGCGCCGGATCTTGATGGGGCACCAGCCGACAGGTGATCTTCGCCGAGGCTTTGGCTGGCAGGACTGTTTTCATGCCCGGTCCCGTATAACCGCCGATCATGCCGTTGATCTCCAGGGTCGGGCGCGCGCCCAGGCGCTCGGGCAAGATGTATTGTGGCTCTCCCCACTTCGCCGGCGCTGCCACCACATCATCCCATTCGGCTTGCAGGAAAGGCTCGACTTGCCGCAGCAATTGACGGTCTTGCGGGGTCAGCGGCGCGACATCGTCATAAAAGCCGGGCACACTCACCGCGCCATCGTCATCGTGCAACTGCGCCAAAATCTCGCAAAGCGCCTGCAGCGGGTTGTGCACGCTGCCGCCCCAATGCCCGCTGTGCAGGTCGCTGACCGGCGCATGCACCTCCAGCTCCAGCGCCAATGCGCCGCGCAACCCATAAGTCAGGCTGGGCTGCTCGGGCGCCAGGATCGCGCCATCGCTGACGACCGCGATATCGGCTGCCAGCCGCTCTGGATGCGCCGCGATGAACGCGTTGATATTTTCGGAACCCGACTCTTCTTCGCCTTCCAGCACGACCTTGAGGTTGACGGCCGGCTTGTCATCCGCCGCCAGCCACGATTCGACCGCTTTCATATTCGCCATGACATGCAGCTTGCTATCGACTGCGCCGCGGCAATACAGTCGCTCGTCGATGATGGTTGGCTCGAAAGGCTCGGTGTGCCAGCCATCGGCTACTTCGGCCGGCTGTACATCATAGTGGCTGTAGATCAGCACCGTCGGGGCGTCTGCGCCAGCGCCATCCCATTCGCCCAACACCAGCGGACAACGCCCCTGTGGCATAAGGATGACTTCGGCGCTGGTCATGCCGATGCGCAACATCATTTCGCGCAGCCACTCGGCAGCCTCTGCCACATCCTGGGCATGCTGCGGCTGCGTGCTGATCGTGCGGATGCGCAGCAACTGCTGATATTCTTCCAAAAAACGGGCTCGGTTGGCGCGGGCAAAGGCATAGGGCGTACTCATGAATTGTTCCTCGTGGCTGTGGCTGACAATCTGCGCAAAGTGTACACGATGCCAACCGCGCTCCCAATATGCGGTGGCAGGCGCGGGGGTATCTTGCACTGCAAAAAACGCGAAAACCTCCTACATCATGCTTTGCGCCTTCGTGGCTTTGTGATCGAGTTCTTCACGACACCCATTTCTTCGTTAGAACGGTCCATAGCGATCGGTCTGCGCAGGATGGGCGTAGATGGCGGCGTCGAAACTGCGCTGCAAAAGATCCCACTTGACTTCGGCATAGGCGGAGTCGGCGGAGAGATCGTGGTGCTCCCAGGGATCGGCTTCCAGGTCGTATAGCTCGCAGATTTGCTTCTGATGATAAACGATCAGTTTCCAGCGGCGATCGCGGTACATGGTCGCGTGCGTTTGGTCGGGATAGTAGATCGCGCCAAAGTACTCGCAGCGGGCGAAGTCGCGGTGATGCCCCAGACCACTGCGCAGTCCCTCCGCCAGCGAGCGCCCCTGCGTCCAGGCCGGCACATCCATGCCCAGCAGCTCGTACAGGGTCGGCGCGATATCCAGCAGCTCGACCAGGGCGTCCGACCGCTGTGGCTCGATGTGCCCTGGCCAGGAGATCATCAGCGGCACACGCGTCAATCCTTCGTAAAAGCGGCAGCCCTTGAGCAGCAGGCCGTGGTCGCCAAGCGCCTCGCCATGGTCGCTCATATAGATGACGATAGTGTTTTCGCGCAGTCCCGCCGCGTCCAGCCAGTCCAGCAAGCGCCCGAATTCGTGGTCGACAAACTCGATCATGGCGTAATAGGACGCCTGGACTTCCTGATGGCGCAGGTTGTCGGGATGCTGCGCGCGGGTCTGGAAGTCGATGCGGGCCTCTTCCAGCTTGCGTTGGCATTGCAGGTCGCCATCCTGGAAGTACGCGCCGGGCAGCGAATCGGGATCATAGCGTCGCCAGTAATCCCAAGGCGCGTCAAATGGCGAATGCGGGTCAAAGGGGTTGATGCTGAGCAGCCAGGGCGTTTCGGGATTGCGCTGGCGCTGGATGAACTCGATGGCTTTTTCTGTGCACCAGTGCGTCTGATGCAGATGCGGCGGCACATTGTCGTTTTCGGGCGTGGGCACACTCAAACCACCGAAACCAGGTTGCGTTCCGGCGCGGCGATAGGTGGCGGCTGATGTGAATTCGCGTCGCTGCAGGATGCTGCCCGGGTCGATGCCCTGCGCGCTCAGCCACTCCACATAGTCGTTGCCGGGCTCGCCAAATTTGTGGTCGTGGCAGTATTGGAAATAGCCGTAGCCGTCATCGACTCGCTCTTCGCGCCGATTCATTGCGGACGCGAGATGCAGTTTGCCGATGAGCCCGCAGTCATAGCCGTTATCGCGCAGGCGGCGTGGCAACAGGCGTTCGGCATAATGGGCGGGGAAGCGCAGGTAGCCATTGGCATTGACGCCGACGGCGCTGGGGTACATGCCGGTCAAAAAGCTGGCGCGGCTGGGCGTGCAGATGGGCGACTGGCAATAGGCGTGGGTGAAAGCAGCCGATTCGCCGACGAAGCGGTCCAGGTTGGGCGTGTGAATGTGCGGGTTGCCCAGCGCGCCGATGGTGTCAAAACGCTGCTGGTCGCTGCAATACCACAGGATGTTGGGACGGGTGGGCATGGGCAGAGTCCTCGTTGGCTTCGGCGAAATGAGTGTAACCGCAGAAGTAGCTCCGACAAAGAAATGGGATTTCCTTGCAAATCTACCCCACCCCCGAGCCCGTCAGGACGGAAAGGGTAGCCGATACCCCTCCCCCCAGCCCCTCCCCAACAGGTTGGAGAGGGGAGTCAAGGACCGAGTGTAATGGTCCTATTTTATTGGACACAAAATCTCAGAAACTTTGAGGGAGTTTTGCTGCTGCCACTGCGCCTCGGTTTCTGCCGGCGTCTTGTAGCCTAGAGCGCTATGCGGTCGTAGCTGATTGTAGACTACCTCGATAA
>JAJEBK010000027.1 GCA_022823945.1 Anaerolineae bacterium | reverse complement strand
CACGAATGATTTCCAGCACGATCCTGACTTTCGTCTCCGGTGTGTACTTGCGATGCCTTCCCATAGGGCTGTCTCCGTCCCTGTGCATCCAGTATACTCTCTTTACTAGGTGTCCAGTTTTTCGGGACCACTACACCCCATCCCCCGGCCCCTCCCCCCAGGACGAGGGCAGGGGAGTTTTCAGCGATGTCAGCTGGTTTTGAAGCCCCTCCCTCATATTAGGGAAGGGGTTTGGGGTGAGGGCAAAGCATCTCGCATCCAGCAAAATCGCCACTCCCGGACGACATGCTGTCCTGTCAAGCGCGAAACTCAGGCGACTGACTGTCTGCGCAAGCGCTGCTTTTATCCACGGCTTCGCAGGTCTTGCAGTTCTTTTTCCAGCTCGGCGCGACGTTTGGCGCTGGCTTTGCGCCCGGCCTCGAGCGCTCGTTGACGGCGAGCAGCCCAGCCTTCGCGCAGTTCGTCGGCGGTAACAGGCGAAAAGAAAGCCACCAACAGCCCGCCAAACGCAGCGCCGAGGCAAATGCCCAGCAGCAGACTCAGGAATTTGCGCACGGCAGCCAGCCCTCAGAGCAAATACAGCAAGATCGGCAAAGCCATGATGAGGCCGAAAGCGCCCATGCCGAAAGGAAGATTGAGGAAGAGCAGGCAGCCTGTCGCCACGCAAAGCAATCCTGTGTCACGGCAGAAACGTTCCCATTTGCGGGTCGAAGGACCGCGAAAGGTCAAACGGAACCAGGCAATATGATCAACCGTTGCCCACACCAGCGCCTCGCGGAAGAGCAGATGCATGCCCAGATACCACCAAAATGACGCGATGCAGATCTGCAAGAGCCACATAGTCCATCCCTCAGCCACACCATATCCAGCAATTGTAACGATAGCCTGTTGGCTGTCAACCAGATGTCCTAGAGCACATCAAGCGGATCGATATCAATTTGCCAGCCGGGCGCCGGTTTGAGCTTGCGCAGCGCCGCGCGCGGATCTGGCCCACGCAGCAGCACATGCCAACGGTAGTGGCGGTCGATGCGCGTGTAAAAACAGGGCGCTGGTCCGATCAAACGCGTGCCCGTCAGCCGATTGTCTTGAATGATATTTTGCAGTTGCTCGGCGGCATAACGGGCGGTTGCCTGGGCGCGGTTTGGATCGCTGTCGCGGAAGACGATGCGCGCCAGCCGCCGATATGGGGGATAACCCAGTTGCTGTCGGTATTGGCTTTCGCGCTGGACAAAAGCGGCATAATCGTGTTTCGCCGCTGCTTGAATGACATAATGCTCTGGCTGATAAGTCTGCAGGATGACCCGCCCGCCCAGCACGCCGCGTCCGGCTCGGCCAGCCACCTGCGTCAACAGCTGGAAGACCCGTTCTCCCGCGCGGTGATCGGGCAGAGACAAGCCCAGATCGGCGCTGATAACGCCGACAAGCGTAACTAACGGCAGATCCAAGCCTTTGGCGATCATCTGCGTGCCGACCAGCACATCGGCTTCGCGCGATACAAACTTGCCCAGGATATCGAAGTGCATGCGCGGCGAGCGCGCTGTGTCGACATCCCAGCGCAGGGTGCGGGCGGCAGGGAATCGCTGCTGCAACGTCTCCTCCACCTGCTGCGTGCCTGCGCCGAAGTATCGGATGCGACTCGATGCGCATTCTGGGCAGCATTCTGGCTGTCGCTGGCTGGCGCCACACTGATGACAGCGCAGTGTGTCATCGACGCGGTGATAAACCAGCGGAAGATCGCAACGTGGGCATTTCAACGTATAGCCGCAATCACGGCAGAAGACATAGGTAGCTTGTCCGCGCCGGTTCAACAACAGCATGGCTTGTTCGCTGCGAGCCAGTGTCTGCTCCAGCGCCTGCTGCAGTTGGTGGCTGAACATGCTGGTATTGCCCGCGCGCAACTCCGAGCGCATATCAACCACAGTGACCGGCGGCAGGTCGGTGGTCAGGGCGTCGCCATGCAGCGGCTGATAACGGGATTCTGCGCTGATGCGACTGGCTTGCCCGAGGATGCGCTGGCGATGTCCGACGATGCGCTTGGGCAAGCGCAGCAACTGATAATGCCCACGTTGCGAGCGATGCCAACTGCTCAGATCGGGTGTGGCGCTGCCCAAGATCAGCGTGGCACGGCAGCGCTCAGCCAGGTTTTCGGCGGCTTCGTGAGCGTGATAATGCGGGTCGGACATCCAGGCCGGCTGCTTGTAACTGGCATCGTGCTCTTCGTCCAGCACGATCAAACCGAGGTCGGGCAAAGGTGTGAAAAGCGCCGAGCGTGTGCCGACCACCACATCGACAGCACCCGTCCGCGCCCGTTGCCAGCTGTCATAGCGCTCGCCCCGGGGCAGGCTGCCATGCAAAAGCGCCACTCGGCCCGGGAATCGTTCCGACACGCGACGGACGGTCTGCGGCGTCAGCGCGATCTCTGGCACCAGCAGGATGGCGCGCCTGCCAGCCTGCAGGGTCTGGTCGATAGCGCGCAGGTAAATTTCGGTTTTGCCGCTGCCGGTTACGCCATGCAGCAAGTAGCGAGCCGCTTGTTTGTCCAGCAACGATGGGCGGATATGCTCCCAAACTGCCTGCTGGTCGGGCGTGAGAAGCGGTGGGCTGTCGGGCACAAAGTCATAATCGCGCAGGGAATCGCGCCAGACGCGCTCTTCTCGCAATTTCAGCATACCCGCTTTGACCAGCTGGTTGAGGCGCGATTGTGTTGCGCCGGTGGCTTCGCGAGCTTCTTTGGGCGTGGGCGGGCTGGGCAGCTCGGCGATCGTTTGCAGGATGTGCCGTATCCAGGCATCGCCGCGCCAGAGTGACAGCTGCTTTTCTACCCGTTCTGTCGTTGCATCCAGGATGATGAGGTCTTGTTCGCCACTTTCTGTTTCTTCAATGAAGACCAGCGCTTCGTCAATCAGTTGCTTCAGGGGGGCGCGCGTCTTTGCGCCGACCAGGTCCAGCGCATCTTGCACGCCGATGGCATGATCGTCGCGAGCGGCGATCGCTTCCAGCAGGCGGATCTTCTGGCTGGATTTGCCCAGCTTTTTTGCCAGTTGCGGGATGTCTTTGGGCTGATAGGTCGGGTAGAGGCGCTTGGTCGTCTTCATGCGCGCGCTCGGCGGCGCAAGCACCGACTCGGACGACAGCATGCCAGCGCGGCACAGTCGCTCGAGTTCAGCCTGGACTGGCTGCTTGGGAAAAGCGACTTTGAGTTGGCGCAGACGCAGGGGACCTCGCTCGCGCAGGCGGTCCAGCAATTGACGCGCCAGAGGCTGGTCAGATTGTTGCTTGAAGCCATCCAGTCTCAATTGACGGGGACGCTCGGCAGGCAGCCGATCGCTTTGGAAGGTATAGCATTTGTCGGATTTTCCGGTCAGTCCTGGCGGCAGCATCAGCCAGCAGCAGGGACCGATGGGCGCGAGGCAGCTTTCCGCCAGCCACTTCGCCAATTGCAGGTGCTCGGGTGGCAGCAGCGGCGCATTGTCCAGTCGCTCGATGATTGGCTTGGTCGTCCTCAGCTCGGTCCTGTCGTGGATATCCAGCACGATAGCTGCTTCCATAGTCGTGCCGAACTGCACGCGCACCAGGCAACCCGGCGCAAGCTGTTCATCCAGCGGGGGAGGGATGTGATAGGTATAACTTTGGCGCAGCGGCAGATTGAGGGCGACCTCGGCATAGCGCATGTGGACGACCTGCACAGGACGAAAAGTGGGCTGCTGATTGTACGGCATCTGCCCGGCCAATCCAACATTGGCTGTCACTTTCCCGGTCAATCGCTCCAGATGCCTGTGCTACAATGGAAAGGATGAAGCATAAAGAGGCTTCGCGGGATGAATTACACAAAACAATTGCTGATTATCTGCCTGTATGTATTGATTATGGCATTCCCCTGGTCGGCTCGCGCGCATCAGCCCTTTTGCGAATTCGCCGATCTCACCCCCGCCGCGCCCTGGCAGGTCCCAGATGCCAGCATATCCTACGCCTATTTTGGCAATATCTTCCCCGCCGGCGATATCGACTACTTCCGGTTTGATGCCGAAGCTGGACAAACTGTGCTCTTGAGCGTCAGCATTCCGGCGATTCCAGATCTAGACATTTTTGCGCCGGTTATGGCGGTCTTTGGTCCTGGCGTGGCTGCGGGCGCGCCGCCCCAACTCCCGATGCACCTGGTCAAGCCGGCAGCGCAAACGGCGATGATGATTCCGCTGGGCGACGAGCCGACCTGGTTTTATGAACCATTCGGGCGCAGGTACTTTTGGAATTGGGACGACTATTTCTTCCGAGCGCCGGCCACCGCTACCTATACTGTCGCCCTTTGGCATCCGGCAAACGAGATCGGCCGCTATTCTTTTGTGATTGGCCAGCGCGAGGTTTTTGGCGGCGATGCAGATTGCTTCTCTGCCTACAATGAATACTGGACGCCGTTGGAGCCAGGCGTCAATCCCTACCGCGACACGGTTCTCACTGACGACATGCTGATGCATATGAGCGGCGTCATGCATGATCACAGCGCGGTCTTCGAGATGGACAGCGCCAACGCGCCGGCTGTTGACCTGCAATTGATCCTCTTGACGGATGGCAGCTACAACATCCATGTCATGACGCGCAATTTCGTCTTCACGCCAGAGTTGATTGACCAAGCGCCGATCGCGGGCGAAGGCCACGCACACCTGTACATCGATGGCGTCAAAATCGCCCGTTTATATGGCGAATGGCATCATTTGCCCACCCTGCCAGACGCTGTCGAAGTCGTGAGCGTGGCGCTCTATGCAAACGACCATAGCGTCTTTGCTGTCGATGGGTTGCCTGTCTCTGCGTCGGTCAGGGTGTCCGATGTGGCGGCCTCTGCCTGATTGTCTGTAGGACAAAGCAGGTCATGCAAAAGCCGACTACAAAGGCGCAAAGGGTCTAAAGGTCCTCGCCACGAATGACGAACACAGCGCCGCTCCCAACTTCGCTCTGCCGGCGGATTCTGCTCCACTTCGGCATGCGCCCGCAGCCGCCCCCGACGCTCGAGACTTTGCAGCTGCTCGTGGCGCGCTATACGCGGATCGTGCCCTGGGAGAGCGCCAGCCGCATCGCACGCCGGGCGCGACATGAATCGGCGGCGGACTGCGCTGTGCTGGGCGCGGCCTTCTGGCAAAGCCACTTCGATACTGGCAGTGGCGGCACCTGCTACGAAAGCAACTACGCATTCTGGGGATTGCTGCGGCGGCTGGGTTATGCCGGCTACCTGACGATCAATGACATGGGCGAGAATGTGGGCTGTCACAGCGCTATCGTCGTGTGGCTGGATGGGCAGAAGTGGCTGGTGGATGTCGGTCTTCCGCTGTATGCCGCGTTGCCCATCCCTGTCAGCGGCGCAAGCGAGACGGACAGCCCTTTCTTTCGCTATACGATGCAAGCGCAGACAATCAATCGCTATGCCATCCTGCGCGAGCCGCACCCGCAGCGAGATGCCTTCCAGCTGGTGGACGAACCCGTCGCTGACGAGATGTATCGGCGCGCGACCGTCCGAGATTACCAGCCAAAAACGGGACTGTTCCTGCAGGAAGTTGTGATTAACAAGGTAGTCGATGAACAACTGTGGCGCTTCCACAGCGATGTGCGCCCGTTGTGCTTGCAGCAATTTGTCGCTGGCGAGCGGCAAGATCAGAAACTGGGCGACGACCCGGCGGCTGAATTGGCGGCGAAGTTTGGCATGTCGCGGGATATGCTGGTGGAGGCTATGGTGATTCTGGGCGCTGCGTGCTAGAGTGTCGCCAGAGAAAAACGACAAGCGACGATGACCCGAATGAACCGTGTGCTGTATGCTGCTGACTGCCTGGACATCCTGCAAGATCCAGACAAATTGCCCGATCAATCAGTTGACCTGATTTACCTCGACCCGCCCTTCAACTCCAACAGCACCTACAATCTCCCTTTCAAGAGCCGCGACCGTAGCCTGAAACCGGTAGAAGCGTTTGAAGATACCTGGCGCTGGGGCTTTGAAGATGAGACAAAACTGCGCGACCTGGAAAAGAACCCGCGCACCCGCGCTCTGGCAACTGTTCTACGATTCGCTCAAGAGGTCGAAGGCGTCCGGCGAAAACGCAAGACAAGCATGGCTGCTTATGTG
This sequence comes from Anaerolineae bacterium, assembly GCA_022823945.1. GTDB lineage: Bacteria > Chloroflexota > Anaerolineae > Aggregatilineales > Phototrophicaceae > UBA6055. Next base: position 44,588 of record JAJEBK010000027.1, on the reverse strand, counting down.
CTGAATATGGCGCTGCGTTTGCGGGCAATGCGTCGCGTACTGAAAGACAGCGGCAGTATCTATTTACATTGCGACCCGACTGCCAGCCACTACCTTAAGCTGATTATGGATGGCGTCTTTGGAGCGTCCAACTTTCGAAACGAGGTGATTTGGGGTTATCGGACTGGCGGTGTGAGCAAGAAGCGCTGGCCCCGCAAGCACGATATTTTGCTTGTATATGGCAAGACCGGCGAGACTATGCACAACCCTTTACAAGAGCGCATCTTCTATGACAAGCCGTTCTTCACCACCGCTGTTGACGAACAAGGAAGACATTATGCAGATGTCTACATTCGCGATGTCTGGGATGACATCAAGGCGGTACTCAATGTCTCCAAAGAACGGCTTGGCTATCCCACGCAAAAGCCTTTGGCGCTTTTGGAACGGATCGTTTTGGCTTCGTCCAATGTAGGAGACACAGTCCTCGACCCTTTCTGCGGCTGCGGCACAACCGCCCATGCAGCAGAGAAGCTCGGCCGCAAGTGGATCGGCGTAGACATCTCCCGATTTTCGACAGGTCTTATTCGCCGTCGCATGCTGGACAATTTCCGTTACTTGAATATTGACGATGTGGATGTATTCGGCACACCGCAAAGTGTCGATGACGCGCGCGACCTGGCGCAGCGCGATAAGTTTGAGTTTGAAAAATGGGTTTGCGGCGCGATGGGCGCGAATGGCATGTACAAGAATCCAGGTGAAAAGGGTGCGGATGGGGGTATCGACGGCGTCATTGAACTGCCGGTGATTCGCAGAATCGGCAACAAGTTCGAGTCGCAGGACGAATATGTGATTGTTCAGGTAAAAGGCGGGAATGTTTCGCCCGACGCGGTCAAAGCCCTCGCTGAAACTGTGCGACGGCTGGGCGCTGTAGCCGGGATATTGGTTTGTTTTGCCGATCAATTGGGTACGGTAGAAAATCAGCGAAGCGAAGAAATGTGGTCAGACGCCTACCAACAATATCCATTCATCCAAGGTTACAGTATTGCGCAATTGCTTGCTGGTGAGAAACCAAACATGCCCCCTACATACGGCTACAAACACGGCGGCAGAACGCAAGCCTTTCAACTGAAATGAGTTTCTTGACGACAGCAATCTGTCGCATCAAGCCACAGTCACGCTCTCGCACAGGTAGACATCCTGGATGGCCTGCAGCAGGCGCGCGCCTTCTTCCATAGGGCGCTGGAATGCTTTGCGCCCGCTGATCAATCCCATGCCGCCTGCCCGCTTGTTGATCACCGCCGTCGTGACCGCATCCGCAAAGTCGTTGCTGCCACTCGCGCCGCCACTGCTGATCAAGCCCACTTTGCCCATGTAGCCGTTCGCTACCTGATAGCGCGTCAGGTCGATCGGGTGCTCGCTGCTCAGTTGGCTATAGATGCGCTGGTCGAGCTTGCCATAAGACGAATCGCCGCTGTTGAGCGCGCTGTAGCCGCCAGTCTGGGTCGGCAGCTTCTGTTTGACGATGTCTGCGCCCAGCGTGACGCCCAGGTGATTGGCTTGCCCGGTCAGGTCGGCGCTGGATTCATGATTGACGCCGTCTATGGTGAAGGCGGGGTTGCGCATATAGCACCACAGAATGGTCGCCATGCCCAGCTCGTGCGCCAATGCGAAGGCTTCTGCCACCTCGACCATTTGCCGATTGCTGCCTGCCGAGCCGAAATAAACCGTCGCGCCCACCGCAACCGCGCCCATATCCCAGGCTTGTTTGACCGTGCCGAACATGATTTGCTCGTGCGTGTTGGGGTGGGTCACCAGTTCGTTGTGGTTGATCTTGACAATATAGGGGATGCGGTGGGCGAAGCGCCGAGCTGTCAACCCGAGCACGCCAAATGTCGATGCCACCGCGTTGCAGCCGCCTTCCAGCGCCAGCTCGATGATGTTTGCGGGGTCGAAGTAAGCCGGGTTGGGCGCGAACGACGCCCCGGCCGAATGCTCAATGCCCTGGTCGACTGGCAATATGGACACATAGCCCGTGCCCGCCAGGCGTCCGCTATCGGCGATCTGCTGCAGGCTGCGGATGACGCGTGGGCTGCGGTCGCTGTCCAGCCAGACCCGTTCGCTGAAGTCGCGGCCGGGCAGCGCCAGGCTGTCGCGCGAGATGGTCGCGCATTGATGATTCAGCAGATCATCGGCAGCAGCGCCCAACGCTGCGGCGATCTTGTCCAGGGTGGCATTCGACATGGCGCTTTCCTCGCTGATGGGCTTTTTGCGCCCGATTATAGCAGGAATGCGCCGCGCCTGTGTGTTATGGTATGGCTATGTTGAATCGTTGCCACCGCCCCGCATGAGCGCCCTGGAAGAGTTGCGGAGAGCCGCCGAACTGCGCGACCCCGAACGTTGCCAGTTTCTGCTCAAGATCTTGTTTATGGAGATGGAGTTTTATCATGCGCTGGCAATCGTGGTCGAACAAGCGCGCGCTTACCTGCCGACATTTGAAGCGGCTTATCCAGATGGCCAGTTCGCCAGGCAGATTCTCATGCAGATGGTCAATACGGGGACTGCGCCGGCTCGCCTGCCGCCCGAAGCCCAGCGCGACTTTGCTTATCCTGGCGCGGCCAATTATATGAAGGCGCTGGCGGATATGGCGCGGGCATTGCAGCCGGGCGCGCTGCCAGGGCGCATCGGCTATCTGGTCAGCGCGACAGCCAACGCCATCATGGCGATATTGGTCGAGCAGTATTATGGACGGCGCAGCGAGGCCTGGATTGTCGCCCGCAGCCAACCCGCTTCGTCGCCCGCCCAGCAGATCGCCTATCAATTCTGGACCGATGACGAGGTGGCGCTGCTGGATACCGATGCCTGGCTGCAAGTTGCCGAAGCCATCCAAGTGCACCAGCAGCGCAATGATGACCCCCCTCGGTCCCCCCATCGGGTCGGGGGGAAGGTGTAATGCCAAGACCGTCGGTCGTAGGGGCGAGGCGCTGACTCGCCCAATCGTGATAGATTCCGCCGTAGGGGCGATCTACCAGGTCGCCCGAATGGACAAATACATGCAACCCGAAATCGTCACGAACATCGACGAACACGGCATGGAAGCGCCACCGCCGGGCATGTACGACTTTGTGGCGCAGGCACGCAGCGGCAGCGATGGCTTCGGGGGTGTCAGCGACGCCGACATCGCGCAATTTCAGGCGCTGGGCTTTTTGATCGTGCACAATGCATTTGATGCCAGAGAGGTCGAGTTGGCGCGGGCTGGCTTGCAGGCGGCAATTCTGTGCGGTGGCGACAACATCAGCTATGAAGCGGCGGCGCGCGACAATTTGCCCCGATTGAGCCAGGCTGAACGGCTGGACAGCGTGCGCAAGCTCATGCCCATCATCGACAGTGATGCGCGGTTGCGGCAATGCGCCGAAAATCCGCGGCTGCTTGATGTGGTCGGGCGCATCTTGGGCGAGCAGCCGGCGCTTTCGCAAGATATGGCGCTGCTCAAACCCCCGCTCATCGGCCGCGAAAAACCCTGGCATCAGGATATGGCATACTTCGACTACCCGGCTGGCACGACCATCGTTGGTGCTTGGATCGCGCTGGACGAGGCGCTGCCAGAAAATGGCTGCATGATGCTCATCCCGGGCAGCCATCTCGAGGGACCAGCCCTGCACTGGCAGCGGCGCGACTGGCAGATCTGCGATACGGATGTGCAGGTGGGTCGCAGCGTAGCCGTGCCTCTGGGTCCCGGCGGCTGTCTGCTTTTTCATTGCTTGCTGCAGCATGGCACGCCACCCAGCCGCTCGCGAAGACGCCGCTGGGCATTGCAGTTTCATTATCGTGGCGCCAGCGTCGAGCCGCTGCTGGACAGCGCGCATCGTTTGCAAGTCTTTGGCGCAGATGGCAAAGACGCGACTTGTTGACCCCGTCGGGTCGAGGGAAAGGTTTAGCTGCTGTGGCGGATGTTCATGATGTCGCCATCCTGTACAAGATAATCCTTGCCTTCCAGTCGCTGCCTGCCCGCCGCTTTGATGGCGCTTTCGCTGCCTAGTTCGAGCAGATCGGCATAGCGGAAGACCTCGGCGCGGATGAAACCGTGCTCGAAGTCGCTATGAATGAGACCGGCTGCCTGCTTGGCGCTTGCGCCGGCTGGGAAGCTCCAGGCGCGCACCTCGTCCCCGCCAATCGTGAAGAACGACTCGATGCCCAACAACTGGTAGGACAAACGGATGACCTTGCTGCGCGACAATTCGCCGATGCCATATTCGTTCATAAACAGGGCGGCGTCGGCGGCATCCAGCTGGGCGAGCTCGGCTTCCAGCGCGCCTTGAATGGCAGCCAGGTCCGCTCGCGGGTAGGGCAGCTGCACAGCCGGCATGGCTTCGTCCGCTTCGTCGCCCATATTCAACAGCGCCAGCACCGGTTTGCGCGTCAAAAAGCCAAAACCGCGGATGAGTTTTTCTTCAGCGGCGTCCAACTCCAGGCTGCGCAGCGGCTGCTCGGCTTCCAGGTGGGCATGCAGCTTTTCGAATAGGGGCTGCTCGACCAGCAGGCTCTTGTCGGCTTTACTGCCTTTCAGGCGCAGCTCCGCTTCGATGCGACCCAAGCGCGCTTCTGTCGCCAGCAGATCCAGCAGCAGGAATTCGCTGTCGATGACCACCAGGTCGTGAGCGGGGTCGATGCGCTGGTAGGGGTGGGGCACGCGCGGTTCGTCAAAGCAGCGCAATACATGCAAAAAGCCGTCTACTTGCGAGAGCTCGCTGCGGAATTGCCCCGCCAGCCCACCTTCGCCAATGCCTTTGTCCAAGCCAGCCACATCGGCATAGGTGATCTGCGCATAAGTGCTCTTTCGCGGCTTATACACCTGGCTCAAATGATCGACGCGCTCATCGGGCACGCGCACAGTGGCGCTGTTTATGGCGAATTGCCCGCTGGAAGCTGCGCTGGTCTGATAATCGCCGCCAGTGAGCGCGTTAAAGATGGTGGTCTTGCCGCTGTTGGGCAAGCCGATGATAGCGAGTCGCATGTTGGACTGTGTCTCCCGTCTGTGCCAGGCGCGGCAATTCTAGCCGCACACAGGGCGAGTCGGTAAGGGGCGAGGCGCTGGCTCGTCCAGACTATCGTCTATTTTCACGCCAGCGAGCGGCAAAGTGCGCAATCGCCAGCGCAGAAAACACGAAGAGCAGCGGATCGGTGGGCGAACGATAACGCGTGCTGGGATGGAAGAGCAGGTACATCAACGTTTGGCTCAGCTGCACGGCATAGAGCAGGCTCAATGATCGCCAGTCGCGCCGACGCAGCCACGCTCCCACAATCGCCAGCAGCCACAATGCGCTGAAATACAGCAGGTGGATGCCGCGACCCAGCACCGCGAACAAGCTGCTTTCCTGGTAGGCTGCATTCGCCCGCGTAACGCCGACATGCGATTCTCCGCCCGTCACAATGTAGACGCGCCCGTTTTCATCAGTGGTCAGCCGCTCGCCCTGGCGCAGGTTGTTGAGTGGCGTAACTTGTGGATTCCAGTGCACCAGCAATTTCGTCAGCAGCAATTGCGGGATCTGCGCGGGATTGTCACGCAGGTAATTCCAGCCGGCTTGGCTGAGGAAAGCGTTGCGCGCCAGCCCTTGGTCCCGTGGCGGGGCATCCAGTGGTGCCCCCAGCCATTGCACATCGTATCCCGCGCGCAAGATCGCAGTCGTATGCGGGTGATTGCCTTGATAGATATTCTCGCCGCTGTTGAGAGCGATGGGCACGAAGCCGCCATATATCGCCGCGCCGCGCAACAGCCAGGGCAGCACAACCAGCAGACTCGCTATCATGACCGGCAGCATTCTCAACAACGCGCCGCGCCAGCCCAGTCGCAGCGCAAACCAGGGCAGCGCCAACAGCGCCAGAGATGGCAGCAGCGCCCGCGCCAATGCCGATATGCCCAGCGCAACGCCCGCCGCCAGCGCCAACGACACTGTTCTCTTGCCCCACTGCGCCCGCTCGCGCAGCAGAATCAGCAGCCACACAAAGGTATGTAGCAGCAGGATCCACAGCGCCGTATCGTTGAGCGCCAGGTTTTGGAAGATCAGATAGGGATAAAGCGCGAAGAACAAACCAGCCAGCGCGCCGACTACTTCTCCGTGACCACCATCGGCAAGGGTAGGGTCCTGCCTCCCCCTGACTTGTCGGGGGGACCGAGGGGGGTCCTGCCTCCCCCTGACCTGTCGGGGGGACCGAGGGGGGTTATCTAACAGCCGGCGACAGATATCCGCCAGCAACGCGATTGACAGCGCGTCGAACACGATATGCCACAGCGCCACCGCCAGATAGCTGCGCCCGAAGACGCCATAAATCGCCGCCAGCACGAGGCTGTACAGAGGCGGCAGGCTCGCGTCGGGCAAGCCAGCCGAGCGCCCATAGACGCCCGTCGCCAACAGATTCTGTGCATAGTCATCATAGGCGACCGAGCCGTGAATCTCGCCGCCCGGTTCGCTGTAGGCAAAGACATCGGGCAGCAGCAGCAATACCGCCAGCCGCGCCAGCACAGCTATGGCAATCACCACAGCCAGCTTGTGATGATTCAGCCGATTCCACATTTTGCTTACCAAGGATTTCTCCCCTTCCCCCAAAAAATATCTAGGGAAGGGCAATGGCGATTGAGCGGATGCCAGCTAGTAGCGCCCGCCTATCGATTCGATATCGTCCATCAGTTGGTTGAACTGGTCGAGGTTGAGCTGCTGCTTGGCATCGGACATGGCGACATCGGGGTTGGGGTGCACCTCGACCATCAGCCCGTCGGCACCGCTGACACGCGCCACCCGCCCCAGAGGATTTGCGATATCGCGTCGGCCCGCCGAATGCGAAATATCGACAATAATGGGCAAGTGCGTCTCTTGCTTGAGCAGCGGCACGGCGCTGATATCCAGTGTGTTGCGCGTCCACTCGCTGAAAGTGCGGATGCCGCGCTCCATCAGGATGACCTGCTGGTTGCCGCTGGCCATGATGTATTCGGCGGCATAGATGAACTCTTTCAAGGTTGCGCCAAAGCCGCGTTTCAACAGCACGGGTTTGCTCTGCTTGCCCAGCGCCCGCAGCAAAAAGCTGTTTTGCATATTGCGCGCGCCCACCCAAAAGGCGTCCACATATTCGTCCATCATCGGGATAAGCGACATATCCAGCACTTCGCTGATGACGACGAGCCCGTATTTGTTGGCTGTGCGCCGGGCGATCTTCAAGCCTTCTTCACCCATGCCCTGGAAGTCGTAGGGCGATGTGCGCGGTTTGTAACCCATGCCGCGGATCATTTTGACGCCCCGCTCTGCCAGCGCTGCCGCGACAGTATCCATTTGTGCAGAGCTTTCCACCGCGCAGGGACCGGCGATGATCTCGAATGTGTCGTTGCCCAGGCGCAGCCCGTTGTCGAACTCAATGATGGTGTGCTGGTCGGGGCGTTTGCGCTGCACGAGGATGGTCTGGCGCGCGTCTTGCTCTTCCAGCGCCAACGTCGCGCGAAAGATCTCGCTGAAGAGCTTGCTGATGGTTTCGTTGCTGAAGGGACCTTCGTTGGCATATTGCAGAGCAGTGAGCATCTGGGCTTCGCGCTGTGGGTCATAATGGCGTGTGCCCATGCTCTGCAGCACCTGACCGATCTCCAACGCGATTTCGGCGCGCTTGTTCAACAAAGCCAGGATATCCAGGTTGATCGGGTCTATTTGGTCGCGCAGTTCCTTCAGGCGATTTGCTTCTGACACGGCTATCGTACTCCCACTTAACATTTCCTTGCTCGTACCAGGCATTATACACATGACTCGGCAATAGCGGATATGATTGTTTTTCTGGCCTCAGCGCCTTCTGGGCTAATCCTATGCGAGTCATGAGCACAAGCATCGCCGGGCTGGATTTGGCGCGCGCTTTTTATCACGAAGCGGTGCAGCCTGTCCTCGCCAAACACCATCCGCGCTTGCCGCACAGCGCCGCCTTGCTGGGCAGCGGCTCGGAAGTGCTGAGCTTTGACGATGCCGTTTCGCGCGATCACAATTGGGGACCGCGCACCCAGCTTTTCTTGTCCGCGCCCGACCACGATTGCCTTTCCGCCGCCATTTCGCAGACTTTGCGCCGACACTTGCCTTATCAGTTTCGCGGATATGCCACCAATTGGAGCGCGCCCAAGCAAGAAAATGACGACCAGGGCACACAGCTGCTCGCGCCGATCGATAACGGCGAGGTGAATCACCGCGTAGAGCTGCTCACCATAGACAGCTTCATGCGCGCGCATCTCGGCTTGGGCAGCGACCACAAGCTGCGCTCGGCCGACTGGCTGAGCATCCCCCAGCAAAAGCTCTTGGCTTTCACAAGTGGCGAAGTCTTCCACGATGCGCTGGGGCTGGACTCTATCCGCCAGCGATTCACTTTTTATCCGCGCGATGTCTGGCTTTATCTGCTGGCTTGTGGGTGGCAGCGCATTGCTCAAGACGAGCACCTGGCACCACGAGCCGGATCAATCGGCGACGAGCTGGGCAGTCGCTTGATCGCGGGACGCCTTGTGCGCTCGATCGTGCTGCTGTGCTTCTTGATGGAGCGGCGTTACGCGCCCTATCCCAAGTGGCTGGGCAGCGCTTTTCAGCAGTTGGATTGTGCCCGCGAGCTTGCGCCGATTCTGGAGGCTGTTCAGTTGGCTGGCGACTACCGTGAGCGTGAACATCAGCTGTGCGCAGCCTGGAAAACCTTGAACCGCCTGCACAACAAATTGCAATTGACGAAGCCGATCGCGCCAGCTGTGCAGGAGTTTCATGGACGCGGCTTTTGGGTGAGCGACGCCTGGCGATATACCGAAGCGCTTGTGCAACGCATTACCTGCGTTGAGCTGCGGCAAGTCGCTGCGCGCTCGCTGATCGGCGGCATCGACCAATTCTCCGACAACACCGACATGCGCGAAGCTGTCCACCTGCGCGGGTCGATCGCCGATTTGTATGGAAGCTGTTAGCTACAACCCCTCCCCCAGCCCCTCCCCGACGAGTCAGGGAGGGGAGTCTAGGTATGTGCCTCACCCTGACTCGTCGGGTGGATTGAGGGGGGTTGCGGGCGACCCAATGGCTCGCCCCTACGCGCGGCTGCCGGGAGGATCGAGGGGGTTGCGCTTTCCCCCTACGCGTGGCTGGCGGGGGATCGAGGGGCGTTCAGCTGGCTGCTTCGCGAGCTGCTGCAAATGCCGCAACAGAGCGCCGCACATCATCGACAGTTGTCATCCACGAGCATACGCTGACGCGGATGGCTGGTTCGCCACGCCAGTTTGTCCCACTGCACCAGCATTCGCCACTTGTCTGCACATTTTCCAGTGTGCGCGTGGTCAGCTCGGGCGTTTCGCAAGCGACCAGGGTTTGGTTGAAGACAACATCGTTCAAAATGCGGAAGCCCCGCGCGCCCAATTCGTCAGCAAATTGCTGCGCTCTCTGGCAGAGCTGCGTTACCAGCGCATCCACGCCTGCCCGCCCCAGCGATTTCAGCGCCGCCCACAATTCGATACTGCGCGCCCGCCGCGACATGTCTGGCGTATAGAGCATGCCATCGCGTCCGCCGCCAAAGTGGATATAGGCATCGTTGGCTTGCAGCGCCACTGCCAAAGCCCGGCGGTCTTTGCAGATGATCAAGCCGCAGTCGTAGGGGCTGTTCAAGGTCTTGTGCGCATCAACCGACCATGAATCGGCCAGATCGACGCCTTCGGTAAGCCCTTGCCTGGCCGAACATGCGCGCGCCCACAAGCCGAATGCGCCATCGACATGCACCCAGGCACCCGCTCGCCGCGCAGCCTCGCAAAGCGGAGTGAACGGATCGAAGGCGCCGCTGTTGACATTGCCAGCCTGCACAATCAGCAATGTGCGCTCGTCCAGCAGGGGCAGGGTTTTGGCGTTCATGCGCCCTTGCTCGTCGGCGGGAACAAGCTCGATTTGCGCTGCGCCTATGCCCAGCACAGCCAGCGCCTTGCGAATGGTGGCATGCGCCCCCCTGCTCATCACCACGCGCAAGGCTGGCGCGCCAAACAGACCCTGTTGTTTGACATCCCAGCCGGCTCGTGTCAGGAGCGCATTTCTGCCCGCCAGCAGACCGCAAAGCGATGCCACCGATGTGCCGCTGACCATGCCCACGGCGCTTTCTTCTGGGAGGCGCAGCAAATCGACCAGCCAGCGCTCGCAGATGGCTTCCAGCTTGGCGGCGACCGGCGACATCAACTGCAGCGCGGCATTTTGATCCCAGCAATCCGCCAGCACGCGCCCCGCCAAGGCCGCTGGCAATGCTCCGCCATTCACATAGCCGAAGTAGCGTCCGCCCGCGTTGGCTGTCGTGGCCGGCGATCCCAGGCGGTGCAGCTGTCGCAGGACATCGGTTGGCGGAGTCGGCTGGGAAGGCAGCGCTTCGTCAAAGTCATCCAGCGCCGCCAATGCCTGCGCGTCGGGGAAGACCGGGCGCGCGTCTAGTCCCGCCAGATATTCGCAACCGTACTCGATCGCTTGACGCAGCAGCGCCTGTGTGCTGTCGATTGTCACGAGATCGCCTCCTTGGCTATCGGCTGTTGCACGCAATCTGAGCAAAAGCAACAAAGTAATGAAAGAAAAATGAACCACCGAGTACACCGAGTTGCAAGAGTACACCGAGTGATTAAAACCTCTGTGTTCTCTGTGTTCTCTGTGTCAATAAATGCGCAATACTTTTTTGGTTACACTTGTAATCCCTGCGCAATAAATTTCCGGGACAAGCTGCGTTATACTAGGGCTAACCAATTTTGGCGGAGACCCATAAAACTCATGAATGCACTACGACGACCCACAATTTGGCTGGGCGCGCTGGTGGGCGGTTTGTTGACCAGTGTGCTCACGGCAGCGCTCTACTTGGCAGATCAAGTCGCTGGTTTGCCCTTCATACCGTTTGACCTCTTCGACTTTGTTTCGCGGCTGCTGCCCGGTCCCTTGTTGACCTTTGGCATCGATCGCATGGTGGACATAATCACTGCCTTCAACCTGGGCGAGACATCGGCCGCGGCAAAGAATGCCGAACTGCTGATGGCGCTGGCTGCCTTCATTGCGCTGGGCATCGTGGTTGCCGCGTTTGGATTCGGCACCATGAATCGCCGCGAGACAGCCGCCCGCAGCATTACGCCGGGCTTGGCGCTGGGCTTGGCATTTGGCGCGATTATGATGCTGCTGTCGGCGCAGGTCAATTTGACCGCCACCGCGCCAGAGCTCGCGCAGGTCGGCTGGGTGATCCTGGCATTCGCTGCCTGGGGCACAGCTGTCAACTGGATTTACAACGACCTGGCGCACAGCGAAGCCAAGACCAAGACCGACGAAAGCACTGGCGAAACCATCGTCATTGAGCCGCTCGATCGCCGCCAATTCATGGTGCGCATCGGTGGCGCCAGCGCGGTATTGACTGTGGTCGGCGCGGGATTGGGCGCTTTGGTTGGCGGCCGCGGCGGCGAGGGCAAGGTAGTGTCGACTGCCTCGGTTGTGCCCGAAGGCGAACTACCCAATATCAACGACGACCTGACACCTGCGCCCGGCACGCGCCCCGAATACACGCCGCTGGACGAGCATTACCGCATCGATATCAGCGCGCGCCCACCGGTGCTGGATTCCAACGAGTGGCGGCTGGAGGTCAGCGGCTTGGTCGACAACCCGGTAAACCTGTCGCTGCAGGAATTGTATGACAAGTTCGACCGCATCGACCGCTTCATCACGCTTTCGTGCATCAGCAATCGCATCGGCGGCACTTTGATCAGCACCACCAAGTGGTCGGGCTTCCGCGCCCAGGATTTCCTGGCGCTGGTGCAGCCGCAAGCAGACGCGGTCGCCCTGAAGATCACCGGCGCGGACAATTTCGACGAATATGTCATGCTTGACCTGATCGAGTCGGACGAGCGCATCATGTTCGCGTATGAATGGGATGATCAGCCGCTGAAGCAGAAGCATGGCTTTCCGCTGCGCATCTATATTCCCGACCGCTATGGCATGAAGCAGCCCAAGTGGATCAAGAGCATCGAGTTTGTCGATGCCTGGGCAGAGGGCTATTGGGTGAGGCGCAGCTGGAGCAAAGACGCCATCGTCAACACCACTTCGGTTGTGGACGCGGTCGCCACCAACGCGATCATCAAGGACGATGAAGACTATATTGTGCCTATCGGCGGCATAGCCTATGCTGGCGCGAAGCAGATCTCGCGCGTCGAGGTCAGCGTGAATGGCGGCGAATGGCAGGCGGCGCAACTGCGGCAGCCTTTGTCCGAGCTGACTTGGGTCATCTGGCGTTACGACTGGCGCTTCCAGGAAGGTGATTTCAAATTCGAGGTGCGCGCTTATGATGGCGCAGACGACTTGCAGAGCCTGGAAAGCCGCGGCACCCGTCCCGATGGCGCGACTGGCGTTCACTCCAAGCGAGCCACTATGCCAACATTGGAGACCCTGGAAAATCCGCCAGCAGATGACGCATCCGAGTAAGGCGACTCGTCTAACCCTGCTTCCAACCCCTCCTCGACCGCAAGTGTCTACGCGGTGCAAAATGGGGGAGGGGCTTAACATTCTTCGGAATTGCTGGAAAAACTCCCCTTTCCTCGTTCTGGGGGCTGGGGGATGGGGGAAAGATATTCTGCCCCCGTTATTCGCTATAGAGCGTCCAGGCGCCCTGTGCCTCTTGATCGCGGCCTTGTTGTTTTTGGTCATGCCCGTCCATGCCATCCGCATCCATGTGCCCGTCACGGTCGAGGCTGTCGCGTTGAATCCGCGCGGCGACTGCAGCGGCGCTTTCATCAGCCATCAGTTGAATCACATCACCACGCCGGTGGAACTGCCAATCGGCTTTTATGATGGCAATGGCGCGGGGCTGGCGGTGAACGATCTGGACCAAGATGGCTGGCTGGATATCGTCTTGGCAGATTTGGGCGGCGACAATGCCATTTTGTGGAATAGCGGCGGTCTGCAATTTCAACGCGAGGCATTGCCATCTCGCGCGCCTGCCCGTGCGGCCGCAATTGTTGATGTCGATGGCGATGGCTGGCTCGATATTGTCTTCACGCAACAAGCAGCCGCTCCCCTCTTTTGGCGCAATCTGGGCGGCGGACAATTCGAAACCCAAGTGCTGCGCGGCGTCAGTTACATCGCCTATGCCATGAATTGGCTGGATGCCGACCGCGATGGCGACCTCGACCTCATCACCGGCAGCTATGATGTCGAAAACGAGCTGCTGCTGGGACAAGCTGCGCCCCTGGCTGGCGTGGTCTATTATGAGAATCTGGGCGAGCGCTTTCGGGCTGCGCGCATCGGCGAGCGCTCCAACACATTGGCGATTCACACGCGACAAAACAACAACGGCGAAAGCGAAATCATCATCGGCAACGACTTCGCCGTGCCCGACCGCCATTATGTCTATCGCGATGGCTGGCAAGCAAGCGCTCCGCCCGCTGTCATGCCACACAGCACCATGAGCTACGATGCCGCCGACCTCGACAATGATGGCGCGCGCGAGCTTTTCGCTGTAGACATGAAGCCGTATGCGCTTGACGAAGCGACCCTTGCGCAATGGCAGCCGATTATGGACATGATGATGGGCATGCCACACCCGGAAGGCGACCCGCAGATCATGGAAAATGTGCTTTATGCCGGTGGTCTGCCCGACAATCTGGCGCGCGACTATGGGCTGGATGGCACAGGCTGGAGCTGGTCTGCCAAGTTTGGCGACCTCGACAACGATGGCTTCCAGGATCTCTATGTCGTCAACGGCATGATTTCGCTGGAGATGTTTTCTCACCTGCCCGAAAACGAGCTGGTAGAAGAGAACCAGGTCTATCGCAGCTTGTCTGGCGCGGACTTCCAGGCTGAACCAGGCTGGGCACTCAATGACACAGCCAGCGGACGCGGCATGTCACTTGCCGACCTGGACAACGACGGCGACCTGGATGTCATCGTCAACAACTTGTTGGCGCCGGCCAAGGTTTTTGAAAATCGCCTCTGTGGCGGCGAAAGCCTGGAAGTCGATTTGCACTGGGCCGGCGGAGCAAACAGTCAGGGAATTGACGCGACCTTGCGCTTGCAGACAGATCGAGGCACATACCGGCGCGATCTGATGGCGGTCAGCGGATACCTGTCTGGTGACAGCAGCCGGGCGCACTTTGGATTTCCCGCTGGCAGCCAGCTCCAGCAACTGACCATCACTTGGTCGGATGGCGCGATATCCCAGGTCGACCTTCCGCAGCCCAATACGCTGCTCACTGTGGTGCGGGAATAGACTGCGCGTTTACAGCGAATTCGCCACCTATTTGTCTGGGAGTGCTGAATATGTTGATATGGCGCAATCCCCCCACCCCAAACCCCTCCCCCAAAATGAGAGAGGGGCTTATATTCCGCGGAATCGTTGGGGAAACTCCCCTTCCCTCGTTCTGGGGGCAAGGGGCCGGGGGATGGGGGCTTGTTGAGATATCAATGAATCGCCACTTATTCGTCTTTATCGTTTGCGCTTGTGTTGCAAGTGAGATACATTGGCGCGAGCGCTCCTTTGTTGTTCATTACATCTGAAAGCTCTTAAGTGACTATCAAGCTTGCGCCTGCCAAATCCAGGCAACCGGGACCATTCGCTGAGATAGCGCGCGCTTTTACTGGCTTGCGCCGCGAAGAGACCCTGGCTGGTTACCTTTTCTTGCTGCCCAATTTTGTGGGCTTTGTCGTCTTTATGCTCTTTCCCATCTGCTTCGCCTTTTACATCATGCTGACCGAGTGGAGCCTGTCCAAGCCGCCCGAATTCATCGGTTTGGAGAACTTCGAGGTCATGCTGGAAGACCGCCTGTTTTGGAAGTCGCTTTCCAACAGCGTCTATTACACAGTCGTGGCGGTGCCGACCGGCATCTTCATCGCTTTTTGGCTGGCGCTGGCGTTAAACCGCAAGATGCGCGGCATCATCTTCTTCCGCACGATCTACTTCTTGCCACAGGTGACCCTGACTGTGGCGGCTGCGACCATCTGGCGCTGGATGTACCAGCCCAATGTCGGCTTGATCAACTACATCCTGGGCTTGTTTGGCATCGAGGGTCCCAACTGGATTCACCACACCGCCTGGGCGATGCCGGCGGTTATCATCATGAGCAACTGGCAGGGCATCGGCTCAGCCATGCTGATCTTGCTGGCTGGCTTGCAGGGCATCCCGGAAGAATATTACGAAGCCGCTTCCATCGATGGCGCGAATGGCTGGCAGCGCATGCGTTTTGTGACCCTGCCCATGCTTTCGCCGGCGATCTTCTTTGTGGTTGTCACTTCGTTGATCGGCGCTTTCCAGTCCTTCGACCAGTTTCTGGTGCTGACCAATGGTGGACCAGCCGATGCCACCACGCCCTTGACGCTCTACATTTACAACAGCGCGTTCAAGTTTTTGAAGATGGGCTATGGCGCGGCGCTGGCGGCGGTGCTCTTCGTCATCATTCTGATCATCACCATCGTCCAGTGGCAGTTGGCGCGGCGCTGGGTCTTTGGCTTCGAGGACAATTAGCATGAGCGCGGCAATGGGAACACAAAAACGCAAAACGCGCTTTGGTCAAAAGGAATTGCTGCGGCTGCATGACCTGCTGGTTTATATCGTGCTGTCGGTGGTCGGCATCATCTTCCTGCTGCCTTTCGCCTGGATGGTTTCCAACTCGCTGAAGAGCATCAAGGAAATCTATCGGCTGCCGCCCACATTCATCCCCGACACGATGCAATTCAGCAATTATATTGACGCCTGGACAGCCACGACCTTCGACCGCTTCTTCATCAACAGCGTGATCGTCTCGGCTTGCATCGTGCTGGGGCAGCTATTCACAGCCAGTCTGGCTGGCTATTCTTTCGCGCGCTTGCGCTATCCCGGGCGCGACAAAATCTTTCTGCTCTATATTTCGCTGCTGATGGTGCCCTTCACGGTGCTGATGATCCCGCTTTATGTGCAGATGCGTCACTTCGGCTGGGTCAACAGTTTGAATGCTGTGATCATACCGTTTCTGTTTACGCCCTGGGGCACTTTTTTGATGCGCCAATTCATGGTGACGATCCCGCGCGAGCTGGAAGACGCGGCGCGTATTGATGGCTGTGGCTTCTTCCGCACCTATGCGCTGATTATCTTGCCGCTGACGAAACCGGCGCTGGCCACGCTGGCGCTCTTTACATTCCTCAGCAGTTGGAACAGCTTCCAATGGCCGCTCATCGTGCTGGGGACGCCGGCGGTGAAGACATTGCCGCTGGGGTTGTATTCTTTCCAGGCGCAATCGTCCATGCGCACGCCCTGGCATTTGATTATGGCGGCGGCGACCTTCGTTGTGTTGCCCATCCTTGTGGCATTTGTCGTCGGACAGAAGTATTATGTTCGCGGCATTGTGACCAGCGGCATCAAAGGAGGTGGCTAGAGCAGAATTCCGCTTGCTTGCAATCCATTACCCGACGATTGTTTACGCTAATTATGAGGAGGAGAAACATGTTCCGCAAACTCGCGCTCGTGGCAGCCATCATCGCGCTGCTTTCGCTCAGCTTAGGCGCTGCCGCCGCCCAGGACGATATGGACTGGACTTGCGGCATGGTCGACAGCGACCTGGCCGCCACCTTCAACTTCACCGGCTGGGAAGGACCTGGCGAGGTCGACAAATTCCTGCTGGCATTCGATGAATTCTTCAACGCCAATTATCCCAATGTGCAGCAAGTGCCCAACACCGGCGTGGCTTGGGGCGACTATTGGACGACTCTGCCGGCCCAGCTGGCTGGCGGCGCAGAGATCGACATGGCTTGGATGCACGACAGCCGCAACGACACTTTCGGCGAAAATGGCTGGTTGCTGCCGCTGGATAGCTATATGGAATCCTGCCCGATCCCCGGTTGGCCCGATCATTTCGTCGGCACGCAGATCGACGCTTTCAACTACCAGGGCACGCAGTACGCCATCCCCTATGACTGGGCGCCCGGCGGCTTTTATGTGAATGTCGATATCCTGGAAGCGGCTGGGTTGGAAATCCCCACCGAAGAAAGCACCTGGGACGACATCCTGGAAATCGCCCTGGCAGTCACCGAAGACACCGATGGCGATGGCACCACCGATATCTGGGGCTTGGGCAACCTGGCCAGCCCGGGCTCTGGCGGCGGCGGCCATTACTGGATCGTCAAGAGCTTCGGCGGCGATTATTGGAACGAAGAGATCACCGAATCGCGGCTGAATGACGAAGGCACGATCGCGGCGCTGCAATTTATCGCCGATTTGATCTGGGAACATGGCGTGCATCCGACGGCTGACGCGGTTGCGGCGACCGGCTTCGGCAGCGAGCTGCTCTTTGCCAATGGCAATGTCGCCTTGCACTACGCGCTCAACGATGCGGCCTCGCGCATGGATGAGTTGATCGCCGGTGAATTCAACTGGACTCTGGCACCGACGCCGACTGGCCCCGCCGGCCGTTATCAGTTTGTCGGCGGCTCGGCCTTCGCCATCCCCAGTAGCAGTACGCAGCCCGACCTGGCCTATGAGCTGATTCGTTATGCCTTGGCCAACCCCGCGCATCTCTGCCGCACGGCTACGATGGGCGCGGCGCTGGTCAGCCAGGCAGATTTCCACAATTGCGCTGTGCCAGAAGGCGCTGCGTATGCCGATGACTACAACCATGCCTTCTCGGTGATGGGCGCGCGCGATGGCATCCACCCGACCTACCATTCGAAGTACCTGGAATGGGAGACTTCGGTTTATGTCAGCAACTTCGACTTGCTGTGGACGGGCGAGGAACGCGACGCGTCTGTCGTAGCAGCGGCTGCGCACGAGCAAACCAACATGCTCTTGGGCGGCTAGGGGCAGCCAATACCCCGGAATGTTCGCAATTCCAAGACAGGCAGGTCTCAAAATATGGGGTCTGCCTGTTTTCTTGTCCTTCTTGATCTTCCCGACAGGTCAAGCAGGAGGAGAGGACATTTTTTCTACCCCATCCCCGTCCCTTCCCCATGTCAATGGAGAAGGGTGACTCGACGATAAAGCTGTGCGATTACTGCAGAATACGCAAGAAAACACGCATCAGAATTCACCTTCTCTGAATGCGCTCCCCTCGTCAGGATTCATCGGGGAGGGGCTGGGGGGAGGGGTTTGCGACCCGCTATCTATCGACTGCGCCAATGTGACAATCGCGAGCTCGCCGCGGCGCATTCAGTTGGTCGCGCGGATATTGCGAACAGAAGTAATCATCGCCATTGTTCAAAGCCGGGCTGCCTTCCAGTACGGGGAAGTAAGCGCCGCCAATGGGATACATGGTCAGCTCCCCCAACAAGGGATCGCCAGAATGCGCTGACGAACAGCTCCCGTCCTGAATGAAATTGCCCAGATTCTCGCTCAGTGTGCCCACGCACAGGCTGCTTTCACCCGCGCCCGCAAGCAGGCTGTTGCGCATATTGACCGTGCCCGCTGCCAGATGCAACTGCCCCGATGTTTGGCTGGGGTTGTTGTAGAGCGTGATATGCGTGAGCCAGGCTGTCCCACCCGCGATATACATTGCGCCGCCGTCTTCCGCGCTATTGTTGTCCGCAAAGGTGCTGTTGCTGATGATGAGCCTGCCAGTCGAATGGATCGCGCCGCCTGTGCCGGAGCTGTTGTTGTCTGCCAGGTAGGCGTGGCTGATGGCCAGTGCGCCGTCATTGTTCACCGCGCCGCCAGCCAAAGCCGCGCCATTGATCAGCGAGATGTTGTTCAGGCTGAGGTCGCCACTGTTGCTGACTGAGAACAGTTGCCGCTCGTCATTGCCGCTGATGCTGAAGCCCTCCCCGTCAATGCGAATGGCGGAGGTGATCGCATCCAGGTCGTCTTGCAGGCTGATGTGCCCATTAAGTGTGATGCTGTCGTAGCCACCGCCGCCGGCCGGGCAGCCGCCATGCGCCGTGTTGCTGTTGGCAGATCGGATCGCGTCGCTCAATGTGCAGTTGTCATCAATGAGGAAGTGCGTTGGCGGAGCTGCAGGGGTGGGCGTCGGGGTTGGCTGCGGTGCCATTGTCGGTGTGGGCACGATATTGTCTGCGTACACCTCAAACGCGCCGATATCGCAAGCCAGGTGCTGTGGACGGGCAGTGCCGATCTGGTCGCTGCCCAGGCAGTGCGCGCTGGAGGCGGCGTCGATGGCAGGGCTGCTGCCGCGGAGCGCATGAACAGCTGGCGAGCCGGTCAATCCGCCCAGCCCGGCAACGCCATTCAGAGCGGGTGAACAGCTATTGTCCTGGACGAGGCTGCCGGCTTGGGTCAGGCTGCCCATGCCCGCGCACAAGCTCTGCCCGCTTTCCGCGCCGCCAGCCACAATGGAGTTATAGAGATAGGTTGTGCCGCCCCGATAGAAGCCCAGTCCGTCGCTGGTGCTGTCGCTTGCATCAAGCGCAATGGTCACATGCCGCATCGTGGTGGTCGCGCCGCTGTTGGTGAATACGCCGCCGCCAAGAGAAGCTGCTATATTGCCGCTGATGGTGCTGTTTTCGATCGTGAGTTCGCCATCGTTGTGGATCGCGCCGCCACTGGTCACAGCGCGGTTGTCGGTGAAACTGCTTTTCTGGATGATCGCCTGCTGCGCGTGCACAAACAGCGCGCCGCCCTTGCCGCCCTTGTCGCTGTTGTCGGTGATGTTGTTGGCGAAGCTGCTGTTGATGATCGAAAGCCTCTTCGCGCCGCCATCAAAGTAGAGCCCGCCACCGTTGTTGCCGCTGTTGCTGTAGCTGATGCGCACATTGTCCAGCGCAAGATCGGCATTGCGCGCGCGAACCGCACCGCCATGCGCATCGCCAGCATCGCCATTGGTGATCGTCAGATTCTTTATGGTGACGCTGGTATTGGCGATATCCAGCAAGCGCTGCGTGCCATCGCCCGCCAGCGTAAAACCCTGCCCGTCAATGATCATCGGCAAGCGGATTTCCAGTGGCGCGCCGCTATGCCGAAAGTCGGCGGAAAAGATGAGGGTATCGATATCAACTTTTGTGCTGCTGTCCAAGCTGCAGCCACCGGCCGGGCTGGTTTGCGTGGCTGTTTTGATGGCATCGGGCAAGCTGCAGCTTTCGCCAAGCCTGACGATGCCAGGACCATTAGACTCGATCGCGCCGATATCACAGGTTTGCGCCGGACGACGGTTGCCAAGCTGGTCGTTTCCGGTGCAATGCGCTGTGCTGGCGGCATCGACGGCCGGGCTGCCCGCCCCCAGTGGATAATGGACGGGCGAGCCAGTCGGCGCGCCAAGCAAGGGATCGCCACTCAGCGCTGCTGAGCAGCTGGCGTCCTGGATGAGGGTGGTTGCCTGCCGCAAGGTGCCTTCGCCCGCGCACAAACTGGCGGCGTCGCTTGGATTGCCTGCGATGATGCTGTTGTAGAGCTTGACCTCGCCACCGTTGTAGATGCCTTCGCCGTTCTTGTCTTCGCTCAGAACGCGGTTGTCGGCGAGTGTGACATGCCTGATGGTGGTGGTCGCCTCGTTGCTGGTGTAAACGCCGCCGCCATGCTCAGTCGCGGTGTTGCCCCCGATGCTGCTGTTGTCGATGTTCATAACGCCGGCGTTGTGAATCGCGCCGCCGGTCCCGCTGGCATTGTTGCTGTCAAAGCCCGACCTGCTGATGGTGGCGCTGCTGGCCAGCACATACAGCCCGCCGCCTTGCCCGGTTTTGCTGCCGCTGGTCTGGTTGCGCGAGAAGCTGCTGTTGATGATGGCGAGAGACTTGGTCGGTCCGCTGAAATGCAAGCCGCCGCCGCTACCGCCACTCTGGCTGTCGCTGATGCTGATGTTGTTGAAGATCAGATCGCTGTTGCGCGCGCGCACCGCCCCGCCATTGCCGCCGCCGGCATTGCCCTGCGTCATGGTCAGGTTATTGATGGTCGCGCTGCCGCTGTTAATATCAAAGATGCGATAATTCGTGCCGCCATCAATGGTATGGTTGCGTCCGTTTATGGTGATTTCCGAGTTGATCTCTGGCAGCGGGCCGGTCAACCGGATGTCGGTGCCAAGGCTAATCGTGTCCGCGCCGTCACCAGCTGGGCAGCCGCCTTTGGGGGAGTCTGAATTTGCTGCGCGGATGGCATCGGACAAGCTGCAATACGAGTCGACTTTGATGGACTCGGCCCGGACCGACTGTTGCGCTGCCAACAACGCGACCAGCACAGCCAGCAGCAGCGCGAATGACAGGCGATGTCGCAAAACAGCAAACACTCTCGGCATCATATGCAGACCTCTCGGTTACGCTGCGTGCAGCCATGCAGTATTGCACAGAATGCCAAACACGCCATTCGACACGGCGCGACAAATCAATTATTTGGGCTTGTCCAGTTAATTTATAGAAAGCCGCAGCTTATTCCGCCAGCAGCCCGCGCGCGTAGTCCAGGTCTTGGCGAATCAGCTCGTCGACGCGCTCTTCAGCGCTGTATTCAGCCGAGAAGCAGATCGGACCACGATAGTCGAGTTTGCGCAACCTGGCGATAACCCGCCGCCACGAGGCTCTGCCTTGCGCGCCGGATGTCCACCAGATTCGCCAGGTGGCTTCGGCTGCTTCGGGACCGCTGGTGCGCCGCCAATAGGCATTTTTCAGATTGACCATGCACAAATGCGCGGCAATCACATCCAGCGCGGCATCACTGTCCATGCCTTCCAGCGCCTGATGAGCGGGGTCCCACACCAGCGCGGCGTATCGCGGGTCGAGGTCGCGCAGCAGGGACAGCGCGCCCATGGCATGCACCGGCACGAAGGCGCGGCTGTGATTCTGTATGCCGATCTGCACGCCGTACCGCTGGCACAAGAGCAGGGCAGCCTCCAGTTGGCGGCGGGCTGCGGCCTCGGCGGAGAGATAATCTCTGCCCGCCAGGTGGAACATGACGCGGTTCATGCCCACGCCGGCCGCAGCGCAGGCGTTATAGAGTCGCTCGTCATCCAGCGCGCAAGCCGCCGTGATATTGAGCACACGCACGCCTTCATCTGCCAGCGCGCGCACCCCTGCCGGCAGGTCGCGCTCGATATGGTCCGGCTCGACCGGGAAGCCGGGGCGCACGGGCAGCTCGATCGCATCAAAGCCCAGCGACCGCACATGCTGTGCCAGACGGGGCAATGGCAGAGATTTCCAGGGTTTGACAAAGAGCGCCAGTTGGTTCATTTTCGCTCTCACTTTTGTGTTGGCAGCATAGAGATCAGGTCGATATTGACGCGAGGCGGCAGGCTGCACAGAAACACCACGGTGGCCGCGATATCTTCGGACTGGATCATGTTGGCTCGCTGTTCATGGCTGAAGGGCGTACCGCGATTTTCGATGATAGGCGTGTTGCCCAGGCCGGGATTGAACAGGCAGGCGCGGACGCCATGCGGGTTGCCCTCTTCGTTGGTCACGCGCGTCAGGGCATCCATGCCGAGCTTGGAGGCGCTGTACGACACGCCCGCGAGCAGGCTGGGGCGGACGCCGGCTTGCGATGCCAGGTTGATGATCAGCCCTTCGCCGCGCGTTTTCATCTCGTCCAGCACGGCTCGTGTGAAGACGAATGCGCTGGTCAGGTTGACATCCATCAGCCAGCGCCATTGCTCGGGCGTGGTATCGGCGATGCTGCGCGCGCTCATGTTCGTGCCGGCATTATTGAAAAGCACATCAATCGCGCCAAATTCCGCGCGCGTCCTATCGACAGCGGCAAGGATTTGCCCGTCATCGCTGACATCGGCCGGGCAGACCAGGGCTCGTCCGCCAGCCTGGCGGGCCAGCCGGGCAACGCGCTCCAGTTCGGCTTTGCGCCGCGCTACCAGGCTGACATTTGCGCCAGCTGCCGCGCAGGCCAGGGCGGTCGCCTCGCCAAAGCCACTGCTCGCGCCAGTGATGATGATGGTCTTGCCGTGTATTGTGCGCATGGAATATCCCTGCTGTGGGTTTTTCGTGATTAAGTGGGCGAGTCGCAAGTATCGCCCATTGTAAGTCCCAACCTCAAAATAATGGGCGAGTCACCGCCTCGCCCCTACGAAAGGCGTGTTGGGGATCTCGCGGGGGTCAAACGGGATCATCCCAATGCATCCCGCAACTGCCCAATCAAGCCATCGGGCGGGTCGAATGGCAGCTCGACTACCTGGTGGGTCAACGCGCTGGTATAGAGCGCCAGGATGACTTCGAAGTCGCGGATGGCGGCGTCCAGGTTGAGCGGATGCACTTTGCTGTCATCGTCCAGCCAGTCGAACATGGCATCGCACATGGCGGCTTGTCCCAGCACATCCTGGTCGGGGTAGAGGTGCTCGCCGCTCGCATAAACGCCATCGATCAAGGTCTCCCAGCCCCACATCGTCCAATGCACAAAGCCGCGTTCGCCATACACGGCGATGCGTTTGTGCTGATAGATGGCATCGCCGCCGGGCACGCGCGGGGCATTTTCGCCACAGCGCAGGGAGGCGGGCAGGTCGTTGCTATATTCCAGCGCCGCCAGGCTTTGGTCTGGCGCATAATGCTCGCGGATGTTGGGCTGGATGCCATTTGCGCCTGCCGCCGCGCCGAAGACCGTCTTGGGCACGAGACCGGGCGTGAACGCGCCGATCGCTTGCAAGGAATGCGTGCCTTGATACGCCAGGTTCATGCCGCTGCTGGCGTCTATAAAGCGCAGCTTGCCGATCGCGCCTTCGTTGACCAGCCGCTGCAAGACCAGCCGCCGCGGATGAAATTGCAGTTGATGATTGATGGCGATTTTGATGCCGGGTTTGCTGGCTACCCATTCGCAAATGGCGCGATAATCTTCGCCTTCAATAGCCAGCGGTTTTTCTACTATCAAGCCTGGCACGCCCGCTTCGTGCGCTGCCTGCATGATCTCCAGCCGAGCGTCTGGCGGCGTGCTGACCTGCACGAGATCGGGCTTTTCTTTGGCGAACATCTCACGATAGTCGGTATACCGCGCCGAAACATCATACTTGTCGGCGAATTCGTCCAGCTTGTCGCGCTGGCGTGCGCTGACCGCCACCAGCCGTCCCCGTTGCATATGCGCGAAGGCATCGGCATGTCCATGCGCTCGTCCACCGCTCACGCCGATAATCACTGACTTAAACATCGTCTCCCTCCCAGGGTCGCAAAATGACTTTGCCACACTGCCCGGTCAACTGCGTTTCCCAGGCGTTTTGAATGTCGTTGATGCCGAAACGGTGCGTAATCAGCTTGTCCAACTGCGCGCCCACCTCGCCGACTGTGCGCATAAGCCGGGGAGCATCTGCCAGGTTGTAATGCCAACTGCCGACCAGGCGCAGTCCCTTGCGGATCATATCGTCGCTGATGCGCAAGGGTGTGTCGTCGCCACATTCTCCCACGAAAGCGACCATGCCCTTGCGCCGCGCCGCATCGATGCACAGCCGATGTGCCGCCACCACGCCCGAGCAATCGATGGCTTTGTCTACGCCGCGTCCATCGTGCGTGAGCGCCAGCACTTGAGAGAGCGCTTCGGGGTCGCGTGGGTCGATGACGGCATCCGCGCCCAACTCAATCGCCAGTTGCTGACGATACTGGTTGGACTCCACGCCGATCACGCGTGCGCCGCGATAGACCGCATTGACAACCCCGCCCAGCCCGACCGGACCCAAACCTGTGATCAGCACTGTATCATGCCGGTCGACTCGCATAGTCTGCATCGCGCCGTAGCTGGGACCCAAGCCACAGCAGGCCATGGCGGCATGATCAATGGAGATCTCGTCGGGGATAGGCACCAACATCCAGTCTTGCTTGAGCAGATATTGCGCCATCGTGCCAGCGCCAATCAGACTGCCGTGCAGCGCCGCGAAGTCCAGCGAATCCTGACAGTGGATAAAGTCTCCGCGCAGGCAGAGCGCGCATTTGCCACAGCCATTCGTGGGCATGGCAACGACGCGGTCGCCCACTTGAACGCGACTCGGCTGCGCAACATCGACCACTACGCCGGCTGCTTCGTGCCCCAGCAGGGGGGAGTCGCTGCCCGCGGCGAAGGCTTTGTACTCGGTGCACATGGGCGCAGCCAGCACTTTGACCAGCGCCCAATTGTCGCGTGTTTGGGGTTGGTCAACCGATTTTACGCCTGCCCGACGAGCCCCATTGATTTGGACTTGTTTCATCTGCGCTCCTGCATCGCTGCGATTCCAGATGCGGACTGTAGCATGTGCAGGATGCAGGGGCAAATCGGCATGGGAATGAGAGTGATGAGAATCGTGAATATGCCCCCACCCTAAATCCCTCCCCCATAAAGAGGGAGGGACTTCAAAACGTAGTAGCGCTCCCCTTCCCTCATTTTGGGGGCAAGGGGCTGGGGGATGGGGGCAGGGTTGTGAACTCCACTACAATCACCACTCCCGGAATAGCGGGCAGCTTGCGCGCATCCTGCCGCCGCGCTATTATTGGCGGGCGAAACCTGCTGGAGACCCTGCAAATGACCCAACGCTATCAACCCACCTGGGCGTCGTTGAAGACGCACCCCACTCCCGAGTGGATGCGCAAGGCAAAGTTCGGCATTTACACACACTGGGGCATCTATTGCGTGCCTGCGACAGGCCCCAATGTGACCTGGTATCCCTACAATATGTACCGCGAAGGCACGCCCCAGCACGACTATCACTGCCGCACCTACGGACATCCCTCTGAATTCGGCTACAAGGACTTCATCCCCATGTTCACAGCCGAGAACTTCGACCCCGACGAATGGGCGGAGCTGTTTGCGCGCGCGGGCGCAAAATTCGCGGGACCAGTCGCCGAGCATCATGACGGCTTCCCTATGTGGGATGCCAGCGACACTGAGTTCTGCGCCGGCAAGATGGGACCCAAACGCGATGTCGTCGGCGAGCTGGAACGGGCAATCCGCGTCCAGGGCATGCGCTTCATGGTCGCCATGCACCACGCCGAAAACTGGTGGTTCTTCCCCCACTGGAAGCCCGAATACGACACAGCCGACCTGCGTTATGCCGCTTTGTATGGCGAGCCGCACAACCTCGATTTCGCTTTTGACGCGCATGGCAAAGGACACAATCACGCCGAGTGGCGCGCGCAAGACAAACCCAGCCGCGCCTTCTTGCAGCAATGGAAGAACCGACTTCACGAAGTTGTCGAACGGTATACGCCCGACTACATCTGGTTCGACTTTGGCTTGCGCTTCATCCACGACCAGTACAAGCAAGACTTCCTGGCGTATTACTACAACAAGGAAGCCGAATGGGGACGCGAGGTGGTGGCTAGCTATAAATGGCACGATATTCCGCCCGGTGCCGGTCTGCTGGACTTCGAGCTGGGCAAGACTGCCGAGCTGACACATTACGAGTGGATCACCGATACCACGGTTGACGACGGGCAGGGCTGGGGCTACATAAAGGAAACCGAATACAAGTCGGTTACCGAGATGGTGCAGTATCTGGTTGACAATGTAAGCAAGAACGGCTTCATGCTGCTGAATGTCGGACCCAAACCCGATGGCACAATTCCCGACGAATCCAAAGCCATTTTGGCAGGCGTGGGCGAATGGCTGCGCATCAATGGCGAAGCGATCTTTGACACCGTGCCCTGGAATACCTATGGCGAAGGTCCCACGCAAATGACGCATGTCGGCGCTTTCAGCGATACCAAAGAGAAGCTGCAATACACAGCCCGCGACATCCGTTTCACCACGCGCGCCAATGTGCTCTTTGCGCTGGCTTTCGACTGGCCAGACAAGCAATTCGTCATCGAATCGACACAGGCTTTTTACCCGGGCGAAGTGCGCTCGGTCGAGCTGCTGGGGCATGATGGCGAGCTGCGCTGGCAGATGACGCCGAATGGCTTGCAGATCGAGCGCCCCGACCACAAACCCTGCGACCATGTCTATGCCTTCAAGATCACGCGCAACACGAGTGTTTGACTGTGGGCTGCCCCCATCCCCCGGCCCCTTCCCCCACAAGGAGGGAAGGGGAGCTAAAGAAATCGAGGTTCTTTCAAGAAAGCCCCTCCCTCTTTATGGGGGAGGGGTTTGGGGTGGGGGTTTGCAGACGCGACTTTCGACCGCGCCGCGCCTTCGTTAGAATCGAGCCAAACCTAGAGATAGTTGGGAGCAGCGCATGACCCTGCGCATCGACTCGCATCAGCATTTTTGGCGCTATACGCCGGCTGAGTATCCGTGGATGGGCGAGCGGCACCTGCCCATCAAACGCGATATTCTGCCGCCCGATATGCAGCCGCTGTTAGCGGCCACCGGCATGGCTGGCACCGTCGCTGTGCAGGCTCGGCAAAATCTGCGCGAATGTGAATTCTTGCTGGCACTGGCGGATGAATACGACTTTGTACGCGGCGTGGTCGGCTGGGTAGATCTGCGCGCCAATGATGTCGAAGCGCAACTGGAGCGATTCGCGGCGCATCCACGATTTGTGGGCCTGCGGCATATCGTCCATGACGAAGCCGACGACCGATTCATGCTGGGTGGCGGCTTTTTGCGCGGGTTGGCGGCGTTGAAAAACTATGACCTGCGCTATGATCTGCTGCTTTTTCCGCGGCATATCCCCATCGCCATTGATGTCGCGCGGCAGTTCCCGCAGCAGCAATTTGTGCTGGATCACATCGCCAAGCCCTTCATCAAAGATGGTGTAATGCAGCCCTGGGCAGACGACATTCGCGCGTTGGCGGCGCTGGATAATGTGTGGTGCAAGGTATCGGGAATGGTTACCGAAGCAGACCCCGACGCCTGGAAGCAAAGCGACTTCACGCCTTATCTGGATGTGGTCTTCGATTGCTTTGGCATTGAGCGGCTGATGTTCGGCAGCGACTGGCCCGTCAGTGAACTGGCTGGCAGCTACAGCCAAGTGGTTGGCATCGTCGAAGATTATATTGGCGCGCTTTTTGCTGACGAGCAAGCGGCGGTGATGGGCGGCAATGCCAGCGCGTTTTATGGACTGCCCTGAATTGAGAAAATGGGGAATAAAAAAGTGAGAGCTATCGTCCTCGAAGAGCCGGGCCGGCTGCGCTTGCAGTCTGTGCCGTCGCCACCGCAGCCTGGTCCTGGCGAGGCTTTGGTGCGGGTACGGCGCGTCGGCATCTGTGGCACAGACCTGCATGCCTACGCAGGCAACCAGAATTTCTTCAGCTATCCACGCATTATGGGGCACGAGCTGGCGGTGGAAGTTCTGGTGCCGGGCGCTGGCGTGGAAGAAGCCTTGGTCGGGCAGACCTGTTGCGTCATTCCCTATTTGGAGTGCGGGCGTTGCATCGCCTGCCGCCGCGGCAAGACCAACTGCTGCACGGGTATGCAAGTGCTGGGCGTGCACATTGATGGCGGCATGCGCGAGCAATTCACCCTGCCCGCCGACAAGCTGCTGAAAGCTGACAGCATCCCGCCCGAGCAGTTGGCGCTGGTGGAGATGCTGGCTATCGGCGCACATGCTGCCACGCGCGCTGCCATAAAATCGGGCGAAAAAACGCTGGTCATCGGCGCGGGACCCATCGGCTTGGCGACAGCGCAGTTCGCCCTGCTGGCTGGCGCGGATGTGGCTGTGATGGAGATGGACGCGGGACGGCTGGATTTCTGCCGGCGGGCGCTGGGCATTGAGCGGCTGGTCGATGCGCGGCATGATGCGCAGGCACAGCTGCACTCGCTGCATGCTGGCGAATTGCCAACGTTGGTTTTCGATTGCACGGGCAACGCGCGCTCTATGCACGCCGCCTTTGACTATGTGGCGCATGGCGGGACGCTGGTGCTGGTGGGACATGTCAAGGGCGATATCACCTTCAGCGACCCACATTTTCACTCGCGCGAGATGAGCCTGCTCGCCAGCCGCAATGCCACGCCCGCCGATTTCAGCTGGGTGATAGACAGCTTGCGCGCTGGGCAAATCCGGCTGGCGGAGTGGATTACGCATCAAGCCACGCCACAGAGCATCCTGCGCGACTTCCCGACCTGGCTTGATCCGGCGACGGGCGTCATCAAAGCGATGCTGTCGTTTGAGTAGCGACTGCCCCTGCGCCGAATCGCGTGCGTGCATTGTGGAACGAATGGCGACATGACCGCATCAGTCCCAAAGCAAAAAATTCGCTGGTATCGCTCGCCGATTTCCGCGGCCGATTTGGCTCGGCTCAACCAACGCAGCGACCGGCGCGGGCTGTTTCAGGCGGTCGGGCATCTTTTGCTGCTGGCTTGCAGCGGCGGTCTGGCTTGGCACGGGACCTATCACGCGCATCCGCTGGCGGCTTTGGCGCTGATCTATCTGCATGGCTCGCTGTGGGCATTCCTGGTTAATGGTTTTCACGAGTTATGCCACAAGACGGTTTTCAAAACGCCGGCGCTGAACAACATTTTTCGCAATATCTACAGCTTCCTGGGCTGGTACAACCATGTGTCATTTTGGGCGAGCCACCAGGCGCACCACCGCTATACCCTGCATCCGCCCGATGACCTGGAAGTTGTGCTGCCGCGGGAGTTGACGCTGCGCTCCTATCTCAGTTTCGCCGTGATCAATCCGCGTGGGTTGTGGCTGCGCTGGAGAGGCGTGTTTTTGCTGAGTCTGGGGCGCATCGACAACGACTGGGAACGCGCGCTCTTCCCGCCCCAGGCAATCGAAGGCCGGCGGCGGCTGTTCAACTGGGCGCGGGTTCTGCTGCTTGGGCATGGGTTGATCGTGGCGATTTCGCTGTGGCAGGGTTGGTACATGCTGCCCATATTGACGACGCTGGCACCATTTTACGGCGGCGGCTTCCAATTCTTGCTCAACGAAGCGCAGCATATCGGGCTCTCGGACGAGGTCAGCGATTATCGGCTGAACACGCGCACGATCCTGCTACATCCTGTGCTGGCATTTTTGTACTGGCAGATGAATTACCACATCGAGCATCACATGTATGCGGCTGTGCCCTTTTATCACCTGGCGGAATTGCATCGACTTGTCAAAGATGATACGCCTGCGCCAACGCGGGGCGTGCTGGGCACCTGGCGGCAGATCGTGCCTATCCTGCGCCGCCAGCAGCGCGAGCCAGGTTATCAGTTCGTGCCTGACTTGCCGGCTTGAAACACAGAAGGCTTGCCGTCAGGCATCATAACTGCCCGCCGTGACATTGCCGCCCGTGCCCGTCCAGTTGGTGTGGAAATAGTCGCCGCGGGGACGGTCCACCCGTTCATAGGTGTGCGCGCCGAAATAATCGCGCTGTGCCTGCAAAAGATTGGCTGGCAGCCGCTCCGACCGAAAGCCATCGTAGAAAGCCAGCGCCCCGCTCATAATGGGCAGGGGGATGCCGTGCTGGATGCCCAGCGCCACGACACTGCGCCAGGCCGATTGCGCTGCGATGACCGCCTCGCTAAAATAATCGTCCAGCAGCAGGTTCGAAAGCGCCGCGTCTTTGGCATAGGCTTCCTGGATTTTGCCCAAAAATGCCGAGCGGATGATGCAACCTTCGCGCCACATCAGCGCCACGCCACCATAATTCAGATTCCACTTGTAGGTCTGCGCCGCATCGCGCATCAGCATATAACCCTGCGCATAGCTGATAATCTTGGCTGCGTATACTGCCTGCTCCAACTGGGCGATAACAGCATTTTTGTCGCCGCGGAAAGCCGCTTGGGGACCAGGCAGCACTTGCGCCGCGGCCACGCGCTGTT
The DNA here is from genome assembly GCA_022823945.1 of Anaerolineae bacterium. GTDB lineage: Bacteria > Chloroflexota > Anaerolineae > Aggregatilineales > Phototrophicaceae > UBA6055. The sequence goes on along the minus strand of JAJEBK010000027.1, from coordinate 14,090 downwards.
GTTTGATGGCGGACAGGCAGCGCGCGAACACCGCCTCGCCGATCAGAGTCAAAGGCGTGCCTTCTTCCAGCGCCGTGATGGCTGTCCATTTGCCCGTGCCTTTTTGCGATGCCGTGTCCAGGATTGATCGCACAAGCGGACGCCCGTCTTCATCCTGGAAAGCCAGGATATCGGCGGTGATCTCGATGAGAAAGGATTCCAGCGCGCCGGTATTCCAACGTTCGAACACCGCGCTGCATTCAGCCTCGCTCATGCCCAGCACCGTGGACATGATGTGCCAGGCTTCGCAGATCAGCTGCATATCGCCGTATTCAATGCCGTTGTGCACCATCTTCACGAAGTGTCCGGCGCCGTCTTCGCCCACCCAGTCGCAGCAGGGCGTCCCATCTGCCACCTTGGCCGCCACCGCCTGCAAAATCGGCTTGACCTCTCTCCAGGCAGCGGTCGATCCGCCGGGCATGATGGATGGTCCATGGCGCGCGCCTTCTTCGCCACCGCTGATGCCCGCCCCCACAAAGAGCTTGCCCAGCGCCTCGACCTCGCTGGCGCGGCGGATGCTGTCCTTGAAGTTGGAATTGCCACCGTCGATGATGATGTCGCCGTCGTCCAGCAGAGGCGACAACTGCGCGATGGACTTGTCCACCGGCGCGCCCGCCTGGATCATGAGAATAATCTTGCGCGGACGCTTGATGCTGGCCACGAATTCTTCGGGCGTATAACAGCCGATGATGTCTGTGCCTTGCGCTTCGTTCGCCAAAAAGCGCGATACTTTGGATGTGGTGCGGTTGAAGACCGCTACGCAGAAGCCATGGTCGTTTATATTCAGCGCCAGGTTCTGCCCCATCACCGCCAAGCCGATCAAGCCGATATCCGCCAGCTTTTCCATGTTCGCGACCTTTCGTCGTCTGCTTTGTCCAGTCCGCGCAGTACATGCCGACTCGCTGGATGATATTGTAGCAGTGGCTCGCCGCAATCACAGGCTGCGTGGTCGGGCGCGCAATAACCCCTCCCCCAGCCCCTCCCCGTCAGGACGGAGAGGGTAGCCAGTGCTTTCCAGACCTGTCGGGGGACCGAGGGGGTTGACGCGCCGATTGTGTTAGAATCGCTGCACAGCCGCCCCTTCTTCACTTCTCGCGCATGGCGAGGTGCAACATGTCAGCTGCGCCGACAAAACCGAAAAAGAAAGCCACCCTGAAAGATGTCGCCGATGCCGCCAATGTCTCCACAGCGACGGCTTCCCTGGCTCTGCGCAGCAGCCCACGCATATCTCCCGCTACCAGCCGGCGCGTGAAAGCCGCGGCCGCATCGCTGGACTATGTGTACAATCAGCGCGCCGCCAGCCTGCGCACCCAGCGCTCCAGCACGATCGGCTTGATCGTCAGGGACATGTCCAATCCCTATTTTGCCGAGTTGACTTCTGGCGCAGAGTCGGTATTGGCGAGGCAAGATTACAGTTTGCTGCTGGCAGCCGACGGTGGCTACCACGAAAAGCAGGCGCGGCTCATCCGCGCGATGCTCGAGCGCGGCGTCGATGGCTTGCTGCTGTCGCCCGTCACTGGCTCCGACCTGGAAACGCTGCGCAAGACGGCTGCCTATTGTCCGCTGGTGTTGCTGACACCGTATTTTCCGCAGTTGGGGGTGGATTGTGTGGGCATGGCCGACGAAGATGGCACAGCCCGGGCGATTGAGCACTTGATCGCGCAGGGGCACCGGCGCATCGCTTTCATCGGCGGCTATGACCAGGAAGAGACACGCAGGCGGCGGCTGCACAGTTATCGTCAGATCCTGCAACGGCATGCAATTGACTTCGACCCGGCGCTGTGTGTCGAGAGCCCGACAACGCGGCGTGGCGGTTATGAAGCGGTGCAGCAGTTGCTGGACAACCCACAGACACCGGGTTGCGCTTTCTGTTACAGCGATGTGATCGCTTTTGGGGTGATCCTGGGTTTGCGCGCCGCTGGCATCGAGGCGGGCAGAGACTTCGCTGTCATTGGCTTTGACGATGTAGAAGAAGCCTCACTCTGGCAGCCCAGCCTCACCAGCGTGGCCACCGACCCGACTGTCATAGGCGAAAAAGCCGCGCAACTCATGCTGCGCCGCATTGCCGAGCCAGATATGGCCGTCCAGCGCGTGATCATGCCCTCGCGGTTGATCAAGCGCGACTCCACTGCTTCTGGCTAACGCGGCTCGTCGATTTTGATCCAGGGTACAGCTTTGCCGGTTGGCGTCCGCTGCATGGCGTATTCCTGGGCGGGGAAGTCGGGCATGACTTGTCCCTGCTTCATCAGCCACTTGTAACCGACATCGCCGCTGTTGCCATTTTCCACGATATCCGGGCTGCTCATGACGCCGGCGATGGCGATGCGCCCCTTGTCGCTGGTGTTGGGCGGGCTGTAGTGCCAGGCGTTGCTGTGCCAGACGACGACGCTGCCTGGCTCCAGCTCAATATGTTCCACGCCATAGGTGTCGATCATCTCTTCGACCCGTTCGCGCGGCAGCTCGCCATGGATGCTGTTCTGGTACAAAACATGATGCACGATTTCGGTTTTGTAGCTGCCGGGGATCATCTGCAAGCAGCCATTTTCGATCGTGGCGGGGTCCAGCGCCATCCAGAAGTTAAAGGGCTCGGTATCGCCATCGCGCCAAAGACCATTGTCTTGATGCCAAGGCGTCGCGCTGCCCGATTTCGCCGGTTTCAAGAAGCAACTGTCATATTTCAGCAAGATGTCGTCGCCCAAAAAGTAACGCGCGATATCCAGCACGGGCTGCCCGCAATGGGCGTTGTGCCAGATGAGCGGATTGCGCTGGTTGAACTTGTTGAGCTTGCGAAAGCGCACGGCGCGCGCCTCGGGTGTATCGTCCAGCATGGGGTCCATAGGGTCGGCGTCTGTGCCAATATCTTCTGTATCGGGTGTCATTATGGCGTTTTTTATCACGCCCAGCATCTCAGCCGCCGTCTGCCTCGAAACCACATTGGGCACAGTGAAGTAGCCGCGTTCTTCGTATTGCTGCGCTTGTTCCGCCGTCGGTTTCCAACCCATCGTTCCCTCTCTCCTCAAAGTCTGCTCTTTCATCAAATGTTCACTTCACTTCAATGTTGCCCATCTGCGTATCGGCCGGCAATCCACCCGGCTCGATGGCCAAGGGCGGATTAACACGATGCACGATCGCCTCAATGGTCAGCGCCAAAGCTGCCCCGCCGATGCCATTGCGCACCGCAGCCAGCACTGCCGCCGCCGCATCCAGCACGCCCTGCGACCACATATCGGCGACCATGCCTGCAGACAGGTCATAACCCGCTCCATTCTTGCTGTGCAGAAGCTCGTTCACGACCAGGCTGGGCGCTTCGTGCCCGGCGTTGCGCAGCAACTGCTGGCAAGGGACTTGCACCGCATTCATCAGAATCTGCAGCGCCGCTCGCTCGTGCACATCCGCGCTACTATCATGCGCCCGCTGCAGGGCATCGAGGCAGCGCAGCAGCGCCGTGCCGCCACCGGGCAACGCGCCTTTCAGCAGGGCGGAACGCAGCGCCGCGATTGTGTGTGACACCAACTCCCGGCGGAAGCGCATTTCGCTCTCGCTGCTGCCATTGCAATACACCACCGCCGAGCCGCCGCGCAGCCGGCCCAGGCGCGCGCCCAATACATGCCGCCGCCTGTCGTCATCGCTGTTGCGAAAGCGCCTTCGCAACGCCGTGATCTCGCTTTCTACAGCCGCTTCATCGCCAGCCCCGGCAATGACACCAAAGCGGTTGTGGTCCAGCCAAGCCAGCTCCGACTTGCCCAGCGCGGCAGATTCGACAGCGCCCAGGCTGTGCCCGGCCAGCTTGTGCAGCGCTTGCCCGCCCGTGAGCAGCGCCAGATCGTCCAGCGCCGCCGTTTGTTCGTCCAGCAAGCCGGTAACTTCCAGGTAGACGAGTCGGAAATCAGCCATGCGGCTGTTTGCGCCTTGAGCCGCGATGACCTGCTCGGAAAAAGACTTGGCGACAATGACCAGCGAGTCGCAGCCCGCCTGGACAACTTGCGACACCAGTTCGACCAGAGCGTTCAAGTCGTCCAACTCAAAGTCGCTGATGAGCCAGGCGGTGTTGCGCAGTTCGATGCGGTCGCCCGCCTGCCCTTCAAAGACTATATTGGATGGAACTTTGCTCTCCCAAAATGAACCCAGAAAAAACTCGTGCTGTAAATCGCGCCCGCCATCGCGCACTTCGACCGGGCTATGCGCGCCGAGCACATCAAAGATATCTGCCAGCGCCACCGCGATATCGGCATCGCCACAAATCGACACCGCCAGCCGTTCCAGTTCCGTCGCGCTTTCGACCGGTCTCGCCAAAGCGCGCAGCTCGTCCAGCAGCAGGCGCATGCCACTTTCCAGGTGTCGGCGCAGCAGCATGGCATCGCCGCCCGCGTTGATGAAGCGGTGGCCTTGGGCAAAGACACTTTGATAAAGCGCTGCCGTGGTAGCCGCGCCATCGCCATACCGTTCTTTCTGCCGCCACAGTATCTCGCGCAGCAGCATCGCGCCGACATCGGCATGTTTGTCGGGCAGCTGCAGGATGCGCCGGGCGATCGCGCCACCATCGTCCAGCAGCTCGGGCGAACCTTTGCGTGTAGTTTCTTCCAGGGCGACCGGACCGGTCAACGGACCCAAGGTCGGCATAACCGCGCCCGCCAGGGTGTCGATGCCGGCGCGCAAGGCATCACGCGTTTGTGGCTGGAATAGGAGTCGGCTCATCCTGCTAGCCTTTGAGCCCGGTCAGGGTAATGCCCTCGATGAAGGAGCGCTGGGCGAAGAAGAAGAAAATCACCATCGGAATCGTGAACATGGCCGCCGCCGCCATCAACAAACCCCATTCTGCGCCGTATTGCGTGAAATAGAGCCGCAAGCCAATCGACAATGTGTATTTGGTGGGGTGGCGCAGGTAAACCAGCGGACCGATGAAGTCGTGCCAGGTGTGGATGATTTCGAAGATGGCGACGGTCAAAATGGCCGGTTTGGACAGCGGGACGGCGATCCGCCAGAAGATGCCCCATTCGCTCGCGCCATCAATGCGCGCGGCATCGTCCAGTTCACGCGGCAGTGTCATCATGAACTGGCGCATCAGGAATATGTAAAAGGCGTTGCCAAAGAAGTTGGGCACGATCAGCGGCAAGAAAGTGTTAAGCCAGCCGAGCCTGGCGAAGAGGATGTACAGCGGGATCATGCGCACCTGGAAAGGCAGCATCATGGTGGCGATGACGATGATGAAAACGACATTCCGCCCCCGCCAACGCACCCGCGAAAATCCATAGGCGATGAAAGTATTGGACAGCACAGCGCCGATGGTGGCGAAGATCGTGTAATAAGTCGAGTTCCACAGATACTGCCAGAAGGGGATGGCATTGGTGGCGTCGATGTAATTCTCAAGGCGCAGCGTCTTGGGTATCAGACGCACAGGCAACTCGAAGATATCGACATTGGGCTTCATGGAACTGCTGATCATCCAGACGAAAGGCAGCATGAAAGCGATGCCGAAGATGATCAGCACGGCATGCGCGGCGACTGATTTCAGCCGCTGTCGAAGCAAATAATTGCGCTCTTCGCGGCTGAAGGCGCGACGCAGCGGCGCGGTTGGCTGCATAGCGGACATGCTAGCGGCGGCTCCTAACGCTCATAGATGACTCTCCCGCTGAGGAACTTGAATATGAGCAAGGTCAGACCGAGGATGAGCAGGAACATAATCCAGGCCAGCGCCGAGGCATAGCCCATGGCGAAATCGTGAAAGGCGCGGTTGTACAGGTTCACGGCGTAGAGCAGGGTGGAATTCGCTGGTCCACCGCCAGTCATGATGTAGACTTCGCTGAAGGATTGCAGCGAAAAGATGATGAGCGTGACTACATTGAAAAAGATTTGTGGAGTCAGCAGCGGCAGGGTGATGCGGCGGAACTTCTGCAACCCTGACGCGCCATCGATGTCAGCCGCTTCGTAAAGCTGACTCGGGATGTCATTGAAGCCGGACAAGTACACGATGACGCTGCGCCCGCTGCCCCAGACGGCGATGAAAATCAGCGAATACATGGCGGTGTCGGGCGATGCCAGCCAGTTGGGACCCTTGATGCCAATCAGGTCGAGCAAGCCGTTCATCAAGCCAAAGCGCGGGTTCAGAATCCAGATCCAGGTTAGGCTGGCCGCTACCACTGGCACCAGCACCGGGAAGAAGAAGATCGTGCGATAGATGGACAAGAACTTTACATTGAGGCTGAGCAGGTAGGCGATGAAGATGTCAAATATGGTGGCGGCAACCAGCAGCAAAGCGGCGTATTTGATTGAGTTGCCGATGGATATCCAAAAGAGAGGATCGTAGGTGAAAAGCTCGACATAATTGTCCAAGCCCACCCAACGCGGCGTAAAGTTGATGATGTTGAAGTTGGTGAAGCTGAAGTATAGCGAGGCGAAGAAGGGATAGACAGTGAAGGCGATGAAGCCGAAAACCCAGGGCGCGATGAAGAACAAGCCCCAGCCCGGCAGGTTGTCTGTGCGCCAGCTGTTGGGTTGGCTGGCGGGGTCGCGTTTGCGTCGAAACATGCGGCCGCTCAATTACCCTAGTTACCACAGTTGCGTGTAGGTTCACACGCGGCTTTCTACCCCCCTCGGTCCCCCCATTGCAATGGGGGGAAGGTTATTGCGGGATTCTGCATATTGCCACGACTTTCCATTTCGCAGTTCGCCGCATTTGTTCCTCCCCTCCCTGATGCTTCGGGGAGGGGCCGGGGGTGGGGTTGTAGTGTTCCCGAAGTGGATGCGCCGCTACCCCCGCAGGCGCTCTACTTCGCGGCGTGAACGCGCGACCGCATCGGCCAGCACTTCGGCCGGGTCTGCGCCATGGAACATGACATTCTCCGCGCCTTCCTCCAGCGCACGGCCGAAGAAGCCGTTGCCGCCGAAGCTGGGCCGCTGCAACGAGTTCGGCAAAATCTCGTCGCGCGCCAAAATCGTCCAGCCGCCTTCTTTTTCGTCAACTTCCGGCAGGTTCGCCAGCGAACTTCTTGACGGCATGACACTGTCTGGCAGCGCCTTGTTGATAGCTACATAGGGCGATGAGCTCATGAAGTTGGCGAAAGCGAAACCGCCATCCGGGTTGGCGCAATTGGCGGGCACCAGATACATATTGCCATTGGATGTGCCCGGCGCAGAGTCGTCAGCGCTTTCCAGTTGCGGGACGGGAATAACATCGAAATCGACATCGGGACCATATTCGCCCATATCGTTATAAGACCAACTGCCCAGCACCCAGAAGGTGATCAAGCCCGTGTAGTAGATGCCTTGTGGCGTATTGCGGCCGAAATTATTGCCGCCGTAGGTGCTGGCGTAGGCTTGCAGGTTCTCGGCGCCAAACTCATCGGCATAGGACTTGTACCACTCGAACAAAGCGATCATGGCTTCTTCGTCGATGGCGATATTGCCCTCGGCTTCGTCCCAGTATTGGCTGCCGAAAGCGGCACCCCAGTCCCAGACTTGCAGACCCGGCACAGTCGGCGAGAAGCCAAGCCGCAGGATTTCGCCGTCATCGCCGATTTCATTGAGCGCCGCGCCCTGCTCGTCCAATTCGGCGATGGTCGTCGGCGGGCTGTCGGGGTCCAAGCCGACCTCGCGCATGCGGTCCTTGTTGTAATACAAGAATTGCACGATGGTCGAGATGCTCATGGCGTGGACATCGCCCTGATACTTCATCTGGTTGAGCGTTGCGGGCCAGAAGTCCATCAGGTCGACATTTTGCGCATCGACATAAGGCTGCAAATTGGTCAGCGCGCCGATAGCGGCATTGCCAACTGTCCCAGACCAACCGCGATGTACATCGGGCGGCGAGCCGGCGGCGGTGGCGGCGATCACGCGGTCGGTGATCTCGCCCCAGGGCACGATAATATGCTCCGGCGCAAAGTCCGGGTTCTCGGCCGCGAATTGATCGATCGCGCCAGTCATAGCGTCGGCCATACGCCCTTGCCCGAAGCCGGTCCAGATTTCGACCTTGCTCTGCGCGCCGGCCGGCATGCCACGCATCAAAACTGCGGCGCTGCCACCCAGCCCGGCGACCTTCGCCAGGCTCAGGCCCGCTGCGCTGCCACCCAGCATCTTCAGCATGTCGCGGCGGCTGATTTGTTTGCTGTTTAACTTGCCATTCTCAGACATCGTTTTCTCCTTAACTTGGCAATGTTTTCTTGTCACATCCACGCTCAATACCTTCTGCGCAAACACCTCCTTTTCCCGACACGCTGGCGCAGTCTATTATCCTTATCATGACGATAATCTGCATGCAAGTTAAACGATTAACTTCATTTAGTTTAACTATATCCTATGCCCACAGATTTGTCAAATAATTTCCACAAATTGCCGAACCAGCCGTTTCTGGGTCGCAGCGCGTCGCCTTGCTGGCAAGAATTCATACACAACGCTATCCTCATGCCACTACGCAGCGCGTATCGAAAGGAACTGCACATGCCCAAGATGACCGGTGCCAGGCTGCTCGCCGAGATTGTTGCGGGTTTGCTCTAGACCCGGTATTTTTCCAGTGCCTCGCGATTGAGCTCGATGCCCAGACCGGGCTTCTGCGGCAGCGGGATTTCGCCATCGATCATCTGCAATTCATCCGCCACCAGTTCGTCGCGCAGCGCGGATTCGGACAGATGGACGGGCAGATACTCGATGAAGGGGCAGCAAGCCGTGGCAAAGCCGAGATGGGCGCTGGCCGCGATGCCGATGCCGGTCTTCCAGCAGTGCGGCACGATGAGACGTCCTTGGTCCGCCGCCAACTGCGCCACTTTGCGCGCCTCTGTGAAACCGCCGACCCGCCCTATATCCGGCTGCAGCACATCCAACTTGCCGTGCATCGCCAGATCGATGAACTCGAAATGCGTATTTTGCCACTCGCCCGCGGCGATGCGAATCGGCGAATGGTCGACGATAAAGGCATAGCCAGCCAGGTCGTCTATATTGATGGGCGTCTCCAGGAAGAACAGGTCATAAGGCAGCAACTGGTCAATCACTCGCAGCGCCGTGCGGGCATCGCCCCAGGCATAAGCGACATCGACCATCAGAGTCATGCCGTTGCCGACAGCCGCGCGGCAATCCGCCACAATTTCCGCAATATGGTCGTCATGCTCCTGCAGGGCGTTGTGCGTGTAGGGACCATTGATGCAGATTTCCAGCTTGGCGGCTTTGAAGCCGAAGCCACGCGCTTGCAAGAGCTTGTCCAGCAGGGAGTCGCGGTATTCCTGCAAGGTATCGCCGGTGGGCAGCAGGGAGGCATAGGGCGTGATGCTGTCTTTGACTGCGCCACCCAGCAGCTTGTAAATGGGCAGCCCCAGCGCCTTGCCTTTGATATCCCAGAGCGCCATGTCGATCGCGCCCAGCGCACAGATCAAAGCGCCGCGCCGCCCGTTCATTTTTGAGCCGCTGTAGAGCTTTTGCCAGATAGCTTCGGGCTGCAGCGGGTCTTCGCCTAGCAGCATCTCTTCCAGCCCCAAGCCCATGATGTGCGTGCCGCGGGCTTGGATGCAGGCGCGCGCGATCCACGGATTGACATCGGTTTCGCCGATGCCGCTGATGCCCACGTCGGTGTGAATCTCCACGACCAGGTTGTCCTGCGCCGACGAGCAGGCTTCGGTAGAAAACTCGGGCACGAGCAGCACATGGCAGTCAATGCGAGTGATTTTCATGATTTGTCCTTTGTCACTTCTACACACAGCGGGCACAGCAGTAAGGCGTGGTGGTCCTCGTCTACGCGTTCAAGGCGAAAGCAGCAGGCAAGCCAGATTCATCGCCGGGACGCGCAGGCTGATTTCGCGCTCGGATTGGGCGATGAGGCTGTCGCCCAGCAGATCGGTCACTTCGGCGAAGCCTTCTTTGCTCAAGTCTATGCAGACAGCTTCGCGCTCGGGATTGATGAGAAACCAGGCTTGCCGCCCCTGCCATTCGCGCCGTCTGCGCAGCAGCCCTCCGCAGCGATCCGCCTCCACGCCCGCATCCGCCAGCAAGCGCAGCAAAAAGGCGTCTGTGTCGGCATCGGCAGCCCGATAAGCCAGGGCACCAAAGCCCAGGAAGCTGCCCAACAAGACGGCTTGCCCTGCTCCATACCGGTTGCGGACGCCAGCGACTTTGTCATCGCGATACAAGATGGGCTCGCCGCTGGTCGGCTGCAAAGTCTGCAGCCAGAAATTGGCGCGAACTTGCAAGCCCGCACAACTCCCCTCGCCGCTCAGCAGGGTCGGCGGGTCGAATTCGCTATAGTGCCTGGGCGTTGGCATCCAGCGAGACGGGGCACCCGCTTCGCAGATCATCACCAAATCCTCATGGCGCGCGCCGAAGACCTCTTCGCCGCCAGCCACCAACTGCGAGAGCGTTGTCCAGCCATATTTGTCCCAGCGACCCGGGCAGGCTTCCGCGATCAAGCAACCGCCAGCCTCGACAAAGGATTGCAACTGCGTGAAGTAATCGGCGTCCAGGCTCAGCGGCATGGTCAAAATCGCCGCGTTGTAGTGCGCTAGTTCGCCCGCGCCGACTTGCTGCGCATCCAAAAAGTCGACCACCACGCCCAGCCGCCACAGCCGCGCATAGTGCCCGCGCATGTTGTAGCGGTAATGCTCAATGACATCGCCGTTGCAGGCTTGGAAGAAGTGATAGTGGTCTTCGTTGACCAAGATGGCGACTTGTGCGCGCGGTGGCTGCGAATTGGCGAAGAACTCGCCATGCCGCTGGATTGCCGCGCCGACCTGACTGACCGCCCGCATGCGCCTGCTGCTATCGCCGAGCGGATCCAACAAGCCGAAGCCGTTGCCTTCTTTCCAGAATCGCTCGACGCGGTGATTCCAAAAGCTGATGCCGGTCATGCCGCAAGCCAAGCCCGCCAGCATCCACAGGCGCAGGTCTGCGGGAGTCGGTTTGCGCCCATAATGCAAGGATGTGGAAATGGGACCGCCCTGGAACTCCGCGCCCCACAGCGCCCGGTCGCGCCCATTGCAGCCGCGCGCCAAGTCGGTGCATAGCATCATCTCTTCCCAGAGTTCGTTTCGCAGCGCCGCCGTTTCGTCATCGACGAGGTCGTCCCACGGGTGGCCGTTGTTCCATTTCGGGTAGTTGCTGGTGCCGAAGAAGTCGCCCGTCCGCGCCCAGTTGAATTCCGCGCCGCTGCCCACGCGGGGCGTATCGGCATGGCTGAAGACGGGGCGCTTGTACGGGTCGTTCTCGCGCAGCGCCTGCGTCTTGAAAGCGAGTTGACGCGCCATATAGACATCGTCCATGTAGTAGCGCCAATCGATGAAAGGTGCCAGCGGCTCTTCGCGGCGGGGCGGCTCCACCTCGTCCCAATGCGCGTAGTTGATCTGCCAGGCGGCATTCAGCGCGGACAAATCTCCATATAGCTCGCGCAGCCACTGGCGGAAGCGCTCCAGCGTATGCGGGCAATAGCAAAAGCCCAGCTTGCCAGCCGTGTTCGGCCAGAACCCGATCTCCTGAAAGGTATTCCACGCCCAGATATTTTTGTATTGTCCCAGCGTCTGCGCCAGCTGGGCGATGAAGCGGGACGCCGCCGCCCGCGCGCCAGGGTGATCCCAGCATGGACCGGGCTTGCCGTCCATGGGGATGGTGTATTGGGCGGGCTGATTATGCGAGCGTCCATCGGCATAGACGAAGTGGCAATCGGGAAATTTGCGCCAGAGCCAGGCCGGCGCCTGCTCCATGGTCAAGCCCAGGTAGACGCCCAGCCCCAGTTCGTCGGCGCGCTGGACGACCCGTTCCACGCGGCTGAAATCGTAGACGCCTTCTTCGCGCTCGTCCGCCGACCAATGCTCCTGAATTTTGATCATGTTGAAGCCATAGCGTTTCAGCAGCGGCAGGTCAGCCAGGACGGCGTCGATATCCAGGCAGGGTTCGCGGTAGACATGCGTTCCGAAAGGGAAGACGCCGCCGCCGAAGACAGGTTGGATGGTCATAATGCCCCCACCCTAAATCCCTCCCCCACAAGGAGGGAGGGACTTCCCAAAGCTACTTTTTCGCCAGCTGCCAAAAATAGCTCCTTCCGCTCATAAGGGTACTGCAGGCCGAAGCGAGGCTCCCCTTCCCTCTCAATGGGGGAAGGGGCTGGGGGATGGGGGTGAAAGCGGAAAGCGCTCAAGACCTACTCCTTCACCGCGCCGAGCCTGATGCCGCTGATGAAATAACGCTGCAAGAAAGGATACACGATGAGGATAGGCACGGTCGCCACCACGATCTGCGCACCGCGGATCGCCCGGTCGGAGAGTCGCTGCAGATCACGCGGGTCGATGCCCACATTGGTCAGATCCAGCTCGACCACGATCGTGCGCAAGTAGGTCTGCATGGGATAGTTGGCGGTGTCGGTCATGTAAATCAAGGCATCGAACCAGGCGTTCCAGTGGTTTACGGCTGCCAGCAAAGTCAGGGTGGCGATGGCGGGAAGCGACAGAGGAATATAGATATGCCACAGCACGCGCCAGTGGGAAGCCCCGTCAATGAAAGCCGATTCTTCCAATTCTTTGGGAACGCTGCGGAAGAAGTTCATCATCAGGATCATGCTGAAGATGGGCAGAGCGCCGGGCACAATCAGCGAACCGAGGGTGTTGAGCAAACCGAGGTTGCGCACCACCAGAAATAGCGGGATCAAGCCGCCGCTGAACAGCATGGCGAAGACGAAAAACCACATGAACAGCGTGCGTCCCCGAAAGGCGCGCGACGACTTCGAAAGCGGATAAGCCGTGAGGATGATCAGGACCATGTTCAAGCTGGTTCCCGTCAAGACGCGTACGACAGAAATGACGAAGGAGCGGAAGAAAGTGCGCGAGCCCATCACCTCTTGGTAATTTTCCAGCGTGAAGTCGATCGGCCAAAACGAGACGAAGCCAGCAGTGGCCGGTGCCCGCCCACTGAGTGAAACCGCGAATATGTGCACCATCGGTGCCAGGCAAAGCATCGCGAAGACAATCAGGAATACATAGTTGAATCCATCAAAGAGGCGGCTGAACCAGTTGCTGTCGCGGATCATCGGGCTGCCCTAAAAGATGCGATAGCCGGCGAAGCGGTCCGCCAGATACCAGGAGAGCGAGATCAAAAAGAATCCGATGAAAGACTTAAAGAGCCCGACCGTGCCCGCCAGGCTGTGCTGCGCCGAGACGATGCCAACACGATAGACATAGGTATCTATGATGTCGCCGGTGCGGTAGACGGCTGGGCTATAGAGTGTCAGAATCTGCTCGAAGCCGGCTTCCAGGACATCGCCCAGGCTCAGCGCCGCCAGCAGCACAATGGTTGGTTTAATGCCCGGCAGCGTGATATGCCAGATGCGGCGGAAGCGCCCGGCGCCGTCAATGGCCGCCGCTTCGTGCAAGGTGGGGTTGATGGAGGTCAGCGCTGCCAGGTAGATGATGGTCGAGAAGCCGACATTCTTCCAAAAGCCGGAGGTAATCACCGTACCGCGAAACCAATTGTTGCTGCCCAGGAAGAGCTGGGGCTTGATGCCGAAGTTGCCGATGGCTTGATTGAGGATGCCATGCGGCGCGAGGATATCGAGCAGGATGCCGCCGAGAACGATCCAGGAGAGGAAATAGGGCAGATAGATCAATGTTTGGATCGCCCGGCGGAAGAGCAGAATGCGCGCCTCGTTCAGCAGCAGCGCCAGGATGATCGCCCCGATCTGATCGGCGACGATTTTGGCGACCGCGATCAGCACGGTGTTGCCCAGGATGCGCCCGAACTCTGGCGCGCGAAACAAAAATTCAAAGTTCTCCCAGCCTACCCAGGGCGAGCCGGCAAATCCCTTGGCTGGGCTGAAATCTTGAAATGCGATGACCACGCCGTACATCGGATAGTAGCGGAAGAGCAGGACGAAGATCACACCCGGCACGATCATCGCGTATAGGGGCCAGGCTCGCCGCATGTATTGCTTCAATGTCACTGCATTGACTCCTGTAATGGTCCTATTTTATTGGACACAAAATCTCAGAAACTTTGAGGGAGTTTTGCTGCTGCCACTGCGCCTCGGTTTCTGCCGGCGTCTTGTAGCCTAGAGCGCTATGCGGTCGTAGCTGATTGTAGACTACCTCGAT
>JAJEBK010000019.1 GCA_022823945.1 Anaerolineae bacterium | reverse complement strand
CACGGCTGCGATATAATGCCCCGTGTGCGTTGGTCCGTCCCACAGCAGTCTTAAGTTGACATATCTGGGGTCTCCGTCATGCCCCTTGTACATGACATTCAGCTTGGTCAGTGGCTCGGTCTCGGGCACGGGCGTTGGCGTGCTGCCATTGGTGGTGACGGAAAAGCGCCGCCATTCTGTACCCACATAAGTAGTCCCGCCGCGTCTAAATGTGCCGCGCACTTCAATGTCGTATTCCGCGTTGGGCTTTAAGCCCTTGAGGGTGTAGCTGGTTTTTGCAGTGTCAATGCTGCCAGTAGGGATGCGCCAGTTCCAGAGATATCGGGAATCGTTGTAATACTGAATCGTATAATGGGTCATGCCTTTGACAGGCTGCCAGGCCAGGGAGATGCTGCTGCTGGTTACATCGGTCACTTGCACTTCTATCGTGTCGATGGCTGGCACTGGCGTTGGCGTGGGGTCCTGCGCCTGTGCCAAGGACGCACTAAGCAGTGCGATGAGGCTGATGAGAAACATCAGGCTGAAGCGTCGCGCGCGGGGTCGCATTATACGGCAGGCATCCATGAGCATGTTCCCAAGGGCAGTGTGAGCGCAATTGGAACAAACGGAGTATAGATTAGATTCGCGCCGAAGTCAAATTTTGCCGGGACCACTACAACACCACACCCTGCCCTCTTTATGATTCAATCTTTTGCAAACCCTGTGCTAGAATAGCCGCGCGATATCCAAACAAGTGCGAAAGAGCGGCGCATGGCACTCCCGCAGCGAGAATCGCCCAAAGGCAAGGTCGTCTCTTTGTTTGTCACCTGCATCGTCGATATGGTGTATCCGGGCACGGGCATGTCGGTGGTCGATATCCTCGAGCATGTGGGCGCGCGCGTGGTCTTTCCGCCAGCGCAGACCTGCTGTGGGCAGCCAGCCTTCAACAGCGGCTATCGTGATGAAGCTCGCACGGTCGCCAGGCACTTCTTCAAAGCCTTTCAGGCTGCCGAAGTCATTGTTACGCCCTCGGGCTCGTGCGCGACGATGCTGCGCCACGAATATCCCGGCCTGTTCGCGCCCGAAGATGGCGAACTGTACGAACAGGCTCAGCGCATCGCCGCCATCACCTGGGAATTCAGCGAATACCTGGTGGAAGGACTGGGCTTGGTCAACCTGGATTTGGTTTTGCCCGAGCCACAAAGTTTCGCCATGCACGATGCCTGTCATGGGCTGCGCGGTTTGGGATTGGGCGGAGCGGCGCGCGACCTGCTGGCGCAGCTGGGCAATGCCGAGCTTTGCGAACTGAATGAATGCGAGGTCTGCTGTGGTTTTGGCGGCTTGTTCAGCATCAAGATGCCGGCGCTGAGCAATGCCATGCTGCGCAACAAAGTCGACAATATCAACGCCAGCCCCGCCGAGACGATCGTAACCGGCGATGTCAGCTGTATGACGCAGATGAATGGCGGCTTGTCGCGCGGCAAGTCCAGCAAGCGCGTCCTGCACCTGGCGGATGTATTGGCGAAGGGGCTGCGCAAACCCACCTCGGTCTCCCCGACACCTGCGCGTAGGGGCGAGGCGATGACTCGCCCGCTCAGACCCCCCTCAATCCCCCCGACAGGTCAGGTGGAAGCATAATGAGTGTGGAGCTGCGTTCCAACGACTTTGTCTCGCTGGCAGATATCGCCCTGCACAACCCCGACTTGCAGAAGGCGGTTGGCAGCGGCACCCGTGGCGGCTATCACAACCGCGCCAAAGCCATGTTCGAATTTGGCGATGCGCACGGCGAAGCGATGCGCGCCCAGGCTGCCGAAGCCAAACGACGCGCCCTGCGCAAGCTGCCCGAGCTGCTGGAACTGGCGGAAGACAGGCTGCGCGAAAATGGTTGGGGCGTCGAATGGGCAGAAGATGCCGAAAGCGCGAACCAACTGGTGCTTGATATCGCGCGGCGACATGCGGTGAAAACCGTCACCAAGAGCAAGAGCATGCTCAGCGAAGAACTGGGCGTCAACCAGGCCATGGAAGCGGCTGGACTGCGCGTTGTCGAGACCGACCTGGGCGAATACATCATCCAGCTCAACAACGAAACGCCCAGCCATGTTGTCGCGCCGGTTATGCACATGACCAAAGCCGAAATCCGCGATGTCTTCGTTCGCGAACTGGGCATGCAGCCGACCGATGATGCCGAAGCCATGGTGGCATTTGCGCGCAAGCGGCTGCGCCAAGATTTTCTGAGCGCCGATATGGGCATCAGCGGCGGCAACTTCCTCATCGCCGAGACAGGCAGCATAGGCTTGGTGATGAACGAGGGCAACGGCCGTTTGTGCACTTCTATGCCACGCGTGCATATTGCGCTGGTCGGCATCGAAAAAATAGTGGAAACAGTCGCCGATTACGTTATGCTGACCCAGGTTCTGCCGCGCAGCGCCACCGGCCAGCCGCTTTCGGTGTATACCAATATACTCAGCGGACCGGCGCGCGCGCACGAAGCCGATGGACCCGCGCGCTGTTATGTCATCCTGGTCGACAACGGACGCAGCAAGATTTATGGCACCGATTATGCCGAGGCGCTGGCTTGCATTCGCTGCGGCGCTTGCCAAAATGCCTGCCCGGTCTATCGCAGCGCGGGCGGACATGCCTATGGCTGGGTGTATGGCGGTCCGATCGGCGCGGTGCTGACGCCGCTGTTGGTCGGCTTGGAAAACGCAGCGCCCTTGCCGCATGCCAGCAGTTTGTGCGGCAGCTGCAAGCAAGTCTGCCCGGTCGATATCGACTTGCCGCGCATGCTGCTCGACCTGCGTCATGATCTGGTGCAAAGTGGCGAATCGGCGGGCGGCTGGGATGTGGCGATGAAGCTGTGGGCGGTGGGCATGACATCGCCGGCGCGCTTTGCCTGGGGTGGACGCGCGGCGCGGGCTGGTCAAGCGCTGCTGGGCGAATATATGCCTGGACCGCTGGGCAACTGGAGCGAGTTCCGCGACTTCCCCGCCTTTGCGCCCAAACCTTTTCGGCAGCTTTGGAAAGAGCGCGACAATGATCACGCATAGGGGCAAAACCCCCACCCCAAACCCCACCCCCAAAATGAGGGCGGGGCTTTCAAGCGGAAATCGCGGATTCCGTAGCTCCCCATCCCGCAGCATGGGGGAAGGGGCCGGGGGATGGGGGCTACGATGAGCACGGCGCGAGATCGCATATTAGGGCGTCTGCGCGAGGCGCAGGGCGCGCATGCCAGCCACGACTCGGTATTGAGCAGAGAGCCGGTTGATATCAAGCGCAGCATGATCCCGCCGCGGGAACAATCAACCGAGCAGCGCATCGATCAATTCATCGCGGCTGCCGAAGGGCTGGGCAGCTTTGTGCATCGCGTGGGCGGTCCTGGCGAAGCGGTCGAACAGATCATGACTTTGCTGGATGGCGACACCAAGGCGCTGGCTTGGGACGATGCGCAGTTGCCCATGGACGATCTGCGCGGCACACTGGAGTCGCTGGGCGTCGGCATCGCGGCGCACGCTGACGAAGAGGCGCGCGTCGGCATCACCGGCGTCAGCGCGGCGCTGGCCGGCACAGGCAGTCTGGTGCTGGAAAGCGGCGCGGGGCGTTACCGCGCGACATCGCTGTTGCCCGACTTGCATATTGCGCTGCTGTCGGGAGAGCAGATCTTGCCCGACCTGGAAAGCTGGGCAGAGGCACAGCGCGCGGCGGGTTATAGCGCTTTCCGCGATTCCAGCAATACCATCATCATCAGCGGGCCCAGCAAGACCGCCGATATCGGGCATGAGCTGGTCAAAGGCGCACATGGGCCCCGCGAACTGCACATCCTGCTGCTGGGCGCTTGAAACGCGAAAGGACAAGGCATGCCCTATTTGATGGGACTCGACATCAGCACAACCGGCGCAAAAGCGCTCATCATCAACGAGGCGGGCGCGGTGGTCGCTGTCGCCAATGCGCCCCAGCCGATCAGCCAACCCAAACCGCTGTGGAGCGAACAAAACGCAGCCGACTGGTGGGCGGGCATGACGCAAAGTATCCGCGCGGCGCTGGCGGATTCGGGCTTGGACGGCGGCGATATCGACGCGGTCGGGCTGACGGGGCAGATGCACGGCTTGACGCTGCTGGACGAAAAGGGCGAGCCGCTGCGACCGGCAATTTTGTGGAACGACCAACGCACCCAGGTTCAATGCGACTATATGACCGAACGCATCGGCGTGGACAGGTTGCTCGCGCTAACTGGCAATCCGGCGGTGGCCGGCTTCACCGCGCCCAAAGTGTTGTGGGTGCGCGACCATGAACCGGAAGTCTATGCGCGGGCGGCGCAGATCTTGCTGCCCAAAGATTACATTCGCTACAAGCTCACCGATGTCTATGCCACCGATCTGGCCGGAGCGGCTGGCACTTCGCTGCTGAATGTGGCGGAGCGCGCCTGGTCGTCCGAAGTGCTGGAGGCGCTGGCTATCCCCGCCGATTGGCTGCCGCCGGTGCACGAAGGCACAGCAGTCACCGCGGTCATCAGCGCGGCCGGCGCTGCGGAAACAGGCTTGCGCGCGGGCACACCAGTTGTGGGCGGTGGCGGCGACCAGGCTGCGGGCGCAATCGGCATGGGCTGCGTCGCGCCCGATACCATTGGCGTCACTGTTGGCACTTCGGGCGTGGTCTTTGCGCCGTTGTCCAGTTATGCTTTCGAGCCGCAGGGTCGTCTGCATGCTTTCTGTCATGCTGTGCCGGGCACCTGGCACCTGATGGGCGTGATGCTAAGCGCGGCCGGCAGCTTGCAGTGGTATCGAGATAACTTCGCGCCCGGGCTTGGCTTCGATGCGCTGCTGGACGAGGCGGCGCAGGTGGCGGCGGGCAGCGAAGGTTTATTCTTTTTGCCCTATCTGACTGGCGAGCGCACGC
The DNA here is from genome assembly GCA_022823945.1 of Anaerolineae bacterium. Lineage (GTDB taxonomy): Bacteria > Chloroflexota > Anaerolineae > Aggregatilineales > Phototrophicaceae > UBA6055. The sequence goes on along the minus strand of JAJEBK010000019.1, from coordinate 908 downwards.
CGCATCCCGATCCCTTGGCGCGAGGAGCCTTCATCGGCATGACCAGCCGTCACACGCGCGGGCATCTGACGCGGGCGGTGCTGGAAGGCGTGGCATTTGGACTGAAAGACTCTTTCACATTGATCGCCCAGGCCGGGCTGCCAGCAGATTATGAAGTGCGCATCAGCGGCGGCGGGGCGAAAAGCCCGGTCTGGCAGCAGATCATCGCCGATGTGCTTGGGGCGCGCCTGGTCAATATCAACACGACCGAAGGTGGCGCATTTGGCGCGGCTATCCTGGCTTCGGTAGCGGCCGGCTTGTTCGATGATATAACGGCAGCCTGCGCTGCCATGATCCAGCGCGGCGCGAGTGTGGCGGTCGGCGCGAATGCCGATGTGTATGCCCGGCGCTATGCCACCTATCAGTCGCTGTATCCGCTGCTGAAAGACACATTTGCGCGGCTCTAGTAGGCCCCCGCTTTCAGGGCAATCTCATTAGAAAGGTTCCTTATGTTGAGGATGTCGTCTATAACGCTTTACCACCGAGTTCACCGAGTGCATTTTGAGTACACCGAGAGGGAAAACAAAGGGTTTGCGTTGTGTTGACGCGACTTACGGTGAAAAAGAGACGTCTTGAAATCTTCTGACATCCAGAGGCGAAAAATCCGCGCTACCGTTGCACAAAGCGCAGCCATTTACATAATACGCTTTATGTGAAATAGATTTGCCAGAAATGGGCTGATCGCCAAAATGGGAGTTGCACACAACCATGATGGAGAGCCAGCCCAAAGTATAGACCTTAGGACTTTGTTTACCACCCTTTTTGTTATCGTTGACGACTGGTATCTTGAGAAAGGATGCCAGCTCTTGGCTGGTCGAGTTGGGCGCAAACCTCGGTTCAGCAATAGCGAGACAATGACTTTAATGCTG
>JAJEBK010000009.1 GCA_022823945.1 Anaerolineae bacterium | reverse complement strand
GTCGTCAACGATAACAAAAAGGGTGGTAAACAAAGTCCTAAGGTCTATACTGGTCATTGGGCTGGCTCTCCATCATGGTTGTGTGCAACTCCCATTTTGGTGATCAGCCCATTTCTGGCAAATCTATTTCACATAAAGCGTATGATACAATGCACGACCGTCAAGCATGGCGACTGGGAAAAGATGCTGCAACAGAACTTCGCTTTGCTGAAAGCAGTTGCACACTTGTTAGTCAGCAGTTTGCTGCTGTGCGCGGGCTTGGCATCGGCGCAAGTCGCGGATACAGGTGTGCGAGCGGAAGCCCTGGGCAGCGCCAATCTGCGCGCCGCCGCCACCATAGAATCGCCCATCATCGGCGAAATCCACGCGGGCAGCCGGTATCCTGTCATTGGACGCAGCGAATTGTATCCCTGGTTGCTGCTTGGTGAGCCAGGATCACAATTGCCCAAAGGCTGGGTGTACGAAACTTTGGTGGCTGTGAACGGCAACCTCCAGCGCGTGCCACTAAGCCTGGTCATCGTGAGCGAGCCGCCTCCGACAGCCTTGCCAGCGGCGGACATCCCGCAGACTAGCGCATCAGCAACGTCTACGCCGGTTGCCAGCAGCTGGACAGTTTTCGGCGTCGTGCGCGGCGAGGTCAATATCCGCCATGGTCCGGGCGTCGATTATCCGCGAGCGGGTGTGGCGGCTGCCGGCGACCGCTTCGAGATCACCGGCTATCATACGCAGTTTCCCTGGCTGCGCATCGTTTATGCTGCCAGCGCCAATGGCCAGGCTTGGATCGCGCGCGACCTGCTCGAAGTCAGCGGCGACATCTTCACGACCGCCCCGGTATCTCAGGCTCGCTTTGAGCTGCCGCCAGCCACAGCCACACCACAAGTTGTGCGCGCCGCGGGCATCTATGGGGACGCGCCCGTCCCGCTGGATCCCCCTTTCGCGGTTTTGGGCGAAGAATTGTGGGCGTTGCTGCTGGAAAATGGTTTTGACCCGCAGACCAGCCGCTTTGGCTCGCTCTTTGTACTGGATTTGCAGACGCGCCAGGCTTTCACTTTTGGCGATGACTATGCTTTCAGCGGCACCAGCCTGAACAAGATCGCTATCTTGGCTCGCCTGTACGAAACGCTCAATGCGCCGCCGACGCTGGAGATGGCCACGGATATCCTGAACACGATGATCTGCAGTGAAAACACAGCCACCAATCGCTTGTTGAGCGCCGTTGGCGATGGCAATGTCTGGCTGGGTGCGCAGTCGGTCAGCGACTTCCTGAACCGGCATGGCTGGACGCGCTCCTTTCTGACCGCGCCATTCACCACCATTGGCACGCCAGAGCCACCGCCCTTCCCCATAACCGCGCCGCAAACCAGCGCCGACCAGATCAAGGCGCAGCCCGATTTCTCCAATCAGTTGGTCGCCTCGGAGACAGGCGCGCTGCTGGCCGCGGTCTATGATTGCGCGTACGGCAGCAGCCACTCGCTGGGCGCCGGCTTCGAAGGGCGCGAATGCCGCCAGATGCTGCATGTGATGAGCAACAATACGGTCGATGCGCTGTTGAAATCGGGCGTGCCAGCCGAAACGCGGGTCGCCCACAAACACGGTTGGATCCCCGATACACATGGCAACGGCGCTCTGTTCTTCACGCCGGGCGGAGATTATGTCATCGCTATGCTGCTCTTCCAACCCGACTGGCTGGATTTTCAAGAGTCGCTGCCGCTCTTCGCCGAAGTCTCGCGCCGTGTCTATAATTATTTCAATCCACAACAGCCCTTCTTCGACGAGCGCGAGTGGACCATTCCCGATGTAAACAGCTGCAACTATTTTGGAGACGAGCTGGCGGTCGATTTGCTGCAGTGGCAGTGGGACGATTGAGCGGCTAGCGCAACTTGTAGTGCGTTTCCGCAGAGTCGCGCAGCCGCAACGCCGCGGCTTCCGCTGTGATATCTCGCTGGGCTTCCGCCAGCATTTCGTAGCCGACCATGAACTTGCGGACTGTGGCTGAACGCAGCAGCGGTGGATAGAAATGCGCGTGCAACTGCCAGTGTCGCAAATCGCCTGCGTTGTATGGCGCGCCATGCCAACCCATGGAATAGGGAAACGGCACCTCAAACAGGTTGTCGTACTTGACCAGCAGCCGTTTCAAAATCGTCGTCAGATCGCTGCGTTGCCGCTCGTCCAGGTCGGGCAGGCGCAAAACATGCGCTTTGGGAAGCAGCAATGTCTCGAAGGGCCAGACCGCCCAATAGGGGACGACCGCCAACCAACTATCATTTTCGACCACGATTCGTTCGCCGCGCTCGCCTTCCAGCCGCGCATAATCCAGCAGAAGCGGAGCGTCATGACGATCCATATAGGCGCGCTGATGGGCGTCTTCGCGCTGGGCGATGCTGCCCAGGCTGTCTGTCGCCCAGATCTGCCCATGTGGATGCGGGTTGGACGCTCCCATCATGTCGCCGCGATTTTCGAAAACCTGCACCCAGCCGAAGCGCTCGCCAAGTTCGGCAGTTTGCGCCGCCCACAAATCGACCACCAGCCGAATTTCCGCCAGCGACATCTCCGCCAGCGTCAAATCGTGGCGTGGCGAAAAGCAGATGACCCGCGCCTCGCCTCGCAGCGATCTGGCTTGCAGCAACGGGCTGTTAGAAGTTTCTGCCAGCGGCACATCGGGCAAGACCGCGGCGAAGTCGTTGACAAAGACGAAAGTGCTGGTGTAGTCGGGGTTGCGCTCGCCATTGGCGCGCCTGTTGCCGGGGCACAGATAACAAGCTGGATCGTAAGTCGGGCGGCTTGCGGCGCGGGTTGCTTCGGCTTGTCCCTGCCAGGGTCGCCTGGTGCGATGCGGCGACACCAGGATCCACTCGTCCAGCAGCGGGTTGTAGCGACGATGCGGCTGTTCGTGCAATGCCAGGTTCATGCCTTACTCCCCCACTTGCGCGACCGCATGGCTCAACACGATTGCAGCGCGTTCCTGGCTGTGCGTCTGGAAACGGATTTCGCCCCCGGGCAGCGACCATATCTTGGTGACCAGAGTCTCGCCGGGGAAGACATGCTGGCTAAAACGCGCCCGTATCGAGCGCAGACGCGAGGCGTCGTTTCCGCAGCAGCATTTGATGATAGCGCGGGCAGCGAAGCCAAATGTGCAAAGCCCGTGCAGAATGGGCGCGTGGTAGCCGCCGCGAGCAGCCATCTGTGGGTCGGCGTGCAGCGGATTGGCATCGCCCGCCAGGCGATAGAGCAGCGCCTGCGTTGGTAAGGTAGCTTCTTTGTGCACGATATCCGGCGGACGCTCTGGTGGTGGCAGCTTGACGGTTTCGCCGCGCTGACCGCCGAAACCGCCGATGCCGCGAATGAAGACCGATGTGCGCGCGCTAGCCAGTTTTACGCCCGCTTCTGTCGCGCTCTCCACCGCGAAAATGATCAAGATGCCACTGCCTTTGTCGTGAATCCCGGCGATGCGCAGGCGCGATGACACTGTTGCGCTGGGCGGCAAGGGGCGATGCAAGACCAGTTCTTGCTCGCCATGCAGCAGCCGCATCGGGTCGTATTGGATGCCCGCGATGCGCCCCGTCAGCAACTGGCTGATCAAGTCTTTGCTGAAGAGGACGGCGAAGGTCGGCAGCACCTGAAAATCGGGACTCAATTCATAGACCGACCGCAGCTCAGCGGCATCCAGCGGATCGGCTGGCGCGCCTATGCCCAGGGCATACAGCACTGCATCGCGCTGGGTATAGTGAAAATGCAGCCTTGGCAGCTCCCTGCCGATGGCGGCGGCGACTTGTCCCAGCGAAGGCGGCGGCATGTCTACCTAGCCCTTAACCGCGCCCTGTGTCAAACCGCCGACGATCTGGTCTTGCAGCATCAGATAAATCGCCAGGCTGGGCAGCGCGCCGATGATTGCGCCCGCGCCAAATACGCCCCAGTCTTGCGCGAAGTTGGCGCTGATGTATTGCCAAAGCCCGACCATCAAAGTCCAGGTGTCTTTGTCGCGCAGCATCACCCGCGCCAGAACGAATTCGTTATATGTGCCGACGAATGACAAAATGCCCACCACGACCAGCACGGGCCGCACCAGCGGAAAGATCAGATGCCAATACACCTGCCAGTGACTCGCGCCATCGACCAACGCCGACTCATCAATATCGCGCGGGACAGAATCGAAGAAGCCTTTCATCAACCAGATGTTGATGCCCATGCCGCCGCCAATATACACCAGCATCAAGCCGCCCGCCGTGTTCAATCCCAAAAACGGAATGTGATTGCCGATCTGCTGCAGCATCAGGTAGATGGCAACCAGCGCCAGCAAGTTGGGAAATACCTGCACGAGCAGGATCAGCACCAGCAGGCTGCGTCTGCCATAAAAACGAAAACGCGAAAATGAATAGGCGCTGAACGCCGTGACCAGCACGATGACGACCGCGGAGATGCTGGCGATGACGCAGGAATTGACCATCCAGCGCAGGAAAGGCTTGCGCGGCGTATTCAGCAATGTGTCGAAATTGATGAAATAGCTGGAGCTGATGTCGTAGAGCGCGTCGCCTTCGACATAGGATTCGCCGACAGAGATGCGGATGTTTTCCACATAGCCATTTTTGATGGCGCGCAGCTCTTTCTCTTTGCCATCGACTTCCACCAGCAGAACCAGCTCGGCGCTGCGTTCGACGCGTGTGCCATTGGGCGCGGCAATCTGCAGCAGCGTGCCGGGCTCTTTGGCATAGACGACGCGAACCTCGGGCAAAGGCGGGATGATGGACTGCGTCACCATGGACTGGGCGGGGTTCAACGCCGCAGAAGCCACCCAGATAATCGGAAACAGGGCGAAGACCACCGCGGCGATCAGGATGATGATTTGCAGCGCCAGCTGGGCATTTTGCGCCAGTGTGTAGCGGCTCCGCTTGCGCTTGTGGGCTAGGCTAGACATTTTCCGATGTCTCCTCCCAGCCCTTGGTCAGCCGATATTGCAGCAAGGTGACACAGGCGACCATGGCGAAGATGACGATCGTGATTGCCGATGCCAAGCCAAAGTCCGAGCCGCGCCCCGAGCCAAATGCCAGCCGAAAAGCATAGCTGATCAAAATATCGGTGTGCCCGGCCGGCAGGTTGCCCGCTTCTTTCATGGGCGGTCCGCCTTCGTCATAAGCCTCGATAATCGTGAAGTTGTTGAAATTGAATGTGAAGGACGCGATCAACAGCGGTCCCACCGCCACCAGCAGCAGCGGCAGAGTCAAATCGCGGAACTTGCGCCACCAGCCCGCGCCATCCACCTCTGCGGCTTCGTACATATCGCTGGGAATAGCCGCCAACGCGCCACTGCATACCAGCATGAAGTAGGGATAGCCCAGCCACAGATTGACCAGCAGAATGCCCAGCTTCGCCCAGCCGGGGTCGATGAAAAAAGGCGGCGGCTCCAAGCCAAAGGCGCGGATGATATTGGAGACTACGCCCAGATTCTCATTGAGCATGCCCCGCCACACGGCTACGGATATCAAGCCGGGGATCGCCCAGGGAATGATCAGCAGGGTGCGGAAGACCTTGCGCAAGGGGATGCGCTGGTTTTGCATGATCAGCGCGAAGAAGAGCCCCAGCGCGAATGTCGTAAAAACAGAAGCCAGCGAAAAGCCGATCGTCCACAAGAATATGCGGATCAGCGGACCGCGGATTTCATCGTTGTCGATGAAACTGCTGAAGTTCTGTGTGCCGATGCCCGCGCGAAAACCAGTGCGCAATGTGTCGCCCTGGTCGTTGACAAATTGCCCGGTCTGGTAGGGCTCGCCAGATGTTTCATCGCGTCCATAATCATAAACAGCGCGATACAGCGAACCGGTCTCCATGTCGAGGATGGCGTCTGTCTCGGGCTGATACACCAAGCGCTGCGCGAATTCGCCGGCTTCTCTGCGGCCAGCGATGCCTATGGGCTGGTCTGCCGTGCCAAAGCCAAGCTCTTCTGCTTCGCGCGCCGCCTGCAGCGCTTCTCTGCGCCCAAGCAATTGATAGCCCCGATATTCCGCTGGCAAATCCGCGCCGGCCGCCACCGATTCGACCGCCTCGAAGCCCCCCAAAGTAGCGAAATAATAGCGGTCGTCAGCGTTGCGGTCGGTCAGCCACAGGGCATAATCGCCAGCGGCATTGGCATAGATTGCCCAGGCATACACCTTGCCGCCTTCGGGCAAATAGGTCTCTTGGGAGAGGATGCGGATGACTTGCTGTTTGGTGAGCAGATTGCCATCGCCGAAGTTGGTGAAAGACACATAGACGGTATAGACGATGGGGTAAACGACCATCAGCACCATCAGCGAGAGCGCCGGGGCGATCCAGCGCAGCGCATACAAACCCTGGCGCAAGTTGATGATGTTGACGCCGATGGTGACGACGCCCACCGCAACCGCCAGCTCGATGACGCCGTCCGCGGCAAATACATAGATCAGGTAGAGCGCGAAGGCATCCACCAGCGCCAGCGCCAAATAAGTGATGAACAGCCGCAGCACATCACTGCCGCCGCGGTTGCGTCGAGTTTGATTGTCCGATGCCGCTTGACGATTCATGACATCTGCAAAATGGGCAACAAGCGCGCAGAAAAAAGAAATAGCAGGGGGCGCACTTGTGATTGGCGCTCCCCCGCTCCTACACTTGCACTTCTGTCAACGACCGTGGTCGCCGTCGACTATTCGTCTGCCAGCAGCGAACGGATCTGCTCGCCAGCGTTGCTGAAAGCGGTTTCGGCGTCCAGCTCGCCCGTGCGCACCAGCTCCATGGCATTGCCCCAGGCGCTCCACACCGACGACATTTCCGGGATCGCCGGCATGGCCAAGCCCTCGGTGCCAGCGTTGGCAAAGCCGACCGTGAGTTCGTCGTCCATCGCCTCGCGGACTTCGATCATGGCGGCCGGGCGCGGGCTGGCGCTATACAGCGATTCGATGCCCTCGGGCGTGCCAACATAGTCGAGCACGAAGGTCTCGGCGGCCAGTTTGTTCTCGCTGAAGGCGCTGATCATGAAGCCCCAAACACCCAGGAAGGGCTTGCCGGCGCCACCGGGACCAGCGGGAATGCCGGCTACCTCGAAGTTGACGCCCGATTCCAGGATGCGCGGGATCGCCCAGGGACCGGTGATGATCATGGCGGCATCGCCCGATTCAAACATCGAGTGCATCACTTCGTAGTCGATGCCCGTCGGCATCAAGCCATCTGTGCCGTAGGCTTCCAGATAGGCGGCTGCGGCGATGCTGCCTTCGCTGTCAATGCCGACATCGTTCGGGTCATAGCCGGCCTCGGTCAAGCCAAAGACATAGCCGCCAAATGCCGTCTGCAGAGGGAAGAAGTGGTACGGGTTGTTGTCGAACATGATAAAGCCATACTGCGCATCGCCGCTGGCTTGCAGCTCCTCGCTAATGGCGCGGACATCGTCCCAGGTGGCTGGATTTTCTGGCACCAGGTCGGTATTGCGCAAGAAGCCGACATTTTCCGCCGAGGTGGGCATGCCATACTGGACGCCTTCGTAGACGAATGCCGCCACAGCCGAGGGCAGGAATTGGTCGACAATATCTGAAATGTCGATCTCTGCCAGCAAGCCGTTGACAGCCATCTCGCCCAGCCAGTCATGGGGACCCATCAGCACATCGGGACCTTCGCCGGCCGGCGCCGCCGTCTTGAACTGATCGCGGATATCGCCAAAGCCGATCTCGTGCACGACAACCGGAATGTCAAAGTCGGCGGTGAACTGCGCGGCGATCTCTTCGACAACCGGCGCATGGGCTTCATCCGCCCAGACGACCAAACCATCTTCCTGCGCCGAAACGACAAATGCGCTCGCCATCAGCAAAATAGCGAGTATCAAGAACAACTTCGCGAGTTTCATGGTGTTTTCCTCTGTCTCGTCAGTATTGTGTAAAATATGGTGTGGCGCACAGATTATAAACTTTGCTGTCATAGACGCAAGAGATTTCTTCTTAGTCGGGCTGCTGCGGCGACAAGTGGCGCAGGTATTCCCAGGTGTAGATGCCGGTGTTGTGGCCATCGTCCCAGCTGGGCTGCAGCGCATAATTGCCCACCGCGCTCAAGTTGGTGATGCCATACGAACGGGCGGGCGTCAGGGTGAGCAGGTTGTCGGGCGCGAAGTCCATACCCATGTTGGCGTGGCCGCCGCGGCATTCGACGCAGGGGCAGGCTTCGCGCAGTTGCGCAAGCGGGTATCGGCTCACCAGTCCATCGTCCCAGCTGATCGTCAACTCTGCTTTGCCTCTGTCCAGCGTGATTTGGCTTGGCTTGGCGTCCACCGTGGGCACATCCTCTCGCAACCGCGCCAGCTTCCAGCGCGTAAAGGCTGCAAAGCGTCTATCACAGCTTTCCAGCCGATTCGCTAGCATTGTAACACACAGGCGGCCTCGCCTTCGCCGTTGTCTTGGCCATCTGCATAAGATAGAGTTCTGCCATCCAGACGAAAGCAAGGTGCGCCATCAGACATTTTGAGCACTTGCGGCGACAACAGCTCGACCCCGCCAAGCCATTTGACTATGTCATCGCGGCCGATGCGCGCGGCAGCCGCACAGATTATTGCGATGACCAAGCCTGGCGCGTGAGCCTGGGGGCGCGCAACGAAGCAGCGCTGGCATTCCAGACACAATTTGGCGGTCGCGCCGACCTCGTCAGCCTCGAGCCCGTTTTCCGATTGGGCGACCAAGCCTTTCAGCAGCAGTGGGCGTATGCGCGAGGTCCTGTCATCACGCATTTTGCGCCCAACTTGCTCCAGCTGGAGGCATCGCCAACAGACGATTTGGACCTGGTCGCGCGCTTCTGGGCGATGGAATCGCGGGCGGCCGGCGGCGAATTCCAGTTGAGCAATCACAGCGGCGAGGATTTGTCTGTCCAGTTGGAATTGCACGGCAGCGTGATTATCGGCGGGCGCAAACGCAGGCTGAATGTGCTGACGCTGGCGGATGGCACAGTGGCGCTGCACCTCGGCGAAATCGGCGATATCAATCCTGTGGTCGCGCTGGAAAGCGCCAGCAGCGAAATCTACGGTGGGCGCATCCGCGGTGCCAGGCTGGGCGCGCGCCTCACGCTATTGGCGGGGCATGCGGCGCGCATTCCTTTCGTTTGCGCAGGACTAATCGACATGCGCGATTCGTTCAGCCTGGCCATGAACTGGCTGTCGCGCCCCTGGGATCGGCACTATGCGCAGATCGACCGTCAAGCCGCCGCTGTGCCAACAATTAGCACGGGCAACGCCGACTGGGATCTCGTCATCGACTTGTCGTATGCCACCTTGCTGAAAGCCTTTATGAATGCCACCGATGCGTTGGCGCAGCCGTCGTTTGTCGCCAGCCGGGGGATCAATCGCGGCTGGAGTCGCAATGGCCGGGGCGATGACCACATCCGCGCCTGGGCTGGACAAGATCCGCCGGCAGCGTATCTCGCGCTACCCGCCATCGCTGGCATCGAGCCGTCGCTGGCCAAGGCGGTCATCCGCAATTACCTGACCACCCAAGACGCGAGCGGCTTCATCGATTGGCAGCCCGGTTTGGGCGGGCAGCGCCAAAATATGCTGATGATGCCCTTGCTGGCGCGAATGAGCTGGCTGGTGGTTGAGCGAACGGCGGACGAGGAATTCGCCAAAGAGATTTATCCGGGCTTGCAAAGGTTCTTTCGGCGCTGGCTCGCAGACGACATGGATGCCGATGGAGATGGCGCGCCAGAATGGCAATCGGAGCAGCAGTTGGGTTATGTGGCTTTTCCGACTTTTGGGTTGGGGCGCGGTTGGGCGCAGGGCTTGGATATCCGCCTGCTGGAAACACCCGACCTGCTCGCCTATTTAATTTCAGAAGCCGATGCGTTATGCCAACTGGCGGGGACATTGGGAGATGCCGATGCGCAGGCGATTCACAGGCAAGAGCTCGCGCAGTTGGAAGCCTTGTTGGAAGAATTCTGGATGGGCTTGCGCTATGGTTACCGCGACCGAGACACACACAGGCACAGCGCAGGTATAGAGTTGCTGCGGGGTGGCGCTGGCGACGAGCGGCATGTCATCAACGAGACTTTTTCACCGCCCGCCCATGTGATTGTGCGCATTGTTGGCGGTGTCAGCCAGGTGCCACGCATCCGCCTCACGCTCGCCGGGCAGGACAAAGACGGCGCGCCTTGCACGATCGTGGCGGGTGTCGCCGAATTTGGATGGCACAACCGACAAGGCGTATTCACGGTTCCCCAGCCGCTTTCGGCATTGCACAGCCTGGAAATTGATGGGCTAAGCCGCGTATACAAGGTCTATGCCAGCACCATCGACAGCAGCCGGCTGGATATCAACGCGCTGTTGCCCTTGTGGACCGGTCGCCTGCCGAAGCGCCGGTCTGAAGCAGTAGTCGCTTTGGCGCTGGATGAGGCGCACTTTCTGCGGCCCAACGGCTTGTCCATGGTAAGCGCCAGCGACCCGGACTTTGACCCGTCCAATGCGCGCGGCGGTGGCGGCATCTGGATGTTCTGGCAGGCGCTGCTTGGCGAAGGCTTGCTGACCAGTGGCTTTCGCGCTGAATCTACCGCTCTGTTGCAGCGGATTTTGAGACATCTGGCGCGTGTGCTGGAACGCGAAGACAGGCTGTCGCAATTTTATCATGCCGATGAAGTGCAAGGTTTTGGCGAAGCGCATCATGTGGCTGGCATCGCGCCGCTGAAGTGGCTGAGCGATGCGCTGGGCGTGCAGATTCGCAATGCGCAATGTGTGCTGATCAGCGGCGAATTCAGCTGGGGCGCGCCCATCGGCATCGTGCAGCATGGTGTCATTGTGCAGCGCAGCGAGGAAGGCATTGAGATCAGCTTCCCATCTGGACACAGCGCAAAACTTCCCGCCAACGCGCCCGCCCAACTGGTTACAGACCCCGCGCCCGCCAGGACCGAAACAGATGAGCCGCCCGTCCTTTCCGCCCCGGCTGTACCGGCCGACCCCGACTGCGGCACAGTCGTCATTGAAGTCGAAGACAGCGATGACGAGGACTAGCGCGCAATGATGCGCATGCGGACGCGCGGCAGTAAAAGCCAGAAGAATCGTGAAGTTCCGGCTGTGCCCATGCAGTGGCAGCGACTGCTGTCTTATCTGGCGGGCTACAAGCTGCGCCTGCTTGCGGCGACAATCGGGTTGGTCTTCGCGGCCGCGCTGAGCCTGGTCTTCCCCGCCGTCATCCAGCAAGTCGTCGATTCGGTCTTCAGCGATGCCGATGTGGCGCTGCTGGATGTGATCACACTGGCGCTGTTGGGCGTGTTCTTGCTGCGGTCGCTGGCGAGCTTCGTCCAGACTTACAACATGAATTATGTCGGCGAAAAGATCGTAATCGATTTGCGCTGCCAGCTATATGCGCATTTGCAGACTCTGTCGCTGCGCTATTATGCCGACCGGCGCGTGGGCGAGCTGATCAGCCGCTTGTCGTCCGATGTGACTGTGGTGCGCACGGTGCTCACCGGCAACATCGCCACCGTGCTGCAACAGGCGCTCACGCTCGTCGGCGCGGTGGCAGTCATGTTTTGGCTGAATTGGCGGCTCACACTGTTCATCATCGTATTGATGCCGCTGGTGGTCGTGGTGGGCACGGTGCTGGGCAGAGCCATCCAGCGCACCAGCACGCGCGTCCAGGACGAGCTCGCCGGCGCGACTGTCGTGGCGGAAGAAGTCTTCCAAAATATCCGCGAAGTCAAGAGCTTCGTGCGCGAACAATACGAAATCAACCGCTTTAACAGCGCGATAGAAGTAGCTTTTCGAGCGGCGGTCAAGCTGTTGACTGTGCGCTCGGTCTTTGGTCCCATCATCGCCTTTATCGCTTTCTCGGGCTTGGCGCTGATTTTGTGGTTTGGCGGTCGCGAGGTCCTGGACGGGCGGCTGACGGCGGGCGAGCTGATCGCCTTTTTGATTTATGGCTTGACGGTGGCGGGCAGCTTTGCGGGTGTCATCGGCGTTTATTCGCAATTGCAAGAAGCGTTGGGGGCGACCAAGCGCGTCTTTGAGATCCTGGATACGCAGCCGGATGTACAAGATGCGCCCAATGCGCGGAAGCTGAAGCCGGTGCAAGGCACGATTGCGCTGCGCAGCCTCAGCTTTGCTTATGAAGCAGAACAAATTGTGCTGTGCGATATCAATCTGGAGATCGCCGCCGGGGAGGTCATCGCCCTGGTTGGACCCAGCGGCGCGGGCAAAAGCACATTGTTCAACCTGATTCCGCGCTTTTATGATCCCGATTCTGGCGCGATCTTTGTGGACGGCAGCGACATCCGTGATGTGACCCAAGCCAGCCTGCGCGAACAAATCGGCATTGTCCCGCAAGAGACGCTGCTCTTCGGCGGCAGCATCCGCGAAAACATCCTCTATGGCAAGCTGGAGGCCAGCGAAACAGAGCTGATCGCCGCAGCCCGATCAGCCAACGCCCACGACTTCATCAGTCAATTGCCCAAGGGCTATGACACCGTGGTCGGCGAGCGCGGCATCAAGCTGAGTGGCGGGCAACGTCAGCGAGTCGCCATTGCGCGCGCCTTGCTAAAAGACCCGGCCATCCTGCTGCTGGACGAAGCGACCTCCAGCCTGGATAGCGAAAGCGAGCAACTGGTGCAAGAGGCGCTGGGGCGGCTGATGCGCAACCGCACCACCCTGATCATCGCCCATCGCCTCAGCACCGTGCGCGTGGCAAATCGCATCGCCGTGCTGGACGAGGGGCGCATCATCGAGCTGGGCACGCATGATGATCTGATGGCGGCGCGGGGATTGTACGCCCGGCTCTATGCGATGCAATTTCGCGAGTCCGACCTGCTCGCCACAACATGACTTTGCTCGCATTGGCGCTCGGGCTGGGAATCGTTTGCTTCTTGATCTGGTGGCTGCTGATCGAAACCGAGGGCGTCTATTTGGGTCGGCGGGTTGTGATTGCGCTATACGATCTGGTGGCGCATCGCTACGACCGCATCAAGCAATTCGACGAATACGCCGATCATGTGCTGGTTTCGCAGGCTTTGACGGCTGCCATCGCGCCTAAGACCGATCCACTCATCCTCGATGTCGCGACCGGCACAGGCCGCGTTCCCCTGCTGATGGCGAGCAGCGCCGGCTTCCACGGGCATGTCGTGGGCATGGATGCCAGCAGGCGCATGTTGTCTGTGGCGCGAGCAAAACGGATAGCACAGGGATTCGACAGCTTTATCACCCTGCTGCGGGGTGACGCGTCGCAGTTGCCTTTCCCCGCTGAGCATTTTGATGTCGTAACCTGCCTGGAAGCGTTGGAATTCATGCCCGACCAGGCTGTCGCGCTGGCAGAGATGGCGCGCGTTTTGAAAAGGGGCGGCATCCTGCTGACCACCATTCGCATCGACACGCGCTGGATGCCCGATCGCACCTGGAAGGAATCGAAAATGCGCGAAGTCTTGACAGCGCTGGGCCTGCGCGATATCCACTTCGCCATCTGGCAGGAAGACTACAGCCAGGTCTGGGCGCGCAAGCCGATGTAAGAACACCCCCCTCAATCCCCCCGACAGGTCAGGGGGAAGGAATGTGCGTGCGGGTTCTCGCGATTGCAACGCGAGGCTTCATGTTGTCGCAATGGCACTGGCAAGTAGCCCCTACAAGCATCCGAGCGCCTTTGCTAGACTGTGCGCATTGCCCGTCTGCAAAAGAGAATTCCACATTGGAACAACTGAACAGAAGGCTGGAAGCCGCCATCGAAAGCGCGTTGCTGTCCGCGCAGAAGGCTGGCGATCTGCCGCAATTCGAGATTCCGCGCATCCCTGTCAGCCCGCCCAAACGCGCCGGCCAAGGCGACTGGGCATATCCGGCCATGGGCTTGGCGCGGCTGGCTCGCAAGAGTCCGCTGGATATCGCCCGGCTCATCGTCGACCGCCTGCCAACGTTGGATTTCGCTGGCAAGATTGAAATTGCGCCGCCCGGCTTCATCAATTGCACAATCGCCGATGACTACTTGCGCAAACAGATTGATGCCATGCTGACCGGTTGTCAAGATTTCTTTCAACTGGATATCGGCGTGGGCAAGCGCGCGCAAGTCGAGTTCGTCAGCGCCAACCCCAGCGGTCCCATCACGATCGGACACACGCGCAATGCCGTCGTCGGCGATGCCTTGGCGCGCCTGCTGGAAGCGGCCGGCTATGCCGTGCAGCGCGAATATTATTACAACAACGCCGGCAACCAGATGATCATCCTCGGCAAGAGCTTGCAGCTGCGTTACCTGCAGCAACTGGGCGAAGACGTGCCCCTGCCCGACGATCATTATCAGGGCGAATACCTGGTCGATGTCGCGCGCGACCTGGCGGAGAAACACGGCGAGTCCCTGCGCAACGCTGGCTGGCAGCGCTTCCGCGACGAAGCCGAGCGCGTCATGTTTGCCTGGATCAAGCGCTCGCTGGCCGCTATCAACATCCAGCACGATGCCTTCTTCAACGAAACCTCGCTCTTCGAATCCGGGCAAATCTGGTCTGTGCTGGAAGCCATGCGTGAGAACGGACATATCTACCAGGCGACGCATTGGGAAGGCGCGGACGCAGACGAGATCGCCGATGTCACCGCAAAAGGTTATGAGCCAGCCACCTGGTTCCGCAGCAGCAAATTCGGCGACGAAAAAGACCGCGTCATGGTCAAGAGCGATGGCGTGCCTACCTATACCCTGCCCGATATCGCTTACCACCGCGACAAGCTGGAGCGCGGCTTTGATATCGCCGTCAATGTGCTGGGCACAGATCACTTCTCGCAGGCGCAAGTCGTCCGGCATGGCATCCGCGCGCTGGGAATGGACCCCGCGCCTATAGATGTCATCTTCCTGCAGATGGTGCGCGCCGTCCGCTGGAACAAGAGGCTGGGCGACTTTGAAGCGGTCAAGCAATCCAAACGCGCCGGCGACTTCGACACGCTGGATGACCTGGTCGCCATGACCAGCGCCGATGCCGTGCGTTATCATATGCTGGCGCGCAGCCCCAATTCGCAGTTGGACTTTGATGTCGACCAGGTTGTCAAACAGAGCAATGAAAATCCGGTTTACTACATTCAAAACGCCTATGTGCGCTGTGCAGGAATCTTTCGCGAGGCGGCCGGCCGCGGCTTTGATGACGATGACGCCGACTTGACCTTGTTGACCGAAAGCGAACTGCGTTTTGTCCGCAAGGCGCTGGAACTTGGCAATGTCATTGAGCAGGCGGTAACGCAGTACGAGCCGCAAAAGATCGCCTTCTTTGCGCACGAACTGGCTGGCGTCTTTCACCCGATTTATGATGAGGTGCGCGTGCTGCACAGCGAAGTGCCCGCCGAGACTGCCAAAGCCCGTTTGCGCTTCTACCGTGCCTGCAAAAGCATCTTCCGTTATTTATTGGAACTTATGGGCATGAGCGCGCCAGAACGAATGTGAGGTTGTGCTGTGGGATTAAAACCTGACCACTGGATCAA
This sequence comes from Anaerolineae bacterium, assembly GCA_022823945.1. Taxonomy (GTDB): domain Bacteria; phylum Chloroflexota; class Anaerolineae; order Aggregatilineales; family Phototrophicaceae; genus UBA6055. The sequence goes on along the minus strand of JAJEBK010000009.1, from coordinate 183,910 downwards.
AGACATGGTGCGCCGCCACCGCATGATCGAGCCCTTTGTCGATGCCCAGGTGCGCGACGGCGCGATAAGCTATGGCGTTTCTTCGTATGGGTATGACATGCGCGTCTCGGACGAATTCAAGATCTTCACCAATGTGCGTTCGGCGGTGGTCGATCCCAAGCACTTCGACACAGCTTCTTTTGTAGACTTCCGTGGCGATGTCTGCATCATCCCCCCAAATTCTTTCGTGCTGGCGCGCTCGGTGGAATACTTCCGCATCCCGCGCAAGGTTTTGACGATCTGCCTGGGCAAATCGACTTATGCCCGCTGCGGCTTGATCGTCAATGTGACGCCCTTTGAGCCGGAATGGGAAGGATTTGTCACGCTGGAAATCAGCAATACCACGCCCCTGCCGGCCAAGGTATATGCCAACGAAGGTTTGGCGCAGGTGCTCTTCTTCGAAGCCGACGAAGTCTGCGAACAATCCTATGCCGACAAGAAAGGCAAGTATCAGGGACAAACTGGCGTGACGCCGCCGCGCATGTAGACGATCTTCGTCTTGACGCGCGCGACTGCCATACGCTACACTTGGATGCGCAGTGGGCGATTAGCTCAATTGGCAGAGTATCCGGTTTACACCTGGAAGGTTGTAAGTTCGAGTCTTACATCGCCCACCTCGCATTTCGCAGGCGCTGGCTGATGCCGGCGCTTTTTGTTTGGCAATCGTTCTCGCAGATTCGCCTCAGAAGCAAGTCTTGCAACAAACCAATCACAAAGACACAAAGTCCACGACGATTCTTTGCCATAAAGGCACTGAGACACAGAGCTGTAGGCTGGTGTAGGGGCGAGGCGGTGACTCGCCCACTGAATAAGGCTCTTTGTGTTCTACGGTCCCTTTACTAAAGACTAAATTTTCTTTGCTTGACGCAACTTTGTAAATTGTCTACAATATGACAATATCAGTAGAAGAGCGCCTGCCGAGATGAGCTTCGCCGCCAAAAGCATCCTGGAAGTCCACGACCTGCGCACCTATTTCAAACTGACAGAGGGCACGCTCAAGGCGGTCGATGGCGTGGACTTTGCGATTGCGCCGCGCCAGACTGTTGGCATCATCGGCGAGTCGGGCTCTGGCAAGAGCGTGACAGCGCAGTCAATCTTGCAGATCGTGCCCACGCCCGGCTATATCCGGTCAGGGCAGATCTTGCTTTCTCGCCCGGACGGCAGCACGACCGACCTGTGCCAGTTGGACCCGCGCAGCCGCAAAATCCGCGAGATACGCGGCGCAGAAATCTCCATGGTTTTCCAGGAGCCAATGACCAGTCTGTCGCCGGTGCACACGATCGGCGCGCAGATTGTCGAGGCGATCCGCCTGCACATCACCCGCGACAAAAACAAGGCGAAAGGCTTGGCGCTGGACATGATCAACCGCGTCGGCATATCCAACCCCCGCCAGCGCTTTGACGAATACCCACACCAACTATCGGGCGGCATGCGGCAGCGGGCGATGATCGCCATGGCGCTTTCCTGCAGTCCTTCGCTATTGATCGCCGACGAACCCACAACCGCGCTGGATGTCACTGTTCAGGCGCAGATTTTGGAGCTGATGAAAGAGCTGCAAGACGAGTTTGGCATGGCGATTATGTATATCACGCACGACCTGGGCGTCATTGCCGAGATCGCCGACGAGGTCAATGTGATGTACCTGGGGCGGGTGGTAGAGCGCGCTTCGACCCGTGAACTTTTCAAGAATCCCCTGCATCCGTATACCCAGCGCCTGCTGAAGTCCATCCCTCGTCTGGGCGGACGCGGACGCCGGCTCGAAGCCATCCGCGGCAATGTGCCGGTGCCTCTCAATCCACCCGCGCAATGTGGTTTCTGCTCGCGCTGCGACGAATTCATGGCGGGCGTTTGTGATGCGGCTGTGCCAGCGCTTGTCGACATGGGCAGCCATCACCATGTGCGCTGCTATTTGCACAGCCAGGAAAGTGAGCCTGTCCATGCCTGAGACTCCTGCCCCACCCGCGCGACAACCTGGCGATGTTTTGTTGGAAGTGCGCGACCTGAAGAAGCACTTCCCGATCGAAAAAGGCTTCTTTCGCACTGTTAAAGGGCATGTCAAGGCAGTTGACGGCGTCAGCTTTATCATCCGCGAGGGCGAGACCTTCGGCCTGGTCGGCGAATCGGGCAGTGGCAAGACGACGCTGGGCCGTTGTGTTGTGCGCGCTATCGAGCCAACAGATGGACAGGTCTTCTTTCGTCTGCCAGAAGGCGAAACTGTCGATGTCGCCGAGCTGGACAAGCAGGAATTGCGCGATATTCGCAAACATTTTCACATGATCTTCCAGGACCCCTATTCGTCGCTGGATCCGCGCATGTCGGTGCTCGAGATCATCGCCGAGCCGATCCGCAACAACCAGCTGCTCGCCGATTCGCGCGATATCCAAAATCGTGTGCGCGAACTGATGGAAGTGGTTGGCTTGGACATTCAGCACCTCAACCGTTATCCGCACGCTTTTTCGGGCGGGCAACGTCAACGTATCGGCATCGCGCGCTCGCTTGCGCCCAACCCGCGGCTGATCGTCTGCGATGAGGCAGTCTCGGCGCTGGATGTGTCGATTCAAGCGCAGATCCTCAACTTGTTGGAGGATTTGCAAGAAGAATTTGACCTGACCTTCTTGTTCATCGCGCACGATTTGTCTGTGGTTGAACATATATCCGACCGCGTCGGCGTGATGTATGTCGGCAAACTGGTGGAAATGGCGGATACCGAGTCGCTTTTCGCCCAGCCCAAACATCCTTATACCGAAGCGTTGCTGTCAGCTGTGCCCACCACCGATCCCGAAATCAAAATGGATCGCATCATTTTGCCCGGCGAGGTCGCCAATCCAGCCAATCCGCCCAGCGGTTGCTACTTCCATCCACGCTGCCGCTATGCGCAAGACATCTGCATGACCGACGAGCCGCAATGGAGCGAAGTCGCGCCGCAACATTTCGCTGCTTGTCACTTCGCGGACGAGCTGGAGCTGCGCGGCGTCGAGGAGGGTCGATAATGGGTTTTCTCACGTTGTTCATTCTGGCGTCTCTCGTCGGCGCGGGCTGCGTGGCCTTCGTCATCTATTGGACGAGCAATCGCGCGGCAGGTCATGCCATCACGCGGCACTTCCAGGACGCCGACCACATCCTGGACACCGGCGAGCCGCCGCCGCACTGGCTTGGAAAACGCAAGGGTCCTCGCAAGCGACTGGAAGAAATGATCCGGTTCTATGAAGATAGCCCCTTCTACGACGAGGAGTCGACGCGCGAGAGCCTGCTGGCCGAGCTTGAGCAGGTGCGACAGGACTGGTCGAGTCGTTTCGACGATTGACCGTTAGGACAACCGAACAATCGCCCACATGTCCAGTTCGGGCACTGTGATGGTCGTCATCTGCGCATCAGCCCGGCAAGCGATTTCCCGCGGTTCCCGGCCCGGCGCGAAGAGCCAGGCGCGAGTGAAAGTTCTGCCCAGCAGGCGGTGGTCGATGCGCAATTCAAGGTCGCGGGCTGTTTCGTATCCGTCCGCATCAGCGTCATAATTGGCATTCAGCAAGTGGCAAACCAGAGGCGCGCCTTCGTCGTCGGGTTTGTGGCGCAGCAGCACGGAGATATTGTCCGCGCCGGCGATGTTGATGTCCGCGTCTAGCTGTGAGAGCAAGTCATCTGCGCCGCGGTATGTCAGCAGTTTCTCGCCACATTCGCGCAGGATGCTTTCCTGCCCTTCGTTCAAGTGTGATGGCTCGAAGCGCACCACGGTGCCATAAGCCGACAGATCCGCATCCAGCAAGCGATCGGCGACCCAGTCATCACCCGCCACCAGCAAACAGAAAGGGATGTTGGCGCGGCTCAGCGACTGGCAGGCTTCATACAATGGTGTGCGCGGGGCGCTGCGATTTTGCCCGCCGAGATGCCCCTGACTCAAGCGCTCGCCCAGATATTGACGAACGGCCTTGTTGCTGAAAATGAGCGCAATTGAAGCGACGGCCTCGTAGTCATTGAATAGCTGGGGAAAGTCGCGCACAAAATGATAGAGCGCCGTGTAATCATCGGGGTCGGCATAATACCAGCGGTCGGCTTTGCCCGGGCTGCGCAAGGTCCACATCTTGTCGGGGACCATGAAGACATGCCCATGCGCGTAGGCTTGCGCGATCCAGAAGCCAATGTGGCTCGGGCGCGGCTGCAAACGATAGGGTTCGAAGGCGCGTGGCACGCCGGTTATCGCGATCAGCTTGTCCAGGGCGTCTGCCAATTTGAATGTGTAGATCGGCTCGCTCGGCAAGATCTCGACATCCGGCGGCTGGTATTCCATTTCGTTGGTGTAGAAGTCATGCGCATCAACCGCATAGATGAACTCCGCCCAGTAAAAAGGCGAATTGGAGCTCATGGGCACATTCACGCCGTATGCTCGTCCGGCGCGTTTGAATGCCCGGAATAGTGCGTTGACCTCGCGCCACTGAAAATCGAAATAGGCTTTTGCCAGCGGCAATGTCGGCGGGAATGCCAGAATCTCGGCGCGATAACGTTGGTCGGTGATGCCACGCGCGCGCAGAAACTCGCCATAATCGAAGCGGTCGATGTCCTCTATACCTGCGGATTGCAGTTGCTCGGGTGCCATTGTCTCGCGCAGGAATTCGCGGAAGCCCGCCATACAATGTTGGCAAAAGCAGCCGCCATACCGCGCATTCAGCGCCCCGATGGTCGGGATGGCCGAGTCGATCATCAGCCAGTCTGCGCCAGCCGACAGCACGCGATGCAACTGATAAAAGAGATAATGCCGATATCCAGGCGCGTTGGTGCAATAATGATAGGCGGGATGCCCTTTATATGTGTGCGTCCACCAGGTGATGGCGGGACGGTTGTTCAGGTCGCGCACGGTCGACTCCATGAAGTTGGAATCGAAGTCGATCATGCCCATCCAGTCGGCGTCCAGTTCGACACGCCCTTGAAACTTGACGCCACAGCGATGCGCTTCGTCGACATCGCGCATCATCTCTTCGTCTGGTGGCAGCCCACGCCGGTCCGGTTCTGGCAAAAAGCCCCAGCCCAGCCCGGTCGCGCGATAACGCCGATAGACTTCCATGCCACAAGGCCGCGTGATCAAGACATCCGACCGTTTCAAAGCCATTGTTTTCGCTCCGCCACTACACGACTTTCGTCACATAAACATAATACGCGCCGCGCCGCCGGGAGCCGGATTCGTCGTCCAGCCAGGTCTGCAATTTGACTTCGCCCCTGGGCAAATCCAGCCTGAAGACCGCCGCGATGTCGCCAGCCAACACCGCCCTTTCCACCGTTGTTTCACCCACTTGCAGTCGCGCTGTTGAGGAGTTCATGGCACGGTTCGCCTCGCGTGGATGTGTGCGCAGTTCAATGCGATACTGCCCTATCTGCGCAATATCGACCAGCCACCAGCCATTGGAGTCATAAGCGGGGTCGTCGATCCAGGCTTGCAGCCAGGGGACTTGGCCCACGGTCGGATGCCAATCGCGCGCCGACAGCAGCACAGTATTTTCATACTTTGTCCCGACCGGTATCGCTACCGTGCGAGCAAATGCGTCTCTATGGTCTTGCCACCAGCTTTCGTAATCATTTCGCAGCGCCGCGAGAACCTGTGGATTCGCCGCCGCCACATCGCGCTGCTGCGCAGGATCGCTTTCGATGTTATACAATTCGCTGCCACCGACAAGCCGCCACTTGCCATTCAGCACAACGCAATGATGCCACTTCCGCGGCGTATCCGGCTGCAGTTGGACGACCAGGGACCGCTGCGGCAAATCGCTTTCCGCGCCGAGCAGCTGCTTTGCCAGGCTGATGCCATCGAAAGGTGCGTCGCTTTCCAAATCGCACAGGTCGAGCAGAGTCGGCAGCACATCAACATGCGCCGTCAGCCCGGACATTTTCCGACCTGCGGGAATCGTCCCTTTCCAGCGCAAGAAGCAGTTGACGCGATGCCCGCCTTCATAGACCGAGCCTTTCGCCCCGCGCATGGCCGCGTTGAAGCCGCAATTCGCTGCTTCGTCCCAGCCAGCGGCTGTGCCATGATCGGCGGTGAAGAGGACGATTGTATTGCTGTCCAGCCCCAGCGCGCGCAGATGATCCAGCAGCCTGCCCATGTTTTCGTCGAAATTGGCGATCATGCCATAGAAATTGGCGCGATCCGCCGGCATATCCATCGTCCGGTATGGCGCGGCATATCGCTCTGGCACGATGAAAGGCGCGTGCATAGCATTGGTGGCCAGGTAGACAAAGAAGGGCTGGTTGCTGTGGCGTTGTATAAAATCCAGCGCGGCATCAAAGAAGACATCTGTGCAATAGCCAGCGCACTGCAAAGGCGACCCATCCCGAAAATAGACATCGTCAATATAGCTGTTTCCCCAATAATCTGGCAGTTCGCCAACGCCGCCGCCACGATGGCAAAGCGTTTCGTCAAAGCCACGATATTGTGGAGCAAACGGATAATTGTCGCCCAGATGCCACTTGCCAAACATGCCCGTGTGATATCCGTTTTGGGCGAAGATCTCCGTCATGCAGACTGCGCCTGGGTCCAACAGATGCCGCCCCTGGATGACATGCCACACGCCGTTGCGCGCCGCATATTGGCCCGTCAGCAGCGCTGCGCGAGAAGGCGAGCACAGCGGGTCGTGGTGATGATCGTCCAACTGGGCGCTTTCGTCAGCCAGCCGGTCGAGGTGGGGCGTTTTCAGATGGGGATTACCGTGGCAGCCGATATCGCCGTAGCCCTGGTCGTCGGTGATGACGAAGACGACATTGGGCGGTCTAGGCATCGTGCCCGTCTGCGCCCTTTGGCAGCCCTTCGCGTTCCCAGCGGATGATGAAATCCCAAGGCTCGTCGATTTCGCTCAGGCCCAGTGGATCGCGTCCCTGCCATGACAGGTGGGCGCTGTAAGTCGTCACATGGCTGAGCCCCCAGCTCAAGCCGGACAAAGGCTCGTTGTTGTCGCTGGCTGGCACGCGCAGTGCGCCGGTGGCTTGGGGAGGCGCGATGATGGTGGACATGGGCTGGAAGTTGAGGCCGTCCGCGGCGAACTGGATGGTATTTTTCTCGGGACCGCAGCGAGTCAACAGCGCGCCGACGCCGCCAGCGTATTCCCATACCATGACCTCGTGACCGCTGTTGGTGATGGGGTTCAATGGCGATTTGGTATATGGACCCAGCGCATCATCGGCGATGGCCACGCCCCACTTGCTTTCCATATTGCTGTGACCGATGCCTTCGCCCTTGAAATAGAGCCAATAGCGCCCATCGCGGAAGAGCAACGCCGGGTCGTGCACGCGCAGGCTGTCGAAGCTGCCCGGCACAGTCGCCTGTTCGGGATGCGCGCGTTCATCGACTTCTCCCGATGGATCTGGCTCGACAACCGGCGCGGGAGACTTGGTCCAGGGACCATGCGGCGAATCGGCGTGGGCGATGGCGATCGACTCGGGTGTGCTGCGATAAGAAGGTGCCCTCGTAACCTGATAAACGAGGTAATACCGTCCGTCATGCGCCAGCACATCGGGCGTGAAGACGCTGCGTTCGTCATAACTGCCAGCGGGACCGCGCTTTACGGCTGGGCCCTGTTCTTGCCAGCTGTGTCCATCGCGGGAAGTGGCATACCAGACATCGCACAAATCCCAGGCGACAGCGGGCGCTGTCTCGGTCGCATGATCGTGCCCAACCGGGACGCAGGGATGCGCGCCGCGCGTATACCAAACGAAGTATGTGCCATCGACCTGGATGATGCAGCTGGGGTCGCGCCGAACGATGCCGCGCTCATAACCCAGCCCTTCGACCAGTTGGTAGCGAAAGCGCGTGAACCAGGGATTGTGGCGGTCGGGCTGGTAGCGTGCCATGGCAGCGCTGTGCATGCGGTTTCTCCTCTCGCGGCGGTCAGATATACTCGCGGCGCTCGAAATCAAGGTCCCAGCGAACGAGGAAATCCCAAGGCTCTTCGACAGCCGCCAAGCCCAAGGGATCCCGTCCCTGCATGACAAGGTGGGAGCTGCGCGGGATGACATGGCTCAAGCCCCAGCGGAATCGCGAGAGCGGCTCGGTATTCTCCGCCTCATCGACGCGAAAAGGTCCAGCGGCTTGCGGCGGCACAACCAGCTGCGACATGATCTCGAAGTTGATGCCGTCGGCTGCGAACTGAATTGTATTTTTCTCCGGACCGCAGCGATTGACCAAGCCGGCCACGCCGCCAGCGTATTGCCAGACGACCACCTCGTGCCCGCTATTCGTGACGGGATTGAATGGCGAGCGGGTGTATGGACCCAGAGGATCGTCGGCGATAGCGACGCCCCACTTGCTCTCCATGTGGTGGATGCCGATGCCCTCGCCTTTGTAGTAGAGCCAGTATTTGCCTTCGCGAAGCATCAAGGCAGGATCATGCACTTGCAGGCTATCCCACTCGCCCGGCTCAATGCAATCCTCGCGATCTTTGCGCTCATCGACCTGGCCCGATGGATGCGGCTCGAGGATGGGCGCTGCGCTCTTCGTCCAGGGACCATGCGGCGAATCTGCCCAGGCGATGGCGATAGATTCCGGCGTGCTGCGATAGTTGGGATTGGGTGCCACCTGGTAGACCATGTAATAGCGCCCGTCGATTTGCACGACATCGGCCGTGAAGACGCCACGCTCGTCGTATGCGCCAGGACCGCCGCGCTCGACAGCGGGACCGATTTCGTTCCAATGATGCCCATCGGCCGAGGTGGCATACCAGACATCTGCCAAGTCCCAGGGCGTCGCCGGCAACGTATCCGTCATGCGGTCGAAGCCGACTGGCGGGCATGGGTGAGCGGCGCGGGTATACCAGATGAAGTATTCGCCATCAATGCGCAAGATGGCGCTGGGGTCGCGGCGCACGATGCCTTTCTCGTAGCCCAGCCCAGTCACCGGGCTATATTTGAACTTGGCAAACCAGGGATTTACTCTGTCCGGTCGCTGAAACCGGCGCATGGCGGCGCTGATAGTCATGGGCGTGCCTCCAAGTGAAAAGGGAACCGATCGCGTAGACCAGTCCCCTTGTAGCTGCGAAGGTCGAGCGAGCTAGCTGCCGCCTTCGAAGTACCATTGTTCGGGCATGAACATGACCCACTGCCGGTAGCTCCACGCCCACTGACCGACCGTGTCATTGGGCGGCGTGTTCTTCAAGTTCGTCTTGAAGAGCAGCGGCTGCGGCGGACGCTGGATGGTGCCGATCTGATAGAGACCGCCGAAGGAAGTGTTGTAGAAGGCTTTGCCAGCCTCCAGCCACTCATCGGAACCATAGCGTTGGGACAGATAAGTCTCGCCCATTTCATACAGGTCGATGATCTCCTGCGGTGGCTCTTCGCCGATTTCGCCGTCGTTGAGGATCCAATCCCGCCAGGGGATGCCCGAAGCGCGGTTGCCCCAGCTTACGCGCATATTGCTCAGGCCGCTGGCCATCGCGCCGATATCCAGGATGTCGGCAGCCCAAGCCGAGATATCCAGCGAATTGCTGTTGCGCAGCTCGCGGAAGAGCCCATCGCCAATGATCTTGTACTGAGTCTTGACGCCGACTTCGTTCCAATAGGAGGTGATCAACTCGCCGATCTGACGCCAGGAATCTTCTGGCACATAGACCTGGAAGTTGATGAAGAGCGTCTCGCCATCCGGGCGCATGCGGAAGCCATCGGCATCGCGCTGGTCCAGCCCCATCTCGTCCAGCAACTGATTGGCCAAGTCGGGATCGTACTGCGCGTAGTTGGTGGTCATCCAAGGCTCATAGAAAGCCGAGGAGGGCACCGGCGCACTCTGTGAGGGATTGGCCAAGCCGAAGTAGACCAACTCATTGATCTCGTCGCGGTTGATGGCGACAGACATGGCTTGGCGGAAGCGCACATCCCAGAAGATCTCGCGCAGGGGGAGGTTTTCGGTCGTGAAGTTGAACATCAGCGAATACTCGTTGGCGCGGCTGTATTCCGCCAGCGCTGTGCGATAGCCGCCCGCTTCTTCATTCTCGCGATAGGTCGGATAGCTGCCCAGCGAGCCCCAGCCAAAGTGCGTGTATTCGCCAGCGATGCCTTTCAAATCCTGCACCTGCACATCTTCTACCAGCAGGCGGCGCAAGGTATCGGTATATGGCAGCTGATTGCCAGCCGTGTCGACCTTGAAGAAGTAGGGGTTGCGTTCGTAGAGCTTGTTGCCAAAGGCGTCTTCGCTCACAAACACAAAGGTGTTCAGGGTTGGCGAATAGGGATCGGTCTCCGAGCCCAGATTCCAGGTGTTGTTGTAGGTGTTCATCTTGGCGTTGAACATCTGCACCCAGCTTTCAAAGCCCAGTTCGTCCGCCAGCGCGCTCGCGTCAGGGTTGTAGTCGATGTGATACTGCTCAAAGTAGTGAGCGGGCCGATAGCCGCGATGATTGATCTCGCTGCCGATGGCGATGAGGAGCGTGGGACGGGCTTCTGGATACGAGAAACGGATCGTCCGCTCGTCAATGATCTCCATCGCTGGCAGTTCGCCATCCAGCACCCAGGGACCGCCCGGCGCGGGAGTCAGCTCGGGGTTGCCAAGCACATCCTCGAACCAGAAGCGGAAGTCATCGGTGGTGAATGCTTCGCCGTCCGACCATCTGTGCCCCTCGCGAAGTGTGAAAGTGAAGGTCGTCTGGTCGTCAGAAACATCAAAGGATTGCGCGACATTGGGGATGATGCTGATCAAGTCGGTATCGATGGTCAGCAGCTTCTGCAAACGCATCTCCAGCACATCCCAGCCACAGCAAGTGGGCAGCGCCGACGGACCCTTCAGCTCGCCGCCATATTCGCCGATTTGCTCCAGCGGCTGGACGACGACAGGTTGCGCGGGCAGGCGCTCTTCTACCGGTGGCAGCTCGCCAGCGGCGACTTTCTCCGCCAGCATAGGCGCCTCGCCCCAGCTTTCGATGCTGTTGCCAGTTGCGGCGGAGTAGGCAGCGAGGTCGGCATATTGGAATGGATAGACCAGTTCGCCCTCGTGCATGGCTTGCCCGAAAACGACAGTCGGCAGCAAGACCAATGCCAAGACAGTCATGAGTACAAATTGACTTCGTTTCATGCGTAAGCTCCTCTCAAAGCTGTGAACGACATCAGGTAATATGCAGGTCAGCAAGCTTCATTCAGTCTCCTTTCACTTCGTATTCACGCAGTTTGTCCCACTCAAATTGCACGCCGTGGCCTGGCTCTGCGCCGGCGCGCATCACGCCATCATGCAGTTTGGGCGGATTCAAAATGAAGCGCTCCAAGCCGAAGCTGTGCACTTCCAAGTATGAAGCATTGGGGATAGCCGCCAACAAGTGCAAGTGCAGCTCGTGCACGCCATGCGAAGTAACTGGCAAGTTGTGCGCATAGGCCAGCCGCGCCACGCGCATCCAGTTGGTGATGCCGCCTATGTTGGATACATCGGGTTCGGCAAAAGCGATGCCAGCCTCGAGTGTGTGGCGGAATTCATAGATCGTGCGCAGGTTTTCGCCCGCGGCGATGGGCAAACCGCCTTCCCGCGCGATTCGGCTCAAGCCGGCGTAATCGTCGGGGATAGTCGGCTCTTCCAGCCAGAAGACATCATAGTCGTGGAAACTGCGCGCCGCGCGGATCGCCTGTTCGGTTGTCCAGCGCATGTTGGCATCGACCATCAGCGGAATATCGGGTCCCAGACAATCGCGCACCGCCCGCAGCCTGGCGATATCTTCGGACAGTTTGTCGCGGCCCACCTTGATTTTGATGGCGCGGAAGCCGTCAGCAAGGTTGCAGCGCGTCTGCTCGACCAGTTCGTCTGGTCCCAACTGCAAATCAATGCCGCCGGCATAGGCGCGCGCCTCGCCAGAATATCCGCCCAGCAGCTTCCAAAGCGGCTGCCTCTGGCTGCGCGCCAGCAGATCCCACAAGGCGATATCGACCGCCGACATGGCGAAGGCTGCCAGCCCGCCCCGCCCCACATAATGCAGGCAGCGCCACATGCGCTCCCAGATCTGCTCTATGCGCCAGGCGTCAGCGCCCAGCAGCAGCGCTTGTACATCGCGCTGGATCAAAGAGCGGATCGCCGCGCCGCCACGCCCAATTGTGTAGGTATAGCCGATGCCGCTGGTGCCACAATCGCTTTCCAGGCGCACAGCCACCACCTCAAACTCGGTGTGCACGCCATGCGTGGCATCGGTCATGGGATGGCTGAGCGGCAGCAAGAAATGTCGGGTTTCGACGCAGGCGATGCGCAAGGGCTCGTTCATTGAGGGCGCTCCCGACATGCAACAAGCAGCCTGGCTGTCGGTGTACTGCCTGCAGAAGAGGTCATGTGAGGCAACATAACCTAGAAATAACCGACTCTCGGCAAATTGTCAAGTGTACATTGTTGACAATCTGCAATTCAGCGACTACAATGCGCCTATGACCAGCTTAGGTTATTTGATGTCGGCAGCGGCGGCGGGCGCAAGCGCATGAGAAATTATGTGCTGCAGCGCCTGGTCTATATGGTCTTCCTGCTGTGGCTGGTCACCATCGTAACTTTCATCGTGATTCAGCTGCCGCCGGGCGACTATCTTTCCAGCTACATCAGCCGTCTGGAACAGGCGGGAGAGCAGCTTTCGGACGAGCAGGTGACGAACCTGCGCCGCCAGTATGGGTTGGACCTGCCCATTTATGCCCGCTACTTCAGCTGGTTTCGGCAAGTGCTGCAGGGTGAGTTCGGATTCTCGTTTGATTGGCAGCAGCCGGTGCGCGATATCATCGGCGAGCGGCTTGCTTTGACTTTCACGATTGCGATTCTGACCGCCATCTTCACTTATGCGGTGGCCATCCCCATCGGCATTTATTCCGCAGCGCGGCAATACTCCATCAGCGATTACATCGTTTCTTTCATCGGCTTCATCGGCTTGTCGATTCCCAACTTTATGCTGGCGCTGATCATGCTTTATGTGGCGTGGTCGCAATTTGGTCTGAATTTGACCGGTTTGTTTTCTCAGGAGTTTCAAGGCGCGCCCTGGGATTTGGCGAAGCTGGTCGACCTGGCCAAACACCTACCCATTCCCATCATCGTGGTCGGCACGAGCGGCACGGCCGGCTTGATTCGCGTCATGCGCGGCACGCTGCTGGACGAGCTGAACAAGCAGTATGTCATCACCGCGCGCAGCAAAGGCGTGGGCGAAGTTAGATTGCTCTTCAAATATCCAGTGCGTGTGGCGCTCAACCCAATCGTCAGCAGCCTCGCCTGGCTCTTCCCCAGCTTGATATCGGGCGGCACCATCACCGCCTATGTGCTGGGCTTGCCCACGGCGGGACCGATGCTGCTGCGCTCCCTGCTGACACAAGACACTTTCTTGACAGCGAGCTTGCTGATGTTCGTCACGATTCTTACCGTCATCGGCACGACGGTATCCGATATTCTGCTGGTCGTTGTCGACCCGCGCATCCGCATGGAACGCGCGGCAGATTAGGCGGAGCTTACGATGTTGCGGCGAATCGGCATCAGGCGCAAAACAGCCGAAGCGGAAGCCACCGCTTATGACGAGAGCTATTATCTCGCATCGCAGTGGCAGCTGATCTGGCGCAAATTTCGGCGGCATCGCCTGGCGATCGGGTCGCTGGCTGTCATCATCGTTCTCTATTCGATGGCGCTCTTCTCCGAATTTTATGCCATCAACGACTACCAAAAGCGCCATGTCCAGTTTGCGAAGTCTCCGCCGCATACCATTTACTTTGTCGATGACGCGGGCATTTTCAGCCTGCAACCCTTCATTTATCAGATGAAGCAAACCCTGGATATGGACACTTTGCAGCGCAATTATTCCGAAGTGCGCGACAAAAAGTATCCGATCCACTTCTTCGTGCAGGGCGAGCCCTACAAGATTCTCGGCTTGCTAGAAAGCAACATCCATCTGATGGGCGTGGAAGCGCCGGGCGTCTTCTTCCCATTTGGCACAGATGACCTGGGGCGCGATTTATACTCCCGCACCATGCACGCGGCGCGAATCTCGCTGTCGATCGGTTTCCTGGGCGTCATCATCAGTTTTGTGCTTGGCTGTCTGTTCGGCGGCATCTCTGGCTACTTCGGCGGCGTGGTCGATCTGGTGATACAGCGCCTGATCGAATTTTTGATATCGATCCCGTCAATCCCGCTGATTATTGCACTGGCGGCTGCTCTGCCCGCCGAGTGGAGTTCGACCCAAGTGTATTTTGGCATCACGTTGGTGCTGGCCACCGTCGGCTGGACGACGCTGGCAAGAGCGGTGCGCGGCAAATTGCTGGAACTGCGCGAGGCTGATTTCGTCATGGCGGCGCGCATATCCAACATGGGCGACCTGGATATCATCTTGAAGCACCTGCTGCCATCGTTCGCCAGCTTCTTGATCGTTGTGCTCAGCCTGGCGGTGCCGGGCATGATCCTTGCCGAGACATCGCTGAGTTTCTTGCAGATCGGCATTCGCCCACCCGCCGTCAGCTGGGGTGTGCTGCTGCAAGACGCGCAAAATATCCGCAGCCTCAGCCAAAGTCCCTGGCTCTTGATCCCGGGACTCTTTGTCATCGTGACCGTGCTGGCATTCAACTTCCTGGGCGATGGCTTGCGAGATGCCGCCGACCCCTACAAACAATGATTCTGCTGCTACACTCAGTAAGACCGATAAGGTAATGAAAGAAAAAATGAACCACCGAGTTCACCGAGTTGACAGAGTACACCGAGTGATAAATACCTCTGTGCTCTCTTGGGCCTCTGTGTTCTCTGTGTCGAAAAATGCGCAACACTTTATTGCTTTCACTTCTGATTGTATTGATGCACAACTAGCGGAAGTAGAAATGAGTCGATGACGACAATCGAAATCTATCGTACGCTGCCCGAGCAGATCGCCGCGCGCCTGCGCCGTGAAGTGCTTTCCAACAAACTGAAACCCGGCGATCCCCTGCGCGAGGCTGACCTTTCGCAGCGATTCGGGGTCAGCCGCGGACCCGTGCGCGAGGCATTCCGCCAGCTTACCCAACAGGGTTTGCTGGTGCTCGAGCCCAACAAAGGCGCGCGTGTCGCCCAAAATCCCAGCGTGGAGGTGCGGCCGCTAGTCGTGCAGTTGCGCCGAACTATCGAGACTTTTGTGCTGGACAGCATCTTCGATCGCATCACCGAGATCGATATCGGGCGTTGGGAAGATATCCTGGCGGATATCCACGCAGCGTGTCAAAACAACGATGTCGATGCGCTGACCGACTGCGACCTGCGCTTCCACCAGGCGATTATCCAGAGCCACGATGACAAAGACATCTTCACGCTGTGGCAGCCGATCGCCATGCGCATGATGATGCAATATACGCGTCATGGCGATATCATGGAAAGCTACCGCGAGCACAAGCGCATCCTGGATGCTATCCGCAGCGGCGACAAGCCAGGCGCAATCAACGCGCTTTACGCCAATATCCAGTAACAGCTATCTATATCCAGGGGCGTGGCGATGACTCGCCCGAATGGAAACAGGACGAGACATGGCAATCGCAGCTTTTTATGAAGGTGAGCGCCGCATCCGGCAGGGCGAATGCGAGCCGCGTCCGCCTGCCGCAGACGAGGTGCAGTTGCGCGTTTCACACTGTGGCATTTGCGGCACAGACCTGCACATTTTTCACGGCGCGATGGATGCGCGCGTGCAGATGCCGCTGGTGATGGGGCACGAAATGTCGGGCACAGTGCACACGCTGGGCGCAGGCGTCGACGAGTTCGCGCCAGGCGACCGGGTGGTCGTCATGCCGCTGGCAGCCTGCTACAACTGCCCCGCTTGCGCAGCCGGTCACAGCCACATCTGCCACAATCTGGACTTCCTGGGCATCGACACGCCAGGCGCATTCCAGAGCTACTGGACGGTACCAGCCAATACATTGCACCGCGTACCTGCCTCGCTTTCGCTGCAACATGGCGCACTGATCGAGCCGCTGGCAGTCGCCTGTCATGATGTGCGGCTGGCAAATGTGCAGGCGGGCGATCAGGTGGTCGTGCTGGGCGGCGGTCCCATCGGCATGCTGGTGGCGCTGGTGGCGCAGCAGGCTGGCGCAGATGTGATCGTCTCCGAAATCAATCCCTACCGCGTCGACCTGGCGAGGCAGCTTGGGTTCGAGGCGATAAATCCACGCGAGGCTGATCTGCTGGCGGCGGTGCTGCGGCGCACCGGTGGCGCTGGCGCCGATATCGTCTTTGAAGTATCGGGCTCGCAGGCTGGCGCAGATGTGATGACCGAGTTGCTGCGCACGCGCGGATTGGCAGTGGTGGTCGCGATCTTCGCCCAGCCGCCAAAGCTGGACCTGTTTCGCTTCTTTTGGCGCGAGCTGCGTCTGCAAGGGGTGCGCGTTTATGAAAGTCAAGACTTCGCCACAGCCATCGACCTGGCTGCTTCTGGCGCGCTGCCGCTGGACGAGCTGATTACCGATATCCGCCCCTTGAATGCGCTGCAGTCCGTCTTTCAGGACATGGAAAAAGGCGGACGCGTCATGAAGATTCTGTTGGAGGTGTGATGAACGTACTCGATACATTTCGGCTGGATGGCAAGACAGCGCTGGTGACCGGCGCGCGCCGCGGCATTGGATTCGCCATGGCCAGCGCACTGGCAGAATCTGGCGCGGATATCATCGCGGTCAGCGCCAGCCTGGAAGCCAGCGGCAGCGATATTGAGCGGGCTGTCCTGGCGCAGGGGCGGCGCTTCGCTGGCTATCGCTGCGACTTCTCAAAACGCGACAAACTGCACGAATTTATCGGGCAGGTGACGAGTGAACACCCCGTCATCGACATTTTGGTCAACAACGCGGGGGCTGTCCTGCGCGAGCCGGCCGCATCGCACAGCGATGACTATTGGGATCGCATCATCGAAATCAACCTGAGCGCCCAGTTCGTGCTCAGTCGCGAGCTCGGCGCGCGCATGCTGGAGCGAGGCAGCGGCAAGATCATCTTCACGGCCTCGTTGCTGACTTTTCAAGGCGGCATCACGGTGCCGGGCTATGCAGCCAGCAAGGGCGGCATCGGGCAATTGACGAAGGCGCTGGCGAACGAATGGGCGAGCGGCGGCGTACAGGTGAATGCCATAGCGCCCGGTTATGTGCGCACCGATGTAACCGAAGCGCTGCAAAATGATCCCGAACGGTACCGCGCCATCACAGAGCGCATCCCGGCCGGGCGCTGGGGCACGATAGACGATTTTAAGGGACCCGTCGTCTTCCTGGCATCGGCCGCCTCCGATTTCGTCAATGGCGAGATTCTGGTTGTCGACGGCGGCTGGATGGGGCGCTGAGCGAATTTAGACGCCGATGGTCGGCTTATCGAAGGCGGCTTGTTCCGCCAGGATGCGCTCGCGCCAGTCTGCGGGCAGACGCGCCACCCGCTGAAAGAAAGTCTCTTCGCCGAAGTGCAGGTTGCTGCGCTTGAATTCTGGGCGATGACAGTCGCGCGACAAGTCACAATCGAAGCGGATGATATGACAGCCCCTGCGCGAACCATCGCCAGGCGGCGTGATGTGGCTGAGTCCCCAGGTGATGCCGCGCCCATCGCCGTTATCCGCGAAGGCATCGGGGCAGAAGGGACCAGGCGCCACCGGCGACAACTGCACATGCGCCATGGGCTGGAAGTTCAGTCCGTCTGGCGCAAATTGAATGGTGTCTTTTTCCGGCCCATCCAGGATCAGCAATGTAGCAATGCCGCCTTTGTAATTCCAATACATGGTTTCATGCCCGGAATTGGTGACCGGGTTCAGTTCGGACTTGATGAAGGGACCCTCTGGCTGGTCGGCGATGGCGACACCCTGCGCGCGCAGCAAACCGCCTGAGACTTTCTCAAATGGCGAGCCTTTGTAATAGAGCCAAACCTGTCCCTTGTAGACCAGCGGATACGGGTCGTGGATGGCGCAGCTGTCCCATTCGCCGGGCGCGCCTTGCGGGACAATCGGCACATCCATGCGCGCCCAGGGACCATCCGGCGAATCGGCATGCGCCATGCTGACGCCAACGCAGTCATGCGCCCGCCACTTGGTCGTGAAGCACTGGTAATACAGATAATATCGCCCTTTCCAGACCAGGATATCCGGCGTGGAAAGCGAGCGATCGCCATAAGTGCCTTTGGGCGCGCGCGGCACGGCGATGCCCTGCTCCACCCAGTCGAAACCATCTTTCGAGGTGGCATAGCAGATATCGGCCAGGTCCCAGTCGACAGCGGGGATCTCTTCATTCGCCTGGTCGTGGTGGCGCATGCCCACTGGCACATGCTCGGTGATGCGCCGCGTGTACCAAACATAATAGGTATCGCCGATCTTGAGCACCTTGGACGGGTCGCGCCGCGAAACCGACATTTCCGATTCGTCTTTGCCGATGCCCGTGACGCGCGAATACATGAAGTTGGTATAGAAGGGGTTGCCAGGGTCTTGCTTGGGCGTCCACATGTCATAAACGCGCTGGGTAGCCGCGCTCAAAGGGCGGTCGGTGGGTTTGGTCTGTGGCAGCATGCCAGGGAAAGCGCGAGGTTTTTTGCTGTCTTCGTTCATTGTGTCTCCCTTTTCCCTGCATTCGACAAGCGAAAATAGCCGCATATGAGATTTGCATACCTTGACACCTATGCTGTCAATTGTAGACAATTGACAAGTCCAGGTCAACTAATCGCTCAAAGTAGGAAGAGAACAAGGTGATGCACGAGGCAGACTACATCATCATCGGCGCGGGCTCGGCCGGGGCAGCTGTCGCGGCGCGCTTGAGCGAAGACCCGCATGCGGCTGTGCTGCTGCTGGAAGCGGGCGGACCCGACAGCGATCCGGCTATCCATGTGCCGGCGCGTTTTTCCGACCTCTTTCACAGCGAGTTCGATTGGGATTATGAAACTGTGCCCCAACCGGGGCTGAACGGACGGCGAGAATATGTGCCGCGCGGCAAAGTATATGGCGGCACCAGTTCCATGAATGCCATGGTCTATCAGCGCGGACATCCATCCGATTATGATGGCTGGGCGGAGGCGGGCAACAGTGGCTGGGCATACCGGGATGTGCTGCCCTGGTTCAAAAAAATGCAGCATCAGGAACGCGGCGCATCGCGGCATCACGGCATCGGCGGGCCGATCAATGTAGCGGACCTGCGAGATCCAAATCCGTTGAGCCGCGCATTTGTGGCTGGCGCGCTGGAACTGGGATATGCGCCGCGCGAGGATTTTAATGCTGGCGAACAAGAGGGCTTTGGGCTCTACCAGGTTACGCAGAAGCGCGGACAGCGACACAGCAGTGCCGTCGGTTACCTGCAAACAGCCTTGCAGCGACCGAATTTCACCGCTTTGCCCTATGCCCGCGTCACGCGCTTGTGTTTTGAGGGCAGACGCTGCCAGGGAGTCGAGCTTTGGCACGAGGGTGAGCGCAAGACAGCACAGGCGAGAAAGGAAGTTATCGTCTGTGGCGGCGCGATCAACTCGCCACAACTGCTGTTGATTTCGGGCATTGGGGCGGCTGCGCAGTTGGCAAGACACGGCATCCCCGTGGTAGCGGACCTGCCGGGCGTTGGGCAGGGCTTGACAGATCATATGCAGGTGCCGGTCGCCTATCATTGCCATGCGTCAATCAGCCTGGTCGGGAAGAACGCGCCGGAGCAGCAACGGCTTTATGAACAAGAGCGCATGGGCTTGCTGACATCAAACCTGGGCGAGGCGGGCGGATTCGTGCGGCTCGACCCGCGTTCGCCCGCGCCCGAGTTGCAATATCACTTTGGTCCCGACTGGTTCATACGCCACGGCTTCGCGACACCTGACGGGCATGGCTTCACGATTCTGGCTGGCTTGGTCGGCACAAAGAGCGCCGGCAAGCTCGAGTTGGCATCGGCAGATCCCTGCGCGGCACCATTGATCGACTTCGCCTGCCTGAGCCACGATGACGATGTTCGCATTCTGCTGACGGGGGTCAAACTTGCGCGACAGATCGCCCAGGCAAGCGCATTTGATGCGGTTCGCGGCGATGAATTTTTGCCCGGCGCGCAGGTCACAGCGGACGCGGAACTCATTCATTTCATCCGCGAATTCGCCACCACGATTTATCATCCAGCCTGCACCTGCAAGATGGGCGATGATCGGTTGGCGGTGGTGGACGAACGGCTGCGCGTGCATGGGTTGGAAGGGCTGCGCGTGGCTGACGCTTCGATTATGCCGCGCATCATCAACGCCAACACCAATGCGCCCTGCATCATGATCGGCGAAAAAGCGGCGCACATGATCCGCGAGGACAACAGACGATGACCACGCCAGAGCGCAAGCCACGCCTGCCCGGCGAGCCAAGCGCTGTCAAGCCGAACGACCGCCAGCTTAGCGCCGCAACGCAACGTCTGTATGACAAGTGGGGGCGCTATCAAGATTCCACCAGCGAATTCTACACGACCTTCAAATACAGCCGCCTTGCGGGGATCGGCAAGGAAGCCGGCATCACACGGCGCGACCCGACCTCGGTGCTGCGCATCAACGGCACCTATTTCGTCTGGTACACGCGCCGTCAAACCGCAAATGATCGCGACCACCGCAACAAGCCGCCTCACCAGCAGCAGACTTGGGATACGCCGGTCTTTGATTGGGATCTGGCGGAGATCTGGTACGCCACATCTACAGACGGATTCAGATGGCAAGAGCGCGGTGTGGCCATCAGGCGCGGACCGAAAGATGCCTACGATGGGCGCTCGGTTTTCACGCCCGATGTCCTGATGACGGCGGACGGCTTTTATCTCTATTACCAGGCTGTCGATTACCCTTATTGTACGCGAACGCGCAACAGCATCGGCCTGTCTTTTGCCAGCTCGCCGCATGGTCCCTGGCAGCGCGCCGAAACGCCTGTGCTGCGACCGGGTGCCGCTGGAGAATGGCTGGGCGAGGACGACACGGACGAAGTAATCCGCTATGGCGACTGGGACAGCCACAAGGTGCACGATCCCTTCATTTTGGCGCGGGATGGCAGCTATTGGCTCTATTACAAGGGGCAGCCCATGGGCTGGACGACCCGCTATTCGCGCGGTATAGGCTGGGGAGTCGCCATCGCCGACAAGCCGGAAGGTCCTTTTGTCAAATCACCGCTGAATCCTGTCACCAACAGCGGGCACGAAACCTGTCTGTTTCCTTATGGCGAAGGCGTGCTGGCTATTTGCGGGCACGATGGTCCCGAGAAAGACACCATCCAATACGCGGCTGACGGGCTGAACTTTGAAGTGGTCGCTTATGTTACGCTGCCGCCGCCAGCCGGGGGTCCCTTTGCGCCAGATTCGTATGAGCATACGCGTGATGGCAGCGGCATCGCCTGGGGACTCGCGCATATTGCCACCGAAGAGATGAAGAGCGGCAACTCATATATCATCCGCTTTGATTGCAACTTGCGCCGCGGGCTCGAGCGACCTGGCTTTCGCGGCACAAATATCCGCTTCCCCGAAGCCGTTTATTTCTCGCCGGATATGGCGCTGAACGAGCGGAACAAACAGCCACTGCGCTTTGCCAGCGAGCCGCAGAAACCTCCAGAGGAGCCGCCGCCAACTCCACTGAGCCGGGCTTCTCAACGGGTGTACAAGACCTATGGCGTATTCAAAGACCGAGGCAGCGAATTCTTCTCGGCATTCAAGTATTCGCCACTCAGCGGACTAGGCAAGGAAGCCGGCGTCACGCGGCGCGATCCGTCCAAAGTCATTCGAGTTGGCGACAAGTATTATGTCTGGTATACGCGCCGCAAAACTGCAGAGACCTGGCGCGGAATCCAGCAAGCCAGCGAAACGCGCCCAGCCTGGGCTTGGGACATGGCGGATATCTGGTACGCCGAATCGATAGATGGCTTCCATTGGCGGGAACGTGGGCCAGCTGTGATGCGTGGCGCGCCCGGCAGCTTTGACGACCGCTCGGTATTCACCCCCGATATCCTGATGCACGGCGGCAAATTCTATCTCTACTATCAGGTGATACAAGGCGTATGGGCGCAGCGGACGCGGCACCGTATCGGCATGGCATGGGCAGATGCGCCTCAGGGTCCCTGGACGAAGCTGGACCAGCCTGTCCTGCAGCCTGGTCGAGCTGGCGAGTTTTCTGGCGCTGAAGATGATGCCGACGCTATCGGCAGCTTCGGCGAATGGGACTCGCACAAATTGCATGACCCCTTTGTACTGCTCTACCGCGGGCAGATTTGGCTCTATTACAAAGGGGTGCAATATGGGCGGACTTATCGACACGATCTGGGCATCGGCTGGGGGGTCGCCAGAGCCGATGACCCGCAGGGTCCTTTCGTCAAGTCGCCTTTGAATCCGCTCACCAACAGCGGCCACGAGACCTTCCTCTATCCTTTTCGCGAAGGCATTGTCGCCATCACCAGCCACGAAGGTCCCGAGAAGAACACAGTCCAATACGCGAGCGACGGCTTGAACTTTCAAGTGGCCGGCAAAGTGTCTGTGCCGCCAGTTGCCGCGGGACCCTATGTGCCCGATGCCTTCACCGACAACCAGGACGGACGCGGCATCACCTGGGGCTTGTCGCACATCCATCACGACGATGCGGGACCGCTAGCGGATAGTTACCTGGTGCGCTTCGATTGCAACCTCAGCCGCGATGAGCAACGCGCCGATTTCTACCGCGCCTGGAATTACCGCTTTCCAGAATCAGCCTATTTCAGTCGTGAATTTCTGCTGACCCCACAAATGAAAGACGAAGCGCTGCAACTCATGGCGGAGATCGACACAGATACGCGCGCCTGAATTGCGAGATGGTCGGCAGCGCCTGCGAGTTACACGATCTTTTCTGCGACAACGCTCAGCATCAGCGGGATGCGCTGGGGCAGGTGGGCAGGCATAGCATAGCGACGCCCGCCCAGCTCGCGCATGTCGGGCATGGGCTTGAATCCGTTGCAATAGTCATATTCGCGCAGGTGTGCCAGCGTCAAGCCCGCGTCTACAAGCGCCATAACGACCTCGGCGGTGCCCCACTGGTATTCGACCCCGGGATATGGATTCACAAAGTCGACCACGCCAGGCTGAAGCTGGTTGGTTTCTGCGGCGCTGCCAGTCAAGGCCACATAATCGCCGACGCCGGAATCGAATTCATGTACCACACCGCCCATGAAGTCGTGGCGCAGCCGCCATTGCTCGTCAAATATGGCAAAGGCCGGATGAAAGTCCACCAGCACAAAGCTTCCGCCCGGCCTCAAGCAGTTGGCGATGCCGCGTCCCCAGGCAGCCAGATCAGACAGCCAGCACAGCACGCCATAGGATGAAAAAACGGCATCATATTGCAGCTTGTTTTGGTCAAAATAGTCGTAGATATCGGCGCGCAGGAAGTCGGCAGCGATGCCCGTGTCGCATGAAAGCTGCCGCGCAAAGCGAATCGCTTCGTCGCTGATATCCACGCCAGTGCAGCGCGCGCCCAGATGCCCGGCCAGGCTCAATGTATCTTGCCCGCAATTGCATTGCAGATGCAACAAACGTTTGCCAGAGACATCGCCGAGCAGCGCCATTTCTTCGGAGAATAGCGTATTGCCACCGGCCCGGAAGAATGCCGCCTGGTCGCCCTTGTGGCTGTTGTGCGCCTTTGTGCCTGCATTCCAGGACAAGCGGTTGATCTCGTGATGCGTTCGGTTGGGCATGGCGGAGCCTGATTTTCGCTTTTGGATGGGCAGCGAGCATTCTAGTCGCATGATCGTCCACCTGCAAGCAACTTGCCGCTGCGACTCGCGCGGACTATAATGCTCGCTAGACGATTATGAGCGATCTGATGATCGAAACCGACTTGGCGAGCGCCGCCATAGACGCGCTGCAGCCCGCAGCCGATAAACAGCCAGCGCTCCAGAATCTGCCTCTGGCGAAGTGTTTGCGCGCCAGGATCATTGGCGTGCTGCTGCGCAAGGTTCGGCTGGCGGCCGACTGCGCGCCTGAGGAATGCGCCGCCTTCTTGCAAGTGACGCCAGAGCAATTCGAGGCTTGGGAAACTGGCGAAGAAGCGCCGAGTCTGCCTGAGCTTGAGTTGCTCGCCAGCTTTTTGCAAGGCGCGCCGACTCCGCGTCGACAAAGCGACTACCTGCTGCTGCGCCAACGCATCATCGGCGTTCTGATTCAAAAGGCGCGTCTGAATTCAGATGCAGACCTTGCCCAGGCAACAATACCTCCCGACAGACTCAGCGCCTATGAACTGGGCGAACACAGCGCCCCGATGGCAGATCTCTGCGCGCTGGCTCAGGTCTTGGGCTTGGATTTGAGCGCATTCCTGGAAGCCGGCATAACAGAAAGACCTTTCGTAATGCCCAGCGCCGCGCAACCAGTCGACGACGGCGCAACGGCATTGACTGACTTCGCCACCGACCGCCAAAATGCCGCCTTTATTCGGCTGGCGATGGCTTTTCGGCACATCAGGGCAGACGACTTGCACCGCATCGCCGATGCGCTCTTGGCCATCATCAACGCGCGCGCTGAACGCGACTTCGCCGAGTCCAATGCCGCGTCTTGATGTCGGCGCGATGACAGGCAGACGCAAGCTATTCCACAGCGCCCGACTGTGCCTGCTGCTGGTTGCGCTGATGGCTGGCGTCTATCTGCTGAGCTTCCGCGCGGTGATCCAGTCGGGCGATACATTACGCGCCTTTGATGCCATAACCAGTTACGCGCGCTATGGCGATTGGCTGCTGGACGAATCGGCCTGGACAGAACTGCCGCTGCGCATCCACCAGTCCGATGTGTTGCCCCTGCGCGAGTATGATGTCGAAGAGCGGCTGCAGGCAAAGCTCGCCCTGCCCTGGCTGAGGGTGGCGCAAAGCCTTCCCCGCCTCGGCAACATTCACGCCGTCTGGCTTTTCAATGTCGTCGTTACCGCGCTGACTATCGCGCTGATTTTTCTGCTCGCGCGTGCGCTGGGTTATAGCGATGCCACATCACTGCTCGTCGCCATCAGCAGCGGGCTGGCGACGAATCTGTGGGCATACAGCCAGGCGCTGTTCCGTGAGCCACTGGCGGCATTCTTCATTCTTTTGACGTTGTTGTGTCTGCAAATCGGCAGGCGGCACAGCTGGTGGCTGCGGCTGCTCGGCTGGCTATGCGCGGCCGGGACGCTGCTGCTGGCCACGCAAGTCAAATTCTCGGCAGCGCTGGCATTGCCGGCTGCATTGGTCTTTGCTCTGCCCGAGCCAGAAGAGTCGTCCCGTTGGCTGGCAAAGCTCTACAAAGCGCTATTGGCTGTGCCGCTGGTGGCGCTGGCAGTCCTGCTGCTGCTGGATCCGCTGCCTGACGCGCTGCTCGACCGGCTAGCTCGCGTAGGGCTGGATGGCGGCTATGTGGGCATCGCCTTGCGCAGCTATCTCTTGAGCCCGGGCGCGGGCATCTGGGGCACTTCGCCAGTCGCGCTGTTGGCTGTCGGTGGCTGCCTGCTGCTGATTCAGCGGCGGCGCTGGCGATTGCCAACGACCATTGTCCTGCTGGCAGGGGGATATGCGCTGGGGCATGCGCTTTTAGTGGACAGGCACTGGTTTGGCGGACTGAGCTTCCCGCCGCGTTTCCTGACGCCCGTCTTGCCGGTGTTGATGCTGGGGAGCGCGCCAGTGATCCAACGAATTTTGCAAGGGCGCAGGCGCAAACTGGCCGCCTTGTGGGTCGCGCTGCTGCTTTATGGCGTATGGATTCAGTTCAGTGCAGTATCGCTCAGTTGGGAGCATTATAGCGCATCCCTGCCCGCGGAGTCGGAAGGGTTGGCAGAGTGGCTGCCATCGATGATGCAGCCGCAGTACTTTCGCTGGTTCGTTTTGCCGCGGCGCTGGGCTGATCTCGGCTTTGACTTTCTCTGGACTCGCGCCAATCTACCTGTCTGGGGCATCAGTTTCGCCGTTCTGTTCGCCCTCCTTGCCATTTGCCTGTGGCGAAGCCTGCAAGACCCAGGCAGCCGCTGGAGACATGCCGCCCTGCCCCTGGCCTTCTTGTGCTTGCCCTTGACGCTGCTTAACCTCAGCGCAGCCTATGACCAGGATCCGCGAACCCGCTCGAAAAGCGGGGCGCTGCACGAGGCATTGGATTATCTGGTGGCGCATAGCCGTGCCGATGATGTGTTGTTGCTGGGCAGCGGCGATTATGCCGGTTTCGTCATGAATCATCTGGATGGCGACCAGCCGCGCCCGATCGCTTTACCGCGTCCGCTCGCACAGGCAGCCAGCGAAAGACAACCAGCGCTGGTCATATCGGCCAATCCCAACGACTGGCTGGACCTGCAAAGCATCCGCACGATTCAGCATCTGGCTCATCGACAAGAACGGCTGTGGCTGCTGGCGGAAACCAGCCCTTTCATGGACTGGAGCTTCCGCCCGCTGGAGCGGTATCTGGCGCTGCATTTCTACCCGCTGCGGGAGGTCGCGCTGGAGCATAACGACCCGACTGTGCGCCTGCTGGAATACAGCACACGCTCGGCCGCGCCCAACCCGCTGTCGCCCTTCGCCGGCGATATGCCAACCGACCTGCGCTTTGGCGAGAACATTCGTCTGGCCAGCATCACGCTGCCCAATGGTTTGCTTTATCAGCCGGGCGCGACAATCGAAATCTCGCTGCATTGGCAGACGGATGCGCCCCTCGCTGAAGAGTACACGGTGGCCCTCTTCGCCGCCGACGCGGTCGCGCAGCAGGTGATCGCGCAGGGGCACGACTCTGCGCCGCAAGCTGGTTTCGCGCCGACATCCAGTTGGACAGGTGGCGTATGGGACAACCGAGCGCTGCGCCTGCCCGATGACGCGCCAAGCGGAGATCTGCAGTTGTGGCTGGCAATGTATCGATGGGATAGTGAAATCGGCGATATCAGACGTTTGCCGGTGACCAGCGGGAAGTCTGTGCACCAGGGCGAGATTGGCGTTTTGCCGGTCGAAATCAGCGTTAGCAATGAAAAATGATTACACAGAGAACACATAGGTCACAGAGATGTGATGTAGGGGCGAGTCGCCGCCTCGCCCACTGATACGAACGAATCGCGCTTCCCCCTGACTCGTAGGGGGACTGAGGGGGGTGATTGCGCTTCCCCCTGACTCGTCGGGGGGACTGAGGGGGGTTGAAATAGAATCTCTTATTCTGCTTTTTGCCAGACTCGGTTAGACTGCGGCTGTGCGCCTCTCCCTTCATAAGAGACGAGATATGTCCGCTGAATTTGTCGTCAATTCGCCAATAGCTACCAACCACAGCAGCCCTTTCCGCTTCATCCTTTCGCACATCCTGCGGCATCCGATAGCCGCGCTGCTGCTGGTGGCGGGCGCATTTTGCAACGCCTTTTTGGCTGGCGTCGTGCCAGGAGCGCTGGGCAGCGCTTTTGATGCCATCCTGCTGGGGAACGAGCAGACGATGGGCTTGATCGTGAACAGCGTGCTGCTCATCATCGGCTCGCAGTCCTTGCGCTCGCTGCTGCAATTTGTGCGCAATTTCTCGGCAGAGGTTTTCGCCCAACGTTTTGAGCGCGATATCCGCGATGAGCTGTATTCCAGCCTGCTGGGCAAGAGCATGAGTTATCACGACAGACAGCCGGTCGGCGAGACGATGGCGCGCGTGACCAACGATGTGCGCGAGATGAATCTGATGATGAATCCGGGCATCAATCTGGTTACGGGCGCGAATATGTTTTTGATCATGCCCGCTTTGTATGCGCCGAGCATACACCCGCAGTTGATCCTGGTGCCGCTGCTTTTCATCGTCGCGCATATCTGTGTGCAAGTGTTTTTTGTTTTGCGCCTGCATCCGATCGCTCAGCAAGTTCGCGGCAGTTTCGGGCGCATGAACGCGCGTTTGGCTGAAGCCCTGGATGGCTTGGAAGTGGTCAAAGGCGCGGCGCAGGAACAAAGCGAAATGGGCGCATTCAACAGCCTGGCCGACCTGGTGCGCGACAAGTTCATCGACCAGGGCGAATTCGAGGCGCGCTATCTCTCGGTCTTTCTGTTTGGCTTGACGGTGGTGGCGGCTTTGGCGCATGCGGCCAGTCTCTACGAGGCGCGAGCGATCGCAGAAGGCGATGTGATCGCATTTCTGGGTTTGATCAACCTCTTTCAGTTCCCCGTGTTCATATCACTCTTTTCGTCATCGCGCATCGCATCGGGGTATGCCAGCGCCGCCCGCATCCTGGAAGTGATGACGACGCGCACATTGCTGGATCAAAACGAACGCGGCTACAGCGAAGATCTCCAGGGCGAAATCGTATTTGACAAAGTCAGCTTCGGCTATTCGCCAGAAGATGAAGTACTCTGTGATGTATCGTTTCGTGTGCAGCCCGGGCAGACGGTCGCCATCGTCGGGCAGACTGGCTCGGGCAAGAGCACGTTAAGCAAGCTGATAAACCGTATGTATGATGTTGATAGTGGGCGCGTGCTGGTGGACGGCGTTGATGTGCGCGACTGGAATCTGCAAGCGCTGCGCTCACAGATCAGCATCATTGAGCAGGACATTTTCTTGTTCAGCCGCAGCGTGGCAGAAAATATCGCCTTCGGCACAGAGCATCTCGATATGGACGGCATCGTCGACTCGGCGAAAGCTGCGCAGGCGCACGATTTCATTTCCAGCTTCCCGGACGGTTATAACACCATCATCGGCCAGCGCGGCATGACACTCAGTGGCGGCCAGCGGCAGCGGCTGGCATTGGCGCGCGCCTTCCAGACCGATCCACCCGTGCTCATCCTCGATGACAGCACCAGCGCCATCGACAGCGCCACGGAAGACAAGATTCAGCGTGCCATTTGGTCGGCAGCTCGCGGACGCACGACGCTGCTGATCACCCATCGCCTGTCACAGATTCGCTGGGCAGACCATATCGTTGTGCTCCGCAAGGGTCGGGTGGTGGCGCAGGGCACGCACCAGGACTTGCTGCGTCGGTCACAATCGTATCGGCATATCTTCGACCGTTATTCCTCAGCCGACAATCAATCGCAAGTGGCGCGGGGAGGCTAGTTCATGGCGGCGATATTTGGCGGATTGCAAAGTGACAAGTACGATCGGCACTATACAGATGCTTATCTTTTTCGGCGGATTGGCGAATATCTGGGCGAGCACAAGCGGATCGTCTGGCTGGGCTTGCTGGGCTTTTTGGTGGTGGGCATCGCGCGGGCTGTGCGCCCCGTCTTCATCAGCGCGGCTATCGATGACATGGTGACAGCTGGCGATGCAATGACCTTGATTTTCATGGCGCTGGCTGTCATCGCCGCCTCGGAATACCTGTTCAATTATGGCAGGCGGCGCTTCACTGTGGTTGTCATCGGCCGCGTGGTGGCACAGCTTCGCAAAGACGCTTTCGAGGCAGCCATCGAGCGCGACCTGGCTTTCTATGACCGGCAAAAGTCCGGCGCGGTGATCAGCCGCATCACCAGCGACACGCAGGAATTTGGCGATGTCATGCTGCTGGGCAGCGATGTCGTCTCGCAATTCCTCAGCGTGGTGATCCTCTTCGCCGCGCTGCTGAGCTACTCAGTCGATTTAACAGTCATTTTGCTGCTGACGATGCCTATGGTAGTCCTGGCTGCGCTGGTGTTTCGCTTCTTGGCGCGAATCGTGACCCGGCAGGGCGCGCGCGCAATGGCTGTGGTCAATGACAATATCCAGGAGAGTGTGACCGGCATCAGCGTCGCCAAGAATTTCCGCCAGGAAGCGATGATCTACCGCGAGTTTTCGACGGTCAACAATTTGAGCTATACGATCAACCTGCGGCGCGGCATGGTTATGTCGCTGGTTTTCCCCACGATGGGCGTGTTGTCGGCTGTGGCGATGTCGGTGCTGGTTTGGGCTGGCGCAGAATCGGTGCTGGCCGGCATGATCAGCGCAGGCGCATGGTATCTCTTCATCCAGGGCGTGGATCGCTTCTGGTTTCCTTTCATGAATCTGGCTTCATTTTGGAGCCAATTCCAGCAGGGGCTGAGCGCCGCCGAGCGCATCTTCGCCTTGATTGATGCCGAAAACTCTGTTTTGCAATCCGCCAGCAACAAAGTTACCCAGCTGCCCGGGCACATCGAGTTTGCTGGCGTGACCTTCCAATACGACCGCGGCGAACCGGTCTTGCGAGACTTCTGCCTGGATATCAAACCCGGTGAAAATGTAGCTTTTGTGGGGCACACCGGTGCGGGCAAAAGCACAATCACCAAGCTGATCACGCGCTATTACGAGTTCCAGCGAGGGCGCATCTTGATTGACGGTGCCGACATTCGCACATTGGATATGCCCAGTTATCGCGCGCGCCTGGGCATCGTGCCACAGCAGCCTTTCCTGTTCAGCGGCACCGTGCTGGACAACATCCGCTATGGCAATCCACTGGCGACATTGGACGAAATCAACCAAGTCTCGCAGAGCATTGGCAATGGCGAATGGCTGGACAGCCTGCCAGATGGGCTGAATAGCGATGTGGGCGAACGCGGTGCCATGCTCAGCGTCGGGCAGCGGCAACTGGTCAGCTTGCTGCGCGTGCTGGTGCAAAAGCCTTCCATATTCATCCTGGACGAAGCCACCGCCAGCATCGATCCATTTACCGAATCGCAGATCCAAGACGCCATTGAATTGATCCTGGCGCGCTCGACCGCCATCTTGATCGCGCATCGCCTGAGCACAGTGCGCAGCGCCGACCGCATCATTGTGCTGCGCGCTGGCGAGATCATAGAAGAAGGCAATCACGAACAGCTTTTGCTCGCTGCTGGGCACTATGCCGAGCTCTACAACACTTATTTTCGGCATCAATCACTGCAATATGTCGAAAGCGCGAAAGAGATGTTCGCGGCGGCGGGCTCGTAATATGGCTGCGGGCAGGGACGGGGACAGATGAAAACAGCTGCGGGCAGGGTCACACGCGCTGCCCTGGCCTGGCTGGGGCGCGGTTTGGCTTCTTTGCGAGCAACGGCGCGATGGCTCAGCTTGCGCGTTTTGACGTTGATTGTGGCGGTCTGGCGCTGGTTCGACTCGCTGGATATTCCGCTGAGTCCGCTGCAATGGCTGCTTGGTTTCTATGCGGTCTTCGGCCTGCTATATCTGTTCGCCACACCGATATTTGAAGCGAATGAGGAATTGTGGCACTTCGGTTATGTGCAGCACCTGCGCGAGACCAGCAGCCTGCCCGTGCAAGATTTGGCGGCGCGCGACACGCTTTATGGACAGCACGGCAGCCAGCCCCCGCTCTACTATGTGGCAGTTGCGCTCTTAACCGCGCCGATAAGCCTGGATGATGCCGAGCCCTACCGCCAACTGAATCCACATGTGTTGGCCGACCAGCCTGGGGCATTCGGCAATAAAAACCGGGTTACGCATGATGAAGGCTGGGGAGCTACGCGGGGCACCGGCCTGGCTGTGTTGGTGGCGCGCGCATTTGGTTTGCTGCTGGGCGCTGGCACGATATTTTTTGTCCACCGCATTGGCCGGCTGATCTCGCCGCAGCGCCCAACTGTCGCGTTTGTGGCTGCCGCCCTGACCGGTTTGAACCCCATGTTCATTTTTATCAGCGCCTCGGTCACCAACGACAGCCTGGCCATGTGCCTGAACAGCGCGCTGATCCTGCTGCTGCTGCGCACGCTGCGCGACGGCTTCTCTACTCGCGTCAGCCTGGCGATGGCTGCGCTCTTTGGCCTGGCTTGCCTGACCAAAACGACTTCGCTGGTCTTGCTGCCAGTTTTGGTTGGCGCGGCATATTTTGTGCGGCGCAAGACAGACGACCGCCGCGGCCTGCTGGCCATGCTCTACCTGCTGCTGCTGTGCTGGCTGCTGATCGCGGGCTGGTGGCATATTCGCAATCTGCAACTGTATGGCGAGCCACTTGGCATCATCACCCAGGCGACCCTGGCTGGTTCGCGCGGGATGTATTTTGATCTGGCTGATTTATTCGCCGAATTCCATCAGTTTCGCATGTCATTTTGGGGGCTGTTTGGCGCATCCAACATCCAACTGGCAAGCATCTTTTATGTCTTGTTCGACCTGGGCACTTTCCTCGGCTTGGCTGGTTGCCTGTTCTTGATTTTGCAACTGCTTGCGATACGCGACTTTGCCTACGCTCGGTATGAACTGGCGCATCTGCTGACGCTGGCAAGCGGGCTGGGATTATTGTGGCTGGGCATCATCTACCTCAGCTCACTGACGCCGGTTACGCAGGGGCGGGTGCTCTTTCCTTTGATTGGCGCGCTTGGCCCGCTGCTGGCGGTGGGGTTGGTAGAAACAGTGTGGTGGCTGGTCTTTTGGCTGCGCCCGCCCAACCTGGACTTTGTGCGCGCTGGCGATGCGGTGCCCAAGGAGTTGCTGCAAAGGTGCATGCTGTGGCAGCTGCGCGCGCTGGGCATAGCCGCATTTTTGGCGCCACTGACAGTCATCGCCGGTCAATATGGCGCGCCCAGCCCAGTCGATGCGCCGCCGCCAAGCGCCAGACCGGTGTATGCCGAGTTTGGAGATGTCGCGCTAGTCGCCTATGAACACAGCGACCGGCGCTATTCGGCCGGCGACCAGATCCGCCTGACATTGTATTGGCAGGTGCGCGCGCCATCCACAGTCGACAACAGCCTGTACTTGCGCCTGGTGGACGATAACCAACAGACAATCGGCAGTTATACGACTTATCCTGGCGCTGGCAGCCTGCGTACATCCAGGTGGCGCGCAGATGCGATTTACCCGGACGAATACATCATCCCGATCAGTTCGGCGGCTTATGGGAGCTATCCATTCGATTTGCGCGTGGAATGGCAAAACGGCGAGGGGAGCATTCTCGCCACCGACGTCGTCGGGCGGCAGATTGAGCCTGTCCTGCTGGATATTGGCGCAGTCGTAACGCCGCGCCAGCAAACTGCCGCCATCGAATTCAATGAAATTCTTGCTGATGACCAGCCCGTCTTTGACGAGGTCATCCGCCTCGAAGGCTTCAAGCTGGATATCAGCCGCAACGAGATCAGCCTGCACTGGAAAGCGGACTCTGCGCCAGAAGAGAATTACACCATCTTCGCGCACCTGCTGGACGAATCGGGCGATATCCTGTCTCAAGCCGATGCCGCGCCGCGCCTGCCCACCAGCTACTGGCGCTGGGGCGAGGCTTTCACCACTTATCATCAATTCCCCACCGAGCCACCTATGCTGGACCACCAGGTCGTGGTCGGCTTGTATCTGCGCGATGTACAAGGCTATCCCAAAGCCGAATTCGTCCTGCAGCCGCAAGCAGACGCTCAGCCGCCAGAACTTGATACAGACTTGAGCGTGGAAACCGAAGCGACAACCGATGACCAGATGGACGAGGATTTAGCAGCCGAAACCGAACAGAGCCTGGATGCCTACACCATCATTTGGGATGCGGCGGCAGAAGTCCTCGCGCTTACCCCGACGCCTGCGCCCACGCCTGGTAGTGAAGACAGCGCGGACGAAAGTCAGGCAGCGCCATAGAGTTTTCGCCAGGTTTCCCGCATCTGCTGGCGGATGACCGACAATTCAGCCGCAATCGTTTGCGTCTCACCGATACTGACCATGAAATTGGCGTCGCCCGACCAGCGCGGCACAATATGGAAATGAAAGTGCGCCGCGATGCCCGCTCCAGCCGCCGCGCCGATGTTCGCGCCGATATTGAAACCATCGGGATTGGCGATCTCGCGCAATACGCGCATGGCGCAGTTTGACATGGACATCACTTCTGCCAAAACCCCCGCCGGCAGCGATTCGGGCGAAGGGCTATGCGCGTAGGGGACGACCAGGGTATGTCCAAATGTATAGGGATAGCGGTTCAGCACGGCATAGCAGTCTGCGCCTCGGGCGACGATCAGGTTGTCGGGAGCCGCTTCATCGCGGGAGGGAATATCACAGAATAGGCAGCCAACTGCCCCACTCCCGCGTTTGCGTTTGATGTAGGGCATGCGCCAGGGAGTGTAGAGCTGGTCCAAGTTTGGCTCGCTACGGGTTGGTCGGCCAGCATATTCTAGCGACAGCCGCGTCTGATACAATGCGCAGGATGCTAGCCGCCGCGAGAGCACTATGACTTTATCGCATGATCGCCTGACGAAGACTCTGTCGGTGCCATTTCGCTATTATGAGTGCATTGGTAGCACCAACGATGCCGCCCTCGACTGGCTGGAGCATGACGCGCCGGTTGGCGCTCTTGTCATCGCCGACGAGCAGTTTGCGGGCCGCGGTCGCCGGGGCAAAAGCTGGCAGACACCGCCTGGCACAGCGCTGGCTTTGTCGGTGATACTGTGCCCGGGCGCGCGCTGGCTGTCACGAGTCACGATGTTGGGCGGGCTGGCTGTTTGTGAACTGGCAGAGAGTCTAGGCTGCGAAGATGTCAGCATCAAGTGGCCCAATGATGTACAGATCGCTGGCAAGAAGGTCAGCGGCATTTTGTGCGAGGCGACCTGGTCGGGAGAACGGCTCTGCGGCGCGGTATTGGGCATCGGCATCAATGTGCGCACAGACTTCCAGGGCAGCGAGCTGGCGGCAACTGCAACCAGCCTGGAATCGGCAGTCGGCGCGCGGCTCGATCGAGCGCAACTGGCGGGAGACTTGACGAATCGGATTCTGCATTGGCAGCGGCGCATCGAAACTGACGCGCTGTTTGACAATTGGCGAAGTCGACTGAATGTGCTCGGCCAGTTGGTGAATGCGGGCGGTGTAGCTGGAAAGGCGCTGGATGTAACGGCGGATGGCGCATTGCTCGTCATTGATGAATTCGGCGAGCAGCATACCAGCCATGTCGGCGAGCTTGCGCCATTGGCACGGGCGGGCAAGATCCAGTGAGCCGCATCCGATTTGAGTGGGAGGTCGAGGCGGACACAATCGACCAGCCCGATGGCGAAGATCCGCAACTCAAGCGAAATCGCCGCCGCAACCTGCGTCGATTGCTGCTATTGACCGCGCTGCTGGTTGCTGCAATCCTGTTGGGCGGGTTGGCCTTGCACCTGCGGCTTGTGCAAGTGCAGAACGAGATTGCGCAACAGCTTACTGACACCATCAAAGTGGAGGTGGCAGCCCTGCGCATCGGCGATCGCAGCACTTTTTTACAGATACAAAGCGGCGATGAAAGCTGGCTGGCGGCGCAATCGACACTTTTCGAGCGCTATCAGACATTGAAAGCCGCGAATGCAATCGAGCTGTCTGGCGACATTTTGTCGGTGACAATCGAAGGTGAACGAGCGCGCGCCCTGGTGCGGGAAGATGTAAATGGCTTGCCCTATGCGCGGCTGTCTTTCTATGTTCGGGCAGATAGAATCTGGCGGCATACCGCGCTTGATTTCACATTTTGGGGCGAGCGACAACGAAGCGAAGCGGGGCGCGTAGTCGTCAATTACCGAGATGCCGATGCGACTTTCGCCAGGCAGTTGGGTGCTGATTTGGCAAACTGGTTCAATGCTCAGTGCGCTGCCACTGCCTGTGACGATGGCGGGAAGCTGCAAATTGATATCGTCCCCGATTTGGAAGAACCGCTACTCTGGATGGATGCAGGCGCAGGCCAGTTGATGCTTCGCTCGCCATATCTGGACCGCGTCCGCGCCGACAAGCCATTTGACAGCGAACAGGCCGCGTCGCTCTACAAACTGATCAACGACAATTGGGATTTCGGCTTATAGTGCGAAGGAAGTCCCGGGCTGGGCAATACCAACCCGGGCGAAGTGATCTGACTTGGAGGGCAAGGGCTGATTAGCCGTCCATGCCCATTGCGGCATTGCGCAGGACGACCAGGAATGCCAGTACATGGCCG
This sequence comes from Anaerolineae bacterium, assembly GCA_022823945.1. GTDB lineage: Bacteria > Chloroflexota > Anaerolineae > Aggregatilineales > Phototrophicaceae > UBA6055. The sequence goes on along the minus strand of JAJEBK010000009.1, from coordinate 148,290 downwards.
AAAATGATATGCCCAAAGAGGCTGGGATCTGTCAGCGAAATCTGCAGCAATTCCCCACCGGCGATAGCGGGCATAATGATGAGGCCGCCGACAATCCACCAGATCACGCCATAGATGAGGCCGCCAACCGCAATGTCCACCAGCGGGTTGTTCATCTTGACATATTCCGTGAAGAGACCCGTGTAAAGCGCGCCGATCACTGCGCTGATGATGATATGCAGGATGAAGCCAATCAGGGCATCAGCCGAAATCATCCCGCCGACCATGTCCGCCATGCCCGGACCCATAAACGCCATGAACACATACCCAGACATAATGCCCGGGATGATACCCTTCATCAATTTGTCGCTGTCCATTTAGATTCCTCCTCTAAGCACTGCATTACTACTTTCCGTTGGAATGGGAATTTGCGCGCTGGTCTCCTTTCTCGGCTGACAACGCCGCCAGACAACTTATGTATTAGTATAACCCAAAATTGGATTCTGCAACAATTTTTTCGATATGGCTTCTTTTTTCACGCAGACTGTTGAGATTGCTGGTCTGCGGCGCTTCCAAATCTTCCGCGCCCACATACAGCTAGGCACAGGCATACGCCCTTTCAAGCGCGCGTCTGGCATAGCATGTTTCCCGCCTATGTGATACAATTCTATAGGATAATCGGGGGACGGTATCGCAAGAAGAATCGAGGGCGGAAAGCCGCACAATATGGACGAAACAACGACCAGCGCAAGCGACGATTTCACCGGCAGCATCCGCAGCGTCGCCATCAACGAAGAAATGCGCGGCAGCTACCTCAGCTATGCCATGAGCGTAATCGTTGCGCGCGCCCTGCCCGATGCTCGCGATGGTTTGAAACCTGTGCACCGCCGCATCTTGTATGCCATGCACGATATGGGCTTGCGACCCGGCACCTCGTACAAAAAAAGCGCTCGGCTGGTCGGCGAGGTGATGGGCAAGTATCACCCGCATGGCGACCAGGCGATCTACGATGCCATGGCCCGTTTGGCGCAAGATTTTTCGCTGCGTTATCCATTGGTGGACGGGCAAGGCAACTTCGGCAGCCAGGATGGCGACAAACCCGCCGCCATGCGCTACACCGAAGCGCGAATGGCCAATATCGCTGGCGAAATGCTGACCGATATCAATATGGATACGGTCGATTTCGTCGAGAATTATGACACGACCCAAGACGAACCCAGCGTGCTGCCAGCGCGGTTGCCCAACCTGCTGCTGAATGGCGCCAGCGGTATCGCCGTGGGCATGGCTACCAATATCCCGCCGCACAATTTGCGTGAGCTGGCGGCGGCCATCATCCATCTCATCGACAACTACGACAACATCGAGACAGTGACCGTCGACGATCTGATGCAATTCGTAAAGGGTCCAGACTTCCCGACCGGCGCTACCATCGTGGTCGGTGACGAACTCAAGGAAGCCTATGCCACGGGCAAGGGGCGGGTCGTCGTCCGCTCCAGCGCTCATTTTGAAGAAGCTGCTGGCGATGGCTTCAACATCGTCTTTACTTCAATCCCGTATCAGCTGAGCAAATCGACCATCATCGAGCGCATCGTCAGCCTGGTGCGTGACGGCCGCATCGAAGCTATCCGCGACCTGCGGGACGAATCCGACCGGCAGGGACTACGCCTGGTGGTCGAGCTGAAGCGACACGCCCAGCCACAGCGCGTGCTGAATCAGCTGTATCGCTATACCCAGCTGCAAGGCGTCTTCAGCATCCAGATGCTGGCGCTGGTCGATGGCGAGCCGCGCACGCTCAGCCTGAAACGAAGCCTGCGCGTGTATATTGAGCATCGGCGCGATGTCATCGTGCGGCGCTCGCAGTACGACCTGCGGCGGCAACTTGCCCGCGCTCATGTCTTGAGCGGCTTGCTGAAGGCGGTTGCCAACATTGACGCGGTCATCCAAACCATCCGCAGCTCGCCCGATGTAGAAGCAGCCCGCGCCCGACTGATGGCGAACTTCGCGCTGGACGAAACGCAAGCCAACGCCATCCTCGATATGCAGTTGCGGCGGCTGGCGGCGCTGGAACGCCAAAAGCTGCAAGACGAATATGAGACAGTGCAAGCGCGCATCGCTTATCTGGAAGACTTGCTGGCTTCACCCTATAAAGTCTTGCAACTCATTCGCGACGATATTCAAGAGATCGCCGAGAACTATGGCGACGAGCGCAATACCGATGTGGTCTTTGGCAATATCGACTTTAACGAAGGCGACTTGTATCGGCGCGAAAATGTCGTCATCAGTTTGACCGAAAATGGCTATATCAAACGGGTGGCGGCGCGGCATTATCGACAACAGCGGCGCGGCGGCAAGGGTATGCGCGGCTTCACGCTGAAAGACGACGATGCCTTGTTGGATGTCTTTTTCGCCTATAGTCACGATACCATTCTGTTCTTCAGCGATCGTGGGCGCGTCTATTCATGCATCGCCTACGAGATAGCCGAAACAACGCGCGAAAAACGCGGCACGCTCATCCAGGCGCTGCTGCCGTTGGAAGGTGATGAGAAGATCAGCGCCATTTTCGCTTTGCCCGATGACCAAGCCGGCGATGAAACCGGCTACTTTGCGCTGGCGACAGCTCGCGGCAAAATCAAGCGCGTCGAACAACGAGAATTCATTGACATCCGCCCCAGCGGTTTGATCGCCATGAGCTTGCTGCCCGGCGATTCGCTGCGCTGGGTCAAGCGTACGGAAGGCGACCAGCAAATCCTGATGGCCACAGCTGATGGGCAGTGTATCCTGTTTCACGAGAGCGATGTGCGCGCGATGGGGCGACAAGCAGCCGGCGTCCGCGGCATCGACCTGCGCGAAGGCGATCATGTGGTCAGCATGGATGTCGTGGGCACAGACGACACGCATGTGCTCGTGACGACGCAAAAGGGGCTGGGCAAAGTAACGCCGCTGGACGACTATCGTGTGCAAGCGCGTGGCGGGCTGGGTTTGCGCACACAGAAGATCAGCCAGCGCACGGGACCGGTCGTGGCTGTGCGCAGCGTGCGGCATGGCGACAAATTGATGCTTATGCTGATCACCGAAAAAGGCAAGGTCCTGCGCACCCAGATCGCCGAAATCAGCGTGATCGGGCGCAACACCCAAGGCGTCATCCTGATGAATATTGATGAAGATGACGAGGTGGCTGGCATCGCCATCATGCGCGGCGAAGAAGAACAAACCACTCCCGAACTCGAGGCGGACGCAGAACAGCCAGCGAGCAACGGTCAGCTATTATAAAGTCTGCCGCTTGGACTACTCCGTGAGTCGCCCCGGGGCGCAAGGCTGGCGCTGTGGGTGACATCGCCCCAATGATAAATCAAGCAAGAGAGCGCTTGTCTCTATAAAGGCTTGTCCGCAATTCTGCAAAAGAGAAGGTTTGAAGAGCTGCGCGGCACCAAACCCCCCTCCCCCAAAGTGAGGGAGGGGCTCTATTGCTTAATCCTCAGATTGCTTAGCTCCCCTTCCCTCCTTGTGGGGGAAGGGGCCAGGGGATGGAGGCAGATTACTCGTCGGACGCTTCGTCTGCGCCTTCTACTTCTTCGCCCTCAATTTCGCCTTCTTCGCCTTCCAGGTCTTCTTCGGCGCGCGCGGCGGCAGGCTGTACGATCTTCGCCAGCATTTCGTTGGGGTCATTGTGCACGGTGACATTCTCGCCAAAAGAGAGATCGCGCACCAACACCTCTGAGCCCAATTCGGTCAGCCCCGTCAGGTCAATGATGATGCGATCGCGGATATCGCTGGGGTAGACCTCCAGAGTCAGCGAACTGCGACCGGTGATGAGGATGCCTTCGCGCGCCACAACCACCGGACTGCGGCCCTCCATGACAATCGGCACTTCCACCGAGATGCGCTGTGTCTGGTCGACAGCCAGGAAGTCGACATGCAGAATATCGCCGCGCACGACATCGCGTTGCACTTCGCGAGCCAGCGAAGGATAAACCGCCCCTTCGACTTCTATGTCGATCAGGTTGGTGCCGCCGGCTTCCATCAGCATCACTTCGACCGAGCGATAAGGAAATTGCACGCTGAGCGGGTCGGTTGAGGGACCATAGAGGATGCCAGGCACAAAGCCGTCGCGCCGCAGCTGACGATTTTTCTTGCCTCGCGCCCGGCGCTTTTGGGCGGCAAGTTGGAAGTCGGACATGGGTTTGCGCTCCTGTGCGCGCGCAGCGGGTGGCGCGCATGCTGCTGTTACAGAAAATGGTTCGCGCCCATACTATTGCCCAGTTGCGCGCAAGTCAATAGGCGAGACGCGCTGGCACACAAATATCGGGACAACCCTTAAAAGCGGGTAACGGGACTCGAACCCGTGACCTACTGCTTGGGAAGCAGTCACTCTACCGACTGAGCTATACCCGCGCATCGTCTGTAGTCTAGGGTTCGCCTCTGCCTTTGTCAAGCCGCTGTGGTATATTGCGCAGGGCGATCGTATTAAAATGAAACTCAATGCTAGGGAATCCTCTCTAACGCTTTGCCACCGAGTTCACAGAGTACATTTGAGTGCACCGAGAGGAAAGCAAAGGTTTTGCACCGTGTCGACGCGACTTACGCGAGAAAAGGAAACATTTTGCAATCTAAACGGCGTCTAGCGGCGAACCACCCGCGCCACATTGGCACAAAGCGCAACCACTTTCATTATGTGCGTACAACAAACTCTCGGCATACCTCTTCATCTCGGTATACTCGGTGGCAAAATAATTTGATGTGATTGCCTTGTTATTGACGCCCCTTGGGACTATGCGCAAAAAGCGATTGTGATAGAATGCGCCGCTGCGTTCAGCAACGATTGGCATACACGATGTCTTCTGCCGGAAAACCGGCCGTCCAGCGCAAGCTCAAGATCTTGATGCTGCTCCTCTATTATTACCCGCATTCCACCGGCTTGACGAATTATGTGCGAATGCTGGCAGAGGCGCTGGTGCAGCGCGGGCACGAGGTCACCGTCGTGGCTTCGCAGCATACGAAGGCGCTGCCGCGTGGAGAGGCCATGCTCAATGGCGTGCGCGTTGTGCGTTTGTGGGCGCCGGTGCGCATCAGCCGTGGCTTTATCATGCCCACCTATCCCTGGCAGATTTACCGCCTCATCCGCCAGCACGACATCGTCAACATACATATCCCGCTGCTGGAGACGGCGCTGGTTGCTTTTCTGTCGGGCTTGGCTGGCGTCAAGCTCATCGCCACACATCACGGCGACTTGATCTTGCCAGCGGGGCGCTTCAATCGCCTCATCACAAGTGTCATGTTCGCCTTGTACAAGCAGATGGCGCGGCGAGTCGCCTGTCTGGTCGGTTACAGCGATGATTATGCGGACAACTCGTATTACCTGCGGCCATTTCGTGACAAGGTGCGCATCATTTATCCGCCGGTGCAGATCCCATTGCCCAACCAGGCAAAGGCAAGCGAGTGGCGCGCCGCCTGGCAGCACAAAGGCGGACCAGTCATCGGCTTTTCGGGCCGATTCGTGCAGGAAAAACGGCCCGACCTGCTGATCCGCGCGCTGGATGTCATCAACAAGCGCCATCCGCACGCGCGTATCATCTTCGCCGGCGAATACGACATTCCCTACGAAGGCACCTGGCAGCGGCACGAAGCCCTGGTCAAAAAATACCAATCGCAGCTTATCTTTTTGGGCCTCTTGCGCGACCCACAAGAACTGGCAAACTTTTATGCTGCCTGCGATGTGTTGGTGCTGCCCAGCGACAGCGACTGTTTTGCCTTGGTGCAGGTCGAAGCCATGCTGTGCGGCACAGCGGTGGTTATGACAGACATTGCCGGCGGGCGCGTGCCAGTGCAGGTGACAGGCATGGGGGTATTGGCGAAGGCGGGCGATGCCATCTCGATTGGCGAGGCTGTGCTGGCTGTGCTTGAAGATCGTGCCAGCTATACAAAACCGCGGGAAGAGATCGCGCGGATTTTTTCATTTGACAGAACCGTGCAAAGCTATGAGGAATTGTTCCTGCAGCATGCGCGCAAATGATAGGGAATAGCAAGAATTGGTCGCTACAATGGACGAAAATCATACAAGCCCAGGTGAAAATAGCGAAGCGCCAAACGATAGTCGCGACGCGGCAAGCCAGGGCAGCACGCTCAATGCGACAGAACAGGCTCTCGCAGAGGATGACCAGTTGAACAGCGAACAAGATAGACAAGCGACTGACGACCCGGCTCGACCAGAAAATCCTGAATCCACAGCGGATGCCAACCTGGAAACATCCTTGCAAGAGTTGACGGTTGCGCAGCTTCTCGGCTTGTTGATCAGAAAACCACTGGCAACCAGGCAGCGCATCCAACGCACAGCCACGCCAATACCCCAGCAAAATGAGCCGGCAACGCCTGTGCCGCGGTCGGCGCATGAAGCGGGGGGAGCAGGCGGATGGCAACTGGCGACCGGGCGGCTGTTGCAGGGCAAGCATTTGCAGCTGGTTCTGTATTTGGCTGCCGTTTTATTTGCCTATATCGGCAGTGTCTATGGGCGCGGCACGCCAGAGATCCCGCGTACAAATTACTATTCGATGCAAGTTGCAGCACCCTATTTGTGGGCGGGCTTCCTGCTGTGGCTGCTGGCGGAATTTGTTGGCCATTGGCAGCAATTGCGCGCTGGCTGGCGAAGGCTCGACGAAATCGATCGCTGGCGCTGGCTGGCGCGCATTATCCCTGCGCTAATTTGCCTCAGCGCCGTCTTTGTGCTGGCGACTTCTCTGAGCGCGCCATTTGACCAATCTGTAGGACTGGCGGCTGACGGTCTTCTGCGCTTTGCCATCGGCGGAATTGTCTGGCTGGGCATCAATCTGGGCTTTCGGTGGATTCGCCAGCGCATGCATCAACCGCCAAATGCAAGCGCGTCGGCAACAGAAGCACCTGCCCTGACCAGCAAGCGGCAGCCATTGCGACCCCCCATTTGGCGCGAAATCAGTCCATTGCGGGTCGTGATGATCGTGATCGCCTGCATTGGTAGCCTGCATGTGTGGGAGAACTCGACCGGCAACTTCATACCGCTGGACACGATCAAAGTGTGGTTTGGCGCTTCGTTGCTGTGGTGCTTCATCTTTGCGCCGCTGCGCTGGAATGTCTTTGATTGGGTGACGGATGCCATCGACCATTGGCGGCGCATCCGCTGGCGCAAATATCGAGGCGTGATTATCGGCTTCGTCTTGTTAATAATCCTCGGTTTCAGCTTCCGCTATGACATGCTGGGCCAATATCCGCGCTATATGTATGGCGACCTGGTCGAGAAAATCCAGGATGCCCACAAGATCTATTACCATGATGATTATCGCATCTTTATGCAAAATATCGGTGGCCGCGAGCCGCTGCACTTTTACCTGCTGTCTATCATGGCCAGCCAGGAAGGCATGAACTTCGACCACTTCGCGCTGAAACACATGTCGGCGTTGTGGACGCTTTTGGCGATGCCGCTGATGTTTTGGATGACAGTGGAAATCTTCTACGGCTTGCAGCGCGATCGAAAATGGGCGCTGATCGTTGGCTTGGCCATGCTGGGCTTGGTGGCAGGCAGCTTTTGGCATGTGGTGCTGGGCAGGCAGGGCATGCGCATCAATACAACTTCGTTTTGGGTGCCCGCCATCATGATATTTTTTGTGCGAGCGCTGCGCAGCAACCGCCGTTCCTATTATATTGTGGCTGGATTGCTGCTCGGATATGGCTTGATCAGCTATCAAGCCATGCGCATGCTCCCCGCCTCCCTCGTGGCCGGCGTGTGCATCGCCTTGTTTATACGCCGATATTCATGGCGCACGCGCGCCAGCTATCTGCTGAATCTGGCGGTGCTGGCCGGCATCGCTTTCACTGTCTTTATGCCGATTATGCGCTATTGGACAGAATATCCGGAAGCTTATATGCGGCGCACCAGCACGCGCATGTTTGGCGATATGCCCGTTTCTGAAGAAGAACGCACAGAGTTCTTGCTGGAAAGCGGCGCCCGTTTTTTGAAAAACTGGCACGACCAATTCCTGATGTATCACTACAATGGCGAGCAAACTTTCATCACCAGCGCGCCCGACAAACCAGCTATGGATCCCATCTCAGCCGCCTTTATGTTATTGGGCGTGGCCGCCTGGATCGTGCTGATGATAAAGAAGCGCGACTCATTTGTTTGGTATGCGCCGGCTTTTCTGATTTTTGCGCATCTGTCATCGGCGCTGGCTCTGTCTTTCCCGATCGAAGTGCCGAGCTTTTCCCGCGCCAGCGCAGCCATCACGCCGAGTTATCTCATCGCCGCGCTGCCCCTGGCTTTGGTCTGCCGCCAGATCTTTCGCTGCCTGCCGAAGCTGCTCGGGTTGCTGGCTGGCATCGGCTTCGGGGCGCTGGTGATTTTGGCTTCAAACGAATTCAATGCCGACTATTACTTCGGCTATTTCACCGACAACTTCAACGCCTCGTCGCATCCTTATGTCGAGGCTGGCACATTACTGCGCGGATTTGTGGATAGTGATGGCAGCTTTGGCAATGCTTTTGTCGTGGCGATTCCCCATTGGCTGGATCATCGGGCGGTTGGCATCGAGGCGGGCGTCATGTACTTCGACAATGGGGGTTTCATTGACGACATACCCTCGCTAATACGCCGCAACGCCCACAGCCCAACCCGGTGGCCGCTGGATCCTCAGCGCGATTTGCTCTTCTTCTATGCCAACAGCGACCCGGAAACGCCGATCATGCTGGCGCAGTGGTTTCCGCAAGGCAGAGGCTTGTTCATAGAAGCGCAGCACCCCAACCGCGGCTTCTATGTCTATCGCGTGCCGGCTTTGGGGCAACAGGGCTTGCAAGACTTCATTGATCAATACGCATCATGACGCAAGCGCCAGCGCATAACGAAATCCGGGCAGCGCGGCTTATGCCGTTGCGACACGCGCTTTCGAGGCGAGGCATCATCATCAGCCTGCTGCTGGCGCTGGTGTTGATATATGGCGTTGGCCTGCGCCTGGTCGGACAAAATTGGGATGACTATTCGCACACGCATCCCGACGAGATGTTCCTGACCTTGTTGTCGCTGCCACACTTCGGCGGTGCCAACAATTTTACGCCGGACGAAGTCAATTTCCCTCGACAGCAGATCATCGCCCATGCCCAGGGACCCGCTGTCCAAACACAATATGACATTCTCAACGCAGCTTCCTTGCGGCTGGGCGTGGTAGCGGGCACATTCTCGGCTGAGGCGGCGCACTGGCTGACAAATGACAGATCGGTCGCCAGCTACCGGGACATGACAGCCGCTCAAAATGCGCTGCGTTCGCGGCAGGTGGATGTCTTGCTGGCACGCGCCGCAACGCCCCTGATGCACGCTGAACTCGTGCAGCGGGATGCCATCGAGTCGACCAACCTGCAAGAGCTGTATTGCCGATACCATAACCCAGCCAGCGCTGGGGTCGGCGGCTATTTTGATACGCGCTGTTCGCCATTGAACCCGCACAATGCCACGCAGTCTTTCTTTGTATATGGGACTTTGCCTATATTTTTGGCGCACTTTGGCAGCGAGATATTGCGCGCGGGCACAGAAGCCGGTTGGCCATTCTTCGACTTTTTGGCACCGCATCTGGTTTGGCGCGGCATCAGCATGGTCTTCGACAGTTTGTCGATTCTGGTCGTTTTTCTGTTGGGTCGGCGCGTTCATGATCATCGGGTGGGCTTGCTGGCGGCTCTCTTCTATGCGTCATCTCCTCTGGCGATCCAGTTGGCGCACTTCGGCACAGTCAATGCCATCGCCTGTTTTTGGGTTTGTCTGGCGCTCTATTTCGCGGTGGGGGTCCAACAACATGGCAGGCACGGCGCGTACTGGTGGTTTGGCATCGCTTGTGGCGCGGCGGTGGCCAGCCGCATCAACCTGGCGCCCCTGGCGGGCATCATCGTGCTGGCGGCTGCTGTACAACTGCTGCCCGCGCTCGCCTTCCAGCCGGGCAACAAACTGCGCCGGCAACTCGTCTTGCACACTGTCGCCGGTTTGTTGCTGGCGGGATTCGGCGCATTCCTGGCTTTCCGCATCCTGAACCCATACGCCTTTGCAGGACCAGGCTTCCTCAACATCTTGCCAAATGACCGCTGGCTGGAGAATATGGAGCGCGTCAGCGTCACTGTTTCCAGTCCGCAAGAATTCCCTCCCAACTGGCAGTGGTTGGCGAAGTCTTCGATCGTGCATCCAGCCAAGGACATGCTGTTTTGGGGCATGGGCATCACTTTCGGCGTCCTGGGCTGGTTTGGCTGGGGCTGGTCGGCGCTGCGAGTGCTGAGGTTGGGCGCGGACTCAACTCGTCAACTGCTGCTGCTGGTTTGGGTCGGCGGCTACACGATCTGGATGGCGCGGCTCTTCGCCATGACGATCCGCTATTATCTGCCGCTCTATGGCGCGCTGGCTGTGTTGGCCGGCTGGTGCCTGGTCGAATTGTGGCGACGAGCGCAGTCCGCCGAGCGAAGTTCGCCTATCGCGGCCGGTCTGCTGTTGTTTTTTGGCGCGTTCTTCGCCGCCGTCGGTGCCGCGCATGCGCTGGGAGTCGCTGCCGACGCCACCGCCATCACGGCGATTGGTTTGGGGCTGATCTTGCTGTTTGCTGGCATCGCGCCCGGATTCCGCCGTGGGCGCGTCATTGTGCTGGGCGGCTTCACGCTGGGATTCGCCTTGATTTGGGGGTTGATGAGCGCGGGCAGATACCAGCACCAGACGACGCTCGTGCAGGGTTCGCGCTATCTTTTTGAGCAGGTGCCAGGCGACTTTGCCATACGCATAGATGGCGCAGACAGCCGCGCCCCCTTGATAAATATCGCCTTTCACAACAGCGGCGTGCCCCTGCCCGGCTTTGAAAACGCGCCTTATCTGGGCACGAACCTCTATCAAGAGACCGAAGCAAGACGCCAGGCTTTCGTTGCGCCAGCCAGCGGCGTGATATCGTCGGTGCATGCGCCACACCTCTTCGACCCGCACGACGATGCAGAGCCAGAACACCTCGTCATCCGCGTGTACGAGGCAGACGGCACAACGGTCCTGGCAGAAGCGACCCTGTACGAGAATTTGCCGCGCGACAAGCATGCCCTTGGCGCGGCCTATGATATCCCGTTTGCGAATCCGGCCGAAGTCAGCGCTGGCGATACCTATACATTTGAAGTAGAGACTTTGTCGGGCAGCGGCGATGTCGTTGGCTCGGGCTCGGTGGTGCTGGTAGAAGGCACTTGGGACAACCGTGTCACCGGCATCCATACCTGCGATTTGCCCAGCGGGATGAGCCTGGCGGACGATTTGCCAGCCGGCAGCTTCCGCCCCCGCGACTGTCGCGGCACGCAAGCCTGGTACGGTCTGGTCAACTCAATCGACCAGATTATGTCATATCCGGTCGATAACCAGATCAAGCGGGATGACATCCTGCGCAGCCTCGAGCTGGGCGACTACCTCACCATCGCCAGCAACCGTTTCTACGATCACCTGCGGCGCAACTTGAAACGCTGGCCGCTGTCGACGCTCTATTATGAGAAGCTGTTTGCCGGCGAATTGGGTTATGAACTCGAACTCACCATAGACGAGCCTTTTGAATGGGGTCCCTGGCGCGTTTCCGACCAACATCTGCCGACCTATGATTCGCCCGTGTGGCTGGACGAGCTGGAAGCCGACGAAGCCTATCATGTTTATGATCATCCAGCCGTTTTCATCTTTCGCAAGACCGACGAGTATTCGCAGGAGCGGGTCGAAGCCATTTTCAGCCAGGTATCGCTGCTCCAGCATCAGGAATTGCGAACGGACGCCGAGGTGGCGCAAGACCTGGGCGTGTTCTACTGGAATCTGGAAGATGCCGAGCAGGCTCCGACCGCGCTGATGTTCCCGCCAGAAGAACTCGTGACACAAACGGCGGGCGGGACCTGGTCGGAGCGCTTCTTTAGCGAGAGCATCGCCAACACCAATCAGGTCGCAGGCGTAATCGTCTGGTACGCGGCGATCTTCCTCATCGGCGTGCTGGTTTTTCCGCTGGTGCACAGCATCTTTCCCAATTTGGCTGATGGCGGCTATGGCGTCAGCAAGCTGGTGGGCATGCTTCTAATTGCCTGGCTGGCCTGGGCGGTTTCCAGCTTGAAGATTCCGCTATGGTCGCAGGCTGGCCTGGTCTTGTCGCTGCTGTTGGTTGCTTTGCTCAGCGCCCTGGTCGGTTTTCGCAATCGCCGGCGGCTGTCGGATTTTCTGCGCGAGCATTGGCGGCGGCTGGCTTGGATGGAGCTGCTTTCGATCGCGGCTTTTTTGCTGATGATCGGCGTTCGACTGACCAACCCGGATTTGTGGCACCCCTACAAAGGCGGCGAGAAACCCATGGACTTCGCCTTTTTGAATGGCGTGCTGCGCAGTACGACCTTCCCGCCCATTGATCCGTGGTTCGCGGGCGGTTTCATCAACTATTATTATTTCGGTTATGTGCTGCTGGGCGCGCCGGCGCTGCTGTTGGGGATCATGCCCGCCTTCGCCTATAATTTGATGATCCCCACGATCTTCAGCCTGACAGGGATGGGCGCATTTTCTGCCGCGTTCAATATCACCGACCGCCTGTGCAGACATGATGGCGGAGGCAGCGCAAAACGCAGCCGCGCCTGTGGCAGCGCCTGGCTGGCTGGCGGGATGGCGCTGCTGCTGTGCGTCGTGCTGGGCAACCTCGATACCGTGCGCGTGTTGGGGCATGGCTTTGCTCGGCTGGGCGGCTACAGCATCCCCGAGGGCTTGGAGCCTTTCCTGGTTGACGAATACCTGGCGGCGAACGATTTCGCCATCTCTGTCGAAGCGCGCCAGGAATTGGCAGAACGCGCGGCTGCGGGATCGTTGGTCGATTCGCTGCGCTACGAACTTGACAATTCTGCGCAGTTGGCAGGCAGCATCGTCCGCGGACTGGGTCGGGCGCTGGCCGGCGAACAGTTGCCGATCGGCAGTGACCGCTGGTATTGGGGTCCTTCGCGCATTTTGGCCGAGACCCCTGGCGTTCGGGGTGGCGCGATCACCGAGATGCCCTTCTTCACATTTGTGTATGGCGATCTGCACGCGCACATGATCAATATGCCTTTTATATTGCTGACGGCGCTCTGCCTGTTCAGCGAGCTGGTGCAGATCGGGCGCGAGCGGCGAGGCTTGCTGGAGCGGTGGCTGGCGCTGGCGCTTCTGGCGCTGACAGTCGGCATTATGCAGGCGACCAACACCTGGGATTTTCCGTCCATGCTGCTCTTTGCGCTGGTGGGCTTGGCTTATGCCTGGCATTTGCGCTGGCGGTCCGCATTCCGGCCCGTGCCCGATGCGCGCTTCTTTGCAGCGTTCCTCGGCGTCGCGGCGCTGATTGTCGCTTTGCTTTCGGCCATTGCCGCCAACAATTTTGACTACTTGTTCGGTTCGTCGCTCTTATTTTCCGAAGTCGCCAAGGCTGTGCGGACAGCACTGTTGCTGTGCATGGGACTGGCGATTGGCTGGTTCGCCCTGCGCCACTGGCTGACGCGGGCATCGGCGCTGGACCTGGTGGCGACGCTGGGTGGCTTTGCGCTGCTGTGCTGGGCATTTGCCCTGCCCTATACCTCGTGGTACGCAGCGAGCTACGGCAGCATCGAGCTTTGGCAAGGGGGAAAGACGCCGCTTTGGGCTTATCTGGATATTCACGGCTTTTTCTTGTTTCTGCTGGTTTCGCTGCTGGTTTGGGATACGGCGCACTGGCTGCGAACGACGCGCGTGCAAAGCCTGCAAGCCAACTGGTGGCGACTGCGCTGGGCATTGGCTGGCAGCGCGGCGATTTTGCTGATGGCTGTGACGATGACATTGGCGCATGTGCAAGTCGCGCTGATTGTGCTGCCACTGGTGTGCTGGATCACCTGGCTGTTCTTCCGTTCCGGGCAGTCGCTGGCGCTGCGCTTTGCCCTGGTATTGGCTGGTTTGACGCTGGTGCTGACGCTGGGCGTGGAAATCATCGTAATCGGCGGCGATATCGGCCGACAAAATACTGTGTTCAAGTTCTACATCCAAGCCTGGCTGCTGCTGAGCATTGTCGGCGGCGTGGCATTCGCGTGTCTGTGGTGGTCCCGCGCAGCATTCAGCCCCGGATTGCGCTGGCTGTGGACCGTGCCCTGCCTTGGGCTCTTTGTCGTTGCCGGGCTGTTTCCGGTTATGGCGACGCGGGGTCGTTCCTTTGACAGGATGGCAGCCGAAACTCCCTTGACGCTCAATGGCCTCGATTACATGCGGCTGGCGGAGCATTTCCAATTCGCTGAAACGGGAGGCCCGCCCACTGCGATACCGTTGCGCACCGACCTCGCGCTGATACGCTGGCTGCAAGAGCATGTCGATGGCTCGCCAGTCATCATGGAAGGCCGGCACTTTCCCAGTGAATACCAGTACAACGGGCGCATATCCATCGCGACGGGATTGCCGTCTGTGCTGGGCTGGAACTTCCATCAGCGGCAGCAGCGCACCCTCTTCCCCATGCACCAGATGATCAACCAGCGCGATGCGAATGTCCGCCAGTTTTATAACACCGGCAGCATCGATATCGCTGTCGATCTGCTGCATCTCTACGCCGTCAAGTATATTATCGTCAGTGATTACGAGGCGGCGCTTGCCACGCCCGAAGGCTTGGAGAAGTTCCAGCGCATGGTAGACCGCAGTTTGCTGACGGTTGCCTTTGCCGTAGATGGTGGCACAATTTACAAAGTGCAGGAGAACGCCCTGCTCGATTATCTGGTGGACCGTTACCGATGACATTGGTTATCGATTGGCTGTCGCGCGAAGGGCATTATTTGCTGGGCTGGTGGTTGTGGATTGCGCTGGCCGGCGCGGCTGTGCTGCCCTTGTGCTGGCGGCTGCTGGGCGGATTGCCCGACCGCGGCTATACACTGGCTCGCGCCATTGGTCTGCTGCTGGTGGCGTCGCTGTATTGGCTGCTGGGCAGTTACGGATTCCTGGATAACTCGGCGGGCAGCCTGGTATTTTGCTGGCTGTTGATCCTGGCGGGATCGAGCCTGTGTTGCTGGATGCTGCCTGGCGGATTCTCTATCCGCGAGTGGTGGCGCGAAAATATAGCGCTGGTCGTGACAAGCGAATTGATCTTCGCTGCCTTATTCATCGCCTGGGCGCTCTTCCGCGCTTTTCAGCCAGAGCTGTACACAACCGAAAAACCAATGGAGCTGGCATTCATCAGCGCCAGCCAGCGCAGCCCGAGCTTTCCTCCCGCCGACCCCTGGATGTCGGGGTACGTAATCAGCTATTATTATCTGGGCTATGTGATGTCTGCAGGGCTGTCACTTCTCAGCGGCTTGAGCAGCACAATCGCCTTCACTTTGACAAATGCCATGTTGGTCGCGCTAACCGGTAGTTGCGCTTTTGGCGTGGCCTACAATCTCGTCCGCTCGCGTGGGCGGCAGGCGGCTGTGCCTGGCAGCGCGTTGATCGCTGGCGGCCTGGCTGTGGTGATGTTGACACTGATGGGCAGCTTTCAGTTCTGGCTGATTGAAGCGCCCTATCAATCACGCGCGGCGCCTGCGGAATACTTTGAGTTTTGGGGCATCCAACAACGGGACGACTTGCCAGCCAACCCGGTCACCACAATGGATTCCCGTCTGAACCTGGACACCAGCGCTTGGTCGCATTGGTGGTGGTTTCATGCCAGCCGCGTGCTGAGCGACTACACTCTGGACGGCGCTCTGACTGGTTACCAGCCGATAGACGAATTCCCGGCTTTCAGTTTCGTGCTGGCGGACAATCATCCCCATGTGCTGGCGCTGCCTTTTGTGGTTGCAACCATTGGTTTGATGCTGAACTTGCTGCTGCTGCGCAGACATCCAAATGGCTGGGAGATCGTTCTATATGGCGTGGCGCTGGGCGGTCTCGCTTTTCTGAATGCCTGGGATGGTCCAATTTATCTGTGTGGCATGGTTGGTGTCGAGGCGCTGCGCCGATTGATGACCAGCGAACGCGGCAGGCTGGAGGGATACGATTGGCTGGGGCTGGCCGGCTTCGCTGTGAAGCTGGCATCAGTCGCTGTCCTGGCATACCTGCCCTATTTCGTGGGATTTCGCTCGCAGGCTGGCGGCATCTTGCCCAACCTGGTCAACCCAAGCTATTTTCCACGTTTCTTCATCATGTTTGGTCCCTTCATCATCATCCTGTCGGCCTACTTGCTGGTCGAAAGCTGGCGCGGCAGAGCGACTCCCCGCTTCAACTGGCGGCTTGGCTGGCGGGTGGGCTGCGCGGTCTTGGGCATCGGCGCGGGGTTGCTGACTGTGGCTGCGCTGGCGCAAGCGCTCGCCTATCCGCAGCAGCTTTTCCCTGGCATCGGCTCGGCATCGGCGAAAACCGGCTCTGAATGGCTGGGGATGGTCCTGGAACGACGGCTTTCGCATAGCCTGGTTGCGATCATGCTGCTGCTGGGCATGGCGCTTGTTGTGGCGCGTCTCTTTCCCGCCCGCTATAACCCGCGCCGCGATGAGTTCGTGGCGGTCCGCTGGATAACTTATCCGCCAGCGACCGGTTTTTCCCTGCTGCTGATTGCCATGGGTTTGGCGCTCGCCTTCTTCGTTGAATTTTTCTACCTGCGCGACAACTTTGGCGCTCGCATCAACACAGTCTTCAAATTCTATTATCAGGCCTGGGCGCTGTGGAGCATCGCTTGCGCCTATGCCCTGTTCAGCATGACACTTGAGCGCCAGCAACCCGCTCCGCACGCGCTGCTTCGCCTGGGGATTGTGGGCATCACCACTGCCAGTGTCATCGCCGGCACAGCCTATACGATTGCCGCCGTCAATCACCGCGCCTGGATCGAAACGGGTCGGCAGCAAGCACAAGTTTCAGCGCGCTACACTGCTCCACCCGGCTGGAGCGACAGCATTCGCCATGTCGCGGCGGGCCAAATGGTATCGAGCGGTTCGCAGCTTTTTTCTCGGGGCGGCAACCAATCGGACGACAGCGCAGACAGCGTCATATCGCTGCATGATGGCCTGGCGCTGCTGGACGGAGATGCGGTGATCGTGCAAAAGCCGCTCTCTTTGCAGGGCGATCTGGGCGGATTGCACCAAGACGACCAGGCTGTCATCGCTTGTTTGAGCGAGTTGGTCGGACGCGATGAAGCGGTCGTGGCTGAAGCGGTGCAGAAAGCCTATGACATTCGCTACGGACGCGTCGGCACTCTGGCGGGCATCCCCAATGTGCTGGGCTGGGAAAATCACGAACAGCAGTGGCGCGGCAATACATATCCTGCCATCGCTGGCACACGGCGTGACGATCTGCGCCAACTCTACACCGCGGCCGACTTCGCTGCGGTCGAAGGCAGCATAGCGCGGCAGGGCATCACGCATATACTGTATGGACAAACAGAACAATCGCAATATGGCAGCCTGGGTGAAGATATCCTGCAAGCGCGCCTGCCAGTCGTCTGCGAATCCGGACAATCGCGCGTGTACGCAACAGCGCTTGCGCCATCATGAGCGGGAGCTGGGCAGCTTGACAGCGACATCGGGACTGAATGACTTGAACGCGGCATCTGCACAGGCGGATGACAGCGCAGCCCGCCGGGACATATCTGCCGAGTGGCTGGCTTATTTGTGCCTGGCGCTGTTGGGGCTGCTATTGCGCGTCGCCGAGCTGGACACTTTGCCGCTTGGCGATGTCGAAGTTGGCAATGCGCTTCACGCCTGGCACAGCATCGAAGACGATGCGCCGGGCAATGCCAGCGCCGCCAGCAGCCCGCTAACGTATATCAGCCAGATTCTCACATTCAGCCTGCTCGGCGCGAACGAGTTCAGCGCGCGCATCGTGCCCATGCTGGCCGGCTTTGCCCTGACCTTGACGCCCCTGCTTTTCCGCGACCATTTGGGGCGAACGCGGACTTTCGTTTGGGCGGGCTTGCTGTCATTGCTGGCCATTCCAATCGCCTCTGCGCGCACAGCCGATGGCACCAGTTTTATGCTGTTGTTTGCGCTGCTGGCTGTATGGATGGTCCGCCGCTATTGGTATTCGCAGCGACTGTCAGACGCGCGCTGGGCTTTCCTGTTGGTTACGCTGATGACACTGTTGTCCAGCCCGTCAGGCATTCCCCTGCTGGTTATCATGCTGGTGGCAGGGTGGTTGGCGGTTTGGCGGACGGCGATCAGCGCTCCCCAACGACTCGACTTGCCCGGCGATGATATCCTGCAACTGGCCATGCGCCGGCTGCGCGCCTTCCCGCTGGGGCAGACCGCTTTTGTGCCACTGGCCGCGGTTGGTTTGGTGGCCACTAGTTTCATGTTGAACCCCGCTGGACTGCGCACTGTCAGCCAGTTGATCGCCAATGCGCTGGCTGGCGTCACGCATGGCACTGGGCTCGACAACACAAGACTGGGGCTTGCGGCGCTGCTCGCCTACGAACCGCTGTTGATCGTCTTTGCCCTGGGCGGTGCCTGGCTGCTGTGGCGGCATGGCGCTGTGACCTACATCGACCGCTTCGCCGCGGCCTGGGCGCTGGTTGGCGCGCTGGCATTGCTGCTTTATCCCGGCGCAGGAGCCGCCGACGCCATGTGGGTCGTGCTGCCGCTGACTTTGCTGGCCAGTTATGGCATCGCCCAACTGATGGTCGACAGGCGCGTGGTCATCTTGTGGGACGCTGGCGATGACGAGGGGCGCGACGCCGGCGAAAATGACGGCTCTGAACTGTACAGCACCGCCTATTGGTGGGTAAAGTGGCTGATCGGCGCAGTCGTATTGACTCTGCTGCTGATTATGTCTGTGCAATTCATGCAAACGGCGCGGCTGATGCTGGAGCTGCCAGCTGACGCAGGATTGGTCGAGGCGCTGGGATTGCTGGCGGACGCCAGTTTGTTGCGGTTGCTGCATTCGCTGGGTATGCTGCTGCTGACATCGATTGTTCTGGTAGCGGTCTGTCTGCTGCTGGCGAATTACTGGGGCGCGGGGACCTGTTTGCAGGGTATCGGCTTGGGCTTTCTCTGCTTGATGCTGCTGTCCGGGCTGGGCGGTGGCTGGGGGATTGCGGCGGCTGCCGCGACTATGCCCGATGGAATTTGGCGTCAGCGGGCGATCAGCCAAGATGTCAAGCTGCTGCAAAGCACCTTGCACGAGCTGTCTGCGCGGCAAACTGGTGGTTTCCCTCATCTCAATATGACCATCGTCGAAGATCATCAACATGGCATCAGCAGCGAAGGCATGATCGCCTGGCTGCTTCGCGATTATGTCAATGCGCAGTTTGTGTCCAGCGCCTTGCAAGCTGCCGGCGAGCCCATCGTGCTGATGGACGATGACGCACAGCCGACACAGTTGGGTGGCGCTTATGTCGGGCAGCGCTTCTTGCTCAAGCGCAACTGGTCGTGGACACAGCAAAGTGTCTGGGATATACCCGCTTGGTGGACGCAGACACGCCGCCGCCCCGCGAGTAACTTGAGCGAAGACGCGCTCATCGTCTGGCTGCGACAGGATGTATATGATGGCGTGCCACCTCAAGCAGCGAGTTCCTGGACAAACTGAGGAAAATGCCGTGGCGATGTGTAGATATAGAAGTGCCAGCCCAACAGCCGTCCAGAGGCGTCGACTATGACCGTTAGCCGCGGGCAAACCAATGCCGAGATTGACGCGACAATCGCGCGTGCCCTGCATGGCGATCAAAATGCGTATGCCGCGCTCTACGACCAGTTCGCAGCGGGTCTGTATCGGCTGTGCTACAGCTTGTTGATGAATGAACAAGACGCCGAAGACATCTTGCAGGAGTCGTTCTTGTACGCGTTCAAAAATCTGCATCGCTACGATGCGCGCAAGTCGGCGCTGAAGACCTGGCTGTATACCATCGCCGTCAGCCGCTGCCGCAATACCTATCGGCGCAAACGGTTTCTGACCGTCGACATATCGCAATGGTTCGGCGCAGAGTTAAAAGCGCCGCCAGCCGAAGCGCCCGAAGCTGCGGTCATCCGTCGTGACGCCAGCGACTCGATTACACGCGCGTTGGGTGATTTGTCGCCACGCTTGCGCGAAGCGATCGTGCTGCGCTATGGACAAGGCATGACTTATCGCGAAATCGCCGAGGTCATGGGTTGTCCGCAGAAAACAGCCGAAAGCCGCGTGCGCCTGGGGCATCAACGTTTGCGCCAGTCGCTGCAGACGGTCGGCCTGGGCTTGCTCGAAGAAATGCTGCGCGTACATTGAGGCAGCCGAAGCTATGCTGATTCGTTTCAAATACCAGTATTGCAAAGTACACATGGCGCGTTTTGTCGCCGGCGATCTTTCCGATGCTGCGCGGCGGCGAATCGCCCGTTACATTGACGAGTGCCCGGACTGTTACCGCGAATATATGCGCCACCGCGCCTTCGACCGCAATTTGTCTTGTCAACTGCCGACGCTGGGACGCCCCAGCCGACAACAACTGGATGGCATGTGGCTGGCGCTGCAAGGCGAACTGGTCGCGCCAGCCAAGCCGATCAACACCCTGGGCGACTTTGCCCGCCGCAGCAGCTTGCACTTCAGTTATGGTCTGGCAGCCGTGGCCATCTGCCTGGCGGTGCTGCTGCCGATCGCGCTGGGCTACCACGCATCGCTTGCCACTTCCGAGATGCGTCCCGCGCCGCAGTTGGTCTCGCGCGCGCGCATACCGACTTCAGGCAATTTTAATCGCCCGGCAGTGAGCGCCGCGACCCCGCCACGCGCCTACGCCAGCTATCCGCAGTTGCAAAATACGCCCGAGCCGCGTTGATGCGCGCCCGGCCAGCTATGGCAAACCCATTTCTGTCCCGCAGGTCTATGCCCAGATGATTACGACACCCAATCAAATTGAAGACAACGCGCTCAGCCGCCTTTTGAGCCTGCGCCTGACCGCAAACTGGTATCTCATCGCAGCGATCCTCATTTTCTTGCTGGCTGTGTTCAGCCGCTTTCACATGCTGGGCGAGCGCGTCATGAGCCACGACGAGAGCCTGCACACGCGCTATTCCTACAACTTGTACAACGAAGGCAATTTCACGCATACGCCGCTGATGCACGGTCCGGTGCTCTTCCATGCCACTGCCCTGTCCTTCTACTTCTTCGGCGACAGCGACTTTAGCGGACGCATCTACACTGCCGCGCTGGGCGTCATGCTGGTGATGTTTCCATTGCTGTGGCGGCGCTGGCTGGGCAGGTGGGGCGCGCTGCTGGCTTCGCTGATGATTTTGATCTCGCCTTTGCTGCTCTATTACAACCGCTACATCCGCCATGATACGCCATCCATCCTGTTCGGGATGATCATGGCCTATTGCATCCTGCAATATCTGGATGGCGAGGAACGCGTTCGGCGGCGCGCTTATTGGCTCTATCTCTTCGCCGCGGCGATGATTTTGAATCTGGGGTCAAAAGAAACCGCCTTCATTTACCTGGCCATTTTCGGCAGCTTCCTGACGATCTTTTTCCTGGTGCGGCTGGCGCAGGCTCGCTTGGACTTGCGCGGCAAACCCCTGTTTCAACAGATCATGCTGGGCATATTGCTGGGCGGGATGATGACCTTGGGCATGTATATCGTCGCCGACATTATCCCGGCGCAAATTATCCCGGGTCGCGGCACAAGCTGGGACGCATTAAGCGACTTGCACCAGTCAACTTTTGCCGGTTGGATGGCGCTTGCGTTATTCAGCGGCGGATTTGTCTTGACGACAACAGCACTCTACGCATTCCGCAATTCTATGAGGCGCATTCCCTGGCGCGAACTGGTCTTTATCTTCCTCATGGCGCTGCTGACTGCTGGCGGGTTGCTATTCATCGAGGAGCTTTCGCACGGGTTGGAATCCAGCGTCGCCGCAGACACAAATACAACAGACACAGCCGTTATGCCAATTAGCTGGCTGCCTCCACTGGCGCTTTGGGCGATCTTGCTTGGCGTCAGCGCGATCTTGCTGCGCGACCGGCGGCGAACCAGAATCGCCGAGCCAGAAGATGACGATTCTCCTGGCGGCCTCTGGGGCTATTTGCAGCAATTCCCCGAAATCGATTTTCTCGTGCTCATGATCACCCTGATATTGCCTTGGACCACTGCCCTGTTCACGCGCATGATGGGCGGTTCGGGTGAGGCCTTTGCTGCTCTCGCCGCATCGCTGCCCGAGGGCGTCAACAGCCTGTTGTCGGCAGTGCCTGGCGTTGGCGGCGGCAGCGGACAATTCCTGGCTGGCGCGTCAGTCTTCCTGCCACTGGCGCTTCTGTCACTGGTCATCGGCTTGGCTTGGAACAAGAAGCGCTGGCTGATATCCGCCACGATATTCCATGTGGTTTTCGCCATCTTTTTCACCAGCGTCTTCACGAATATCGCCGGCTTGGGCACTGGCATGATCTATAGCCTGGGTTATTGGCTGGAACAGCAGGGGGTGCGCCGCGGCAGCCAGCCACAATACTATTACCTGATGATCATTCTGCCGACTTACGCTTTCCTGCCTATCATCGGCTCGGTCACCGCCATGTTCGCGGGCGTAACCTGCTATTGGAAAGCGCGCCGCGAGCGAATCATCGAGCAGGAAAAGTTGCAGCTGCTCGAAGCGGAATTGGCAGAACAAGACGCGGAGAAAGAACCGACAGCGCGGATTGTTCGTGAAGCCGCCACAGAGGACGGCAAGCTGAAGCGCTTGTCTTTTGTTCTGCTGCTGGCTTGGTGGGCGATATTGAGTCTGGTCGGATATTCGCTAGCTGGCGAAAAGATGCCCTGGCTGGGCACGCACATGACGCTGCCGCTGATCTTGATGAGCGCCTGGTATTTCGGCGGCGTGATATCACGCATCAACCAGCGCAAATTGTGGAATAGCGGCTGGCTGGCGCTGCTGGCGATGCCGGTGTTCGTCATCGCTGGCGCCCAGGTTGTGGGAGCATACATCGTTGGCGACCCGCCTTTCATGGGCTTGGCGCTGCATCAACTGGAGCGCACCTATCAATGGCTGGCTGCGCTGCTGGCGGCAGTTGGCAGTGGCGCTTTGCTGGCACGTTGGGCGCGCGATCTGGGCTGGCTGCACTTGCGGCGTTTGTGCGCGCTCACGATTTTTGCGTTGCTGTGCGCCTTGACTGCTCGCGCGGCCTGGATGGCATCTTTCATCAATTATGACCTGCCGACCGAATTGCTGGTATATGCCCATTCCGCTCCCGGCGTGAAGTGGGTGCTGGATGACATCAACGAGATGAGCTTGCGCACCACCGACGGCAAGGATTTGCGCTTCGCCTATGATGATGAAGTGTCGTGGCCCTATAGCTGGTACTTTCGCGACTTCCCCAAGGCTGTCTTCGTGGGCGGCAATCCGACCTTGCAAAATACCGAAGAGGCTGCCTTTGTGGTGGTCGGCGCCGGGCATCGTGGCGATGTGGAACCGATCCTGGAAGACCGCTATATCCGACGCGACTACATGCGCATGTGGTGGCCCATGCAAGAGTATTTTGGCTTGACGCCCGAACGGCTGCTGAATGTGTTGGATTTCTCGCCGGGCAACACGCAGGCGTCAGCGCTGCGCCGAGGCATCTTTGATATCTGGTGGGCGCGCGATTATGACCGCTATGCAGAGGCCACCGGCAAGGATTTCTCGTTGACGAATTGGCCCGTTTCCGACCGCATGCATGTTTTCATCCGCAAAGATTTCGCCGCCGAAATTTGGGAATATGGCGTCGGCGATGGCCAAGTGCCAGTCGAAGCGCCGTCCGATGTCAATCAATGCGCCGCCAACTGGCAGCCACGATTGCCGCTCGGCGATTTCAATACCAGCGCATTGATCATGCAGCACCCACTGGCGCTGACAGTCGTGGACGGCAGAGTCTATGTCGCTGACGAAACTGCTCACCAGGTGCAGGTATTCTCGGCTGTCGATGGTTCGCCCCTGCGCACGGTCGGCGGCGCTGACGGCATCCGTTTCAACCGCCCCAACAGCGTGGCCGTGTTGTCAAATGGCGATATGCTGGTGGTCGACACCTGGAATTACCGCATCCAGCATATTGATGGGGGTGGCAACCATATCTATAGCTGGGGTGAGCCGGGCGAGTATGGATTTGCCGCGCCGCCCGATCCAACCCACGGCTTTTGGGGTCCGCGCGATGTGGTCATCGACAACACGGGACGCATCTACATCGCCGATACAGGCAACAAGCGCATTCGCGTTTATACGTTGGAAGCTGGCTTGGCTGTGCACCAATTCGACATCGGCAACGGTGGCAGCGCCACCGGCGAACTGGACGAGCCGGCCGGTTTGGCAACAGCGAGCGACGGGCGACTGTATATCGCCAACACCTGGAACCGGCGCATATCCGTTTTTCATACCAGTGGCATTCATCAAGCCGATTTCCGCGTGCGCGGCTGGTACAACAGCAGCTTCAACAGACCCTACCTGGCTCTGGACGAGAGCCGCGACCTGCTTTATATCACTGACCCAGACAGCCGCCGTATCCTCGTGCACAATCTGGCTGGTGACTGCATCGGCTCTTTCGGCGAGCAAGGCGAATCTGGCAACAGCGGACAATTTCAAGATATTGGCGGCATCGCGGTTGACGCCGCTGGATTTGTCTATGTGAGCGATTCCAGCGCGGGGAGCATTGTCAAATTCCCGCCCTTTGCGCGAGGCTAGGCTTGCCTTGGCGAGAGTGGTGAGAATCGTGGATATGCCACCATTTCCCCCACCCTAAATCCCTCCCACATAAAGAGGGAGGGACTTCAAAAAGTAGTAGCGCTCCCCTTCACTCATTTTGGGGGCAAGGGGCTGGGGGATGGGGGCAGGGTTATCAACTCCACTAAATCCACCACTCCCGCCTTAGCTGGCACTTGACTAGCGGCGCTTTTGCTGTTAGGCTTCATGGTGGTTGTTCTGTTCGGGAAAAGTGGGAAGCCCCCACTTTTTGTTTTATGTGGGCATGGTGACCGCCAGCGCACAGCAAGTCCATTTTGGGGTGAACAAGTATGTCGAACGAATTGCAGACCGCTTTTAACGAGATCGCTCAATTGCGCGAACTGCCGTCCGAGATCGTCCTCGACGCGCTGCAAACGGCTCTGGTATCTGCCTTCCGCAAAGACACTGGCGCCAGCGCGGCGCAGGCAATCGAAGCGGAGATCGACCCAGCTACCGGGCAGGCCAAGGTCTTCGTCGAGAAGGAAGTCGTCGACGAAGTCTACAGCAATGCCACCGAAGTCGACCTGGAACGGGCGCGCATCTTTGACCCGGCTGCCGAGTTGAACGATGTGGTCATGGTGCATGTCGAGCACAACACCAGCACTTTTGGGCGCATCGCGGCGCAGACAGCCAAGCAGGTCATCTTGCAAAAAATCCGCGAAGCCGAGCGCAGCGCCTTGTATGACGAATTCATCAACCGCGAAGGCGACTTGATGATCGGAACAGTGCAGAGCACGAATTCGCGGAAGGTGACGCTCAGCCTTGGGCGCGCCGAAGCCGACCTGCCGCGCAGCCAGCAGATCCCTGGCGAGCGCTATCGCACGCACGAGAAAATCCGCGTCTATGTCGTGGAAGTATCCAAAAGCAGCCGCGGACCGCAAATCCTGGTCAGCCGCGCCCATCGCGAAATGCTGCACCGCCTGCTGGAATATGAAGTGCCAGAAATATACAACGGACAGGTGGAAGTCAAAAAGATCGCCCGCGAGGCCGGGCACCGTTCCAAGGTCGCTGTGGCGGCGCTGCAAGACGGCATCGACCCGGTCGGCGCTTGTGTTGGCATGCGCGGCATCCGCATTCAAAATATCGTCAAAGAGCTGCACAACGAAAAGATTGATGTCATTGAATGGAATCCAGACGCCGTCCAGTTCATCACCAAGGCGCTTAGCCCGGCGCGGGTTGTCGGCGTCTTTTTAGACAATGATCCGGCCGAGGGCAAGACGGCTGTTGTGCTGGTGCCCGATGATCAACTCTCCCTGGCGATAGGGCGCGAAGGCCAAAATGCGCGCCTGGCTGCCAAGCTGACTGGGTGGCGAATTGATATCAAGAGCGTGCTGGAAACAGTGCAAACCGCGCTGGACAACCTGGATGCTCCTCCGCTGGCGGGCTGGTCTGCCCCACATAGCGATCTTGTCGCCGAATCGCTGCGCATCATGGAAAAACGCCGCCTCGAGCTGGCGGTCATGCCAGAAGAATTCAAATCGCTGGAGCGCTTTGCCAGCCTGGTCGAAGCGCGTATGCAAGAAGCCCGCGATGCCGCGCACGAAATCTATATCGACCGCCGCGACAAGGTTCGTGAAACGCTCGCGCCCACTCTCTTCGAGTTGCCGCTGGATGTATTGGATGTATCGCAAGAAGTGCTGGACGCGCTCGAGCCTTATGAAAACATCGGCGAAGTCATGCTGCACCATCTCGTTGACGAATCGCTTGTAGCTCGCAAGTTTGCCGATATCGAAGGCGAGCCAACCGCCCAACTTCAAGCCGCGCTGGACAGCATCATGGCGGCCGATCTCGACCAACTGCTGGCAGAAGCCATCTCGATAGAAGAAGATGATGAAGAATCCGCAGTTGAATTGGCAGCCGAGCAGCCGGCTCAACCAGAGGCGCAAGACGAAGCCGCAGAAGCAGATGCAGACGAAGCAGAAAAAGCGGATGTCGTCCTGGATGCCTTTGGGCAGCCGATTGCGCCAGAAGAAGCAGCGCCGCCAGTTGAAGAAGTCGTGGTGCCGGATTTGGTGATTGCCGTGCCCGGACCAGTGCCCGAAGCTGCCGACCAACGCCGCGAAGGTCGCGAAGAACGGTCGGGCGAAGCGCCATTTGTCGAAGAAGATGGCGAGAAAGAATTCGAGCTGGAGCTGCGCAAAGGCAAGACGCAACGCCGCAAAGATCGCCAAAAGCGCCGTCAACTGGTGCTGGACGAAGCCAGTGGCGAGGTCATCGCCAAGCGCCGTCGCAAGAGCAGCCGCGGCAACTGGGACGAAGAAACCTGGGAAGATTACGATTATTAGTCGGCGCGAGGACGGCGCATGCGCAGCAAATACCGCCCGCAGCGGACTTGTGTGGTCTGCCGCGAAAAGCGCGAAAAACGTCAACTGACGAGGCTTGTCATGGTGAACGGCAGACTGCAAGTCGACCCCAGCGGCAAGCTGAATGGACGCGGCGCTTATCTGTGCGAAAAGCCAGCTTGTTGGAAAGAAGCCGGGCGCGCGACATTGAGCCGGGCCTTGCGCTATGAATTGCACGAAGACGATTGCGCGCTGCTGCGGCAGATGACACCGTCATGAAGCGGCTGCGCTGACGGGGGCAGGAATACCCAGCCTGCCTCGCACAATCGCTACCAGGAAAGGAGGCAGGCATGACCAACGCACCAAAGGCAGTCCTGATACCCGATTTCATCACAGTTCGCGAACTCGCCGAACTGATCCAGAGCAGCCCCATCGATGTCATGAAAAAGCTGATCTCGAACGGGATCATGGCATCTATCAACCAGCAGATCGATTTTGACACAGCGGCGATTGTGCTGGAAGAAATGGGCTTCAGCGCGCAGTCGGAAAGCGCCTACGCCGCAGCCGAAGAAGAAGAAAAACGCGCCGAAGAACGCGAAGAAAAATGGAGCGCGATGTACGAGGGCGAATCTGCGGATTTGCTGGTCGCGCGGCCACCCATCATCACGATTTTGGGGCATGTCGATCACGGCAAGACCACCCTGCTGGATACCATCCGCAAGACTGCCGTGGTGGATGAAGAAGCTGGCGGCATCACCCAGCACATCGGTGCCTACCAGGCGCAGCACGAGGGCAAAACATTGACCTTCCTCGATACGCCCGGTCACGAAGCCTTCACCGCCATGCGCGCTCGCGGGGCACAGGGTGCAGACATCGCGATTTTGGTAGTCGCCGCCGACGACGGCGTCATGCCAACCACGCGCGAAGCCCTCGATCATGCGCGCGCCGCCAATGTGCCGCTGGTTGTCGCCATCACCAAGGTCGACCGCCGCAATGCCAACCCAGATATCGTCAAGCAGCAACTGTTTGAGCTGGAACTGGTGCCCGATGACTGGGATGGTTCCACGATCATGGTGCCTGTCGACTCGCTTTCTGGCGCTGGCATCCCCGACTTGCTGGAAGCGCTGGTGCTGGTCGCGGACGAGCACGAGATTGTCGCCAACCCCAAAGGACAGTTGCGCGGATCGGTGGTAGAAGCTGAAATAGACCGCAGCCGCGGCACCATGGCGACGCTGCTGGTGATGAATGGCACGATGAAACGCGGCGACTCGATTGTGGCTGGCACTGCGTATGGCAAGGTCAAAGCCATGTTCGATTCGGCTGGCAAGCCTGTCAAACGCGCCCTGCCTTCACAGCCAGTGGCCGTGCTGGGGCTGGATTCTCCACCCGCGCCTGGCGTCATGTTCGAAGCCACCAGCAGCGACAAGCAAGCGCGCAGCATCGCCGAAGACCGCCGCCTGGAAGAACGAATTCGCATTGCCAGCGGCTCTGCCCCGGCCACCATGACCTTGGAAGACTTCCTGCAGCAATTCCAAGCGGGCGCAGCCAAAGAATTGGCCATCGTGCTCAAGACGGATGTGCAAGGTTCGATCCAGCCCATCACAGACGAATTGCAGAATATCTCGCAGCGCAACGAAGAAGGCATTGGCGTGCGCGTGTTGCGGCAAGAGGTCGGGCGCATTACCGAATCCGATGTCATGCTGGCCAGCGCCTCGAACGCCATTATCGTCGGCTTCAATGTGAACGCGGACAACCCGGCGCTGGCTTCTGCCGAGGTGCAGGGAGTCGAAATCCGCCGTTACAACATCATTTATAAACTCTTCGAAGATATTGAGCTGGCGCTGCATGGCATGCTCGAGCCGAAGTTCGCCAACCGGGTCATCGGCGTGGCCGAAGTGCGCCAGACTTTTCGCATCCCCCGCAGCGGAGTCATTGCCGGCAGCATGATCCGCGAGGGCGAAGCGCGGCGGAATGCCAAAGCCCGGCTGCGGCGTGGCAATAGAATTATCATCGATGGCGTCAATGTCGCGTCGCTGCGTCGCTTCCAGGACGATGTGCGCGAGGTGCGCAGCGGCTTTGAATGTGGCATCGGTCTGGACGGCGTCAGCGAATACGAAATCGGCGACTTGATCGAGTTTCTCGTGCGCGAGCGCGTTACCTGAGGCTGCGCATGTCCATCAAGCAGCAGCGCATGAACGACCGCATTCAGCAGATTCTGAGTCAGCTGCTCCAACGCGAAATTGCCGACCCACGCCTGCGCGAAGTGACCATCACCGAAGTGCAGTTGGACCCCGAACTGGTGGTCGCCAAGGTCTATGTGAGCGCCATGGGCGACGAAAGCCGCGAGGCCGAAGTGATGAAGGGATTTCGCCGGGCCCGGGGCTTTCTGCGCCGCGAGCTGGGCAAGCGCATCCGTCTGCGGCACACGCCCGAGCTGCATTTTGACTGGGATCACACTTTGGCGCACGCCGACCACATCCATCAGCTCATCGCCGGGCTGGATATCCCCGCGGAGACCGAAGCAGACAGCGATGCCCCCCGCTGAGACCAACTGGCAAGCTGCAGCAGACGCAATCGCCGCCGCGCAGGCAGTGCTGGTCGTCTCGCATAGTTCACCCGATGGCGATGCCATTGGCTCGCTGCTGGGCATGGCCGGGGCGCTATGTGGGCTGGGCAAGAAAGTAATCCCCGCCGTAGACGAGGGCGTACCGGACGAATTGGCTTTCTTGCCAAACAGCCAGGCTATCCTGCCCAGGTTAGCGCACGGTGAATTCGACCTCATGATCGCGCTTGACGCCAGCGATATCGAACGAATTGGACAGGTCGGCAAATATGGGCTCGCGCACAGCCGGCGCGTCATCAACCTGGATCATCATCCGACCAATACGCGCTTTGGCGATATCCAACTGGTCGTGCCAGAAGCAGCCGCCGCCGCCGAAGTCGTCTTTGACTTGCTGCAATACGCGGGCTGGCAGCTGAGCCGCGATGTCGCATTCGCCTTGCTGGCCGGGCTGGTGACCGACACGCAGGGCTTTCGCATCCCCGCAACCAGCAGCCGCAGCCTGGAAATCGCCCAGGCGCTGATGAAAGCCGGCGCGCCGCTTTCCGAGATCATGGCGCGGACATTGAACCGCCGCAGCTTTGCCGAAGTGACGCTGTGGCAGAAGGCATTGCAATCTGTGCAACTGCGCGATGGCTTGATCTGCGCGGCCATCACACAGAACGACCTGAAGCTAGCCAACTTGCGCAAAATGACCGATGGCGGGCTGGTCAACTACCTCGTCGATGTCGATGCGGCGAAGGTGGCGGTCGTATTTAAAGAATTGCCCACAGCGGTCGAGATCAGCTTTCGCGCCAGGCCAGGCTATGATGTGGGGCGGCTGGCGCTCGCATTGGGTGGCGGAGGTCATGTGTTGGCGGCAGGCTGTACAGTGGCTGGCTCGTTGCAGCAGGCGCAAAAACAGGTCTTGCCTTTGGCGCGCAAAATCATCGACGAGGGAGACAGCGCTTGATGCCAGTTTCCTGGGCGGGCTTCCTGAATGTCAACAAACCCTTGCGCATAACGAGCCATGATGTCGTGGCGCGCATCCGCCGGCAGGCTCGCGAGCAAGGCAATCGGCTGAAAGTTGGGCACGCTGGCACACTGGATCCGCTCGCCGATGGTGTGCTGGTCGTCTGTCTGGGCGCGGCGACACGCCTCAGCAATTATATGATGCGCGGACAAAAAGGCTATCGCGCGACGGTTCAGCTGGGCATCGCCACCAGCACCTACGATGCCGCCGGCGAGGTTACTCTCCGCGCAAACGCCAGCGAGGTGACAATCGACGAGATTCGCGCCGCGCTGTCCCAATTTATTGGCACGATCGAGCAGTTGCCGCCCATGTACAGCGCCATCAAAGTGGGCGGCAGAAAGCTCTACGAATTGGCGCGGCAAGGCAAGACAATCCAAAGGCAGCCCCGCGCTGTATCGATTCATGCGCTGCAAGTACTCGCTTGGGATTCACCCATGCTGGAGTTGGCTATCCATTGTGGATCGGGGACATATATCCGCAGCCTGGCGCACGATCTTGGCGAGGCGCTGGGCGTCGGCGCGCATCTTGCGAGCTTGACAAGAACTGCCAGCGGCAACTTCACGCTCGCTGACAGCATCGATCTGGATGCGCTGCTGGGATGCAAGGACTGGTCACGGCAACTCGTTTCGCCCTGGCGCGCCTTGCGTGATTACCCGCGCCTGCCATTGGCTGCTGATGAAATTGCCCGTCTGCGCAATGGCATGTTCATCAAACGGCGCGACTGTCTGGATGCTCCTGTCGTCTTCGGCTTCGATGCACAGCACCACCTGGTCGCTATTTTGCAGCCGCGTGGCGAGCGCTGGAAGCCGCACAAGGTCTTCCCGCCGACAGCCGAAGCAAACCAGGCAGCAAGCTGATGACGCGACACTTGCGCAACCTGGCAGATGCCCGGCTGGAGGCAGAATCTGTCGTGACAATCGGCGTCTTTGATGGCGTGCATCGTGGTCATCAAGCTTTGGCGAGCGAACTGGTACAGCGGGCGCGCCACACCGGGCGAAAAGCCGTCGTCGTAACCTTTTTTCCGCACCCCGACAAAGTGCTCGATTTGACCGAACAACGTTATTATTTGACGCCGCCGGACGAGCGCGCCAAATTGCTGCTGGACCTGGGCGTCGATCTGGTCATCACGCATCCTTTTGACGAGGCGACGCGGCAACTGCGAGCGGTCGACTTTGTGACGCTGCTGGTGAGACATTTGCGAATGCGCGAGTTGCGTGTTGGCGCGGAGTTTGCGCTGGGTTTTCAACGCGAGGGCGATATAGCTTTTCTGCGCGCGCAGGGCCAACAGCGGGGCTTTCAGGTGGCGACTGTTGCCCCGGTCACAGCGCATGGAGAACGTATCCGCAGCTCGGATTTGCGCAAACTCGTGCGCGCTGGTGACATGCGAGGCGCGGCTGCCCTGCTGGGAAGAAATTACTCGCTCACGGGCGAAATAATCATGGGCGAGCAGCGCGGACGCAGGATTGGCTTTCCCACCGCCAATTTGGCTGTCTGGCGGGAGCAGATCGTCCCTGCCCGTGGCGTCTATGCGGCTTGGGCGCTGGTCAATGGAGCGCGCCACATGGCTGCTACCAACATCGGCGTGCGCCCGACTTTTGCCGGCGAATCGCTGTCAGTCGAAGCGCATCTGCTGGATTTCCACGGCGATTTGTACGGCGCGCGTGTGACGCTGTCATTCGTCGATCGGTTGCGTATGGAGCAGAAGTTTGGAGGGCTGGACGAGCTCACCGCGCAGATCCGCGCTGATGTCGTGGCTGTGCGCGCTCGTTTGTCGGGCGCAGCGGCATCCTAATCGCCCTTCCGCTTGGGAGAAGCATAGCCCAGCCGCCGCATGAAAGCTTCGTTGCTGCGCCAATTCCGCAGCAATTTCACGCGCAGGTCCAGCCGCACCGACACCTCCAGGAGCGATTGCAAGTCGCTGCGCGCCGCGCTGCCAAGGCGCTTGATCATCGCGCCGCGTTTGCCAATGATGATGCCTTTTTGTGAGTCGCGCTCGACAAAGATCGTCGCTTCGATCTGCGTGCGCTGGGCGCCTTCGCGGAAGCGCGTGATTTCGACAGCGACGGTATAGGGGATCTCGTCACTGGTATGTTCGATCACCTTCTCGCGGATGAGCTCGGCAGCCAGAAAGCGCAGGTTGGCGTCGCTGGCTTGCTCGGCGGGATAATAGCGTGGACCCAGCGGCAGCAAGGGCAGCAGCGCCTCCAGCAACTGATCGATACCCTGCTTTTTTGTCGCGCTGGTCTTGAGCGCGCATTGATAATCGCAAAGCGCGAAATGTTCACTTGGGTCTGCGTCATCATCTAACAAGTCGGACTTGTTAAGCGCCAGGACGATGGGCTTGTTGGCAGCGAGCTGGCGCAACAGGTCGGCAATGCGGCGGTCGGCTTCGTTTGGCGCGCGCGAGGCATCCAACAGCCACAAAATCGCATCGGCATCGCGCAGGGCTCCTCGCGCCACGCCCAGCATGTATGCTCCCAAACGGGTTTGCGGTTTGTGTATGCCCGGCGTGTCGACAAATAGAATCTGCGCGTCATCCGATGTGTATATGCCCAACTGTCGCTGCCGAGTCGTTTGCGGCTTGGATGTCACAATGGCGATCTTTTGCCCGAGGATGGCGTTGATCAACGTGGATTTGCCGACATTGGGCTGCCCGACCACCGCCACGATGCCCGAGCGATGGTCTTCGCCCCAATCATCGCTGAAGATAGAGTCCAGATCAGCCATCGGCGCGCCAGTCTGCCAAGCGACTATAATGCGGCAGGTGCTCCAGCAGTCGCTGCGGGAAAGCGCTGGCATCGTGGGCGATCAAGGCGTCTATCCACGCCAGGGGCTTGACATCCGCGCCGTCTTCATAGGCGTAAACAGCGAAAGGCAGCGCCAAATCCAGTTGCTTGAGGAAGAGCATCTCGTCTGTGCCATCTGCCAAGCGCCCGCAGACATCGGCGCGTGGAAACAGATGGCCGCGCTCGATGATGAAATGCCAGGCGGATTCTCCAATCAGCGTTTCGCCGCGGTCGGCCACGACCAGGTCGGGCACAAGTTTGTACTGCGGCTTGCCCAGGATGCTGATGCCATAGCGAACAATCAACTCGCCTTGTGCCGCCACCCTGTCGCCGGCCAAAGCACGATCCGCCAGCAGCCAACTATCGTCCAGCCGCGTGAGCAAGCCACGAACTTTGTCAGATATGGGCAGGCGCTGCATGGCTGATTTAGTGATGTTCGGGTTCTGCGGGGATGTTGATATCATCGAAGCGCTGGAAAGGGCGCACCCAGCCCAGCCAAAAACCTATCGCCAGTGCCAGCAGCAGCAAGCCAACCACGATAAGCAAGCCCAGCCCATGAGTGGCGTCCGCGTCCAGGTCTGCGCCAAAAACAACGCCGATGGACGCGCCAGCAATCATCAAAGTCATGCCCAGACCGCCCACCATCGCCAAACCATACAGGGTCAATCTGCTCGGCTGCATCGCGCTACCTCGTTACTTGCTGGCTGGTTTCCACAGCGCCTGTGCTACACTGGCGCACCTTAGATTTTGCCGCGAGGGAACGATTCCGTCAAGCCTGAGAGGTGGCAATGGTCCTAGAAACAGTGCTGTTTATTCGACATGGGCAGACCGACTACAACAAACAGGCCCGTCTGCAAGGCGCGCTGCCCGTGCCGCTGAACGACGTTGGGCTCGCACAAGCGCGATCCCTGGCGAGGGTTTTGGCGGATTATGGCATCGGCGCGATCTATGCCAGTCCCATGGTCCGCGCCCTGCAGACGGCGCAGATCCTTGCCGAGCGCCTGGGGCAAATGCCTGTGCAAGACGCGCGCTTGGGCGAGATCGCCTTTGGCTGCTTCGAAGGCATGACGATGGCAGAAGCAGCGGCACAATATCCACAGGCGCAGCGGCGTTGGCAGAGCGGCTTTCTGGCTTATCGCGTGCCGGGCGGCGAGTCGCGGCTGGATGTGCAGCGGCGTATGCGGGCGGCTTGGGACGACATCCTGCGCGCCGATGCCGCATCCACAGTCGCCGCGGTCGGTCATGGCTCGGCGATCGTCATCTTTCTCGGATCGCTCTTCGCCGTGCTGCCCGATACGAGGCTGCCCAACACATCGATCACCACACTAAAGCGCCGCGGCGACATTTGGGAAATCATTGGTTATGGAGAAACGCCCCATTTGTAGATTTGCGCTGCCCGGCATGTACAAGGCAACTGCGCCACTTCTAATTGGCGTTCGTTTGCGTACAATCGGCAGGCAAAGCAAACATACAACACGAAAGGACTGGACCGCATGTCGCAACCTATCCGAGTGGCTGTAACGGGTGGTGCCGGGCAGATCGCCTACAACCTGCTCTTCCGCATCGGCAATGGCGAAGTCTTCGGCGCAGATCAACCGGTGGTCTTGCAGATTTTGGAAATCCCGCCGGCTATGGATGCCCTGCGCGGCGTGGTCATGGAACTGGAAGACTGCGCGCAGCCGCTGCTGCATGACATCGTCATATCGTCCGACCCCCATGTCGCTTTCAGAGACGCCAACTGGGCAATCCTGGTGGGTGGCAGACCGCGCGGACCGGGCATGGAGCGCGGCGATTTGATCGCGGCAAATGGACCGATATTCGTCGAGCAGGGCAAAGCGCTGAACGAGGGCGCCGCCGCCGATATCCGTGTGCTGGTGGTCGCCAACCCGTGCAATTCCAATTGCCTGGTGACCAAAGCCAATGCCCCCGATATCCCCGCCGACCGTTTCTTCGCCATGACGCGCCTGGACGAGAATCGCGCCAAAGCTCAACTGGCTCGGAAGGCTCGCGCCCAAGTGGCTGATGTGCGCCGCCTGGCCATCTGGGGCAATCACAGCGCGACGCAATTTCCTAACTTCGAGCATGCCCAGATAAACGGCATTCGCGCGGAAGCTGCGATAGGCGATCGTGCATGGCTGGAAGGCGAATTCATGACGACGGTGCAGCAGCGGGGCGCGGCTATCATCAATGCGCGCGGCAAGAGCTCTGCCGCCAGCGCCGCCAACGCCGCTCTCGATACCATTCGCAGCTTGACCAACCCGACAACTGCCGGCGAGTTCATCAGCGCCGGCATCCCCAGCGAAGGCAATCCCTATGGCGTGACGGAAGGGCTGATATTCTCTTTTCCTTTGACCAGCGCGGGAAACGGCACGGCAGAGATCGTGGCGGGGCTGCAACTGAGCCACTATGCTCGCGGCAAAATCCAAGCCACCGAAGCCGAATTGCTGGAAGAACGAGAAGCGATCGCCGACTTGCTGTAAATGGGCGCTAGGCGACTTCTACTTCGGCGCGTTTGGGTTTTTCGGCGGTGGCCTGGATGAACTCCGGTTCTTCCGGCACCACCGCCGCCATGACGATATAAAGCAGCGCAGCCGGACCACCCAGCATAGACAAGATCACCCACGCGATGCGCACCAGGCTGGGGTCGACATCCAGATATTCGGCAATCCCGCCACAAACGCCGGCGATGCTGCGCTGTTTGCGAGAACGATACAGCCGTTTGCGCGGGTTGAACTTCACCATGGAATCCTCTCCTGAATTGCTGCTTTAACTCCAGTATACGCTGCCAGCGGCCTGTGGTTGCGCGAAAGCCAGGAGCGGTGATCAGCTCTTGGGGGGTTGATGGCGAAAAGGACTCCTGCCGATGCCGGGCGCCAGCCGCGTCACCCCCCAAAATGCGCGAATGCCGATCCACAACAACATGGTCAGCCAGACGCCAGCGAAAGCTTCATCAGTATGTGTGGGCAGCAGCGACAGCCCCAACATCGCGCAGAAAGTCGCCATCAGCATGACATTGCGCAGGAAGCGATAATCACCCGTGCCCCAATGTACGCCATCGGTGACGAAAGCCAGCGCGCTCAGTGGCTGTGAAAGCGCGGCGACGATCCAGGCGAGGTGAAATACGGCAGTCGCATCGGGCGGCACGAAGACAAGCGCAACCAACGGAGTCGCCAGCATCGCAAACAACATCAACACGATGCCAGTCGCCAGACTCCAGCCGGTGCAGGACAGGGCAACACTGCGAGCGGTTGCCAATCGCCCCGAGCCGAAGAAATAGCCAACTAGGCTCTGCGCCGAGCTGGCCAGCGCCTCCGCAATCAATGCCGCAAAAAACCACACCTGGCGGATGACCTGATGCGCCGCGCCAGCTTCTGCGCTCATCTGTGTGGCGACACGCGTGGCAAATAGCAGAAAGAGCGTCAGCGCGCCCGAGCGTATGAACAGATCGCGCCCCACGCGCAGCAGCCGCAAGCCCGAATGCAAGTCGAAATCGCGGCTCAAGCCCAGACGCCGATGCAGCTCCCACAGCAGCCAGAGCGCGCCAAGCCATTGACTGATCGAACTGGCCAGCCCAGCGCCAGCCACGCCCAGCGGCGGCACAAATGCCCAGCCAAATATGAGCAGGTAATCCAGCGCGACATTGGCGATGTTGATGCCCAAGGCGATCCACAGCGGCGTGCGCATATCTTGCAAACCTCGCAGCGCGCCAAATCCAACAAAAACAATGATCACGGCGGGCGCGCCCAACAGGCGTAGCTGTATGTACTGGTCGGACAGAGCCAGCACCAGGCCCTCCGCGCCCAGCAATTGGGCAATGAACGAGCCGCCCGGCAGCAAGGCAAGCGCTAGCAAAACGCTAGCGAACACGCCTATCGCCAGCGCCAGGCTGACCGCTCGGCTGGATTCTCTGTGTTGGACGCGCCCGGAAGTCTGCGCGACTTCGGTTTGGGTGGCGATGCCCAGAAAGCTGAAGATCCAAAATATCGATGACAGCGCCCCCGCGCCCACGCCAAGCGCCGCCAAGGGTTGCGCGCCCAATTGCGAGACAAAAGCGGTATCTACCAAACCCGTCACGGGCTCTGCTATCAGCGATGCCAATATGGGCAGGGACAGCGTCAAGATGGTGTAATTGGGGCGCCGCAGGTAGGGATGGCTCGCGGCTGGCTGGGCAGTGGTCTTCACTTGCCGAGCTGCGCGCCGATAAAGGCGGGATACCCATTGATGAAGTCGCCGACAGACAAGCGTTTCTTGCCTGGCAGCTGCAACAGGGTCGGGCAAAAGAGCCGCTCGCCTGTGCCAATAGCGATATGATTGCGCTGCTGGATGACCAGCCCGGGCTGCGTTTGTCCTTTCAAGACGACGCCAGCCTCAATCGTCAATCGCGCGCCCTGCCAATGCGTGTATGTGCGTGGCCAAGGCTGGTATGCGCGAACCATACGCTCGATTTCGTCCGCCGAAAGTGACCAGTCGATTTCGCCTTCTTGTTTTTTGAGCTGCGGCGCATAAGTCGCGAGCGCGTTGTCCTGGTCTTGCGGCGTGATTTCGCCACGCAGCCAGCCCGGCAGGATATCCGCCAGCAAGTCTGCGCCAAGGGCCGCGAGTTTGTTGTGCAATGTGCCGCCGGTTTCGTCGGCTGCCAACACAATTTCGCGTTTCGCCAGCATGGGACCTGTGTCCAGCCCGGTATCCAGCAGCATGATGGTCGCGCCGCTCAGCTCGTCGCCAGCGCGGATGGCAGCTTGAATCGGCGCAGCGCCCCGCCAGCGCGGCAGCAGCGATGCATGCACATTGACCACGCCCCTGCCTGGCAAATCCAGCACAGCTTGCGGCAAGATCTGTCCAAATGCCGCCACAACAAAGACATCCGCCTGGCAAGCCGCCAGCGCCGCGATGGCAGATTCGTCGCCACGCAATCGCCCCGGTTGCAAGACAGGGATCCCCGCGTCCAGCGCCAGTTGCTTTACGGGCGATTGACGGACTTGCTTGCTGCGCCCGGCCGGACGGTCGGGCTGCGTCACGACAGCCACCAGCTCCTGCGTCATCAGCAGCGCATGCAGGCTGGGCAGGGCGAATTCGGGCGTGCCCATGAAGACGACTCTTGCCATAGCGCCCCTGTGGACGAACTGGTAGGATCAAAAGCCAATTGTAGGACAAGCCGCGGGCGCAGTCTATGATGCAAAAGCGATGGGTGCTCGCGGAGAC
Organism: Anaerolineae bacterium; assembly: GCA_022823945.1. Taxonomy (GTDB): domain Bacteria; phylum Chloroflexota; class Anaerolineae; order Aggregatilineales; family Phototrophicaceae; genus UBA6055. The sequence goes on along the minus strand of JAJEBK010000009.1, from coordinate 109,860 downwards.
CGTGCCAGACGACTGCCTGATGGGCAGTTCGCGATTCAACCCCGCGCTATCCCAAGTCCTCTGCAATCGTGGTTTTGCCGACCCACAGGCAGCGCAGCAATTCATTTACAGCCGCGACCTGAACGAAGAACCGCTTGAAATGAAAGACATGCGCGCTGCTGTCGAGCGCATCAATCGCGCCATCGCGAGCCGCGAGTCGATCGTCGTAAATGGCGATTATGACGCGGATGGCGTCTGCGCGACGGCGCTGCTGCTGACAACGCTGCGAAAGCTGGGCGGCAAGGCGCAAGCGCATATCCCACACCGCGACGATGGTTATGGATTGAGTGAAACGGCTTTGCTGCAGCTGGCGGATGATGGCGCGCGACTGGTGGTGACTGTCGATTGCGGCATCCGTTCTGTTGCGGAAGTGGCGGCTGGCAACGCGGCTGGACTGGACATCATCATCAGCGATCATCATTCCATTGGCGCTGTCCTGCCGCCGGCGCTGGCGGTCATCAATCCACGGCAAATCGATTGCCCGGGCGAAGAGCGGCTGTCGGGCTCGGGCGTGGCTTTCATGCTGGCTTTGGCGCTGTTGAAAGACCGCTGGGCAAATGACCGCGCAAACTTCCCGCGGGACATGCGCGTTTCCGACTTGCTGGATCTGGTTGCGCTGGGCACAGTCGCCGATGTGATGCCGCTGAATGTGAGCTTGAATCGACGCTTGATCGCGCACGGGCTGGCTGTCATCAACGAGGGGCGGCGGCCCGGCATTGCGGCGCTGGCGGCTGTGGCTCGTTTGCGGCTGGGCAAGATCATGGCAAGCGACCTGGCTTTCCGGCTGGGACCGCGCATCAATGCAGCGGGACGGTTGGGCTCGGCGGAAGCGGCATTGGCGGTGCTGCTGGCGGAAACAGCCCAGCAGGCGCGACAAGCTGCCGAGCGCTTGCAACAGCTGAATCAGCAGCGGCAAATGAAGACCAGCGCTGCGCAGGCAGCAGTCGACAGTCAAATTGAGCAATCGGCGCGAGAGACTTTCATAGCCTGTCAATTATCCGAGGCCATCATGCAAAGCGCTGATAGGCGAATGTCTCGCTTGCTGCGGCGGACGCCAGGCTCGGCGCGCGAATCCGCCCATTTGCCAGCGCGTTTTCGTCAGATAGCGATTCGCGCGCAGCGAGAAATTGCTGTGGCAACAAGTGCGGGGCAGCAGTGGCGACTGCGACGCGCAATTGCAAGTTGGCGGGCGGCAATCTGCGCTCGAGCCGTGCGCATGAACCAGGTGCATTCGCGCACAACGGACAGCCGCGCCAAGGCAAAATCTCTGCGCAGGCTCAATATGGCGCGAAAGCAAATCGCAGCTCGCGCTCGTGCCGACATCAGATCATGTCAAACTGCTGCCGCAAAACCCATGCTGATCTTCGCCGCCGCCAATGCAGACACGATTCCTGCGGGCATCGCTGGGTTGGTGGCGGGACGGTTGACCGAGGCGCATTATCGTCCGTCTGTAATCGTCTCCTTGGGCGAATGGGAAAGCCGCGCCTCCTGCCGCAGCATCTCCGAATTCAATATCACGCACGCGCTGGATGCCTGTGCCCATCTGCTGGTTCGTCACGGCGGACATGCCCAGGCAGCCGGCTTCAGCGTGCGCAACGAGAATCTGCCCGCCCTGCGCCAGTTGTTGGAAGAATTGGCAGGCGCCCAACTGCGAGGCAAATCCTTGACGCCGACGCTGTCAATCGACGCGCCGCTGCAACCAGAGAAATGGAACGAGACTTTCCTGCAAGAACTGGGCATGCTGGAGCCGACCGGCAATGACTTCCCGCCAGCGGTCTTTATGACCAGCGCGCTGCGTGTGCGGACCTGCCGCACAGTCGGCAAAGACAACAAGCATCTCAAATTGAGCCTGGAAAAAGACGGAAAGCGCATGGACGCGATTGGCTTTGGCTTGGGAGAATGGGCGGCGAAAATGCCCAGCCACATCGATGTCGCCTATCACCTGGAAAGCAACGAGTTCAATGGGCGGCGCAGCCTGCAGCTGCATTTGTTGGATATCCGCCCGGCGCAATCACTCCCCGCGCCATTCCCGCTTGACCGAGTCGGCGTGCAGACGCATAATGACCTGCGGACACCGGGCAGGGAGTGAGTTTTGCAGCCAAAGAAAAAAGCGCGGGGCGAGTTGAAGTTTTCTTATGGGGGGCAAGCTGTCATTGAGGGTGTGATGATGCGCGGCGCGCATTCCATGGCGGTGGCAGTGCGCGACCCAAAAGGCCAGATCGTCATTCACGAGCAGCCATTGAGCGCGCGCTTGTATCGCGGTCGCATCGCGCGGACTCCCTTCTTGCGCGGGTTGATCGGCTTGTGGGATGCGCTGGGGCTGGGCATCCGCGCTTTGATGTGGTCGGCGGATATCGCGCTTGATGAAGAGGAAAATGTCAGCTTCAATGGACCGATAGGCTGGCTGACCATTGCTGTATCCATGCTGATCGGCGTGGGCATTTTCTTCTTGCTGCCCACCGCTGCCGCCACGGGCATCGGCAATTTGCTGGGCTTGAGCACAGCCGCGCACGAAATCGTCATCGACGAAGCGGGCAACGAAGTCGAAGTCGCCGCACAAGCCAACATCCTGGCTTACGAAGCGCTGCCCATCGGTTGGGACGCATTCCTGATCAATCTGATCGAAGGCGTGGTGCAATTGTCGATTTTGGTCGTGTATATCTGGTTCGTGGGCAGGACGACCGATGGCCGCCGCATCTTCGCGTATCACGGCGCAGAGCACAAAACGATCAACGCCTACGAAGCCGGCGCCGAGCTTGCGCCAGAAATCGTCAACCGCTACCCGATCGAACATCCGCGCTGTGGCACGGCTTTTCTGCTGACTGTGGTTTTCGTCAGCGTGTTGCTGTTCTCATTGATTGGTCGCCCGCCATTCGCCCTGCTGATTCTGTCGCGCGTGTGCTTCATCCCCGTCATCGCCGGCGTGGCTTATGAGTTGTTGAAGTATTCGGCATCGAACCTGGACAAAGCCTGGATCCGCGTCATGATCCAGCCCAACTTGGCGCTGCAGCACCTGACCACCAACCAGCCCAGCCAGGATATGGTCGAGGTCGCCATCGTATCGTTCAAGCGCGTGCTGCTTTCTGAAGGGCTGATCGATGCCGAAGAAGCCGCCATCCCGCCGCCGCGTCCGGAAGCCGCCCACACCCCCGGCGGAGACAGCTAACATGCGCATTCGATCGCAAAACAACTTGTTTCTATTGTCCTTTGCGCTAATTACCATCGTTGCGCTTGCCCTGTACTTGCATATTGCGCGCATCCAGAACGAGAAGAATAGCGATCTAAATCAAAGCGACCAAGGCGCATATATCGAGTTCGCCGTTAGTTCTTACGAGACGCGCTGGCAAGAGACGGGCGGGCGGGCGCGAATGCCGCTCTTTCCCTGGATTATGGCGCTCTTCTATTCTCCCGCCATGACCGAAGAGGCTTTCTTTGAAGTCGGCAAAGTGCTCAACACATCAATGTCCTGGTTAATTCTGTGTTTGCTTGCTGCTGTGTTTGTGCGCCGTTTTTCGCTGATCTATGCGATATTCGCCAGCTTTTGCATCGCTTTCTTGGTTTTCGTGCTTAAATCACCCTACTTCCAAGGTGAAATATTATTGTATGGCTTCTTTTCGGCTGCATTTATCTGCGCAATCGACACTTTTTTGAAACCATCCGGCTGGAAAGGCGGTCTGATTGTAGGCATCTTATTGGCTCTGGCGCATTTTGCCAAAGCAGTGGGATTGCTGTTTTTGCTGCTGTATATCGCAGCGCAATGCCTACAATTTGTGATCAATTACGCTGCCCGAAAACTACCCTCCCCACCGATTTCTCAATATCTACGATCCACCCTTGTGCCAGCCGTCGTATGCGCAATTGCGTTTCTCGCTTTGCTTTCGCCCTATCTGAACGAAAGTTATCAGCGCTACGGTTTGCACTTCTACAATGTATCTACGACATTCTACATGTGGTATGATTCTTGGGGAGAAGCCAAAGAGGGAACGAAAGCCGCCGGCGACCGCGAAGGCTGGCCCGATCTGCCTCCTGAAGAAATCCCCAGCATGCGAAAATATCTGCAAGAACACACTCTTGCACAAATTGCGGATCGATTTGTACTTGGCGCAAGCAAGCTATTCGGTCGTAGCTGTACAGATATTGAGCCCGAGTACGCCTACAATTATGGACACTGTTCGCAAGTTCTACTGGGTCTGATAAGCCTTGCTGCCGCCTTGCCATTCCTCCTTTGGCGTAAATCCCGGCGCGAATTGCTTGAGCATGCGGGTTTGGCCTGCTTTGTGGCGGGCTTGTTGCTGCTATACACCGCCAGTGCCGTATGGTATGCCGCGCTTGGCGCTGCAGGACCGCGCGCTCTGCTGACGCTGGCTGTGCCTTTCTTCTATACGCTGGGCTTGGTGATGCACTCACAAGCGGTAAGTTCGATCAAGCTGCATTTGGTTTCTAGGCAGTTTCGCTTGACCTCTGGCGTCTATGGCGCACTCTGCATATTCCTGAGTTATGAAATCTATCTGGTGCTAGTTTTTCGGGCTGCGGCAATGTACGGCGGCAAGTAGCTCAATCCCGATAGCCCAGCCGCCGCAGCATATCGCCGGCCTCACCCATGAAGAAAGCCAGATCGCGCTTGTCGAAGTGACTGCGCCAGTCGCCACTGCGCCCGATGCGAGGCTGTTGCGGCTTGCGGATGCCCAGCCTGTCCAGCACGCCGGCCGGTTCGGGCGGATGCAACTTGCTCAAGGGTTGCAGCGTGGCATTGGCGCGCACCTGCAAGAAGTCGGTCATCTTGTGCACGGTCGCAGCGTAGCGGGTTTCCAAGTCGGCATAGGCGACTACCAGCAGCTTGTCTTGCGCCAGCCAGGCACGGGCATGATGCGCCCAAAAACCAGGCCGGCTGAGACCCATGTTTTCGCCATGCAGCGCCGGATCGCCGCGCAGAAACTGCGAAAAGCTCTGGTTGCGCACGGTTTCACTGATTGATTGCATGTAATAATACAGCGAAACCATCACATCCCGACCATCGCGGTGCACGAAAATGGCTGGCGAGTTGCGCAGGATGGTGCGCGCGAATAAGCGCTCGTCCAAGCCCTGCCAATAGGTCGCGCTGGGCAGGTCGTGCACCGAAACGAGCACACGCCCTTGCAACGACAACAATTCGCGGCGGAAGCGCCCCAGCGGGATATTGGCATCGTGACTGGCTTCGGTTTGTTCCAGCGCCAGGAAAGAATCGCAGATATCCGGGCTGTTGTGCCGCAGCGCATCAAGCGTCCAACGCATGCCCGAACGCCGATGCGCCGCCACCACGATCGTATTGAAGACAAACATTTAGGCCTCTGTCGCCAATCGCTTCAACTCGTAGAGCTTCGTCAACGCCTCCAGCGGGCTGAGTCCGTCGACTTCCAGAGCGCGCAGGTCGGCAAGAGCCGGGCTATCTGGCGCGGCAAAGAGGCTCGGCTGGCGGGGGCTGGTCTTTGGCAGAGAAAAATCGCCGCCGCTCGCTTCCAAATGCTGCAAGATCTCCCGCGCTCGATCGACCACTGCCCTCGGCATGCCAGCCAGCCGCGCCACATGCACGCCATAGCTTTGATCGGCGCCACCCGGCAAGACTCTGTGCAAGAACACAATGTCTTCGCCTTGTTCCGCCACCGCCACATTGAAGTTGGCTGTCCGCGGCAGGATGCTGGGCAGCTCGGTCAATTCATGGTAGTGCGTGGCGAAGAGCGTCCGACAGTTGAGGCGCGGATTGTTATGGATGTATTCGATGACTGCGCGCGCGATCGCCACGCCATCATAGGTCGAAGTGCCGCGACCAATCTCGTCGAGGATGAGCAGGCTGCGTGCGCTGCTGCCAGAAAGCAATCGGGCGGTTTCGACCATTTCCACCATGAAAGTGCTCTGCCCGGCATGAATCTCGTCTTGCGCGCCGATGCGGGCGAAAATGCGGTCGACCAAGCCGATGGTCGCCGAGTCGGCTGGCACAAAACTGCCGATCTGCGCCAACAGCGTGATGATGGCCACCTGACGGATGTAGGTGGACTTGCCCGACATATTGGGACCCGTGATGATATGAATGCGCGACAACGGGTCGAAATGGCTGTCGTTGGCGACATAGCGCGTGCTGGTTTCCAGCAGTTTCTCGACGACCGGGTGCCTGCCCGCCTCAATTTCCAGGATATTGTCTTCGCTGAGTATGGGGCGGCTGTAGCCTTCGCGCACCGCCACCGCCGCCAGCGACAAGAAAGCATCCAGATGGGCGATAGCGCGCGCCGTTTTCAGCAGGCGCTCCTGGTGTTCTGCGACTTGCCGACACACTGCCGTGAAGATGGCTTGCTCGCTTGCGAGGATATCTTCTTCGGCATTCAACACACGCGCTTCATATTCTTTTAGATCGGGCGTGATATAGCGTTCGGCGTTGACAAGCGTCTGCTTGCGCACATAGTCTTCGGGGATTTTGTCGGCGTGGGCATGCCGAACCTCGATGTAATAGCCGAAGACCTTGTTGAAGCTGACCTTGAGGCTGGGGATATCGGTGCGTTCCCGTTCCACCGCTTCCAGATTGGCAATCCAGTCGCGGGCAGCTTGCGAGGCAGCCACGATGCTGTCTAGCTCTTGCGAATAGCCGGCGCGTATGACGCCGATGCGGTTCATTTGCAGGGGCGGCTGGTCGACGATGGCGCTGGCTATCAGCTCTCGGACCGGCTCGCAGGGATCCAGCCAATCGGCAATGGGATCCAGGCTGCTCAATTCTGCGATCAGCCCACACAAAATCGGCACCTGCTCCAATGCCATCCTTAGACCGACCAGGTCGCGCGGATTGGCTTTGCCGATGATGATGCGGTTTGTCAGCCGCTCGATATCGCCAACTTTTTTCAGCGCGGCAGCCAGCTCGTCGCGCAGGATCTCGCCATTTACCAGCGCTTCGACTGCATCCAGCCGCGCATTCAGCCGCTCGATATCGAGCAGTGGCTCGTTCAGCCAGCGCCTCAGCAAGCGCGCGCCCAATGAGGTGACTGTGCGGTCGAGCACGCCCAGCAGGCTGCCTTGCGCCTTGCCGCGGCGGATGGTCTCTACCAATTCCAGGTTGCGGCGGGTGAATTGATCCAACACCATGAAAGCTTCGGTGGCGTAGGCGCGGATGCTGGCGAGCTGCCCAAGCGATTGTTTCTGAGTCGTGCGCAGGTATTGCAAGACGCCGCCTGCCGCCGATACCGCATCGGTTCTTTCGCTCAAACCAAAGCCAGCCAATGTGCCGACGCGGAATTGGTCGCAAAGCAGTTGCTGAGCGCCAGCAAAGTCGAATGTCCAGTCTTGCACCGCTGTCAGATGAATGCCTTCGGGCAGGGTAACGCCGCGCGCCACCCAGCTTTCTGGCATGATGACCTCGCGAGGTTCCAGGCGAGCCAGCTCTTCAAAAACGCGCATGCCGACAGCTTCGCCAGTGAATTCGGTGGCGCAGAATTCGCCCGTGGATATATCCGCATACGCGATGCCGGCGCGATTCCAACGGCCAGCTTGCGCATCGCCCACCGGCAAAATACTCATCAAAAAGTTGGGCTTGCCCGCCTCCAGCAATTCTGGCTCGATAACGGTGCCCGGCGTGACCACGCGCGTGACATCGCGCTCCACCAGGCCCCTGCCAGTTGGTTCGCTCAACTGGTCGCAGACCGCGACATGATAGCCTTTTTCGATGAGCCTGGCGATGTAGCCGTCTGCCGCATGGTGGGGCACGCCAGCCATGGGCACTTTTTCGCCGCTCTTGCCTTGCGCGCGGGCTGTCAGGGTGATATCCAGCTCGCGAGCGGCCAGCTGGGCATCTTCATCAAACATCTCGTAGAAGTCGCCCATGCGGAACATCAAGATGCAATCCGGGTATTGCGCCTTTATCTGCAGATACTGCCGCCGCAAAGGGGTTAGCTGCGCCATGCCCTCGTCCTGTATGCGCCGCCCATCGAACTTACTCGCCACCGCAATCTGTGCTATTTTATCAGCGCGCAAGAGGCAGGACAAGCTAGCTGGCACAGGGAAGGACGAGCGACACGATGAATAAAGAGATCATCGCCGTTGACCTGGGTGGGACACAACTGCGCGCGGCGCGATACGATGCAGCGCTTAATCAGCTAACGCGTGAACACACACTGACGGGCGCGGACGATGGCTTGGAGGCGGTCTTGGCGCGCATAAAAGCCATCATCAGTTTGGTCATGCCCTCAAAACGCGATCGTGTGGAGGGCATCGGCATCTCGGCGCCCGGACCGCTCAACAGCAAAACGGGCGTAATCGTTTCGCCTCCCAACTTGCCAGGCTGGCATGATGTGCCGCTGGGCGCGATTGTCGAAGAAGAGTTTGGGTTGCCTGTCTACATCGGCAACGACGCCAATGTCGCGGCGCTTGCAGAAGCCTCGCAAGGCGCGGCGCAAGGCTGCAGGCATGTCTGTTACATCACAGTCAGCACCGGCATCGGCTCGGGCATCATCTGCGATGGCCGGCTGGTCACCGGGCAAGCTGGACTGGCCGCCGAACTGGGGCATATCCCCCTCATCGTCGAAGCTGGCCAGGTTTCGTCTGTTGAGTTGGAAGCGGCGGGACCGGCTATTGCGCGCCAGGCAAGACAAGCGCTTGCAGCGGGAGAAAACACAAACCTGCACGACTTGGTCGCTGGCGATCTTGAGCGGCTGGATGCGCGCCTGGTCGGGAAGGCCGCGTACCATGGCGATCGGCTGGCGATTGACTTGCTGGCTTATGCCGGGCGCATCATCGGGTTGAGCATTGTGACGTTGCTGCATCTCTTCAACCCGCAGATTATCGTGATCGGCGGCGGCGTCAGCAAGACGGGCGAGTTGCTATTTGCGCCCATCCGGCAGACCGTGCGCGACCATGTGCTCGACAGCGCGTTTACAGCGGGCTTGCGCATCGAAGCAGCGGCGCTGGGCGATGATGTGGCGTTGGTCGGCGCGGCTGCATTGGCGGCTACGCATGGCGGCGACCTGGACATCAGCGAACTGGACCGGCGCTTCTAGTCGCGGGGCTGCCGGAGCGGCGAGCGTGCTACAATCCTGTCATGTTAATGCGACCGGATCTGCGCACGCAGCAGCGAGACTTTCTGCTGGGCATTACGCGGGCCATCACCGCGCAGTTGGATCAAAGCGAAGTGCTGCGGCGCGTCTTGAATGCCTCGCTGGCGATGCTGGCAGGCCGAGTCGGCATCGTCGCCTTGACCGACCGAGCCGATGGCAAACTGGTCATCCGCGCCTACAGCGGCATCAACGCCGATGTCGTGCCACAGCTCAACCACTTGCTGCACGAGTTGATGAGCGCCCGCGACGACGATGGTTTCAGCCGGGAGTATCTGAATGCCAAGCTGCAAGAGATGGCTGACACGATCGACAAGCGCCTCGAGCAGTCCATCGCCATGCCCCTGGTCTTTGCGCGCAACCCGCTCGGATTGCTGATCGTCTTTCGGTCTTATCAAACCGCCATCACGCCCGAAGACCTGAGCGCCTTGCAGAGCTTCGCCGATCAAGCGGCTATCGCGGTCAATAATGCCCAGCTATACGGCGAGATCGCGCATGAGCGCCAGCGGCTGGCTGCCATCCTCAACAGCAGCGGCGATGGCGTCTTCACCATGAGTCCAGACTTGCGCTTTCGGCAGGTGAATGCGGCATTCGAGCGCATTACCGGCTGGCGAAATGCCGAAGCAATCGACCGGCATATAAGCGAAGTCATCAACTGGGCGCGCCTGGACAGCCGGGATATTGAACAGGCGCTCTCCGCTGGCTGGGCGGCAGACGCGCGCGACGACCACCGCGAAAGCTTGTATGTGGAAGGCGACCTCATCCGCCGCGACAGCAGCGAACTGAGCATCGGCATTACCTATGCGCCTTTGCGAACGGCAGAAGGCCACCTGGCCAGCATCATCGGCAATGTGCGCGATATCACCAACTTCCGCAAAGCGCAGGAGATGCAATCTGTATTCATCTCCACCGTGCATCACGAATTACGCACGCCTATCGCCATCATCAAGGGATATGCCAGCACCCTGGGCAGAGACGATGTCGAATGGGACAGCGACACCGTGCGCGACTATGCGACCATCATCGAAGAAGAAGCCGACCGCTTGACGGCGCTGGTCGAGGACTTGTTGACAGCCAGCAAGCTCCAGGCGGCGCGCGAATTGCAGTTGAATTTCGCCGATGCCGACTTGCATGCGGTGGCTGCGCAATCGGTGGCGCGGCTGGAGAGCGGCGCAAACCAACACATTGTGTTGAGCTTCCCCGAAGATTTCCCGGTGATTCAGGGCGACGCCGCACGTCTGCGCCAGGTCATCGACAACCTGCTGACCAACGCGACCAAGTATTCGCCAGCAAACTCGACCATCACCGTCGGCGGTCGCTATTCGCGGACGAGCGTGACTGTCTTCGTGCGCGACGAGGGTCCCGGCATCGCCAATGACCAGCTGGAGCGCATATTTGAGCGCTTTTATCGCATAGACGACCGCCTGACTCGGCGCACGCAGGGCACGGGTTTGGGGCTGTATCTGGCGCGCGCCATCGTGCAGACGCATGGCGGAGACATCTCTGTCAAGAGCGCGGTCGGCAGCGGATCAACCTTTTATTTCAGCTTGCCACGCCAATAAAAGCAGGCTATTCGTCATAGCTCAGCAGCCAAAGATCGGCGAATTGGCAAGCGCTTTCAACAGCCTCATAATTGACGACCGCGCTGCCCAGGCTGCCGATGCGCGGCTGTGAGGGCAGGCTGCCGGCATAGACTTCGTCCAAATAAAAATGAATGACTTCGTCAGAGACAATGAGCAGCAGTTGGAGCGTTGAATCGGTGAGCGGTTCTCGCTGACCATAGATGCCTGGATCGAACCCAGCGCCTTCGCGCCTCGATACGCCAAAATCGCCGTCGGCAGTAACATACGCGAGCGTATAATATTCGGCATTGTTAAAATGAAACACGATGCCGCAGCCGCCATTGCCAGCCAAGCGCTTCTCCAGCTTGACCCTGGCACCCAGGGCAAATTGCGCGAATGCCAGTTCAGACGCGATCGGCACCCGCGTAACGCCGGCCCGGTTGCTGTGTACGACACTGTCCGCCAAGCTCACCTTGATTTCCCCAAAGCCCTCAGCCAGCTGCTGGCGCGCCAGATCGTGGGCCATCAGATAGGCGGGCCTCGTCAAGAGGCGCTGCGGAATCACTGGTTCAGCCAGCCGCGTTGGCACAGTCATCTGCGCCTCCAGCACGGCGAAGGACAACAGGCCGCCAAAGGTTTCGTCGGTCATCATGGCGATGCCGACTTCGCCCGCTTCGGTGGCCTGCGCATCCCAAGCCGAGTCGATGACTTGGCCATCGTAGACCACATCAATATGCTGCCCCGCCACAAGCACGCCCAGCCGAAAATCAGTCGCGCCGGGCACGATGGCCGGGTGCGTCGCCCAGTCGTCCAGCGGCTCGACCACGCCACCGGTCACCCTTTCCAGCCGCCAGTATCCCGCCTTGCTCAACAACAGACGTTGATAGTTTTCTGGTGATTGAAAGCGGAAAGCCAGCCCAAGCTGCCAGTTGTTGACCGCGCTGACAAAGTCAAACGCCACTTCAAAGTAGAAGTCACGCCGCGCCGGGAAGCGTCTGCCCACGATGACCGCCGAAGCGCCAAATCCTGTCATGTCTACAGAGAGCAAACTGGAAGCGCCAAAACTAACTGGCGCATCGCTGTGCGCGACTTGCCAATCCTGGCTTGACATCGCAAGATCGCGCCGCGCCAGAATGTCAAACCCGGGCAAAACATGCAGGCGATAGGCTCCAGCGCTTTCGCCCACGCCAGAAATTGTCAATGTGTATGCGCTCGTTTTGGGCAGGACAAATGCTTGCACGAGCGCATCAAGCGTGGCGGGATAGGCAAAGTCGTCATTGGCGGCCAGCAACTCACCGCTCGCGTCGATCAATTCGAACTGCGGGTCGAGCTGTTCATCGAGCGCTTCGACGCGAATCGATACGATGGTCAAAGCCAGCGCAGTCAAGGTGTAGCTTCGGGTTTCGCCTGCCCGCAAATCGTTTTCGACTATGCTGCCGATTGCCAATGCGCTGTCATCGGCCCGCAGCGCAATGGCAGGCGACAGCAGCGCGAAGCAAAGGACCAGCCGAGCCAGCCAATTCATTTGTCTTTGGGCATCCACGAGGTATAGGTATCGGCGAGGTAATCGAGGTAGGCGTGATAATCGTCCAGAGTCAGCTCTGCGCCCAGCTCGCCGCGGTGAAATTCGGCTTGGGCGATGCGCCGCTGCACGCCGGCTTCGCGCAGGTTTTGCTGTTCGCCTTTTTTCCGTTTTTTCTTCTGATATTTGACCGACAAGCGCGAGAGTGGCAATGCCTCGAAGTCGGTCGGCGAGGCAATGCTGTAGCTGACGATCATTTCGCCATCTTGTTCCAGCGCGTTGGCAACCACATACCAGCCTTTGGGCACGCGGGGATGACGTTTGGCTTCGAAGTGCCACATCAGCAGATTGACTGTCGCGCCGCCATCAATTGCGCCTTGTAATTGCTCACCCTTGCTCAACTGGATCATGTCGTCGACAAATTGAATGACCCGGTTGCTGGGCCAATATTGCTTCGCCAGATAATCGGACAGGTAGGTCAAGGCGACCGCTATCGCCAGCGCCGCGCCCACCGCCAGCAGACCACCATTGGAGAAAAGCGAGCTCACAACAAAATAACTGAAGATTGAGCTGAACAAGAATGTGAAGCAGCCCAACAACCGTACGCCGGAATGTTCTCGATCTACCTGGAATTCCAGGTCGGGCATCCGTTCGGGGGCATTAAGCGTTCGCATGCGCGGTCCTCTCAGTGGCTGCCAACAATGGTAGCCGATATGACGCAACTTGCAAGAGCATCCGCCAGGCGCGACAATCGCAGCAGGGCACAGCGGGAGAGAATATGCTTGGCGCGATATGCTTTGGCGGGGTCTTTGGGCTGCCTTTCATCATCTGGGGCGCGCTGCTGATATTCGACCGCGACCGCAGCTGGCAGAAGCTGCAAACGCGCCCGACTGCCCCACCCCGCCGCACAAAAGCCTGGGATCGGCGACAGATCGTCTATGGCTGCGTGCTGATAGCTCTGGGTTTGGCGCTGCTCATCTCGCTGGGCACGATCAATTATTTGCTGCAGGCTATCTCGCCGGCCGGCCCATTCTGACGCTTGTTTCTGTCCGCCTCCCAACTGGTCAGGGCAGGCAGAATATACGCGCGGATCGTTTCAAAATCTCGCACAGGACGCTGCGATGATCTTGCTTGGTGGTGATTGATGAACTGTCCAGACACAGGCGCGAGGGCTCAGTCGGCAAAAGCCTCGACCTGCGCCAGGAAGTTGCTTTGGTCGATCTGCGGATAATTATTCAGTTGCGTTTTGAATACCTGCAGGTAGGCGGCGATCTGCTCACGCGTATAGGCTTCGAAGCGCAAGGTCACCGCGGGCTGCGTATTGCTGGCGCGCACCAAGCCCCAGCCGTTTTCAAACAAGACGCGAGCGCCATCGACAGTCACGACTTCGTATTTGCTTTGCAGGCGGGCTGTCATCTCGTCAATCATGCTGAACTTCAACTCGTCGGGCGCAGTCAGCACGATCTCTGGCGTGGCCACCAGTTTGGGAATGTCGTCGAAGATTTCGGCGATTGTGCGGTCGGACTTGCTGATGATTTCCAATGTCTTCAGCGCGACCAGCGGCGCATCGTCAAAGCCGTAATAATCTTCGCCGATGAACAAATGTCCGCTGACTTCGCCGCCCAGCAGCGAGCCGATCTCGTTCATCTTTTGCTTCATCAAGCTGTGGCCCGACTTCCACATGATGGGGATGCCACCGAACTTCTTGATTTCGTCTGGCAGCGCTTGCGAGGCTTTTACATCGAATACGATCGGCGTATTGGGATGGCGGCTGAGCAAATCACGCGCCAGCAGCGCCAGCAAACGGTCGGCCGCGATATGATGCCCGCGATTGTCGATGAAGCCGCAGCGATCGCTGTCGCCATCAAATGCCAAGCCCAGGTCGGCGTTCAGCTCCAGCACCTTGGCTTCGAGGTCGCGCGTCATCTCCGGGTCTTCGGGGTTGGGCAGGTGGTTGGGGAATGTGCCGTCCGGCTCGCAATACAGGCATTCCACATCCATACCCAGCGCTCGCAGCACCGGCGGGATATAGGTGCCCGACAAGCCATTGCCGGCGTCCAGCACGATTTTCATGCGCCGCGCCATATTGACCTTGCTCTGGATTGCTGCCATGTGGCGCAGGATCAGGTCGAAGTCGCGCGTGACCTCGCCGCTGCCTGTTGTGAAAGCGCGGTCGTGGATGATCGATAGCAGCGATTGAATTTGTTCCCCAGCCAGCGCCAGCTTGCCATAAGCCATTTTGATGCCGTTGTAGCGCGTATCGAGGTGGCTGCCGGTGATCATCACGCCTGCGCCGCCTGTGCCAAAAGACGCAGAAGCAAAATAGACCGTCGGCGTCAAGACCTCGCCGATGTCAGTTACGGACAACCCGGTCGATGCCAAGCCCTCGATGACGGCGTCTTTCAAAGGAGCGGAACTGAGGCGATTGTCGCTGCCGACGAAAATGCGCTCGCTGCCAAATTCACGAGGCAAATAAGTGCCCAGCGCCTTGCCGACCAGCAGAGCCACAGCCGGCGTCAGTTGAGGCGCATCGCCAGTCGCAATGCCCCGGATATCGTATTTGCGGAATATGGACGCATCGAGTTTTGTCATCGTTTCCTCTGGGTTTGGGGCATCAATACGAGACTGCTTGCTAAATCTTAGACTTCGATTGGCTGCCCGTCTATGGAGGCGGCAAATGCCAGGCCATTGGCTTTCTGACCGTTGGCCTGCACGAGCACCTGGGTGCCTTCGGGCGGGTCGCTGCGCAGCAAGAAGTCGGCAAGCGGCTCGCGAAGATTGCGCCGCAAGATCCGCCGCAGGGGCCGCGCGCCAAACTCTGGCTCGTCGTTTTGTTCCAGCAGCCATTGCTTGGCTTCGGGCGTAAAGCTCAAGGACAAGCCGCGTTCTGCCGCCAGCTTGTTTTCTTTTTCTATCAACAGGTCCAGGATCAGCACAAAGTCATCATCGCTGAGCGCATTGAACAGAATCACCTCATCCAGGCGATTAACAAACTCGGGACGCAGGAAGTCCAACACCTGGTCCAGCACTTGTTCGCGCAGGTCTTCGGTGATTTTGCGCACCATCAGATGCTCAGAGCCGATGTTGCTGGTCAAGATGACGACGGCTTCGCTAAAGCGCGCGGTGTTGCCACGGCCGTCGGTCAATCGGCCCTCTTCCATCACTTGCAGCAGCACATCCATGATGCGTGGATGGGCTTTTTCGATCTCGTCCAACAGCACGATCGTGTAGGGCCGGGTGCGGATGCGCTCGGTGAGCTGGCCACCCTCTTCGCTGCCGACATAGCCAACTGCCGAGCCAAGCAGTCGATTGATGCTGCTTTCGTCTTTGTACTCGCTCATGTCCAGGACAAAGAGATTTTCTTCGCTGCCGAACATAAAGTCAGCCAGCACCTTCGCCAGCTCGGTCTTGCCAATCCCGGTTGGACCCAAGAAGAGGAATGTGCCCACCGGTCTGCGCGGATCTTTGAGCCCGACGCGCGCTGTTTTGATAGCGCGGCTGACCAGGCGCACCGCTTCTTCTTGCCCGATAAGCCGCTGGCGGATGTGTTCGTCCATATTGGCATAGCGCTGGCGTTCGTCCGCGCCCAGCTTGCTGACCGGGATGCCGGTCATTTGACTGGTTGCCACCGCGATATCACCGATATCCAGGGTGGCGTCATTGTCTTCGGGCTTGAAAGCCAGGTGCGTCTGCTTCGCCATATTGACCAGCGCTGCGCTGCGATGCAGGAGTTGCTCGGCGCTCTGTGGCAGCGGATTGATGGTCAAAAAGCGCTGCGCCATGCGAGCAGCCATTTTCAGCGCGTCATGCTCGACGGCGATTTCATAGTCGGCTTCGATATGCGGCGAAATCGTCTCCAGGATGCGCACCGTCTCGTCCAGCAGCGGCTCTTCCACGCGGATGAGCTGGCTGTTTTCCATGATGGCGCTGACGCCCTGGATGCGCGCTTCAAACTCTTGCTGGGTTGTCGTGCAGATGATGACCGGGTCGTCGCTGAGGAAAGCTTTTTGCACCAGCGCAGTCGCCTTGTTGAAGTCGGCTTTGATAGGACCACCAAAGAAGCGATGAATCAGCGGCAGAAACAGGATGCCACGCCGCGCCGCGCTCATCCCGGCGCGAAAAGCCTCCTGGTCGCCATCCAGCAAGGCGGTTTCGCTGATCTGCACCAGGTTGGACAAGCTTTTGGGTCCCTTGTCCTCCGCCATCAACAGCGCCAGACTGTAAGCCAGGGTGCGCTTGCCGACTCCGTCTGGACCCACCAGGATGATATGCCGGTTCACCGATTGCGTGAGCACATTGATCATGTTGCGCAGCAGGTCTTCGCGGAAATGCACAGCGCGCAGCTGGCCCCGTTTTGCCCGCGCCACATAATCGACCGTCGTGCTGTCCGAGCGCGCCGGGATGATTTTGCTGGCATCGCTATAGGCATCCTGGATGGCTTTGGGCGTGATGCTGAACTGGCGCAAGACGCGCCCGGTGCTCACCGATGATTCTGCCAGAACAGCCAACGCGTGATCGGTGTCGATTTTCTGCTGGTTCATGGAGTTGGCGATCGTCAGCCCATCGTCCAGCAAGATGATCGACTGGCGACTGAGCGAGACTTTGCGATTGCCGATGGCGATGAAGTCGAGGCTGCCATCGGGGTCGCGCCGCGACTGGATGGCCACGCGCACTTGCCGCTCCAGGCGCTCCAGGTCGACGCCGCGCTCGCTTTCGAAGTCGTTTAGCATGCGCCAGGCGGCTGTATCCTTCCGCCGTAACAAAGCGAGCAAGACCATTTCGGGCATGATGGACGACTTGCGATATTCCGCCAACAGGGGCACCGCGTCATTGAGCACAGCATCCATGTCTTTGGTGATCAGGTCGGGATTGAGAGTCGACATCGTTCTGTCGCAGCCTCGGGCAATTGGCAGGCAGCATTATAGCGCAGGCAAACAGAATGCGCCTAGCTTGCATAGCCGAGCGCAACAAATAATTTACATTGTTTTCATCGGAATCGCGTAAGAAATATCGCGGGTTCGCGGCAGGCTACAGCGAACTCTTCTGGACGAGCATAAAATGCAGGAAGTTAAAGCGATCTTCGCCTGTCAGCAAACGGGGACGCGCACGCCCGTCGATGATGCCGGGGAAGAGCTCCACCGCCAGCAGCCGCCCGTCATAGAGATAGAGCGTATCCATAAAGAAGCGCCGCTGCCCCCAGAGTTGCTGGTCGAAGAACAGATTGCCCAAGCCATAATGGATAAATGCGATCTCGCCGCGCCGCGTCTGGTAGAGGTCGATGGACATGGGTTGATGCTGGGCAGTGCCTATGACCACATCCGCTCCCCATTCGGCATAGGCTTGATAATCCTGAATATGCCGCTCGTTGGGTTCAAAGCCGCTGAATTCGCGAAAATGCAGGGTCAACAGCACGACATCGTGTTGTGAAGCCAAGACCGGCAGCGCTTCTTGCAGCCAGGCTTTGTTGCAGAATGCGGTGCCGGGCCTGCGCCCCAGGTCAGAGGCGGGGTCATCATTTGCCAGCGCATAAGCTGGTCCAATGGCATTGCAAGCCAGCCAGGCAATGCTCAAACCCTTCTGCCGCAAGATCAATGGCGAGCGCGCCGCTGCCTGGTCGCGGCCGCCGCCCACCAGTTGTATACCCTGCGCAGTGAAATGATCCAATGTGTCGATGAATGATTCATATCCGAAGTCGGCGATATGGTTGCCACTGATATCGACCACATCGACATCCAGCAACCCAAACAGGTCGGCATGTGCGCGTGTCATGCACAGGCTGCTTTGCCCCGCCAGCGCGACATCGTTCAGTTGCGGGCAGCCCGGCGCGATCGAAGCTTCGTTGGTGATATGAAAGACATCGGCCCGCCGCACATAGTCGCGAATGCCGCTCGCCGCCCACGGCAAGCCCTTCTCGTGCAGCGCCGTCAAGGTGTGGCGTGCCAGCGCGGTCGTGCCAGAAAGCGTGATGCGCGTCAACTTGTCCGGGTCATAATTTGGCGCGTCGCTTTCAAAAACCAGTGGGTATCCCGCCAGCTGATCGACGACAGGCCTGTCATCCAGCCACAAGGGACGCAGCCGCATGTGCAGCTCGTCAAATGGCAGCAGCGTGAACTTGCCGGTCGAAAGCCACAAGGCATTGAAAAGCCGCAAATCGTCAACGATTTCGGTATCCGCGTGCAGCTGGAAACCATGCGCTGCCAAACGTGCCCGCGCCGATTCGCTGATGACGAGTCGCTTGTCCAATTCGCCCGCCAGCGTGGCAGTCAACTCCGCCCGGTCCAGCGAAAGCATGGCCTCGCCAAAATCGACAGCCGGCAGCCAAAGTTCAAAGCCCGCGCGGATTGTAGCTGGCTCGGGCAGCGCGCGCGGCTCGCTGAATGCGCGCGCATAAAAGTCCAGGTACTCGCTGACATGCTGCGACCAGTTGTCTTCGCTGTGCGCCCCGCCAGGATGCACAACATACTCGTGGGGCACATTGGCGCGCTGAAGGATGGTGCGCATCTGCTCGATGCCAGCCACAGCATGATCGGCAGTTCCGCGATCCAGCCACAAGCGCGGATAGGTGTCGCGGTCGAGCGCTTCGGCGATATGCAGCGGGTTGTGCGCTGGCGCGACATGAACGCGGTCGAAGTAGGGGCTGTGTCCGCCAACTGCCACGAAGTCATCGGCATGACGCAGTCCGATCTGATAAGCCCAAAAGCCGCCGCGCGAGATGCCGCCGATGGCTTGCGAGCCATTGCTGCGATAGCGAATCGACATCTGCGCCAGGAAGTCCAGCAATATGCGATCATAGCTGATGGCATCGAAGTGGTTTTGGTTGGCTTCTGCGCCGCCATAGGGCATCAGCACGATCATTGTCGAGGCACTGCCCGCGCGGATGTGGGCTGCCAGCGCATCAATAAAACCGAGCCGCGCCCACTGGCTGTCGTCGGCGTTCGAACCATGCAGCAACAGCAAGACGGGATAGGCGGCAACATCCGCAGCATAACAGGGCGGCAAATAAACAGCATAGCGGTGGTCGCGCCCGGTGATGCGGCTGGTGTAAGTTTCGCTGTACAATGCGCCAGCCTCTTCGCAGTCGGCTCCTTCTACTGTCTGCGCCTGGGACAATGCGCCAAGGCAAGAAAGCGCCAGGACAGTTATGAAGAGAGGGCGCATACAGACCTCACCGGCGACATAAGAACCGGAAAAAACCGGCACCAGCCTGGCAGACCATGTGGCAAAAGGCTGATGGACTTCAATCGGCTTGCACAGCCTCAATCAAGCGATAACCCGAGCCGCGTACATTGACGATCATATCAGCATCGTCCAGGCTCTTGAGCTTGCGGCGCAGGTTGCTGATATGCGGGCGGATGACTTCGCGGGCTTCTGGCTCTTCGACATGATAGCCGCGCACCTCGCGCACCAGTTCGCTGCACGGCACGACGCGCTCGCGGTGGGCGGCCAGGTATAGCAGCAGGTCGAATTCGGTGGGTGTCAAACTGGTGTTTGCGCCACCAACGGCGATTTCGTATCTGCCCGGCGCCAACTCAAATGGACCCAAGCTGATAACATTCCTGTGTATTGATGGCGATTGGCGGAGCTCTCGCAAATTCATAGTCGCCCGGCTATCGTCGCTGGCTGCGCTCGCCAACTCGGTCGTCAGTTGAGCGACATTCTGTTCGATTGCGGTCAGCAGACGTCGGCGGCGCATTTTTCTGCGGGCGCTGGCCATGCCAAGCTCGACACTGGCGCGCAATTCATCGCTGGAGCAGGGCATCGGCAAAAAGTCTCCCGCCTCAGCACGCAGCGCTCGCACGGCGCTGTGCAGATCCGCGTCCGCCGACATCAAGATGACTACCGCATCGGACGAATGCTGTTTCACGCCGCGCAGCAATTCAAAGCCGTCCATGCCGGGCAAATCAATATCTGCCAGCACGAGGTCGAAGTCATGCCGGTGGAAACTTTCCAGCGCCGCCTCGCCGTTGGCTGCCTCGTCTACAACATAGCCCTCGCGCTGCAAAGTCATGCTCAACGTGTACCGGCTGACACCGTCGGCGACAACCAACAGCAAGCGCATAAGCTGTCTGTCTGCCATCTCGCGAAGCACCACACACTAAACTATTACTACCTATTATAGCGGGATTGTGTTCCGCGCCCAAATTCGACAGGTGACGCCTGCCCGTCAGTCTAACAGGATGGTGATGCGCGGGCTGCCAACAGGCCAGACAATCTCGGCAAGATGCCAGGTATCCGCCAGGCAGATGGCGACAATCGCCTCATCGGCGCAGAGCAAGGGAATCTGGTCGCGCAGCATTCGTGGGATCTTGCGGTCGATCATCCAATCTTTGAGCTTGCGCGAACGACCGCCCATGCCTTTGGGTTTGAACCATTCGCCCCTGCGGCGTGTGCGCAGACGAAGCTCGGCCTGGGCAGGCAATTGCAGGCTGGCACAATGCCCTGTCTCTGCCGCAAGCCCGACGCGCAAGCTGATTCCGCCCAGCGTCACGGTTTGCCCCGCTGCCAATTTGATATCTGTGTCCTTTGCAATCAGACGATATCGACCCGGCTCTGGCATGGCGCCGCTCTTCTCCACAACCAGCGCGTCATAATCGCAGCGCAGTCGGATGCCAGCGCCCACATCTCGCCAAGCGCCGACGCGAGCAGCCCGCGCCCAGACATCCAGTTCAATCGCGAGGTCGTGCATCAATCCAGCCGAGCCATCCGCCAGATTTTCAACCGCAGCCAACAAAATTCGCCTGCGCAGCGCCGCGTGCAAGGAAAAATAGTCTGCCTTGTCGATGCGCCACCGGTCGAACGATTTGTTTATCCTGGGCTGCGCAATCTGTGCGAATTGCTGCTTGAGGAAATCTTGGTCGACAGCAGCCGACTCGCCCAGCCGTTGCAATGCGCCGACTACCGCTGGATTCAGCCTTTGCAAGCGCGGGATGATCTCGCTGCGGATGTAATTGCGCCGATAGCGCGTATCGCTGTTGCTTTCGTCCGTACAATACGCCAGCTTGTGTTGGGCGCAATAGGCCTCAATATCTGCGCGCGAACAGCCCAGCAGCGGACGCAGCAAGCGGATTTCTGGGTAGCCCGGCAAGGTTGATACCGGGCGCATGCCCCGCAGACCGCGCAAGCCACTGCCGCGCGCGATATTCATGAGCATCGTTTCTGCCTGATCATCGGCATGATGAGCGACAGCCACACAATCTATATCCAGTTGCTTTGCCACCTGCGCCAGAAAATCGTAGCGAGCCTTCCGCGCCGCCGCCTCGATGCCAACTCCCCATTCCCGCGACAGCAGCGGCACATCGACAGCAGCCACTGTGCATGACAGCCGCCAATCCGCCGCCAGCGCAGCAACGAATGCCAGGTCTCGCTGGCCAGCCTCGGCGCGGATGCCATGATCCAGCGAAGCGACATGCAGCGTGATGCTCAACTGGTCTTGCAAGCGGCGCAACGCATGCAGCAGCGCAACCGAGTCCGCGCCGCCAGAAACAGCCACAACTAACGCAGCCGATTGTCCCAGCGCGCCAGGCTCTCGCAGCGCCCTCCGCAATTCGCTGAAAGTGTCTAATGTGCTGGACACAGGCGCTCCCGAGCACTTTACGCAACTTCGATAGTGCGCTAAGTAATTGCAAATCAATTGACGGCAATTCTACTAGCGCGCCGACAGCGGATTCTCTGAACAAGGTGTGCCTGGGTACAGATTGTCCCGCTTTACTCTTCGCAGGATTCGCTGCCGGTGGCGATGCTGTTTCGCAGTGTGAGCGACCCCGATTGATAATAAATGCCGCCCACGATATGCCTTGCGCTGTCGTCCAACAATGAAACATCCGCCAAGGCGCTGTCATTACTCTGGATGCAATTGACGCCGCCTGTCCCCGACCAGTTGCCGCTGAGGGTGCTGTTGGAAGATGGCGAGGCTTCCCCGCCGGGCTTCAATCGCCCCGATATCGCAGCCACCGCCTTGCGGACGCGGATTGCCCAATTGATCGGTCTCGGTGCAGAAGCGCGAGTCAGCCGTGTCAATGGCCGGGCTGCCATCCAACAGCGGATGATATGCGGGCGCGCCGGTCAATTCTCCTATTCGCGCATCGCCACTATTTTGCGCTCCGCAGGAACCATCCGCGATCAAATTACCGATGTTCTCATTCAATACGCCCTGACAATTCCCGATGATGGCACCGGCAACGATACTGTTGCGCAGGTTAAAATTCCTGTCGCTATCGTGAATTGATATCCCATTACCCGCTTCCATAGCTTGATTATTCATCAAGGTGACGTGCGTGAGCGTGGTTGTGGACAGGATGGGACCATCGGGCATCCAGACATGGGAAGCCAGCGCGCCGCCTTTGCGCGCCGAATTGCCGCTGAAGCTGCTGTTTCTGACATCAAGTTCCACGCCCATACCAACAAGAATCGCCCCGCCCATTTCCAGATGGCTCGCGCTGTTGCTGACGAAGCTGCTGTTGCTGACGGCGCCCGTGCTCTGCCACATGTAGATCGCTCCACCGCCGCCAGTCGCGTGGTTGTACATAAAACTGCTGTCGTTGACGGTTAGCTCACTGTAGAATACCGCGATGGCTCCACCTGTGCCTCCGCTGTAGTTTCTTGAGAATTCAACTTGGTTGACAAGAATCTCGGCGTGATTGAGCGCTGTAATCGCGCCGGCGTCCGCCCCTGGGCCGCTGCTGTCAAACTCCGACGCGCCTTGAGCCAGCTTCAAGTTGTTGATCGCAAACCGGCCGCCATTGACTACAAAGATGGAGAACTTGTTCGCTCCGCTAATCGTATGCCCGCCGCCCTCTATCGTGATCGTGCCCGTGATCGGCGGCAGCGGTTCAGCCAGCACGATGTCTTCGGTGATCGTGATGATGTCGTGGCTCGTCCCCGCCGGGCAGAAGCCGACCGCCGTATTGGTATTCGCCGACCGGATGCGATCGGCCAAGGTGCAGACTGACGCCGATACATGTGCCGGATCCAGGCGGGTATGTTCGACCCAATCCGCCATCCAGACAGTCGCCCCGTCGCGGTCGATGGTCAGCCAGTCTGCATAGTGGCCGACTACCTGAAGGGTGGATCCCGCTGGGGCAGTTGCCAGGACGGCGCTGTCCAGGCTGTAAGAAGCGCGCAAGTTGGTATCATGCGTGACGCGGATTTGATAGGGCTGGGCGATGACCGTGGCGCACGCGGCGATCATCAACAAAACCGTGGCTGTCAGTCGAATATACATAAATCGCTCCAGGTCTCAGGAATTCCCCGCCGAGCATAGCACAAATTCCCGCGCCCTTGTGGACAAGCCTCAACACTTGGGCATACTTAAGCTGTGCTATAATCGCTTCATTGGCGCGTTGATTGGGAGTCATCCGTGCTTAGCCCCTTGGATTTTCTGTTCGGGCTGTTTTCGCTCGACATTGGCATAGACTTGGGCACAGCCTATACGCTGGTTTATGTGCGCGGCCAGGGCATCGTTATCAACGAGCCTTCATTCGTGGCTATCGACCGGCGGACACGCGCTCCCATCGAAGTTGGCGCTCGCGCAAAGGAGATGTGGAGCAAGAATCCGCGCGACATCGTCATCGTGAGGCCCGTGCGCGATGGCGTCATCAGCGAATATGAAATCACCGCGCGCATGCTCGATTACCTCATCAAAAAGGCGCACGAGCAAAGCTGGGTGCCCGTGCCACGTCCGCGCGTCGTGGTCGGCATCCCCAGTGGCGTAACCGAAGTGGAAAAGCGCGCTGTCATTGAAGCGACACTGGATGCCGGCGCGCGCGAAGCCCACCTGATCGAAGAGCCAGTGGCCGCAGCCATCGGCGCAAATCTGCCGGTGCTGGAAACGCGCGGCAGCATGGTGGTCGATATAGGCGGCGGCACGACAGAAATCGCGCTCTTTTCGCTGGGCGGCATCGTCATCAGCCGCTCCATCCGCGTGGCTGGCGATGAGATGGACGAGGACATCGTCCAGCACCTGCGCAACAAACACAATCTGCTCATCGGCGAGCCAACCGCCGAAAAAGCCAAAATCGACATCGGCTCGGCCTATCCCCTGCCCCAGGAACGCACGTATATTGTCAAAGGCCGCAATCTGACGACGGGCTTGCCCGACTCGGTCGAAGTCAGCTCCATTGAGATCCGCGACGCCATTGGCGGCTCGGTCAATATCATCATCGATACAGTCAAGGACGCGCTGGACGACACGCCACCAGAGCTGGTCGCCGACCTGATGGAAAGCGGCATCACATTGGCGGGTGGCGGCGGACAACTGCGGGGTCTGGGCGAGCGCCTGCGCGAAGAAGTCAACATTCGCTGCTGGCTGGCAGAAGACGCCATGACTTGCGTGGCGCGTGGCGCTGGCCGCGTTCTGGAAGATTACAACAACCTGCGGCGGCTGCTGACAGGCCCCGAACGCGGCAGCACCAAGCACTGACAGGGAGTAGCGAACTTGCTGGCTATGGTCACCCCCCTCGGTCCCCCCGACAGGTCGGAGGGAGGCAAAGCACACGCATACAACTCCGAATCCGCTTGCCTTGGCTCCCCTCTCCGACTCGTCGGGGAGGAGCTGGGGGCGGGGTTAAAAGAGAACCATCCACCGCTCTAGTCACTCCCCGCTAACACACAAAATCGCTAGCCAGGCGACTTTGCAGGCTGTGTTAGACTCAGGGTGCGCAATCTGCGCGTACCGATTAGTTGCGAGGATGTCCGCGTGCGATCCCCAGGACGCCCCGGTCGATTGCTGAGTCTGCTGCTGCTGCTCACTTTGTGTGGCCTGTTGATGACGCTGAGCATCGCCGGTGCGCTGGCACCTGTGGAAGATGTCGCTGCCGCGCCGCTGACTGGCTTGGCGGGCCTGTTTAATCGCGTATCGTTGACCGTCAACAGCGCTTTGGAATCGCTGAATGATTGGGGAAATGCGCAGGACCGCATCGCCGAGCTGGAGGAACAACTGGCGCGCCGCCAGGTCGAGCTAATTCGCCTGCGCGAAGCCGCCAGCGACTACGAACGGCTGGTCAGCCTGTTGGGTTACATATCGGCATTGGAAGAGCAGGACTTCATCACCGCCGATGTCATCGCCGTCGAGCAGACCGGCATTGCGCGCAATATCATCATCAATCGTGGCACACGAGACGGCATCGCGATCGGCATGCCTGTCACCACCGAGTTGGGGCTGGTGGGGCGGATCGTTGATGTCGGCGCCAATGCCTCGCAAGTACAGTTGATCGCCGATGAAAACAGCTCGGTGAGCTCGCGCCTGCAGACTACCCGCGCGCATGGCAGCATCATCGGGCAGGCATCGGGCGCGCTACGTCTGACTATGGTCGACCTGGATGAAGAAATCCGCCAAGGCGACCTGGTCATCACCTCTGGTTTGGGCGGCAACTTTCCTGCCGATATTGTGGTCGGGCAAGTTACCAGCGTCCGTCAATTTGAGTTTGAGCTCTTCCAGGAAGCGGAAGTGCGCAGCCTGATCGACTTTGCATCGCTGGAATTCGTGCTGGTGGTAACCAGCTTCGAGCCTATCGACTTGTCGGCATTTGATGAGAGCGGTGACGGCTGATATGGGACGTTACCTGTCTATCCTTGTGCTGGGCGTGGCGGCGGCGCTTTCTGCCAGTGTATTGCCGCAGGCGCTGGCATTTGTCATGGAGCTGGGCAGCTCTGCAGTGCCGCTGCTGGCAGATACGCGCGGACAGCTGGGGCTGGTGATGCTGCTGGTTCTTTGCTGGTCCTTGCATGCCAGCATGACAGAAGGCTATGTCTGGGCATTTGTTGGCGGCATCGCGCTGGACCTGCTCTCGGTCTTGCCGCTGGGCACGACCTCGGCTGCGCTGCTGATTATGGTCTATGCAATCAACCGATTGGCCCAACAGTTGCTGCGCGCGCGCATCATCCTGCTGCTGGTGATGGCGGCTGTCGCCACGCTCTTCATGGCTGCCTATACCTATGCGGCGCTGATTTTGCTGGGCTATACTTACGATTTGTGGGCGGTTGGTCGCTTCGTGCTGTTGCCGACGCTAGTGTACAATCTCGCCGCTGTGCTGCCGCTGTTCGCTATTGTGCGCTTTTTTCAGCGCCGGTTGGAAGGCGGACTGCAGGTCGCGCCGCAAAGTTTTTCACAGATGTCCGATGCCTGGAGGCAAATGTGAACAGCAATCGTCTGGTGCCTTTCCAGACCTGGCGTCTCACTTTCTTTCAAGCTGTCATCTTCGCCGTGTTTCTCATCTTCGGCATTCGCATGTACGAGTTGCAAATCATCCGCTATGACGAGTTCAATGCAGCCGCAGACGAAAATCGCTTGAGTGAACTGCCGATTGCTGCGCGGCGCGGCGCGATCTTCGACCGCAACGATGAACGTCTGGCATTCAATGTGCCCGCCTACAATGTCGTTATCACGCCGGCGCAATTGCCCGACGATGTCGAAGCCGAGTTGGCTGTTTACAACCGGCTCTCGGCGCTGGTCGGTGTGCCGCCAACGCGCGATATCGCGGAGCAAGCCGGCGGCTTCGTGCGCAGCCTGGAAGACCTGGTCGAAGAAGGCGCAGGTATCGCGCCCTTTCGGCCGGTTATCGTCGTCCAGGATGTGCCGCAGCTGACAGCCCTGCAAATCCTTGAAGAGCGCATCTTCATGCCCGGCGTCGATATCGAACCGGTTGCCGTGCGCGAATATCCGACCGGCGAGCTGACCACGCACATTATCGGATATATGGGACCCATCCCGGCTGAAGAGGCCGAGCAGCTGGAAGAGCAGGGATACAACCCGGCTTTCGACCGCATCGGTTATGAAGGCATCGAGCGCTATCTGGAAAATCGTCTGGCTGGCGTGCGCGGCCGCATCTTGCGCGAAGTCGATGTCGCTGGCGAAGTGATCCAGGTCATCAGACAGGACGATCCTCTGCCCGGGCAGAATGTGCGCCTGACGATTGATCGTGAGTTGCAGGCATTCGCCCAGCAGGCGCTGGTCGACCAGCTGCAAATACTCAACAGCCAGGCTGGGCGCATCATCTCGCAGCAGGGCGTGGTGATCGCCATGGACCCACGCAATGGCGAAGTCCTGGCGCTGGTCAGCCACCCCAGCTACGACAATTCGCGTTTTGCCCGCGCCATCGATGGCGAATACTACCTAGATGTGGTGGCAGATCCGTTGCGGCCCCTGGTCAACAACACCATCAAGAGCCAGTATCCGCCCGGCTCGGTTTGGAAAATCATCACCGCTGCGGCTGTGCTGGAAGAACAAGTCATCGACCCGAATACGCAACTGCTGGCTGAAGGGCAGATCCTGGTAGAAAATCGGTATGCGCCCAACGACCGCGCCGCCTCTCAACGATTTGTCTGCTGGTTGCGCAGCGGGCACGGGCGCGTCGATATGATCCGCGGCATCGCCTGGAGTTGCGATGTCTACTTTTATCAAATCGGCGGCGGCAATCCCAACCTGTCGGCGCAGACGATCCGTCCCGGCGGCTTGGGCATCAACGACTTGTTTCGCTATGGCACGGCATTCGGCATCGGAAGCGAGCTGGGCATCGAGCTGCCTTTCGAGAATCCCAACCGCATGCCCGATCCCGATTGGAAGCGCCGCAACGAAGGCGAAAGCTGGTCGACCGGCGACACCTACAACGCTGCATTTGGGCAGGGCTATGTCAATGTTACGCCGCTGCAACTGGTTTCGGCGGTAGCGGCGACCATCAATGGCGGCGTCTTGTATCAACCGACCATCATCCGTGACTTCCTGGACGAAGAACGCCAAATCATCGAGGCTTTCCGACCGCAAGTTTTGCGCACCATCAACCGCGACCTGCTGGCAGAAGGCGAAGAGCTGACCCTGCTGCTGCTGGAAGATATGCTGATGAAGCGCGAATCCAGCCTGGCTTGCACCTGCGAACCCGACTCGGAATGGTACGATCCTTACCGCTGCGATCCCGCTGGATATCGAAACACGGTCGATCTTAATCCTGATCCTGGCATTGAAGATTTGCACAACTACCGCATCCACATCCCGTTAAATTACAGCTTCAATGGCTCGGTGTGCCAGCGCGTGCGTTTTCGCGGTCCCAGCGAACCCTATATCCCGCCTTTCTTGTCGCAGCCGACGCTGGACCTGGTGCAAGCGGGCATGCGCGAGGCGGTGACAGGCGAAGGTGGCACAGCCTCTCCAGCCGCCCTGCCATTCGTGGAAGTGGCTGGCAAGACCGGCACCGCTGAATACTGTGACGATATCGCGCGGCCCCTGAATCTATGCGTGCCCGGGCAATGGCCCGCCCATGCCTGGTATACAGGTTATGCGCCCTACGATAATCCAGAGATCATTCTGATAGCCTTCGTCTACAATGGCGGCGAGGGTTCGCAGGTGGCTTTGCCGATTGTGCGCAAAACGATGGAAGAGTATTTTCGCCTGCAAGCCACACGCAATGGCAGCCAGCCAGCTGGTTCTCAGGCTGCAAGTGGCGTTTGATATGTCACGACTGACCGCGACCCAGGTTCAGCTATTGCGCCAATGGGGACCGGCTTGCCTCACCGCGACTTGCGCCTGGCTGTTGCTCGTGGGCTTGGGTCAAGCGCCGATCGCGCGCGCAACTGGCTTGGCTTTGGCGATTTTGGGCGTCACAGCCGGCATGCGAACCATGGGGCTGGTGGCATCGGTGGCGGGCGGATTGACATTGGCATTGTCGCCGGTCTTTTGGTCGCAGGCCGGTGGCGCGGGAACCCAACCGGCATCCATCGTCGCAGCCGCAATTTTCGCCGCATTTGCTGTATTGTCCGCGTCTTTTCTGCTGAAGCGCAATGAGCTTGCCATCGGTCTCGGCATCGTCTTGTCCGCCGCCATCTTCTGGAATCATATCGGCACGGGCCAGAGCTTGCGTTTGACGGTGCTGGTGACGGCTTGGTTGCTCTTTCTGCTCATCGACATGCTGATGCTGACGAACCCAAGGCCGGGCATCAAACCGCCACAAGCGCCAAATCGCTGGCATCTGGTGGGCATTCCTTTGCTTTTCGCCATAGGCGCTTTGAACGATCCGCTGGTTACGCTGTTTGCGCCGGCCATTCTGCTCGCGCTGCTGCTGTCGTATGCGCGGCTGCCCGGCTGGTATTGGCTGGCGATTGTAGCCATCGCTGTGGCTGGCGCATACCTGCTCGCGCAGACCTATCTGCTGGCGGATCCGCCCCTGCTGCTGCCACTGGGTTGGCGAGATGCGCATCGTTGGCTGGCGCTGGGCGAATATCCGCTGGCGCAATTCGGCTGGGCGGGCATTGCGCTGGCTATCATGGGCGTGGCGCGGCTGGCGCGCTGGTATCCGCCGCTGGGCACAGTGACAATCATCGCTTTCGCCAGTTATATGCTCTTTGGGCTGACCTATATCGGCAAGCACCGTGAAGTCCTGCTGCTGCCATTGATCATCATCCAGGTCATGTGGATGACCTATGCCGTCAATACCATCAGCCAGTGGGTGAACAAGACCTTGCAAAATGAAGCCGGACTGTGGATACACCTGGTTTCGGCGCTGTACATTGCGCTGCCGGCGCTGTTGCTGCTGGATATCGTAAATACTTGATTATCCGCGCCGCGCGGGCAAGCAGAGATTCCCATTTCAAGTATAGTACTGCTGTTATCGGTGGCGGCGGCTGAGGCCAGGTGCAAACGCGCATGCCAGAAGAACTCATCGCGATCAAAGGCATCAATGATGGCTTGCTGATCTCGCTCAGCACAACCGAGAAATGGCAGTCGGTGACGGACGAGCTCGCGAAGCGCATTGATGACAAACGGGCTTTTTATTCTGGCGCGGCAATCGTGGTGGAGTTGGGCGCGCGCCCGGTGCCGAAGTATGAACTCAGCTCCCTGAAGGCGCTGCTGGAACGACGCGGCTTGAGCTTGTCGCTGGTGCGCAGCGATAGCGACACCACGCGGCAATCGGCAAGGTCGCTGAACCTTACGACCAGCGAGAATGGCCTGCCAGCGGAGCCTGCGCGCAGACACGCAGAGACCAATCCGGTCAATCCTGAAGAAACCGGCACGCGTGGCGTAATCTTTCGCCGCACCTTGCGCTCGGGTCGGACCATTCACAGCGAGGGGCATGTGGTTGTTTTTGGCGATGTGAATCCCGGCGCAAAAGTGATCGCCGCTGGCGATGTCGTTGTTTGGGGAAAACTGCGCGGCACGGTGCACGCTGGCGCTCTGGGCGATGAATCGGCGGTTGTCTGCGCGTTGGATATGAACCCCAATCAACTGCGCATCGCCAGTTACATCGTAACTTCGCCACCGGGCAAACGCAGAAAGATCCTGCCAGAAGTGGCGAGCATTCGTGATAATCAGATCGTGGTAGAAGCCAGAGACTAGAGGCGAGGGAAGGAAGACCGCATGGAGAACGAGGAAAGAAGCCGGGGCGACGCGCGAGTCATCACTGTGTCGTCTGGCAAGGGTGGTGTGGGCAAAACAACCGCCACTGCCAACCTGGGCATTTCCTTGGCCAGCCTGGGCAAGCGCGTCGTGGTTATCGATGCCGATATTGGCTTGCGCAACCTCGATATCATCATGGGGCTCGAAAACCGTATCGTCTATGACCTGGTCGATGTGGTGGAGGGACGGAGCAAACTGCGCCAAGCCATGATCAAGCACAAAAAGTTTGATGATCTCTTCCTCATCCCAGCCGCCCAAACGCGCGACAAGATGGCGATCAGCCCCGAAGACATGGTGCGGGTGACGGATGAATTGCGCGAAGATTTCGACTATATCTTGATTGACTCGCCCGCTGGCATCGAGCGCGGTTTTCGCAATGCCCTGGAGCCAGCCGACGAGGTATTGATTGTTACCAATCCCGAAGTCTCTGCCGTTCGTGATGCCGACCGCATTGTCGGCTTGATTGAAGCTGCCGAAAAAGGACCGGGCAAGTTGATCATCAATCGCTTGAAGACCGAGCTCGTGCGCAAGGGCGAGATGCTGTCGTCGGACGATGTATACGACATTCTCGGCTTGGCTATCATCGGCATTATTCCGGAAGACGAAATGGTGCTTTCCGCGTCCAATAGCGGCATTCCTGTGACGCTGAATATGAACTCGCAGGCTGGCATGGCTTTTGGCAATGTCGCGCGGCGGATTATGGGCGAAGATGTGCCTTTCATGAATCTGGATGGCAATCCCGGCATTTTGCGGCGATTCCTGCGATTATTTGACGGGCGCTAGGGCGAAGCTGCGGCGAACGGTACCAGCAAAGGATACAATCATGGACATCATCAAATCTCTGTTCGGACGCCGCAAACAGGGCAGTGGCGCGACCGCCAAAAACCGGCTGCGCTTTGTCTTGCAGCACGACCGCATTCACTTGCCTCCCGAACGCATGGAAGAAATGAAGCGCGAAATCCTGGCGGTCATCGCCAAATATCTGGTTGTCGACCAAGACCGCGTAGAGATCGACCTGGAGCAACGCGACCGCCGCCAAAGCAAGCTCGTCGCAGAAATCCCTTTCTCGGGGCAGCAGCCAGCCCACAAGGCGTCCGACGCGCGGCTACCCACTCTGAGCGCCGATTCTGTAGACAACTCCTAGACCAGCCGCGCAATTTGCCCTGTCGCGGGGCTGTACCTTCGCTATACTTGGTTTACCAAGCGAATCTTGTGCGGCGGTGCGCATGATAGACAGCCTGAGCGCCTGGCGTCGTTTCGATTTCATTCTCTTCGGCGCCGTCATCATCCTGGTCGTCTTCGGCATCATGATGATTGCCAGCGCGACGCAGGATGCCATCGATGATGACATCATCAGCCGCGTGCCCGATCAAATCAATTATGCCTTGATCGGCTTTGCGATCGTGATTGTCATGGCGACCATCGACTATCGGCTGCTGGGCGGCGTTACGCCCTGGCTTTATGCCGGCATGATCATCATGCTGGTGATGGTGCGCGCATTTGGCGTGGAAGGCGCTGGCGGCGCGACGCGCTGGATCAATATCGGCATCCGCATCCAGCCATCTGAGATCGGCAAGATCATCCTAATCATCACGCTTTCGCAGCATCTCAGCGAGCGATATTTGCAGTTGGGCAGGCTGTCGACCGTCTTCCGCAGCCTGCTGCATGTGGCGATCCCGGCGGGGTTGATCTTCATACAGCCCGATCTGGGCACGACCATCGTCTTCCTGTTTATTTGGGCGGTGGTCATCTGGTCGGCTGGTTTTCGGCTGCGGCATATCGCCATATTTGTGCTATTTTTGTCTATTGCCCTGCCCATCATCTTCCCGCTGCTTCCGCCCTATCAGCAGTTGCGTGTGGAGACATTCCTGAACCCCGACCCCGGTTCCGATGCGTTCTACAACATCAACCAGGCGCAGATCAGCATTGGGTCGGGCGGCGCGTTTGGCAAAGGCTATTATGTTGGCACGCAAAACACGGGCCGATTCTTGCGCGTGCGTCATACCGATTTCATCTTCAGCGTGATTGCGCATGAATTTGGCATGGTGGGCGGCGTGGCGGTTTTGGGCATGTTCGCGCTGGTATTGGCGCGTATCTTAAAAGGCGCTCGCGAAGCCAGCGACCCCCTGGGCAGCATGATTTGTTATGGCGTGGCAGCGATGATCTTCTTCCAGACGACGGTGTCTATCGGCATGAACCTGCGTCTGATGCCCGTTACGGGGTTGACCCTGCCCTTCGTCAGTTCGGGCGGCACTTCGCTGCTCTTCACCATGGTCGGCATCGGCTTGGTGCAAAGCGTCATCATGCGCCGCCGCCGCCTCAACTTCTAAGGAGAACCCGGCTTGCTTGCTCGCGACCAATCTGTACGTACGCGTTATGCCCCCAGTCCGACCGGTCCGCAGCACATCGGCGGCATCCGTTCGGCGCTCTTTGGCTGGCTCTTCGCGCGGCGTCATGCTGGCCAATTCATCTTGCGCATCGAAGACACCGACCAAAAACGCAGTGTGCGCGGATCGGTCGAGCAGATTGTGGACTCCTTCGACTGGCTGGGCTTGGATATCGACGAAGGACCGCACATGGGCGGCGATTTTGGACCCTATGTGCAGTCGCAGCGGCTGGACCTGTACCAACGTTGGGCGAATTGGCTGGTCGACCAGGGGCATGCCTATCGCTGCTTTGCCACGCCACAGGAGCTTGCGGAGATGCGCAAAGCCGGCCGGGGCTATGACCGCCGCTATCGAGATTTTCCCGCCGATCGCTCCGCCGAGCAGGCAACGCAAGGATTGGCGCATGTCATCCGCTTCAAAATGCCGCTTGCGGGCACGACGCGCGGAACCGACCTCATCCGCGGTGAAGTGGCGTTCGACAATGCCCAGCTGCAAGATGCCGTGTTGCTGAAGTCGGACGGATTTCCAACTTATCATCTGGCGCACATTGTCGATGACCACGCCATGCGCATCTCGCACATTACGCGCGCGGTCGAGTGGCTGCCATCCTTCCCGCTGCATCTGCAGATTTGGGATGCCTTTGGCTGGGAAAAACCGCAATTCGCTCACCTGCCTGTATTGCTCAACCCCAATGGCAAAGGCAAGCTGAGCAAGCGCAAGCAGCAATTCGCGGATTCGCAAGGCAAGAGCGTGCCCGTGCTCGTGCACGAATTCCAGTCGGCGGGTTATTTGCCCGAGGCGGTGGTCAATTTCCTGACGAATATCGGCTGGAATTTCGGCGATGACCAAGAGGTCTTCAAACGGGAAGAAGCGATTTCGCGCTTTGACCTGCAAGATGTCAACCCGGCCAACAGCGCCTACCCAATCGCCAAACTTGATTGGCTAAACAGCCAGTGGATCCAGCGCTCAGACGCGGATGAGCTGGCGAGGCGGCTCAAACCCGTGCTGGAAGCGGCTGGCTGCGAGGTCAATGTGGCGCTCTTGCAAAAGGTTGTTCCGCTGCTGCAAGTGCGCTTGAAGTCGCTGAACGATGTAGTGCGCATGGCTGGATTCTTCTTTGCGGACTGGAACGACTTCTCGCCTCCGCCAGCGGACATCTTGATTCAACGCAAACAGGACGAGGCATCGACGACAGCGATATTGCGTGGGGCGCTGCCGCTGCTGGAGGCGCTGGAAGACTTCTCGCCAACAGCGCAACAAGCCGCCATGACCACCTACGCCGCCAGCATCGGGCAAAAAAATGGCGCGGTGTTCGGCTCGCTGCGCGCGGCTGTCAGCGGGCAGAAGGTGTCGCCGCCGACATTCGAGACGATGGGCATCTTCGGCAAGGCGGAGTCGTTGCGGCGCGTCAAACTGGCAGTGGCTGCGCTGGAAGATGCCAGGTCTTAAATCTTGTCAGCGGCGGACAAGCGTGGTAGGCTCTTGATGAATAGTGGGAGATAGTTTAATCGGCAAAACAGCGGACTCTGGATCCGCCATTCCTGGTTCGAGTCCAGGTCTCCCAGTTGCGGATGCGGCTCGCCATGTGCGGGCCGTTTCTGTTTGACAGGCGCTCATGCGACCGACAGCACCACCAACTCCACCCATTTGCGGAATTCATTGTGCTGCGCGTTGTAGAGAAGGCGAGTGCGAAGCGGCAAGCCCAGCCACATGTAAGAGAGCTTGCGGCGTTCTTCGCGGGTGGTGTGGTCGACAATATCGCGATACCACTGTGGAAAGCGCAAGAATATCTGCGGATGATTCATGATATTGTCACGAACTTTCCAATAGAGCATGACAAAAAATACGAATATAAAGATGCCGATAAGGATCAAGAAAGACGAGGGCGCAACCAAAACAAATATGAGATAAGCCAGTGTCATTCCCCAGCAAAATACCTCAAACAGCGGGCTGAAGCCAACTTCATCGCCATAGCGCTGGAATGCCGACAGGATCGGCTCTTTGTAATAGCCCAGCGTCACCAAACAGGCGCGGATAAACATGAGCGAAACCGCGAGCATGATCAACCCCAGCAAGCCCGACATTTCGCTAACCGTCCTCCGCCGCGTAGGCAAAACCTGCGCCCAGGTCGCCGGGCACGCGAGCATAGACCCTGGTGTTGGGTGTATTGGTGCACGGCAGAGGCAGATCCCAGCATTGTCCGTCATAGTGTGGCACATTCAGTTGCAAGCCGCTTTCGGTTTCAAAGATGCGGATCTGCGGTTGTTCTCGTATGTAAAAGCCATCGGACGGTCCAGCAGGCAAAGGGAAATTGCCCAGCCGAACAATGACATAGGCTGTATAGAGCAGGCCGATCGCGCACACCGCGAAAGCGCCAAGCAGCCGCCGCTGCAGGGAGATCTGCCGCCATTCCAGCGCTGCCAGCAAGACGCACAGCGCCGCGAAACTCCAAAACAGCCAGCGCGCATACTTGGGATTGGGAAAGCTGACAAACCAGAATGCCAGCATAATCAGCAATGGCGACAGCGCCCACATGCCCAAAGCCGACTTTGATCCCGAGCGATTGCCCAGCTTGCCCGCAGCCAGCAGCAGCAGCGCAATCGTCGAAATCATGGCCGGCAGCGCCGCATGGAAGAAATTATCAGCCAGCCGACTCAACCAGGGAGCGAGCCAATCCCACGAGCCCAGCACATCTTCCGGATCGCTGCCGCGTTGGCGCGTGTTGGTGGCCAACAGCCTTTGACGAGCTTCGATTTGATAGGCAGGAATCGTCCAGTCCATTTCGACTCGGCCGACTGCAAACGGATAAGCGATGTAGCCACTGGTAACCACGCCGCGCGCCATCCAGGGCAGCGCAAATGCCGCCGCCAGCAGACACAGGCCGCCTGCCAAACTCGCTGCCTGCCGCTTCGAGACCGCCAAGCCACCTCGCCGCAGCCAGATGAACGCCGTGAGCGCCACAATCGCCAGGCCAAAGACAATATATGTGTGCTTGACAATGCTGCCCACAGCAACGATCACCGCCAAGCGAAACAGCAGATAGTCGCGATTTGCGCTCGGCTGCCAGTCTTGCAAAAAGTCGAGCCAATAGATGACCGTCAAGAAGCCCAGCAAATCCACAACTGTATCGGTCAAAAAATGGGTGATGCCGCTGCGCCCGCCCGTGTATTGGACAATATAGGGAATGGTCAGCATGGCGAAGATGCACGACCAGCGCATCATGCTGTGGTGTCGATTGCGCCACAATTGCAGCCCGGCCTGCAGCGCGAGAGCCAGATAGGCGAGCAGCAGCAGGCCGTTAGCGATGTACACCGACCGCCCGGAGAACATGCCAAAGTCCAGCAGCGCGTTATAAAGGTAGGTCGGATGGTTATATGCCAATGACGCAAACAGATTGCCCAAGCCCGGCACGATTGAGTAGGCATCTATCCACATGACCGCCTGGATATCACGATAGCCGGTATCAAATGCCGCCGGCAGTTCGATGCTGCGGCTCGCGAACCACAGCACGCAAGCGCCAAAGAGCAACATAAATGCCTTGTCTTGCCACAGCCGCGACAAAAGTGTCCGCAGCACAAAACGCGCCCGCCACATAGACAGAGCCGCGCCCGCCGCCACCAAGAGCATAATGATGTCGTTGACGGGAAAGGCAAAGTGCCACAGCTGTAAGAGCAACAGAACCAGCGCCCAGCCCAGCCAGAAACTGTCCAGCCACTGCCGACCATGCACAACGTCCACCCGCAGCGCGCCCAACACAGCCATCCCCAGCCCGCAAAATAGCAGGTACAGCCAGAGCCAACTGACGATGATCAAGCCAAGCGGCTGAATGAGACCGAGCATCTATAGCAGACCTGCGTCATTTACCTGTCGCTTTGCCAGCAGCATTATACCGCAGGCCAATGGCGACTGTTGCGTGGCGATATCATACAGGCTGGCTGGCAGAATCTCACAGCGACGCCGCGCGAAAGCGGAGGAATGATAAGGGGATGCTAGCGGCGTTCTTTCAGGCGGGCAGATTTGCCGCGGCGGTCGCGCAAATAATACAGTTGGGCGCGGCGGACCTTGGCGCGGCGCAAGATTTCGACTTTTTCTATGCGGGGGCTGCGCAGCAAAAAGGTGCGTTCGACGCCGATACCATGGCTGGCGATGCGGCGCACGGTGAAATTGGCTTCGTTGCCGCCTTTGCGCGCGCGGATCACCACACCCTGGAAGACCTGAACGCGCTCGCGTGTGCCTTCTACAATGCGCACATGGACTCTGACCGTGTCGCCCGATTCGATCTGCGGATGCTTGTGATTGTCAGCGACCAGCGCCTGCATCAATTCCTGGCTCATCCTTGCGTTCCTTCCATAAAAATACGCCCGTGGGCGCGACACGCTCGTACAGAATAGCGCACAGCCTAGCACAAGCGGGCGTGCCTGTACAAGGGTGGCTTGGCGCAAATTTGGTTTGCGCAGTGTGTCCAGCGCTTATGGCAGCTGCAAGACCTGCCCAGCGTATAGGTTGTTGATATCGACAATGTTGTTGAGCGCAGCCAACGCATCGACTGTGGTGTTGTTGCTCAAGGCGATATCCAGCAAGGTATCGTTGGGCTGGACGGTGTAGGACCTTCCCAAAGACTGGGGCGCAGCAGCCTGCGCGCTGAAACTGGCATCGGCTTGGGCGTTGTTCAGCAATACAGCCTGTGCCTGCTGGATCAAGGCGCTGCGCGAGTCGTCCACCGCCGCGATAGCTTGTTCTTCTGCTGCTGTGGCGGTCGGCGCGACCAGGACGGGTTCGGAGGTGGCAGTGGGCACGGATGTCGGGGGCGGGATGAAGCCAAGCGTGCCGCATTGCGGGATGGTCACTTTCTGCCCAACGGCGATCACATCAGGGTTGGCGATGTCGCTGGCGCGTGTGATTTCGTCAACAGTCACGCCATAAGCCAGGCTGAGACGGAAGAGTGTATCGCCAGCGCGTATCTCGTGCACGCAATCTTCGCCAGGCGGGATGGTCGGGCGGACCAGCGGCACCAAGGTCGGAATGCTCGCCTGGGTCGCTGTGGCTGGCAGTTCGGCGGGAAGCTCTGCCGACTGTGTCTGCTGCGCGACCAATGCCGTAGCAGACAGCGCAAATTCATCGACAGGTTCTTGCTCGATTGTCGGCGCTTCGGTGACGGTGGGCTCTTCAATCACTATGACTTCGACAACTGGCGTGACCGTGGCCAACGTTTCCACAACTGGCGTGGCCGTGACCAATTCTTGCGCAACCGGCTGGTCGACCAGCGCTTCTGATGTATCGCGAAAGCAAGCCGCCAGCAAAAGCGGCAAACCAGCCAATAGAATTGCCAGCAGAAGCCGCACGCGTGACTGTAACATCGGTTGGCAACTCCTCATCCAAACGCTTTGCCAGAGATGCGTCAGAAGCCTCCGCAACCTGGCGCATGGAGGCAATGGACGCATCTGCGCATCATTGTAGAGTCAAGCGCAGAATCGGACAAACGAGATTGCCACAAACTCTGAAGGAACATGCTGAGGGAAATATCGTGCAGCAGAAGGCGTCAAGCAATCACTCCGCCAGCGACAGCCAACAAGATCAACCCGCCCGCTACGATGCGATACGCGCCGAACAAGACAAAGCTGTGCCGGGAGATATAACCCAGCAGCCAGTCAATAGCCAGCCAGGCGAACAAACCAGAGAGTATCGCCCCGGCCGCCAGCAGCAGCAGCTCGTCCGCGCCCAGCAAAGGCAAGGATTTGACCAGTTTGTAGATGGTCGTGCCGCCAAGCAGCGGGATGGCCATATAAAATGAGAATTCTGCAGCCGCGCGCCGATTCAAGCCAACCAGCAAGCCACCAACGATCGAGCTGCCCGATCGCGACACGCCCGGAATCAACGCCAGCGCCTGCACCGCACCGACAATGAGCGCCTGCCGCAGGGTGAGTTCCGCGAATTGCAGCCCGCGCGAATCGCCGAGGGACCTGTCGCGCAGAAGATGCTCGACCAGCAGCAAGGCGATTCCCCCTGCGATCAGCGCCAGCGCGACCACCTGCGGTGTAAACAAGGCAGTTTCGATCGGCGTTTCCAAGAGCAGGCCCAGCGCCGCAGCTGGCAGGCAAGCGACCAGAATCAGCAGCCAATAGCGCCGAACCTCCGCATTGACAGGGAATTGTGCCGCCTGGGCGCGCAGCGACTTGCGAAAATAGAGGACCAACGCGCAGACCGCGCCTATTTGAATGACGATTTCGAAGACTGTGCCCAGCGCGTCAAAGCCGAGCAGCGACTTGCCCACGATAAGATGCCCGGTAGATGAGATGGGCAGAAACTCGGTTATGCCCTCGACCAGCGCCAGGACAGCCACACGCAGCAGATCTTCGCCCATGCGGTCAGCCGCCCAATCCGAATAGTCGCTGTCCGAGCCACAACCCCAGCGCCACCGCCAGCAGGCAGCCCGCATTGTTCAGCAGCAGATTGAGCAGCATCTGCCCGATGCCGACGCCGCTCGCCAGGTTTATGCTTTCGTTGGCGAATGTCGAGAAAGTCGTGAAAGCGCCGAAGAATCCGACGCCGATCAGCCATTGCAATTGCGTCGACAAACCAGTGCGCGCGCTGAACCATGCGCCGAAGACCGCCAGTCCCAGCGACCCCAGCACATTCACCAGCAATGTTCCATACGGAAAATCCCCAAAGCGCGGTGTCAGAAATTCGTTGGACCACAGCGAAAGCAGGTAGCGCGCATTTGCGCCACAAAACCCGCCCAGGCCTACATATAGCAGGCTTTCCATTGCGTGCCTCCGTTTGCTGACAGGCGTATCCTATGCCAGCGAACGGGGGCTGTCAATGCGGGCAGAGTCGCATTTGCGCCGTGCATGCAGGCTGGTCGTGCTGTACACTGGCGCGGCAAACAGGGGTCTCCTATGCAATATATCCGCCTCATCAGCAGCAACCGCGACTTCGCCAAATTGTGGGGAGCGCAGTTGGTCAGCCTCTTGGGCGACTGGTTTAGCACGATCGTGATATCGGCGCTGATCGTGTCTTATACCGAAGGCACGGGCTATCAGGGCATCGCCGTAAGCGGCTTTTTGATCGCGCGCATGATCCCGCCGCTGTTGATGCGTCCGCTGGCTGGCGTGCTGGCAGATCGCTTCGACCGCAAACGACTGCTCATCATCAGCGATCTGCTGCGCGCGCTGGCTGTCACGGGCTTGCTTTTCACCACGCAATCGCCCGACTATCTGCCGCTGGTTTATGTCTTCGTCGTGATGCAATTTTTAGTTTCGTCCATATTCGAGCCGGCCCGCAACGCCATCATGCCGAGCATCTTGTACCGGCATCAACTGGTCGTGGGCAATACATTGAGCAGCATCACCTGGTCGGCCATGCTGGCGGTGGGAGCGATCACGGGTGGGCTAGTGGCGCAGGCATTTGGCATACAAGCCGCCCTGGTCATCGACGCGCTGACTTTTGTGGTCTCGGCGCTGCTGGTGATGACTGTTGTCGTGCCCGCGACGCCCCGCTCGGAGCTCGGGCAGCCGGCGCGCAAAACGCTCGACAAATCGAAGCGGACTTTCGCCGATGGCTTGCGCTATCTGCTGCGGCATCCCGAAACTGCGGCCGCCCTGTTTGTGAAAAGCGCGCAGAGTATCACCAGTTCAGATACATTGCTGATCATCTATGGCACGCAGGTTTTTGTGCTGGGCGAGCAAGGCGTCACCTCGATGGCGCTGTTGTGGGCGGCATTTGGCGTGGGCGCGGTGGTGGGACCTCTGCTGACCAACCGCTTCAGCGATGATTCGGTGCGAGCGCTGCGCCGCTTGATAACCGTTGGCTTCGCGCTGATCGTGTTGGGCTGGCTGCTATGGGGCTTGGCGCCGTCTCTGGAATTGCTGGCGCTGGCGGTGGTCGTGCGCGCGATGGGCGGTTCGGTCAATTGGACATACAGCTCGGTCATCATCCAGCAGATCGTGCCGGACGATTATTTGGGGCGCATGTTTTCGCTGGATTTCGCCGGCTTCGAATTTGTGCAGAGCATCAGCATTATTGCCTTCGGCTTGTTGATAGACGCGGCGGGCGGCGATAATATCGCGCATATCGTATATTTGTCGGCGCTGGTGGCGATTGTGCCGCTGCTGCTGTGGGTCTGGATTGTACGCGCGGTCGAAAAGCGCGAATCGGCGGAGGCATGACATGGCGAGTTTTCGATATGACGCGCGCATCATAGAGAATTATCCGAACCTGGTGGCGGGGCTCATCGTCGCGCGCGGATTGTCCAACCCGCCTACACCGCCCGATCTGCAAAATGCCTACCTGGCTGAACAGGCGGCTGTCAAAGCGCGAATCGGCAATACGCCCTTGAGCGAGCTGCCCTCGTTGAGCGCCTGGCGTCGGGCATTCAGCGGCTTTGGCGTATCGCCCACTCGCTATCGCAGCGCTGCCGAAGCCTTGCTGCGCCGCCTGACCAAAAAAGGCGATATCCCCAGCATCAACACACTGGTTGATATTGGCAACCTGGTGAGCATTCGCTATGGGTTGCCTGTCGCTGTCATGGATACGCGGCAAATTGCCCTGCCCATCACCGTTCATTATTCCGATGGCAGCGAAGCCTATACAGAACTGCGCAGCGCCGAAGTCATGCATCCTGCGCCTGACGAAGTGATATTTTCCGATACCACGCAGATGGTTGTGGCGCGGCGATGGTGCTGGCGACAGAGCTTCACCAGCGCAGCCAAAGAGACGTCCACCGACGTCGTCATTGCTATCGAAGCGCATCACGAAGGCGCCAGGCTCGATATTGAAAGCGCATTGGCAGACTCGCTTTCGCTGTTGTCGGCGCACGCAGGCGGAGAGCATGAGTGGGCTGTTTTGAACAGCGACAACACAGCTATCTAGGCGGCAAACGCAAGCGCCCCGTCAACACCGGCGGGATCTGCCACAGGTTCGCCCAGGTCAACCCTTCTGCCTGGGCTGCGTCTTCTTGCGTAAAGGCGGGCTCGAGCAGCGCGTCCAGCACGAATCCAGCAGCGAACGCATCGGCCAGCAGCGCAGAAAGCGGACGGTGATAGTAGGTGTGCGGCATGGGCTCGCCCGGCGCTCCAGAGCCTTTGACCGGCGGCATATCCAGGTAGGCAAATAGTTTGATGGCATACCGATCCAGCACCACGCCAGCGCGGTCTTCTTTTTCGCGCAGGAAAATCGGGTTGTTGGAATTGAAAGCCGGGTGCGCCGTGGCAAAGACCAGGCAACCCTTTTTTTTCAGCAACTGGCTGGCAGCGCGGAAGAGCGGCGCAATCGCCGGCATGTCCATCAAAGCCATCGTGCAGGTGATGGCGTCGTAGCTGCGCTCGCCCAGCCTCAGCAGGGCGGATTCATCGGTGGCATCAACAACGTTGTAGGTGATTGCTGTGCGGGCCGGGCTGCGCTTTTGAGCCAGTTCGATCATCTTTGGGCTGAAATCGATTGCCTCGACTTCCGCGCCCAGCTTTGCAATTCGCCTGGCCAGCGCGCCATTGCCGCAGCCGATATCCAGCACGCGCTCGCCCGCAGACAGGTCCAGCAGTTGCAGGACGCTCGGCTCGATGAGTCGCTGGTGAAAGATGTTGCCGCTGTCACCGTGCAGGGCGTCCCAGAAGCGCGCCTTGCTATTCCAGATCGCGCGCCCTTCGTCATCAAGCTGCTTCTCGTCCAAAGTCGCTTTGCCCCCTGCGCCGTGTTGGACGATTGTACAGGCCTGTGTCTATAATTGCCCCAGCCAATCGCAGCGGACAAGGCGCAGCCATGACAGAGATCGTGATATTCGGCCTGGTCGGCATCCTGGTCGGCTTCTCCAAAGGTGGTTTGGGCGGTCCGGTGCCGGTTGCGCTGACTGTGCCCATGCTGACCTTGATCATCGAGCCGCAGGTCGCCGTGGCTTTGGTCTTGCCGCTGCTGCTATTTGCCGATGCCTTCGCGCTCTACTTTTATTGGCGGCAATGGGATCGGCGTTATATCGCGCTGATGCTGCTGCCGGGCTTGTTGGGCGTGGTGACTGGCGCGGCGGCGTTGAATGCCATTGACGCCGTCACATTGAAGCGCATCATCGGCGCTTTGACGCTGCTGGCGCTGGGCTTCAAGATCGCCAGAGATCAGTTGGCCAGCGTGGATTATCATCCGCGCAAATGGCATGGCTATTTCGCCGGCTGGGCGTCTGGCTTCGGCTCGACCCTGGCGAATGTAGGCGCGCCGCCCTTCACAGCCTACCTGCTGCTGCAGCCACACATGACACCACGGCGTTTTATCGGCACAACCACATTGTTCTTCGCGGTGATGAACCTGACCAAGCTGCCCGTCTTCGTGTATATCGGCAACTTCGACCTGGAACGTTTGCAGAGCATTGCCTGGGTCTTCGTGTTGATCCCGCCGGCTGTGCTGGTCGCGCGCAAGCTCATCGACCGCATCGACCAACGCGCATTTGAGTGGCTGATGATGGTCCCGCTGCTGGCGCTGAGCGTTTATCTGCTGCTCTTCAGTTGAGCCAGTTGTCGAGCGCCGCGATGCCCGCCAGCATCTTTTTGGCATGGGGCAGAATATCTTCTTGCGCGCGCTGTGTCGTCAAAGCCGCCGCGCCGTCAAAATCCACATAAGCCAGCCGCGCCGTGAGCGCCCGCGCGGGCAGTCCAAACTTGCTGCCCGGCAGCAGCGCCACGCCGGCCTCGGTCAGCAGAGAATCGCACAACTCGATGTCGCGCTGTATGCCGCGACTCAGAAGCAAATCGGCGAAGCAACTGAAATCGCAGAGCAGGTAAAAAGCGCCTTGTGGGGCATGAACGCGCAGGCCCGCCGCCAGCACGGCGCTGTGCACGACGCAGCCGGTCGCCGACAAGATTTGTCGCTGCGCGCGCAAGAAGCGATGTGTCCGTTTGTCGAGTTCATAAGCCGCCAACGCAGCCGCCTGGACGGGTGTTGGCGCACAGGAATAGAGCTCGGAGCCCAGCCCGATCAAGGCATCATGCAATTCTACAGGCGCGTCGGCCGGCATGATCAATGCGCCCAGCCGCCAGCCGCCAGCCCCGCACCACTTTGACAAGCCAGTCGATACCAGTGTGCGCTCCGGGTAGATGCTGGCCAGCGAAACATGCCGTCCCTGGTGATGCAGCAGCGCATAGATTTCATCGGACAGCGCCCAGACATGATGCCGGCGCAGCACCTCTGCCAACGCCAGCAATTCAGCGCGGCTGTAGGTCAAGCCATCGGGATTGCCAGGATAATTCAGCGCCAGCAGTTTTTCTCGTCCGGGCTTGCTGTGGCGGGCGATCGCCTCTTCCAGCGCTTCCGGCGTGATGCGCCAGCGAGCGTCATAAGATGTTTGGATGCGAATAGCCTGGTGGCGCGCCAACTTGGCCATGGGCGCATAGGACACATAGGCGGGCGCTGGCACATAGACTTCGGCGCGTTCAAATGCCTGCATACAATTGAAGAGCAGCGGCTTGCTGCCCGGCGCGACCAGCACTTGCTCCGCGTCTATCGGATAGCCATCGACTTCGGTATGAAAATCGGCGATGCGGGCACGCAATTCCGGCAAACCAGCCACAGCCGTGTAGTCTTTGCGCAGCGCCGCTTTTCGCAGCGCCTTTTGCACATGGCGCGGTGGCGGAAAAGGCGACTCGCCAAAGCCAAAACGGTAGATCGGCCGTCCGCTCGCCGCCAAGCTCTGCGATTTTTCGTTCAACGCCAATGTGCCCGATTTGGGCACGCTCACAAATGTCATCTTCGTCCTCGCAATAATGCAACAATCAATTAGCGGCGCATTGTACCCTTGATTTGCCAGCTTGACACATCCACTACACGCCCAATAATTGATTCCAGCAAATTGCCCCCAGGCAAGCGGAGCCAAGAGGCCATGCCAACTATTGCCGAATCCCTCGCGCAGCAACTGATTGAAGCGGGTGTAAAGCACATTTATGGTTTGCCGGGCGGCGAAAATGTCGAGGCTTTGGATGCG
Organism: Anaerolineae bacterium; assembly: GCA_022823945.1. Classification (GTDB taxonomy): domain Bacteria; phylum Chloroflexota; class Anaerolineae; order Aggregatilineales; family Phototrophicaceae; genus UBA6055. The sequence goes on along the minus strand of JAJEBK010000009.1, from coordinate 64,950 downwards.
CTGTGGCGGCGCGGGATCGAGTTCATCCTGGTCGCCAACGAAAGCAGCGCCTGCTTTATGGCGGCGACAGAAGCGCGGCTGACCGGCGGCATCGGCGTCGCGCTGACAACACTGGGACCGGGCGCAACCAATGCCTGCGCGGGATTGGCGCACGCCCACCTCGATCGCGCGCCTATCGCGCTGATTACTGCGGCTGCCGACCCGGTTTTACTCGACAGACACACCCATCAGGCGTTGGACTTGCAAGCGTTGTTTGCCCCCATCTGCAAATACAGCGCCTTGCTTGCCCCTGCAAATGCGCAGGCCCGCATACAGCAGGCTTTGCGGCTGACGCGGACGGGCAGACCTGGTCCCGTGCATCTCAGCCTGCCCAACAGCCTGGCCAGCGCCCCAATCACAGAAGAAATCGCTGGTTCGCCCCCAGTCAAGCCTGCGCCGCAAATTCCACCCTTGAGCGAGGTTCGCGCGCTGCTCGCCGACAAGCGCAAACCGATCATCGTCGCTGGCCTGGGGCTGGAACCCGGCCGACCCTATGCGCAGATTCGCCAGTTTGCCGAGTCGCTTGGCGCGCCAGTTGTGGATACGCCCAAGAGCAAAGGGGCGCTTTCCGCAGATCATCCGCTATTTGCCGGCACCATCGGTTTGACCAGCTATGATCCCGCCTATGAGCTGCTGGACGAAGCCGACTGCATCATCGCGCTGGGCTTTGATGTGGTCGAGCTGGTCAAGCCCTGGGGCTATGAGATGCCGCTGATATGGATCGCCAACTGGGGCAACCACGATCCACGGCTGGATTGCGCGATAGAAATGACAGGCGATATTGGCGAGGTTCTCGAGTCGCTCGCTACGCCGGCAGCAACTCCAGCGCCAGACTGGGGCGCGGCGCGGATTCGGCGCTTCCGTCAGCGGCTGGCAGCGCGAAGCAGTCCCGAAGCGGCGGCCGGACGAATCTCCCCGCAGGCTTTCCTGGCATCGCTGCGCGCGCATACGCCCGATGACATCATCCTGACCACCGATGTCGGCTCGCACAAGATTTTCGCCGCGTTGGCATGGCCCGCCCTGCAGCCCAATCGCTACTTCGTGTCGAATGGCTTGTCGGCGATGGGCTTTGGCTTGTGCAGCGCGATTGCGGCGGCAAAGGTCACGCGGCAGCCGGTCGTTTGCATAACTGGCGATGCCGGGCTGGCTATGGTCATGGGTGAAATCGGCCTGCTGGCGCGGCTGGGACTGCCGGTTCTGGTGGCTGTGATGAATGACAGCGCGCTGGATTTGATCCGCTCGGCGCAACGGCGGCGCGGGAAGGCGGCTGTTGGCACGGAGTTCGCCAACCCAGATTATCGGCATATCGCGGCGGCATTTGGATTGGCTTATCACAAGGTCGAATCACAAGCGGACTGCGCGGCCGGCATCCGGGCTTGGCTCGAACAAAACACAGCCATGCTGCTGGATGTGATGCTCGATCCGGCCGGCTATCCCACCAGCGCGCGCTCAAAAAGTCGTAATCGGCTGTCGTAGGGACGAGGCGGTGACTCGTCCGATTTACCACCGGGGTTCACTGCGCCGCGATTCGCTCGGCCAGTCCAGGATCCCTTGCCAAAGCCGACTGGATCTTGCCCAGGGCAGCGACAACATCGTCTACTCCCTGCTTCCCCGCGCGGAAGATTGCCTCGCCCAGCCACAGACCCGTCTCGCCACTGATGCGCTCGGTAACGGGCAGATGCAGACGCGAATAGTCGAAATATTCGGGGAACGCGGATGGCACGGGTAAGCGGGATTGGGTCGGTTGAAAAAGATCGTAGCGGTACATCGGCTCGTAACCGGACCAGCAAGGGATGCCCTCCGCCATCAATGCCCGCGCCACAGGCTCATTTGTCGCGCCGAAGTCATCTGGCTCGATGGCGAAGGTATAGCAATATATGGCGCGCCGCTGGTGTCGCTCGTCACGCGGCAAGACCCGTATGCCCGGCAGCTCGCTTAAGGCTTCGTCCATATAGGCAGCCAGCTCTTCGCGCATGGCGGACTGCGCAGGAAAGCGCTCCAGCCCGACATTGAGCAGCGCCGCCTGCAACTCGGTCATGCGATAGTTGCCACCTTGTGTATAAAGCTCCCCCGCGGGGTCATGCGGGCGTCCGCAATCGATGATGCTGGCAGCGCGCCAAGCCTGCTCTTCTGTCTGGCACAACAGCACGCCGCCCTCGCCAGCCGTCAGAATCTTGGTTGATTGCATGCTGAAGCTGCCGAAGTCGCCGATAGCGCCGGCGCCGCGGCCATTCCAGACTGCGCCGTGGGCGTGCGCCGCGTCTTCGATGACGATCAGATCATGCCTGGCGGCGATGCGCATGATGGCGTCCATATCCGCCATCTGGGAAGCGACATGCACGGGAATAATTGCTCGCGTTCGCGCTGTGATGGCCGCTTCTATGGCGGCGGGATCAATACAAAATGTGTTGGGGTCGATATCCACCAGCACCGGCACAGCGCCGGCCATCATGGGCGCAGAGGCAGTCGCCTGGAAGGTGTAGGCTGGCACGATGACTTCGTCGCCCCAGCCGATGTCGGCCGCGCGCAACGCCACTTCCATCGTCAAGGTGCCATTCATCACTGCCACCGCGTATTTTCCGCCTTGCAGCGCGATGAAGGCATCCAGAAAGCGCCGCGTCTGTGCGCCTGGATAGGGGAAGCCGCCCCAGTTGCCGCTGCGCACGACCTCGGTCACCGCTTCAATATCCCGCTCGTCATGCGGGGGCCAGGCCGGATAGGCCGCCTCGCGCGTTTTTGCGCCGCCAAAGAGCGCCAGTTCTGTCAACAAATCGCCTCGCTTTCAGCTGCCCGAACGCAGGAATGTTATCAGCGCCACAAACACGACCGGTATCAAACCCAGCAGCAGCATGCGTCTGATGACTGGTCCTTCTTGCCCGCCCAGCCCGACCGTGCTGCAGCCGACGATGATTTTGGCTGGCGCGAGCACACTGCCCAGCGACGCCCCGGCTGTCTGCCCAGCCAGCACAATCGGCACGCTCAAAGCCAGCAGCGCCGCCGTCTCTTGTTGCAGCGCGCCAAACACAACATTGGAGTTGGTGTTGCTGCCTGTCATGAATGCGCCCAAAGTGCCGATGAAGGGAGCGAAGAGCGGATAGACCTGCGCGCTGACTGTTTCGCTGATGCCGCGCGCGATGATCTGCGTCATGCCCGTGTGCGTCATCAGCGATGCCATCGCCACCAACGCCAGGATCGACACGGTAGATTTCACTGCCGATTTGCTCACCTTACGCCAGATTACGCGCCAGGCATCGTCATGCTCGAAGTAGTTTGCGCGTTTGTAAAGCAAAAAAGCGATTGCGCCAGCATAAAACAGAATGGCGCCGGCATGGCCAAAGAGGCTGATGCCGCGCCCGCTTTCCGCCGGCACCTCCCAGCCATAGGCTGTCGCAACTGCTGGAAACTGCACCTGGAGCAAGACGCTGTCCATCAAGGTTTGCAACGGCGCGATCAGATTGATTGAGAATGCCAGCAACAGCAGAATCAAATAAGCGGCCAATGCCAAAACCAGGCTGCGCGACGAGTCGGCTTGTGCGGATGCCCGTTTGGTTTTGGAGCGCCCCAGCGGTGAAAGCACATAGGCGACGCCCACAAAAGCGCCGGCCAGCGCGCCCGATGTCGAGCCGAGCGTCCACAGTCCCTGTACAGCGACAAACCATTGCGTCAGCCCCATGGTCGCGCCCACCAGCAGCAGCATGGGCAGCGAACGCAGCAAGCCACCCCAGCCCGCGCTGACATAGGCGACGAGCGCCCCGCTGATGAGACAAGCCATGCCCAGCACCAGCGCGGCATCATGCGCCAGCAGCTCGCCCGGCAAGCCCGTTACAGCTGTCAAGGCGACGAATGATGTGCCCAGCGAGCCAAAGGTGACCGCCCAGCCATGTCCCAGCGAAGCCATGATCACCGATTGCGTGGCGCTGTAGCCCAAGCCCACCAGCAGCGGCGCAACCACCGCCACCGGCACGCCAAAGCCACCCACACCCTGCAACAGCGATACAAAAATCCAGCTAATTAGCAGACTTTGCGCAGCGCGGTCGGGAGTCAGGCGTGGCAGGCTGCGGCCGATCAAGGCAACAGTGCCTGCTTCGTTAGTTACATTGTAGAAAAACAGCGCCATCCAAACGATGTAGAGCACATCCGCTGCCAGAAAGACCGATTTGCCGATCGCCACAATCGCCAGCAGCGCATCGCCGCCAAAGACGAAGAGAGCCAGCAGAAGCGCGGTCAGAAACCCGGCCATCCCCGCGCGGCTGCCACCCCAGCCAAAGCCGACCATCAGCAGCAGCACAGCCAACACGGGCAGCAGCGCCAGCAGCCAGGTGAGCCAGGTCAATTCCACGAGCCGACTCCGCTGGACAAGTGCATCAACCGGCGCGATCGGCGATTGCAGGCTTGCGCAGGTAAAAGCGCGTGGCTTCCTGGAAGGCGTAGGCCAATTGCAGCAGCGCGAATTCGCCGCGGGGGCGTCCGACCATTTGCAAGCCCACCGGCAGTCCAGCGCTTGTGAATCCACATGGCACAGAGATGGCTGGCAAGCCCGTCACCGTGATGAATGCGCAACTCATCATCCAGTCAATATAGGTGTGCATGCTTTCACCATTGATCTCGCGCGGATATTCCTGCTCGATCGGGAATGGCGGCACTTGCGCAGTCGGCAGCAACAGGCAATCGTAAACATCCAGAAACTCACGGACGCGGTGGAAGAGTTCGCTGCGTTTGACCTGCGCGCGGCTGATCTGGGGGGCGCTTAGCTGCTGCCCTTGCCTGGCATTCCAGCGGATCGTCTCTTTGAAAGAGTCCGCGCCAAATTGGGCGAAATGCTCGGCAAAAGACAGCTCGAAGCTCCAGGCTCGCAAGATCTGGAAGATGTCATAGGCATCGGAAAAATCGGGATGCGCGTTTTCGACCGCGATGCCGATATCAGCAAATGCGGGCAGTTGCGCTTCTATCGTATCAATCACGCTGCGCTCGACTGGCAGGCAGCCCAGGTCGGGGCTCCAGGCGATGCGCGCCCCGGCGAAGTCGCGTTCCAGGTCATTTGCGAAGGTCGAGGCGGGTGCTTCCAGCGAGATGGGCGAACGCGCGTCTGGTCCCGCGATTGCGCTCATCATCAGCGCGACATCTTGCACGGTGCGCCCCATCGGCCCATCCACCGACAGCACAGACCAGGCATCGGCTTTGGGATAGCGCGGCACTCGTCCGGGCGTGGGCCGCAAGCCTACCACATTGTTGAAGCTGGCCGGGTTGCGCAGCGAGCCACCCATGTCGCTGCCATCGGCGATAGGCAGCATCGCAGCAGCCAAGGCCACCGCCGCGCCACCGCTGCTGCCGCCACAAGTCCGCGCCAGGTCATAAGGATTCTTTGTCGCGCCAAAGACGGGATTAAAAGTATGCGAGCCAGCCCCAAACTCAGGCACATTCGTCTTGCCCAGCGTGATGCAGCCAGCCGCTTTCAAGCGCGCGATGATCAAGTCGTCCGCTACCGGCACATAATCGGCGAAGACCGGCGAGCCCATGGTCGTGCGGATGCCGGCCGTCTCGAACAAGTCTTTGTGCGCGATAGGCAGCCCGTGCAAGACGCCCAACTCTTCGCCACGAGTTTGCTTCGCGTCCGCCGCCTGCGCCAGCTCCAGCGCCAGCTCGGGCAAATAGGTCACAATGGCATTGAGCCGTGGGTTGACTGCCTCGATCTGCTCCAAATGCGCCTGCACCAATTCCTGCGCCGAAATGTCGCGCCGTTTGATCAATTCCGCCTGTTCTGTGGCTGTCAGCCAAATCAGCTCGCTCATGCCTCAACCTCTGCCCACATAGGGCATGCCGCTTGCCAGCACAGTCATGAAGAGCACATTGGCGTTCAAGGGCAGGTTGGCCATGTAGACCACCGCGTCAGCCACATGCCGCACATCCATGGTCGGCTCGACAGCCAACGTGCCATTGGCTTGCAAAGTGCCTTGCTGCATGCGCTCGGTCATGTCGGTGCCGGCATTGCCGATATCGATCTGGCCACAAGCAATGTTGTGTGCGCGACCATCCAGCGCGGTCGACTTGGTCAAGCCCGTCAAGGCGTGTTTGGTGGCGGTATAGGGCGCGGAGTGCGGGCGGGGCGTCTGCGCAGAGATAGAGCCGTTGTTGATGATGCGCCCGCCAGAGGGCTGCTGCGTCTTCATCAGTTTGAACGCTTCTTGTGTGCAATAGAATGCGCCGCTCAGGTTAACCGCGACCACCTGCTGCCACTTCGCTGCGGTCAGATCTTCCAGCGGCAGGGCTGGCGCGCCCATGCCAGCGTTGTTGAAGAGCACATCGAGGCGTCCATAGCGCGCCTGGGAGGCGTTGAAGAGGCGGCTGACCGCGGCGCGATCACTCACATCCATCGGCACAATCAGCGCCCGCGACTCGTCCACAGCGGCTTGGGAAACTGTCTCGCACAACTTGCTTTCGCGCCTGCCCGCCAGTGTCAGCGAATAGCCCGCGCTCCACAAGGCATGGGCCGCCGCCCTGCCGATGCCCGAGCCCGCGCCGGTTATCAATGCGATTCGTTCACTCATAAGCTCTTTCGCAATTATCTCGTCAGATGCAGCCGACATTGTACCTTTCGCAAGCGCAAAGTGGAATATGCCGGGCTCTTGGCACAGCGTGTTGTGCAATTGAACGGAGCGCAAGTATGATTGCCAAGAGTCACCGGGAGGACAAACATGCATATCGCCTGCTGCCTATGGGCATTAAGCGGCACAGAGACCGACCTGCTGCGCAACGTGCGCGAGCTGGGATTCGACTGGATCGACATACAGCCGGCGCACTTGCAGACCTTGGAAAGCCGCTTGCTGGCGCAGGAACTCGGCTTGAGAGTCAGCTGCCTGGGCGCGTCCTTTGGCCTGCCGCCGGGCGCATCGCTGGAAAGCGCCGACTCGTCCGCGCGCGAGACCGCCATTGCGCATTGCCTGAAAGCTTTCGAGCATGCCCACGCTGTTGCCGCGCAGGTGGTGTATGTTGTGCCGGGGCAAGACGACAGCGCAGATGGGTTGACGCGCTATGGCGCATCGCTTTTGCAGTTGGCGGAGCATGCGGCGCGGTTGGGCATCAAACTGGCGCTGGAACACTTCCCCGGCAAAGCGCTGCCGACTGCCAGCGAGACTCTGGCGTTTATCGGCGCTTTGGGACATCCCAACCTCTATCTGCTCTACGACAGCGGACATATCTTGCTTTCTGGCGAAGACCCGGCAGAAGTCATCTGCAATGCGGGCGACCGGCTCGGCTATGTGCATTTCGATGACAATGATGGCATGGGCGATCTGCACTGGAGCTTGCTGGACGGCGTCATGAGCGAAGATGCGCTCTACGACACTTTGCGGGCGCTGCAGAAAAATGGCTATGCCGGCGCGCTGAGCCTGGAGCTAAGCCCAAGCCTGCCAAAGCCAGAGCGCGCGCTGCACAAAAGCCGCGATATTTTGCTGTTCGCGCTGCATCGAGCCACATTCCAATAGAAAACTGGCAGCGAAATTGTTGCATCCAGCAGAAGTTCGCGTTACACTATTTTTCGAAAATTGTCCGCGCGCCTATCAAACAGATAGGGAGGCGTTTCTTCAACTGGATGGCGCTTGGCAACACAGCAATTCGCTTTACACTTCCATTTCCGTATTGAAAGGAGAATCTCGTGTTCAAGAAATCCACGCTCTTGCTGCTAGTTGCTCTTATGCTGCTGGTGATGCTGCCGCTTTCGTCGGTTTCGGCGCAGAACCCCGACTGTGAGGGCGATGTCACGCTCACCTATTGGCATCACTGGGGCGGCAACCGCATCCCGCTCCAAGAGCAGCAGGTCGCCGCTTTTGAAGACGCCCACCCTGGCATCTGCGTCGACAATGTCTTCCTGCCTTGGGATAACCGCTTGCAGAATCTGCTGGCTGCCATCGCCGCCGGCAATCCACCGGATGTGACGATGTTTGGACGGCACGACCTGCCCTTCTTCGCGGCGACCGAGTCCATCATCCCGCTGGACGATTACATGGCCGCCGATGGTGTCGACCCCGCCATCTTCCACCCGTCTGAATTTGCTGGCACGCAGTTCAATGGCAAGACCTGGCTGCTGCCGCTGCCCGGTGGTGGTGCCTTTGCGATCGCCTGGTACAACGTCGACCACTTCGCCGAAGCTGGAATCGAGAGCTTCCCCGAAACCTGGGACGAGATGCTCGAGGTGGCGGAAGCGCTCACCATAGGCGATGGCAGCTTCCTGGAGCGAGTCGGTTTCAACGCCAATTCGGTCACGGGCTTCCCCTTCCTGGCCTGGTTGAATGCCAATGGACAAACCTGGATCAGCGACGATCTGCGCACGATCACCATCAACAATGAAGCTGGCATGGAAACGCTCGAATTCATGCAGGCGATGACGGATATCAACTATGGCATCGAAGAACTGAATGCCTTCTGGGAGATGTCTGGCGAATTTGACCAGGGTCCGCTCATCCAGGGGCTGGTGTCGATCGAATCCAACGGCTCGTGGACGCTCTTCCAACTGGAAGACCATGCCGAGACCTTGAATTACGATGTCGCGCCGATTCCCTACGGACCGAGTGGCAGCGCCGATCGGCGTGGTGGCGCGCACGGTGGCTGGGGCTATATGATCCCCAAGAATGCCGCGCATCCCGACGAAGCCTGGAAACTGGTCAAATGGCTGACCACCGAAGTCGAAGGCCAAGGCGCATGCTGGTTCATTCAGCAGCAACAGCGCCCCTCGCCGTTGGTGGAATGCAATGGCTATGAAAAAGACGGCGTCGAGCATCCGCGCGCCCAGGCCATCTTGGGTGTCGCCGCGCTGGATTACCTGGTGCCTGTCGCGCCAGTGCAGCCCGAAGCCAACCAGATCCTCAACCGCATGCTGGAAGATGTGCTCTTCGGCGACAGCGCCATCGCAGACGCATTGGCAGCCGCCGAGGCAGAAATCCAGGCATTGCTGGATAGCTTCTGGGAAGAATACGGCTAGAGCGAAATCTTGTGATGTGGGGCGCTCGTTGGGCGCTCTGCATCACCACCCGCGCGGAGCAACACAGGGGAAAGCAAGATGGCACAAGCATTTGGCGCGCAGCTAGGTGCCCTGCGAGGCCGCAGACGAACCCGTTGGCGCGACCTTTCGCCCATGCGCAAGCGCGAAGCCAAATTCGGCTTGCTTTTCATCACGCCCTGGATCATCGGCGTCCTCTTGTTCGCCCTATTTCCCTTCGTTGCGTCCTTCCTGCTCAGCTTCACCAAATACAACATCGTCGCGCCGCCGAAGTGGGTGGGGCTGGAACATTATGTTCACATGTTCACCGACGACCCCCTGTTCGTGAAGTCGCTGCGCAATACCGCCGTTTATGTTGGCGGCTCGGTGGTCATCCGCATCGTGCTTGGCTTTGCCCTGGCGCTGCTGCTCAATACCAAAGTGCGTTTCCTGGGTCTGTGGCGGACCTTGTTTTATTTGCCGTCCGTCGTGCCGATCGTCGCCCTGTCGGTAATCTGGCTCTATGTGCTCAATGCCCGGGCTGGCTTGCTCAATTCCTTGCTATATGCGATTGGCCTGCCGCGGATTCGCTGGTTCGCAGACCCCGATTTTGCCATGATCGCCTTCTTGATTATGAGCACCACCTGGGTGGGCGTGACCATGGTGATCTTTCTGGCTGGCTTGCAAGGCATCCCGGAAGAATACTATGATGCGGCCAAGATAGACGGCGCGAATGTCTTTCAACGTCTGCGGCGCGTGACCATCCCGTTGATGACGCCGACCATTTATCTGAATGTGCTGATCAATATCATCGGCGCGTTTCAAGTCTTCACGCAGATCTTTATTATGACTGGCGGTCGCCCCAGAGACGCGACGCGAACTTATGTCCTGCACTTGTTTGATCACGCATTTCAATACCTGCCGCCACAGATGGGTTATTCGTCCGCTCTCGCTTGGATCCTCTTCATTATCATTTTTGTTTTCACAGCGGTCATCGTGGCGACATCGCAGCGCTGGGTCTTTTATCAAGGCGGGGAGACGGGCTAATGGCAGCAGCGACAACAACGCGAAGCTTCCTGGATAGCGACAGCTTCGTCCGCGTATCGCGATTTGTCAGCCGCGCCCTGCTCTATCTATTGCTCATCGTGATGAGCCTCTGGTTCCTGGCGCCGCTGTTTTGGATGTTCATGTCGTCTTTTATGCCATTGGACCAAGTCGGCGTCTTCCCCGTGCAGTGGATACCGCGCGTTTGGCAACCAGAAAATTATACAGACGCGCTGCAGTTTTGGAACTTCGGCATCACTTTTCGCAATACCATGTTCGTCACCATCATCTCGCTCATCGGCGACATCGGCTCGTGCACGCTCGTAGCCTATGGTTTTGCCCGTTTTCGTTTCCCGTTTCGCGATGCGCTCTTTTTGATTCTGCTGGCGACATTGATGCTGCCTTTCGCCGTGCGCTTGATACCGGTCTACGCCGCTTATGAAGCCATCGGCTGGATCGACACCTTCTATCCGCTGATTGTGCCCAACTTCTTCGGCAACGCCTTTTATATTTTCATCTGTCGGCAATTCTTCCTGGGCATCCCGCAGGACTTGCTCGACGCGGCAAAAATCGATGGCGCGAGTGAAGTGAGGATCTTCACGCAAGTTATGATCCCCCTCGCCAAGCCCGCCATCGTCGTCATCGCCATTTTGAGCTTCCAGAATAGCTGGAACGACTTCCTGGGACCCTTGATTTATTTGAAAGATCCAGACCTGCACACGCTCGCGATTGGTCTGTACAAGTTCACCTCTTTGCCCGGGCAAGGCGGCATCTACAACCAGCAGATGGCCGCATCGACCTTGATGGTGATGCCTGTGCTGATCGTCTTCTTCCTGTTTCAAAAGCAGTTCATCCAAGGCGCAAATATCTCTGGCTTAAAGGGTTGAGGGCTGCCCACTGTGGGATCGCGTCCAAATATTCTCTTCGTGCTGGTCGATCAACTGGGCGCGCAAGCGCTTGGCAGTTTCGCATTGGAAGAGCGGCAAGCACAGGTCTGACCACGGGCGCCAGCGTAAGATTCTGACCATAGGAAGAAATCAGCGAGGCAGCATGACAGCAGACAAACACTTGAACCTCAGCGGCGTGATGCCGCATTTGGCGCTCACGGCAGAGCTGGGACCTCCGCGCAGCGAATGCGGCATCGGCGCGCTGATGGCCTGGGCTGGTTCGCTGTGGCTGGTTACTTATGTATCGCACAAGTCGCCCAGCGGAGTCGGCACCGGGCTATACCGCATCGACGAAAACCTGAACATGCACAAGCATCCGCAGAGCTATGTGGGCACTTACACCAACCGCATGGTTCACTTCGAGTCCAACCAGTGCTTCATCGGCCCGCATGTCATCGACGCGCGCGGGGATGTGCGCACCATCGAGGAATTGCGCGAAGTGCGTCTGTGCTCGACCATGCGTCATTTGCACGACCCCGAAAACAAAGTCTATATGCTGGGCATGGAAGGCGAGTTCTATGAGCTGGATGTACACACCCTGCAGCCGACCTGGCTGGCGGATTTGACGATCGAATTGGGCGTTCCCGACCATGAATACGCGCATTTCAAAGCCGCCTACAGCAACTTCGGTCGCGTCATCGTGGCCAACAACAGCTATGACGAACGCGATTATCTGGGCGCAGAAGCGGCTGGTCGGCTGGCGGAATGGGATGGCGAGACCTGGCGCATCATCGAGCGAAACCCTTTCATCGAGGTCAATGGGCGCGGCAACTTCGCTGGCACGATCTTCGCCATGGGCTGGGACAAACGGTCAGCCATCTTGCAAGTGTATACCGAAGCGAACGGGCAATGGAAGCGCTATCGCCTGCCCAAAGCCAGCCATTGCTTCGACCACATGTGGCAGACCGAATGGCCCCGCATCCGCGAAGTCGATCACGAGCGCTTCATTCTGGATTGTCATGGCCTGTTTTATGAGCTTTCGCCCTGGGCATACGAGAATCGCATCTGGGGTGTTCGCCCGATCTCCACACATCTTTGGGTGCTGGGCGACTTTTGTACATATCGTGGCATGCTGGTACTGGGCAGCGACAATGCCAGCCCGCATCACGGCGCGAATCAACTGGCTGGCGAGCCACAATCCGGCTTGTATTTTGGCAAGACCGATGACCTGTGGAACTTCGGCAAACCGGCCGGCTGGGGTGGCGTCTGGTGGGGAGATGCGGTTGCCGCCGACGAAGTTTCTGACCCCTATTTGATGACCGGCTTCGACAACAAGGCGCTGCACCTGTGCAACGATGGTGGCGACCCAGTCCAATTCAGCATCGAGGTGGACTTCCTGGGCAATGGCAGTTGGAAGACCTATGCCCGCCTGGGTGTCGCGCCTGGCGCTTATGCGCATCATACATTCCCGCCCGGCTACAGCGCGCATTGGGTGCGCATTCGCAGCAACGCCGATTGCACCGCCACCGCCTATTTCACCTATACATAAGAAGAAAATGGAGATCTTGCATGGACGGCTATACAAAGCTTGGCGATGAACAGCGCAGGCAATTTTATGATGAAGGCTATTTGATCGTCCGCAATGTGCTTGATGACGGCGCCATCAGCAGCTTGATCGAAGCCGGCGACCGGCTGTTGGCCACCGACCAGCGCTTCAACCGCTTCGTGACAGGCGGCGGGATTTATGATGGCTTTCGCAACTGCATCACGATGGACGATGCCTTCATTCCCCTGCTGACCAACCAAGTCACGCTGCCTCTGGTGATCCAACTGCTGGGTTCGAACCTGCAGCTTTCCACGAGCCATCTCATCTATCGGCATCCCGACCCGCCCGACACGCCCGACAGCATCCGCAGGCCCGGTTGGCACCGCGACAATGGCCGGACATCGTTGGACCTGGGTGCCGCCAATTATCCGCGCATCGGCTTGAAGTGCGCCTTTTACCTGACCGACCTCAGCCAGCCCAATAGCGGTGTCACCATGCTCGCGCCGGGTAGCAACCAGCTCAAGGAGCGCATCGACATCCCCGCGGGAGCGACCGACCCCGTCAACGCCATCGAGCCGCTGCTGAATCCCGGCGATTGCGTGATTTTTGAATATCGCACCTGGCATGCTGGCGCGCCCAACTTCACGGGGATCACGCGCAAAGCCGTCATGATCGGCTATGCCTATCGCTGGCTGAAGCCGATGGATTATGTCATGCAAGACCGGTCATTCGTCGAGAAGCTCAGCGACCTGGAACAATATCTGGTTGGCGAAGACCTGGACGACACCTTGGAATTCCAGCCCAGCGGCGGCTTCAACCCGCTCAACGACTGGTGCCAGCAGCATGGGGTTGAGCAAGATCGACACGGCACCTAAGGCGTGAAACCAAACATCCTGCTCATCTACACGGATCAGCAGCGTTTTGATACGATTCACGCCTTGGGCAATAGTCGGATACGGACGCCCAATCTCGACCGGCTGACGCGCGAAGGCGTGGCCTTCACGCACGCGACCACACCATCACCGGTTTGTCTCGCCAACCGCTGGAGCCTGCACAGCGGCCAGTGGACGAGTACACATGGTTGTACCTCCAACCACGACCGAGGCGCGCGGCCGCCGACCGATATCGTAACGATGCTGAGGGAAGGCGGCTATATCACGGGCTTGAGCGGGAAGAACCACTCCTTTTTGACCGCTTCTGACTTCGATTGGTGGGACGAGAAACCGGCGCTGGAATCACACCCGGACTGGAGCGATTACCTGGACTGGGTTCGTTACAGGCGCTGCAAGTATCCGCGTTTGGCGGAAGAGCCAGTCCCGACTTCAGTCACATCGGAACACGCCAAGACCGAATCCGCGCTGCGCTATATCAATCGCTGCGCCGAAGCCGCCCAGCCATTCTTTCTGTGGCTGTCGTACTTGTATCCACATACGCCGTATGAAGCGCCCGAACCATACTATTCAATGGTTGACGACTTGCCGCCGCCGCATATCGAGTTGGCGGGATTGGCTGGAGCGGGCAAGCCCTTCAGACAGCAATTTCACCAGCGCAACAACGATGCAGTCATTCCTTTCAGCGCGGCACAAGTTGGCTTGATGCGCCGTGTCTATTACGGCATGGTGATGATGATCGACGGCGAAATCGGGCGAATTCTCGACCTGCTGGACGAGCGCGGACTGAGCGCAAACACATTGCTGGTTTTCACAAGCGATCATGGAGATTACCAAGGGGATCATGGCCTGATCACCAAGAGTCCCGCGCTATACGATGCGCTTACACGCGTGCCTTTCATTGTGCGCTGGCCTGGCCAGATCGATTGTGGCCGTCTTGACGATCGCTTCGCCTCGCACATTGATCTGATGCCGACATTTGCGGCCGCCGCAGGTATACATTGCCCGGAGCAGGCGCAGGGCGTGAACCTGCTGCCCTTCCTGCGGGACGGCGGATCAGGTGGTCCGATTCGCCCCTACGCCATTAGTGAATATGGCGTGCCCGGCGAGCCATTTGATGAAGCCCGCTTGCAGCGCGAGGGACTGCAAGATAGGCTATACACCAATCCAGCCGATGAGCGACTGGCCTGGGAGGGCAACCCGGTCTCGCTGGCGGGCCGCATCCGTATGATCCGCAGCCACGACTGGAAGCTCATCGCCGAAGCAGGCGCAGCGGGCGAACTCTACGATCTGCGGACTGATGCGCATGAATTGGAGAATCTGTGGGACAATCGGCAGCATAATGCTGTCAAGGACGAATTGCAGTTGGCTTTGCGGCGCTGGGTTGCGTCCATAGGCTTGGAGGAAAAGGCATGAAACAAGACAACCAGATACCAAGAATGCTAAGTGAGCCTTTCTCGGCAGAGGCGCGCTCGCCAAAGACAGTCCGCATCGACAGCGATCTGGTCATCGTGGGTGGCGGGTTGGCCGGCACTTGCGCGGCTATCACAGCTGCCCGCGCCGGCATCAAGGTCGTGCTGGTGCAAGACCGTCCCGTGCTCGGCGGCAATGCCAGCAGCGAAGTGCGTCTGTGGGCTTTGGGCGCGACCTCGCACATGAACAACAACAATCGCTGGGCGCGCGAAGGCGGCGTCATCGACGAACTGCTGGTCGAAAATATGTACCGCAACCGCGAAGGCAACAGCTTGCTCTTCGACACCATTTTGCTGGAAAAAGTCGTTGAAGAGCCGAATCTCACGCTGTTGCTGAATACCGCCGCTATCAATGTGGCCAAGAGCGATGGCGAGACGATCGAGTCGGTCACCGCCTTTTGCAGTCAGAACTCCACCCAATACGAGCTGTACGCGCCGCTATTCTGCGATGCATCGGGCGATGGCATCGTGGCATTTCAGGGGGGCGCAGCTTTCCGCATGGGCGCAGAAGCCAGCGATGAATTTGGCGAAAAGTTCGCGCCCAGCGAAGAATATGGCTATTTGCTGGGGCATTCCATTTACTTCTACAGCAAAGATATCGGCGTGCCGGTCAAGTTTGTGCCGCCCAGTTATGCGCTGGAAGACATCACGCAGATCCCGCGCTTCCGCAGCTTCAACACCGCCACCGATGGCTGTCGGCTTTGGTGGATCGAATATGGCGGGCGGCTGGACACCGTGCACGAAACCGAAACCATCAAATGGCAGCTGTGGAAAGTCGTTTATGGCGTTTGGAATTACATCAAGAATTCGGGCGAGTTCCCCGATGCCGAGACATTGACACTGGAATGGGTCGGGCAGATTCCTGGCAAGCGGGAAAGCCGGCGTTTTGAAGGCGATACCATGATGATCCAGCAGGATATTATCGAGCAGCGGCATCATTATGACGCGATTTCATTTGGCGGCTGGTCGATCGACCTGCACCCGGCTGACGGCGTCTTCAGCGAGCGGCCCGGTTGCGACCAATGGCATGCCAAAGGCGTATATCAAGTGCCCTACCGCACACAATACAGCAAGAATATCCGCAACTTGTTCATCGCCGGGCGCATCATGAGCGCATCGCATGTGGCTTTCGGGTCGACGCGCGTGATGCTGACCTTGGCTTCGGCGGCGCAGTCGGTGGGCATGGCGGCAGCGCACTGCATCCGGCACGGTCTGCTGCCACGGGATATCGCCCAGCCCGGACGCATCGAATTGCTGCAGCGCGATTTGCAGCGCGTCGGCCAATTTATCCCGCAATTCAAGCTCGAAGACGCCGAGGATCTGGTCAAAACGGCGACCATCCGCGCCTCCAGCAAGCTCTGCCTGGAAAAGCTCCCGGACGATGGACCGCGCCACCGGCTGCAGCGCCCCTACGCGCAGATGTTGCCCTTGCAGCGCGGACGGGTGCCGGGCATGACCATCTGGGCGGACGCGGACGAAGCCACAAGCCTGGATGTGCAACTGCGCATCAGTTCGCGGCGCGACAATTACACGCCCGATATCACATTGCAGAAGCTGCGGATTGATCTGCCGGCGGGTAATAATCAAGCGGTTGAGTTGGGCTTCTCCCAATTGATAGACGATTCGCGTTATGCCTTCGTGTGCGTCATGGCGAACCCGTTTGTGCAGCTGCACTTGAGCGAGCAGCGCATTACTGGCTTGCTGGCGCTGCACTATTGGCGGTCGCAGCTGCCCCAACAGGATATCGGCGTGGAGGCATTTGAGTTTTGGACGCCGCCTCGCCGCCCGGCCGGGCACAATTTCGCCATAGCTTTCTCGCAGCCGATCAATGGTTTTGATGCGCAGAATATCGGCAATGGCTTGGCCCGCCCCACATCGGCGGTGAATGCCTGGGTGGCGGAACCAGACGATCCCGAGCCAAAGCTGGATATCCACTGGACATACCCGCAGAGCGTCAGCCAGGTCACGCTCATGTTTGATAGCGACTTCGACCACGCCATGGAGACCAGCCTGCGCGGGCACCCCGAGTCGGTCATGCCCTTCACAGTCAAGCATTATCGGCTGGGCGACGGCAATGGCCGGGTCTTCGCGGAAGTCGCGGACAATCACCAGACCATCAACCAGATTCGCTTTGACGAACCTGTTGAAACCGATCAACTGCGAGTCGAAGTGCTGGAGGTGCAGGGCGAAGCGCCCGCCGCCATCTTTGGCCTGCAGTGTTATGCGTGACGGGGAGTGAACATGGTCAGCGAACGCGAGAAGTATTTCTTCGACCTGCGCGGCTATCTGCTGTTGAAAGGCGCGCTTTCAACTGGCGAGGTGCGCGAGCTGAACGCCGGCATTGACGCGCTGCTGCCCATGTCGCCGGGCGAGTGGAACGGCTATGTGCACGGACATACCTATGGCGATGATGAAGGGCTAAACTTGCAGCAGATCTATGAAGGTGGCGCAGCTTTCGAGCGGCTCATCGACCATCCAGCCTGGATCGACAAGGTCAAGACATTCGTCGGCGGCGCAGGCACATTCGACTACAATCACGGCCCGCTTTTCATTGACGAGTGCTTCGCCAGCATACGCGGTCCTGGGCAGGCGATCGGCTTGCACAGCGGCGGGCACGAAGGCACCAAACGCACGCAATTCCGCTATTACAACGGCGGCTTCCACTGCGGTCAGATCAATGTGCTGATGGCGCTGACCGATATTGGCGAGGGCGATGGCGGAACCATGATCATCCCCGGCAGTCACAAATCCAATTTCGCGCATCCGGATGCGCACAAGCACCAAATGCACAGCGAGCAGCCCTATGTCGACCAGGTCGAGGGCGCGGTGGAGCTGCGCATGCAAGCCGGCGATGCCATTCTGTTTGTGGATTGCCTGGCGCATGGCTCAGCCAAGCGCGTTAATCCTGGCGAACGGCGCATCATCGTCTTTCGCTATGGACCCAGCTGGGGCAACTTCCGCCACGGCTACCGCGTTTCCGATAAGTTAGCGGCTCGGTTGACGCCAGAGCGCCTGCAAATCGTCCGTCCAAAAGCGCCGCTCGTCCCGGGTTGACCGCCCTCAGTCACCCGGAAGTGATGAGAATCGTGGATATGCCCCCCACCCTAAATCCCTCCCCCATTAAAGAGGGAGGGACTTCAAAACGGTGCAGCGCTCCCCTTCCCTCATTTTGGGGGCAAGGGGCTGGGGGATGGGGGCAGGGTTGTCAACTCCACTAAAATCACCACAACCCAGCTCCCTGTCTCGACAGAGGGAAGTCAGGCCTGCAATTCGCGCACTTTCGCCTCGTCCAGCGCCACACCCAGCCCCCCGCCAGTCGGCAGGTCATAGAAACCAGCGACACAGGTCAAGGGCGATTCCAGCAGCAGGTTGGCGGCTGCAAAGACCGGTGGCTGATACTCCAGCAGGTACAAATTGGGAATAGCCGCTGCGGCATGGATAGTCGCGGCGATGCAGATGCCCAAACCAACGCTCAGGTGCGGCGCGACGCGCGTGTTGAAAGCCTCGGCCATGCTGGCGATTTTGATAACTTCGCTGATGCCAGCGCGCCCGACATCCGGCTGCAAGATTTGCGCGGCGTCTTGTTCCAGCCAGGGGCGAAATTGATAGCGCGTGCGTTCGGTCTCGCCATGCGCGATCGGCACCGCCACCGCGGCCGACAACTGAGCATGCGCGTCAATGTCTTCGGGGTTGATGGGCGCTTCAAAGAAGCCAACGCCCAGCCCGGCCAGCGCCTGCCCCAGTTGTATGGCGTCGTCCAGCGCATAGACCCAGTGCGCGTCCAGCAGCAGGGTCGCTTCGTCGCCCAAGGCATCGCGCAAGGCTTTGACGCTGACCGCATCCGCGCGCACGCCGTGTCCAGCCGCCAGCTTGAAAGCGTTGAAACCCTCGTCCACATATTGCAGCGCCAGCTCGACCCGTTCTTCAGGAGTCGGACGAGGCAATCCCGAAACATAGCAAGGCACTTGCTCGCGAAATGCGCCGCCCAGCAGCTTGTATACAGGCTGCCCCAGCAATTTGCCGCGCAGATCCCACAAGGCCGTATCGCAAGCGCTGATGGCATCGAGCATGAAGCCGCCATAATAGCCGCGCTCGCGCATCAGGTCGTACATCACATTCCACAGCACATTGCCGTCCAGCGGATCGCGATTCAGCAGCGCCGGCGCAAGCAATTGCTCTATGATGACGCAGACGACTTCTGGGGCGACCGGCGCCAGCGCTTCTCCCCAGCCGAATGCGCCTTCGTCGGTGCTGATTTTGACGAAAGCCGTTTCGAGATAGCGAGAGTAGAGCGCGCGATACGGTGGACGCAGGAAATACGCTCGCTCGTCGGCAGTTTTTGGCACAGCGCCCAGATAGGCTTCTTCGCGTTTGATACGGACCGGGATGGCTTCGACATGCGTGATGCGCATTGGCTGTTTCCTCATTCTTCGGGTCGACTTCACAAGTGGCGAGACAGCGTGATGCAGTCTATAGTGTAGGCGGCGGGCAACACAGGCGCAACGAAGAGGCACTATGGACGCGACAGCAAAGCTGGCTGGCATTTACCAAATCTTGCAGACGCCTTTCACCGATCAAGGCGATATCGACTGGGACAGCTTGGCTCGGCAGATTGAATTTTGCGCCGCGGTCGGCGTGCATGGACTGGTTGTGCCGGCGCTGGCCAGCGAGTTCTTCACGCTCAGTGATGCCGAACGTCGCGCAGTGGTCCAGTTCGCCGCCAGACAAACGGCGGACCGCATCCCGCTAGTTGCCGGCGTACAAGGCGTGACTCTGCGCGCTGCACAGGAATTCGCCCAACAGGCATCGGAATGCGGCGTTGCAGCGCTGATGGCCATGCCGCCCTACCTGCGCAAAGCCAGCAAATCCGCAGTCCGTGACTATTATCGTCAGTTGGCAAAGTTCGATCGCCCGCTGATCATTCAGAATGCGCCTGCGCCCATTGGTTCGCCCCTGTCGCCCGGCGAATTGTGCGAGTTGCTGGCGCTGGAAGCCGGCATCCAATACATCAAAGAAGAGACTGTGCCGATCTTGCAGCATATCAGCGAGATCATCGCGTTGGACGCCGGGCATTGTCAGGGCGTCTTTGGCGGCGTCAATGGCATCTACCTGATTGACGAACTGCGGCGCGGTGCCTGCGGGAATATGCCGGCTGGCGGCTTTGTCGATGTGCAAGTGAAGATTGTCGATTTGTACCGCGCGGGCGATATTGCCGAAGCCGAGCGCCTCCACTTCCTGCTCTTGCCGCTATTGAACTATGCCATGGTCTATGGCGTCTCTTTGCACAAGTTCGTTTTGTGGCGGCGCGGTGTGCTGACATCGCCATTCGCGCGCGACCCACAGAAGATCAGCCTGAATGCCGACGATATCAGCGCGGTGGAGCAGCTCTGGAGCCGAATCGCCGACTTCGCCGCCGTGGACTATCCTTTTGCATAAGCCGATCGCGGGGCTTGAAGTCAATAAATCCATGAACGCGTCAAGGGGCGTTCCATCACCAGCAGGCGAGTCAGCAGCAGATGCCGACACTCCGTCAGGGCGGCTTGGTAGTCAGCGCTGCCCGCCACATCGTGATAGGCACCTGGATCCTCACGCATGTCCCACAAGTTCTCGCGTCCATCGGCATGCGCCAAATAGCGAAAATTTTCGCTGCGCAGGCTCTTCCAGCCAGCGCCTTCGGTGAGCGCTGATGCCTTGTTTCGCTCCGCGCTCCCGGCCAACAGCGGCGCGAGACTCTCCCCTTGCAGAAAAGGCGGTATCTGGATGCCAGCCAGCTCCAGCAGGGTCGGCACAATGTCCACCGCTTCCACGATTTCCCTGCGCTCTTGAGATTCCTGCTCACCCGGCGCGGCGATGATCAGCGGCACACGACTGACGGCGTCATCGGCGGGATAGCCCTTGCCATAACGCAGGTGGTCGCCCAGCCATTCGCCATGATCCGAAGTGAAAACGATGATGGTGTTCTCGCGCGCGCCGCTCTCATCCAGCGCGTCCAGGATGCGTCCGACAACCTGATCCATTTCGCTGATCACGGCGTAATAGCCTTGCTTCGCCCGCCGCAGTTGCGCATCGGAGAATGGCGCACTTTCATCGCTGGGTCGCTGACAGTCGATATGGGGCGGAAACTGCGGCAGCGACAGCGACTCGGGGTCATACAGGTCGAGGTATTTTTGCGGCGCGATCCAGGGCGCGTGCGGCGAATAGAATCCCGCGATGCACAGGAAAGGCTGGTCGCCAGCCGCTTTGATGAATTCGGCTGTTTGTTCACCGACGAATGCGCTGTGCGTCAAGTGGTCGGCGGCGGCGAAAGGGATGCCGCGGTCGAAGTCATACCGACCCTGCGGATCGCCGCGATGCACGACGCCATAATCTATGCCCAGGGTCTGCTGCCAGATGCGCGCTGCCGGCGGAATACCTGCGCTGATGCCGTCCATTTGGTCGGGTGCCTGTCGGCGTACCCAGGCGCGATAGGCATCTTCGTACACTCCCGGCTCATCGGCGATCTCGAGATGGTCGAAACCGTAAGGCGGATGTGGCAGACGGTGGTCGCGGTTGGCATGAGGCAGAAAATGCAGCTTGCCGATATTGGCGCTGCGATAGCCGTATTGCGCAAGCATGTGCGGCAGGGTGACGATTTCCTCCGGGACTGGCACGCCCATATCGGTGATGCCCAGGGTCGATGGATACTGGCCCGAAAGCATGCTGATGCGGCTGGGCATGCAGACGGGATTTTGCACGAAGTGCTGCGAAAATAGTGTGCCGCGCGCCGCCAGATCATCGAGGCGCGGCGTCTTGATCTCGCCGTTGCCAGACGCACCCAAAGCATCCCAACGTTGCTGGTCTGTGTAGAGTATGAGGATATTGGGTCGTTTCATGTGGCTTCCCGTCTCGTCCAGCGCAGAAAACACAAAGCGCCGGGCAAAATTGGCGCAATGCCATCCGCGCAATTATCATTGTGCGCAGGTCAAGTGTACATAGCAACCCGCGCAACCGGGAAGATTTGGCCGGCGTTTCACCCGGCGCGCACCCAAGGGGGAATCATGATTGCGAACTTCGAGAACATTTCCGGCGTTACGCTCACGCAGGAAGCCTTCGCCCAGGCTTTTCGTGACAACTTGTATTACACGCGCGGACAAGCCATTTACACCGCCACCTCGCATGATCTGTATACGGCGCTGTCGATCACGGTGCGGGATTACATGATGTATTACTGGCAGCAGAATGTAGATTGCTATTTTCGCCAGAACCCCAAGTTCGTCTATTACCTGTCTGCGGAATATCTGCTGGGCGCGCAGTTGGAAAAAAACCTGCTCTACACCGAGACTGACCAATTGGCGCGCGCGACGATGCGCCAACACGAAATCGACCTCGACGAGCTGATCGCGCTGGATATCGAGCCGGGCTTGGGCAATGGCGGCCTGGGACGTCTCTCGGCTTGTTTTATGGACTCGCTGGCGACATTGAACATCCCGGCGGTAGGTTATGGCATCCGCTATGAATATGGCATATTTCGCCAGTCCTTCCGCGATGGCTGGCAAGTAGAAAGCCCGGATGAATGGCTGTATTACGGCAATCCCTGGGAATTCCCCCAACCCGACGACATGGTCGAGGTTGGCTTCGGCGGCTATACGGAGAGCTACACCGACAGCGATGGCAAGTACCGTGTCCGCTGGCAGCCCGCGCAGACTATCATGGGACAGCCGTATCATACTTTGGTGCCGGGCTACAAGACCAAGACCGTCAACATGCTGCGGCTGTGGAGCGCGCGAGCCACCCGGGAATTCGACTTGCAGCTCTTTGATGTTGGCGATTATTCGCGCGCTGTGGAGCAAAAGACCAGCAGCGAAAATGTCACCAAAGTGCTCTACCCCAACGATAACACGCCGCAGGGCAAGGAATTGCGCCTGAAGCAGCAATACTTCTTCGTGGCCTGCTCGCTCAACAATATCATCAAGCGCTTCAGAATCCTGAATGCCGACTGGGAAGAATTGCCCAATGTGGCGGTCATCCATCTCAATGATTCGCATCCCGTCATCGCCATCGCCGAATTCATGCGCCTGCTGGTGGACGAATACCGGCTGGATTGGGAACGCGCCTGGAACATCACCACGCGCGCCTTCGCCGCCACCCAGCATACGCTCTTGCCCGAAGCGCTGGAGAAATGGCCCATCTCGCTGATGGAGCATTGCTTGCCGCGGCATCTGGAGATCATCTACGAGATCAATCATCGCTTTCTGGAAGATGTGCGCATGACTTTTCCCAACGACACGGGGCGCGTACAGCGGATGTCCATCATTGAAGAGGGCGCAGAAAAACAGGTGCGCATGGCCCACCTGGCTTGCGTTGGCAGCTACAGCGTCAATGGCGTCGCCCAATTGCAATCGGACTTGCTGCAATCGCGGGTTTTCCCCGATTTCGCCGCCATGTATCCGCACAAGTTCGGCAACAAGACCAATGGCGTGACGCCGCGCCGCTTCATGAAGCTGGCGAATCCGCAATTGGCTGAGCTCATCAGCGGGAAAATCGGCCCGGGCTGGCTGACCAAGCTCGAAGAACTGGCGCAGCTGGAGACTTTCGTCGATGACCCGCAATTTCGCGCGGACTGGCGGGCGATCAAACGCGCCAACAAAGCCGAACTGGCGGACATGATCGACGGGCTGCTCGGCTTGACGGTCGACCTGGACTCCATGTTCGATGTGATGGTCAAACGCTTGCACGAATACAAACGGCAGCTGCTGAAAACGCTGCACATTATCCATTTGTATCAGCAGCTAAAGAGCGATGCCGCTGCCGATGTCGCGCCGACTACCTTCGTCTTTGGAGCCAAAGCCGCGCCCGGCTATCACATGGCAAAGCTGATCATCAAGCTGATCAATTCCGTGGCGGATGTCGTCAACCGCGATCCGATCTGTTCAACACGGCTGCGCGTCGTCTTCATCCCCAATTTCAATGTGACCTGCGGGCAGCTTGTTTATCCGGCGGCCGACCTATCCGAGCAGATTTCGCTGGCTGGCAAAGAAGCATCGGGCACGGGCAACATGAAGTTCGCGCTCAATGGCGCATTGACGATCGGCACGCTGGACGGCGCAAATATCGAAATCCGCGAGCGAGTCGGCGCGGACAACTTCTTCCTCTTCGGCATGACCACCGAAGAAGTCCAGGCGGTTCGTCAAGCAGGCTATGACCCGCGCGGCATCTATGAGACCAATGCCGATCTGCGCGCTGCCATCGACTGGATCGCTGGTGGCGTGTTCTCGCATGGCGATACCGGGCTCTTCCAGCCGATCGTCGATTCGCTGCTGCATCACGATGAATACATGCTCTGCGCCGACTTCGCCAGTTATATCGATTGCCAGCGACAAGTGGCGGAGGCTTTCGCGGACGAAGAGCGCTGGACGACTATGTCCATCCTGAATGCCGCGCGCTCGGGCTTCTTTTCGTCCGACCGTACGATCGCCGAATACAATCGAGACATCTGGCGGGCATCGGTCCTGGATATTTAGCGGCGGCGATTGAACGCAGCCCGACTTGGAATGCGCGCGCATACAAATCCCGCAAAACTGAATTAGCGAATTGCTTGACTTCTTCGCGGGGGGGGGGGTATGCTCTGCCTGCTGGTTGCCCAGCGCGATTCTATGAACCCGGTGGAGCAGAAGAGAAAGGTGCCAATGAGAGAGACCTGAACCAGCCGTATTTTGTTAATTGAGGCAATTCAAGGGAGAACGCAACAATGGTCAAACGACTGTCTTTAATGTTCACATTGGCGCTGTTTGTCGCCATGATGTTGGTCATGTCCATTCCGACAAGCATAGTAGCGCAGGAGGCGGAAGCAGAGCCTACGCCCATCGTTGGCGAATTTGGCGGTGGCGAAACCAAGATTTCCTATTGGAATGGCTTGACCGGCTCCGATGGCGTTACCATGAACGAGATGCTGGCGCAGTTTGCCATGGAAAATCCGGAATTTGAGGTAACCAGCGAGATCATCCCCTGGAACACCCTCTATGCCAAGCTGCAAGCGGCATTCGTCGCCAACCAACCGCCCGACCTGGTCTTGATGCACGCCTCGGAAGTGCCGCAATTCGCCAGCTTCGGCGTAGTGATGGACTTGGGTCCTTGGTACACAAGCGGCGGCGGCTGGTTTGATGAAACCGACATCTCCGAGATCACCTACAGCGGCATGCAGTATCAGGGCGTAACCTATGGTCTCCCGCTGGACAATCATGGCCGCGGCTTGTGGATCAATACCGACATGTTTGATGCGGCCGGCATCGACACCGACCCGTCCACCGCGCCCGACAACTATGAAGACTGGGTATCGTTGCTGCAGGCGTTGACCCTGGACGTCAATGGCAACAATGCCGCCGACCCCGACTTCGACAGCGAGAATGTCGCGCAGTGGGGCTATGTTGTGGGCGAATGGCCTCGCGTCAACTTCTTGAGCGCGCTGGCGCAGCATGGCGGCGAGATGGTATCGGCCGACGAACAGATCACCGTCAACTCGGACGCAGGAATCGCCGCGCTGCAGCAGGCGGTCGACCTGGTCTACGAATACAATGTGTCGCCACCGCCAGCCGGATTCGATACCTGGCAGGGCTTCGCCAGCGGTTCGGTGGCTGTTATCCCCACCGGCACCTGGTTCCGCAACTTCGCGGTGGATCAGACCGACATCAACGGCATGGCTTGGCCACAAGTGCAGTTCGGCGAGCAGCCAGGCACCTGGTTCGGCATCCATACCTTTTTGCTGCCAGCCAGCTCGACGCCCGAGAAAGCCGCTGCGGTAGAGACCTTGCTGAAGTGGATCAGCGCCAATCAGGTAACCTGGGCGGGTTCTGGACAAGTGCCGGCGCTGCTGTCTGCGCAAGCCGCGCTCGACCCGGTCAACTATCCGTCCAATATCCTGCTGGGACAGACCTTCAGCGACTATGGCGTCCTGGATTACCAAAGCACCGCTGTCCAGGAAATGTACGCAGCGCTCGATCCTGAACTGGATGCCGCGCTCAACAACCTGAAGTCGGTCGAAGATGCCCTCAACGACGCGGCCGAACGCATGCAGCAGGTGCTCGACCGCGCGATGTAAGCGCCTGGACACAACAGGCAATGCTGTCAATTCGGCGGGGCAGAGCGTTCTGTCCCGCCCTTGGCTGCGCAATCGACCAGCGACAAATCGTAAAAACTCAGGAATAACCCATGAGCGCAAACCAGCGCGCCAGACTCACGGCAGCGAGCCGCTTCTCCATCAGCTTAAAAACGCGCGAGATCTTGGCGGCCTATACTTTTCTTGCGCCATTCATGGTTTTCTTTTTGATATTCGTTGTCCGCGCTGTGGTCGAAGCGGTGCGCATGAGCTTTTATGACTGGCATATCCTGCGACCGTCGCGCCCCTACATCGGCATCGAGAACTACATTGAACTGATAAACGACAATGTTTGGTGGATCGCGCTGCAAAACACCATCGTCTTCACGGCGCTCACAGTCGTCGGTACGACAATCGTGGCGCTGGCGGCGGCTGTCGCGGTGACGCGCCCCATTCGCGGGCAGAACTTCTTCCGCGTCCTGTTGTACACGCCGAGCCTGTTGTCGGTGGGGGCGGTTGGCTTGATCTGGGTGTGGCTGCTGAATACGCAATTCGGTATCGTCAATTATGGCCTGAGCTTTGTTGGCGCGCGACCGGTGAATTGGTTGGGCGACCCCGGGCTGGTCATCCCGTCTTTGAGCCTGACATCGATCTGGTGGGGTTTTGGATTCCCCATGTTGATATTCATCGCGGGCTTGCAGGGCATCCCCGAGCAGCTATATGAGGCGGCGCGCATTGATGGTGGCAGCAGCGCAGATTTGTTCTGGCACATCACCTTGCCTTTGCTGCGGCCGACAATCCTGTTCGTCACCGTCACTGGCGTCATTTCACATTTTCAGGTATATGGCCAGCCGTTTATCATGACGAATGGGGGGCCCGGGCGTTCATCCTATTCGCTGATCTTCTATTTGTATCAGATCGCCTGGACAGCCTTCCGCATGGGCTATGGCGCGGCGGTCGCGGTCTGCATCGCGGTCATCATGGCGGCGTTGACCAGCGTCCAGTTCCTCGTGTTGAGCCGGCGCATTGAATACTAGGAGTCGCGTCATGAAACCCGAGCGGTCGATTCTGCCGCAGCACACGATTACCTATGTGTTTCTGACCCTGTTGGGCTTGTTTGTCGTCTTCCCGATGTTGATCGCCGTGTCGCAATCGTTTATGACCAACCAGGAGGTCAACCGCTGGCCGCCACAGATCATACCTGTCGAGCCGACGCTGGCCAGCATCAACGCCGTGCTGACTCAGCAGGATTTGCGGCTGGATTTGTGGTTGCGCAATAGTCTGATCGCCGCGACCGGCTATACCGCTGCTGTACTGCTGCTGTGCGCGCCGGCTGCCTTCGCTTTCGCGCGGCTGAAGTTTCCCGGCAACAACCTGCTCTTCGGCTTCCTGTTGATCACGATCATGATCCCATCGCAAGTTACGCTGATCCCCAACTATTTGCTAATGCGCGACTTGCAGTGGCTGGATACTTTCAATGCGCTGGTCTTCCCGGGGGCGGCCAATGTCTTCGGCGTATTCTTGCTGCGGCAGTTCTTCATCCAAGTGCCGACCGACCTGGAAGAAGCGGCGGTGCTGGATGGCGCTGGTTATTTCGGGCGCTTTTGGCATGTCATCCTGCCCCTCTCGCGCAATGCCTTGACAGCGCTTGGCATATTTGTCTTCCTCTTCCATTACAACGATTTATTCTGGCCATTTATCGTCACCAACAGCCTGGAAACGCGCACGCTGCCAGTGGGATTGGCGATATTGAATTCATCCTATGCCGGGCAATACCGACCGATGGTATTGTCGGGCGCGGTGCTGTCTTCCATTCCCATTCTGATTGTCTACATCATCTTCCAACGCCAGATCATCCAGGGCATCACCTTGACCGGCATGGGTGGGCGTTAAAATCAAGAGATATCCAAATCGAGAGAAGAGCATACCAATGAGCCAATCAGAATCCGCCCGCATCCACATCAACGCCAAGCGCGTCATCAGCCCGATTTCGCCCCTGCTCTTCAGTGGCTTCGCCGAGCACATGGGCAGGTGCATCTACGAAGGCATCTACGACCCCGCTTCGGCGCAGGCCGATGAGAACGGATTGCGGCGCGATGTGCTGGCGGCGCTGCGAGAATTGAACTTTCGCTCCATGCGCTATCCGGGCGGCAACTTCCTCAGTGGCTACCACTGGGAAGATGGCATCGGTCCAAGAGCGCAGCGTCCGCGGCGGCGCGAACTGGCTTGGCAGTCGATCGAGACCAACCAGTTTGGCACAGACGAATTCCTGAGCTTCTGCCGCGAGATCGGCACAGAGCCGATGTTGGGCGTCAATATGGGCACGGGCACAATCCAAGATGCCGCCAACCTGGTCGAATATTGCAATGCGCCGACCGGCAGCCAATACGCCGACAAGCGCGCCGCCAATGGCAATCCCGATCCCTATGGCGTGACATATTGGTGCCTGGGCAACGAGATGGACGGTCCCTGGCAGATCGGGCATTTGAACGCTGTCGACTATGGCAAAAAAGCCCGCGAAGCCGCCAAGCTGATGCGCCTGCACGACGACTCGATTTCGCTGGTGCTCTGCGGCTCTTCGGGTCCCGCCATGCCCAGCTATCCAGAGTGGGACCGGGTCGCGCTCGAGCTGTGCTGGGAGCAAGTTGATTACCACTCCATGCACTATTACGCTGAGAATACCAGTGATGACACGCCCAGCTTCCTGGCGATTAGCGCGCATCTCGAAGAATTTGTCGATGCGCTGGCTGGCGTCCTGCGTTATGTCAAAGCCAAGACCCGCTCCAAGCGCGATGTCTACCTGTCGTGGGACGAGTGGAATGTATGGTACAAAGCCCGCGAAAGGGCGGATATGCGCGGCGACTGGACAGAAGCGCCGCATTTGATCGAAGAAGTTTACAACCTGGAAGACGCGCTGGTGGTGGCTACTTGGCTGAATGTGTTCTTGCGCAAAGCCGATGTGCTGAAGATCGCCTGCCTCGCCCAGATCGTCAATGTCATCGCCCCGCTGCTCACTCGCGGCGATGTGCTGCTCAAACAGTCGATTTATTATCCGCTGCTGCATTTCAGCCGGCTGGCCAAGGGCAATTCATTGGATGTCCTGGTGGAATCGCCGCGCTACGAAACAGCGCAATTCGGCGATATGCCGCTGCTGGATGCCTCGTCCGCGCACGATGCAGCGAACGGAACGAACAGCCTCTTCCTGGTCAATCGCTCGCTTCGGGACGAGCTGGCGCTGGAGATCCACTGGCAGGATCAAACGCCCCGGGCTTTTCGCGCCGCGCATCAGCTCGCGGGCAGCGACCCCAAAGCGCACAACAGTTGGCAAGACCCAAATCGCGTGATGACGCGGTCCATTCCCGTGCCGCGAGTCGCCGATGGGGTGGCGCAGTTGGTCCTGCCGCCGCTGTCGTTTACGGCGCTGGAAGCAACGCTCTAGGCCGCGACTGCACAGGTACGCGCCTGCCCTGTTGGTTGGATGCCACAGCCGCCAGCATAACTTCCGTGATATGTCGGGCTGTCCACAGGTTGGATAGCGCCGGTTGTTCCCCCTGCTCCATGCAGCGCAGCCACTCGGCATGCTGGTTGACCACAGGTGGCGGGGTGAACTGTTCAATGAGCGGGGCTGCCCACTCGCGTTCGTAAGAGCCAGGGCGGATGTAGGCGATTTCGTCTCCGGATTGATGCAGCTTGCCGGCTGTGCCATGAACGCGCAAGTATGATGATCGCGCGGGATCGCACCAGCCTGTCTCGGCAGTGGCCAGCGCGCCATTCGCCATTTCCAGGATGACCGTTGCGGTATCTTCCAGCTTGGTCGGCTTGGCGACTGTGCTCATGTGGGCGGTGACCGCTTCGACCTTGCCCAGCAGCGCGACGATGTTGGCGATGGCATAGACGCCCATATCAATCAAAGCGCCGCCGCCAGCCTTTTCCGCATCGTAAAACCAAAAGTCGCCTTCGACGCGCGGCTCGTTGAAGCTGTCGCTAACTTCGGCATAATAGACTTCAGGACCGCCGTGGCTGTGACGGGCCAGCGCGCCGGAGACTGTGCCGATCGCCCCCGCTGCCAGCTGTCGGCGCATTTCATAAACGACCGCGCTGAAGGAGGGGCGACAATAGACGGCCTGGCCCGGGCGCATGTCACTGGCGGCCACGAGCCGGTCGGCTTCTTCGAGCGTCGTGCACAGCGGCTTTTGCAGAAACAGGTGCAGTCCACGTTCCAGCACAGCCAGGCCGGCTTCGGCATGCAGCGGATGCGGCAGCGCGACAATCACACCATCCAGCGCCGGGTCGTCAAGCAAGTCGCTCCAGCTGGTGGAATAGCGCGGCACACAAAAACGCTCGCAGAGCAGACGCAAGCGGCTTTCGGTGCGCCCACAGATGTGCGTAACGCGCAGGTCCGCGACCTCGGCGATTTCTGGCAAGTGGCTGAGCGCGGCAATCCCGCCTGCGCCCAGGATGCCGATATTACGCATGGAGCCAGCCCTTCAGAAAGGCGTGGCTGCGGCGAATCGAGCCGACCATATCTTCATTGCCGGTCTCGTCTTCAATAGCCAGCACGCCGCTGTAGCCGATATCCCGCAGCGCGCCCAGATAGCCAGCCCAGGGCACGAGACCTTCGCCGCAGGTGGCTTCGCGAGTTTGGGGATTCCAGTCTTTGGCGTGGGTGTGGATGATCTTGTCGCCGAGCAGATGCACGCCCTGGATCGTCCCGGCTTCCGAGCCGAAGCGCAGCAGGTTGCAGGGATCGTAGTTGACTTTAAGCCAGGGATTGCCGATTTCATCAATGAATGCGCCCAGAGCGGCGGGTGGCTCTTGTCCGGTTTCCAGCGCGAAGGTTACGCCGACGCTCGCGCCATATTCTGCGATCTCCGCCACCGAGCCGAGCATGATCTGGTAGGCTTCGTCGCTTGGGTCTTCGGGCAAGAGGCCGGGATGCGTGGTGATGACATTCCCGCCCATTTCAGCAGTTGTGGCGAGCGCCTGCTTGGTCTTGTCGATGCGCCAGCGCAGACCTTCCCGCTCTTCCAAGCCCCCGAATGTGCTCGCGCCTTGCAGTTGAGCGCAAAAGCCGCTGAAAGTGAGGCCCAACGACTCGGCGATTTGGCGTGCCTCGCGTCGGTCGGACGGGCTGCCAAACTCGGGGTCGAGGATACAGGGCCAGTCATCGCTATGCACGATCCATGGCTGCACCGACTGGCAACCGATTTCTGCGGCGATTTCCATCTGACGCGCCAGGGCGCCGACATCGGGCGTCGGTCCCAGCGTCCAAAGCGCGCAGCCGATTGTCATTGCATTCATGAGCTATCCTTGCCGATTGACATGGTTTGATGTCGTTAGTGTAACAGATTGGACAGCAGCGCACTAAATACCAGACTCTGCACGACTCATCAGCAGACGGTTCAGCGCCGCCAGCGCATACGCAGCCACGCCCAGCCACAGCGCCGCGCCGAAGCCCACGGTTATAGACAAAATGACTGCTGCGATGGACCCAGCGACTGTGGCCAGTCCATTCACCGACCAGGCGATAGCGACTCCGCGCCGGTCGAGTTTTGCGATCTCCGCCAGCGCCTGCGGGAATGGCACGCCCATGCACAGCGCCAGTGGCAGCAGCGAAACAAGCGCCGCCAAAAGACGGGTGGGCAAAGTGGCTGTTATCAGCTCGCGGCTCAACATCGACCACAGCCCATGCCACGCCAACGCCAGGATCACCACCAGCAGCGGCGACAACGATGGCACGCGTGACAACAGCCCACGCAAGCGAACCTGGCTCAAGCCACTGCCGATGCCGCCGCCAACCAAAAATGTGAAGAGCGCCAGCGCTACCGCCCAGGTCGGATGCCCGAGGAAGAGTCGCGTCTGCTGGATTGCATAGATTTCCAGCGCGATGAAGCCCATGCCCAGCAGCGCCACATAAACGGGCGAGAGGCTGCGCGCCACCGATCTGCTGCCCCGCCACAGCCTCAGGCACAGCAGCATCAGCCCCAAACCGCCCAGCAGAATCATCAGCGCCAAGGGCTGCAAACTGGTCGGGATGCCTCGCTCAAACTGGAAAAAATAGGGGCGGTCATCCGTAGGTGGCGTATAATCAGCCGCGGCATTGGCGATCGTTTCAGAGAATGTCATTGCGCCAGCGGCGACTTCGTCGAAAGGTGGCTGGACGAGCACATGTGGCAGCAACAGAGGAGTGAAACCCACACTGCGGGCGACCGCCCCCAGCGCCAGCGAATCGTCCTCTGTATAAGGCTGCGCGCCGACCAAGAGCAGCGGCACCGGGCTGCCTGCTTGCTCGTCCAGAAAGACCATCAGGTGTTCCAGCGCCTGCGAATCGCTCTTGCCCTGCCGGCGCAATGCCGCCAGCGCCGTGGACAGACCGCGCGTCAGGGTTGCTTCGTCATATAGCTTCAGCGCCAGTTGCCCGCCATCGGTCAAATGCGCCAGATATTCAGAGAATGCATCGGTTGTATACACTGTATTCTCCGACAACGCATAGCCGCCGCGTTCAGCCGCCAGCGACACGACTTGCGAAAGAAATATCAAATCGTATTTGTCGTTTGAGCGTCGCAGCGCCCCGCGACCATCGTCCACAAACACAGTGACATTGGGCTGGTCATAAACCGCGCCGTTGCGGCTGCTCATGGCTCGCGTCATATCCACACTCGCGCCGTTGACCTCGACCGCCGTAATGGACTCTGCCTGGCTCTGCAACGCAAAATAAACATCCAGCCCAGCGCCGGGACCCACGATGAAAATGCGCGCTGGCTGCTCGGTTGCGAAAGGGAAAAAGCCGATATCGCGCAGATGTTGTGCCGAAGAAGCCGGCTGTGGCATGACTGATGCCGCGCCGCCATCCACATAGATGCGCAGTGGCTGCCCAGCGCCGGGGTCAACCAGGTCGGTGCGCGCGAAGGCATCCCAGCGAGTGTCCAAGATCTCTCCGCCCGCAGACAGCGCCGACACGATAGGCTTCTCGGCCGCCAGCGCCGACATATCAATATCCAGCAGGCGAGCGTTGACATTCGCGCCGAATACAGAAGCGCAGACTGCCATGCCGAGCAGCGTGACAATGCGCCCGCGCCCCGCCGACAGATAATAGGCAGCCAGCGCAAATCCCAGCGCCGCGACCAGCACGACATTCAGCGCGCCAAAGCGGTTCAACAGCGGGATTGCCAAGACAGCGCCCAGCCCGGCCCCAACCAGATCGCCCATATACAGCAAGCGACTGTGGTCAGCATGCAAGCTGAACAAAACCGACAGCCCCAAGCCAACGCAAGCGAAGGGCACGGTCAGCGCGGCAAATAACAGCGCCGGCCTGTGCAGCGGCAGCGCAGTGCAGCACAGGACCGCCAACAACAAGCTGCTGGCGGCGGCGGCCAGACAATAGTGGGCAAGGCGGTCTGCGCGGATCCGCGACAGTCGCAAGGCGGGCAAAGCAGCGCCAATGCCTATGCCCAATATCGCCATCGAGATGACCAGGAATACATAGGGCGGGAAAAAAAGCACCGACAGCAGCCGCGTCAGCGCGATCTCCAGGCACATAGCGCTGGCAGACAACACCGCAGCAGCCAGCAGGCGCCGGGGAGAGAGGGGCATGTTCACAAGTGCCACCTAGCGTCGCAGTTTGGGGTCGAGCGCGTCCCGCAGGCCATCGCCGAGAAAGTTGAAGCCCATGACCGTGAACAGAATCGCCAAACCCGGGAAGAAGCCCATCCAGCCCGACTGTCGAAAGAAATCGCGCCCTTCAGCCAGCATGCGCCCCCAGCTGGGGTCGGGCGGCTGGGTGCCCAAGCCAAAGAAGCTCAGCGCGGCTTCCGCCAGTATGGCAAATGCCAAACTCAATGTGATTTCCACGATGATGGGCGAAAGCACATTGGGCAGCACATGCCAAAGCAGGATGCGCATGTCGCCCGCGCCCAGCGCCCGCGCCGCGATAATGAATTCTTCGTTGCGGATGCCCAGCACAGCCGCCCGAGCGATGCGGGCAAAGATAGGAATGTACGCCAGACCGATGGCGATCATGGCATTGTTGATGCCTTTGCCCAGCGCTGCCACAATCGCGATCGCCAGCAGCAGCGCTGGAATCGAATAGAGCACATCCATGCCGCGCATGATGACTTCGTCTGTGAAGCGCCGTCCATAACCCGCCAGCAACCCCAGGCCGGTGCCCAGGATGGTCGCCACGCTGACGGCAACCAGCCCCACTTGCAGCGATACGCGCGCGCCCAGGATGATTCGTGAAAAGGTATCGCGTCCAAAGTCGTCGGTGCCCATCCAGTGCGAAAGCGACGGACCAGCAAAACGATTGGCGAAGTCCATGCCGTTGGGGTCGTAGGGGGTGATGGCGGGACCGAATGCGGCCATCGCGCAGACGATTGTGAGCACACCAATGCCAAACATCGCCAATCGGTGTCGCAGCAGCCGCCGGCCCGCGTCTCGCCACAGGGTGTTGGAAGCGCCTACCTCATCGGCAACGCGGCTCGTGCGAACTTGCGAAGCTGTCATGGCTCGCCCCGCCTAGGCATATTCAATACGCGGATCGAGGACGAAGTAGAGCAGGTCGACCAGCAAATTGACCATGGTAAACATCACTGCCACGATGAGCACAGTGCCTTGCAGCAAGGGATAGTCGCGCTCGAGCACGGCATTCAGCGCCAGCCGTCCCAGCCCTGGCCAGGAAAAAACCACCTCGACAATCACGACGCCGCTGAAAAGGGCGTTTATCTGCAAGCCGATGATGGTGACGATGTTGATCATGGCATTGCGCAGGGCGTGGCGCAGAACAACAGAACGTTCGCCCAAGCCTTTGGCGCGCGCTGTCTGCACATAATTGGCGCTGAGCACATCCAGCATGGCGCTGCGGATGAACCGGGTCATGATCGAGGCGCTCACGAAGCCCGCGGTGAAGGCCGGCAGCGCAATATGCGCAAACCAGTCGCCAGGGTCTTCGGTGATGGGCGTATAGCCACTGGGCGGCAGCAGCGACAAGTTCAGCGAAAAGATGATGACTAGCATGATGCCCATCCAAAAAGACGGGATGGATACGCCAATCTGGCTGAAGATGGTGGCAGCGATATCTATGCCGCTGCCTGGCTTCAATGCCGATATGATGCCGACCGGAAAAGCGATCGCCAAACCCACCAGCAGCGATACCAGCGCCAGCTCGAAGGACGGACCGATGCGCCCCCAAAGCTGCGGCGCGACTGCTTGGCCATTCAGCAAGCTCTGCCCAAAGTCGCCCTGTGCCAACGCGCCCAGCCATGACAAGTATTGTTCGATGACCGGCCGGTTCAAGCCCAGTCGATCGCGCAGTCCCTGCACCGCCTCATCGTTGGCATAAGGACCCAGCATAACGCGAGCTGGATCGCCCGGCACGATCTGCACGATCATGAAAACGACCACCGTGACTCCCAGCACGACAACAAGCGCTGAAAGTAGACGTTGGACGATGTACTGATAATTCACGCGGCAGCCACCTTGGCCTGCGCCGAGCGGCTAGCGCAGCAGGGCAAAGAGGCGCGAGCGGGCAGAAAGCCAACCCGCGCCCGCTGCTTGCCTACCCGTCGACGGTGGTGTTCATGTAGAGATTGTTGTTGTCGGGGCGCAGCACATAGCCATGAACACTTGGACTCATGGCGCGCACGAAAGCCGGGTTGTAGAAGTAGACATAGGGAACGGCATCCACCAGGATGCGGTTTGCCTCTTCATAGATCGCATAGCGCTCGTCAAAGTCGGCAACCTGGCGCCCGGCATCGACCAGCTCGTCAAAAGCGGGGTCGCTGTAGCCGGTGAAGTTGAAAACCTCGTCGGTGCGATGCTGCAGATAGTAATACTGCTCGACATCGATCAAGCCATTCCAGCTGCAAATGTAGCCGTCGTACATGAAGTTGCCCTCGAGCTCCAGCCATTCCGCCCATTCTGGCGCGTTGATGGTGGTGCGAATGCCGATGGCAGCCAGCTGCGCCTGCAATACCTGCGCCTGCCGCACCGTGTCCTGGTATGTCGAGGTCGGCATCAGCTCCATCTCAAAACCATCGGGATAGCCGGCTTCTGCCAGCAGCGCTTTGGCTTTGTCGATATCCTGCGAATAGGGCGCATAGTCGAAGTGCCAGGGGCTGGCGGTGTCGATGGGACCGCCATACAGCGGCGTACACAAGCCAAAGTCACCGGCGGCGCACAGATCTTCGCGGTTGATGGCATAGGCGATTGCCTGACGAATGCGGTGATCGTTCAAAGGCTCGCGCATCAGGTTCAAGCCGATGTACTTGTAAGCCAGCGCCGGCGATACCAACACATTGATATCCGGGTTGTCCTGCAACGCTTGCACAGCTTGCGGTGCCACAGCGGTGATGAAATCGACCTCGCCGCCCAGCAATGCGGCTTCGCGCGCGGCATCTTCCTGGATGACCGTGATTTCAACCGCATCCAGCTTGGGCAGCCCTTCTTGCCAGTAATCCTCGTTTTTGACGAGCGACATGCTGATCGTGCCATCCAGGTTCTCGATGGTGAAGGGACCGGTGCCAATCGGCACAACAATCACGCCATTCTCATCAACGCTGTCGGGATGCACGATGGCTGTCGAGCGAGCGGACAGCAAAGTCGGCAAGATGGCGTTGGGGTTCGGCGTCGTCGCCGTGACAGTGTGATCATCGACCGCTGTCCAAACGGTGCCAGGGCCACCTACCGAAGCCACGCGCCCGGAGCCCGTTGCCGGGTCCAGGATGCGGTTCATCGAGAAGACCACATCTGCGCTGGTCATGGCAGCGCCGTTTGAGAAACTCACGCCCTCGCGCAAGGTAAATGTCCAGGTCAGCCCGTCTTCGGATTGCGACCAGTCGGTGGCCAACAGCGGCGTCAATTGCATGTCGTCGTTGTTCGTCGTCAAGGATTCGACGACATTCGCCAAGACATGGAAGCTGGAGACAGTGCTGGCGACATGAGGATCCAAGCCCGTCCATTCGGCATCATGCGCCGAGCGCAGCACACTTTCTGACATTTGCGCCAATGATCCCGCGCCCAGCGAAGCCACCAGCGCGGCCAATAGCAGCAAAGGCAAGAGCGTTCGAATATGCTTCATCATTCTGGTTCCTTCCTTCTTTCAATCTGACTGTCTTTGCAGTTGGTGCTCTTCCTGTACAAACATGGATCGAAACCGGCACGCTCCTTTCTATCGTTCAGCAGCAGTTAGGGCATGGCGCATGTGACGCTCCCTACCTACAGCGAGAATTTATCCAATTGTGTGGCGCGCGTCAAATTGCGGCAAACGGCGCGCATTTGACAAAGGCGCAGGCACGGGTTACTCTACAAGCAGCTATTCGTCTGTGGCGCACGCTCACAGAGGATGTGCGCATCAATCAACTTTATGAGAGGAGTGCAGAATGAAACATAGATGTGCGTTCATTGTAACAATCGCGCTGATCACGATGCTGACGCTCGTGCCGCTGGGCATGGTTAGCGCGGATGGACATTGCGAATTCGCCGATTACACAATCACGCTCGGTGGCTTGGCGCCGATGTCTGCGCCGGGCGCTGTGGCTGGCGGCGTGGCAATGGACTGGGCATTCAAACAGGCCGCAGCCGATATCAATGCCGATTGCGGCGTCCAGATTGATGGCGTCAATTATATGCTTGAGGTCATCACGGGTGATTCCGAGGGCAGCCCCGAGCGCGGCCAGGCTGTCGCCGAGCGGCTGATCCTGGAAGACGAAGTAGACGGCATGGTCGGCGTCTATCACAGCGCTGTTGGCTTGGCGACCATGGGCATCATGGAAGAGAACGCCATTCCGACTATCTTCTCCGAGCCTTGGAACGACAATGTGAGCGCCAACGGCATCATTGAGTTCGACGGCGCAGCGCCTCGTTTTGACGATGGCATCGACCATATCTTCCGCATTTCACCCGCCAGCTCAATGGTGGGCAGTGTGGTGACCGACTGGCTCATTGCGCTGGGCGTCGAAGATGTCGTCTTGATCGTGGAAAACACCGACTATGGCCAGCCGGCCGCAGCCGATGAGCAAGCGCGCCTCGAAGCAGCTGGCGTCACGGTCTCGCAGATCGATGTCGAACTGGGCACGGAAGACTTCGTGCCGATCTTGAGCCGCATCCAGGCAAGCGCAGAGCCGCCCGATGCCATTCGTATCGTGGTGACCGGCGAGACATCCTTCAATCTGACGCAGCAGATGGCTGAGCTGGGCATCGCGCCGACCCCAGACACGATCTGCGTCACCAACCAGATCGCCTTCCAGCATGTGCAGTATTGGGCGACTGTGCCCGATGGCAATTACTGCGCTTTCAACCGCGTTGGCATCATCCCCAGCTTGTTCAATGACACAGCCATTGAACTCAACGCGGCATACGAGGCGGAATTCGGCGATATCGTGCCCAGCTTCGGCATGGCTTCCTACGATGCCGTATTCATGATGGTGGATGCGATGGAGCGCGCAGGCAGCTATTCCGATGCCGCCGCCATCGTCGATGCAATCGAAGCCTCTGACATTTTGCTGTCGCAGGGTCGTTACTACTTCACCTATGGCAGCCACAACCCGGACTTGCCAGAAGGCACGCCCACCTTCATGTGGCATCAGTGGCCAGACCCCATCGTGACCGTCATGCAATATTTCGAGCAGGGTCAAAGCTCGTTGGAAGCCGCGGTCGTTTATCCCGAGGTATACCAGACACATGGCACCGCCTATGTTGTGCCGGGGACCTCGCCCTAAGCGTGGGTGCAATCATCCACAGTCATACCGATTCGCGTTGGGGTGGGCATTGCGCCTGCCCCATCTGCTTTGACAATCAGCCAACACCAGGAGCAAAGACATGATTGATGCCTTCCTTGCCTGGCTTCTGCTCGCTGGACCGCTTTGGGCTGTGATTGGTTTGTGGGCGCTGCCCCAAGTTGCCGACAAACGCAAAAATGACGACGAGCCAAGCCTCTCCACGCTGCAAGTCGCGGGCGTCGTCAGTGGTTTCGCGCTGGGACCCTTGGGGGTTGGTCTATATTACTTGCGCCCCCGCTGGATCACTCGCGCCACCTTAACTATCGGACTATTTGTTGCCGTCTTTATTTCTTCGCAAGCCCTTGTGCGCATAGAAGACCCCAACTTGCCATCCATAGCCTGGCTGATTTTGGCGGGTCCTTTGTGGTCAGCGATCGCAGCCTACCTCATCCCCCGCCGTTACCGCGAAACCGAAGCAGACGATCGGAATGTGCTTACCGCCGCTGCCTTGGGCGGTTTCGCTATCGGTCCCCTGATTATTGGTTTGATGTGGAGGGATACCCCCAAAATCAGCCGCGACTGGATGGTCGTGCTGGGTTCGCTGGGCGCATGGCAGATATACACGCTTTTTGCCCTGCACAATGCCGACAACCTCTGTGTGGCCGCGCCTTATCATATCACCTACCTGGCGCAGCAGACCGCCAATGGCGTCGTCATTGGCTGCATCTATTCGCTGATGGCGGTGGGCTTGACGCTGATCTATTCTGTCCAAGGCATCGTGAGTTTCGCGCATGGCCAACTCTACATGGTGGGCGGCTATTTTTCGTTTTACTTTTTGATGCACGGCTCGAACCTGCTCAGCCAATTGACAGGCACAGAAATCAGCATCAATCCGCTGTGGGGCATCCCGGTGGCGGCGCTAATCGTATTCCTGATGGGTGCCTTCTTTGAGCGCATGTTCCTGAAACCCATGCACGACGGACTGATAGAGCGCGTCTCGGAATACGCGATTCTGATCACCTTTGGCTTTGGTTTTGTCATCGAATACACGACACTGGCGATTGCGGGACCTTTCCCCCAGCGCACCGACCGCTTCATAGAAGTTCGGCGCTTTACCCTGCCGCGCACACAGGTCACCGATGAGTTCGCGTTTGGCCCAATCAACATCATCGGCGACCGCGCCTTTGCCATGCTGGTGGGTATCGCGCTGATATTCGCGCTGCTCTATTTTTTGCAGCGAACCTGGACCGGGCGAGCCTTGCGCGCCACCAGCCAGGACCGGCAAGCAGCAGCGGTAACCGGCATCAATCCGACCAATATGAATACGCTGTCCTTTGGCTTGGGCTCCATGCTGGCGGCAATGTCTGGAGCTGCGCTGATTCCGATCTTTGCCTGGGTGCCCTGGGTGGGCGCAGAGATGGTCGGGCGTTCGTATGTGATCGTCGTCCTGGGCGGGCTTGGCTCTGTGCCGGGGGCGCTGGTCGGCGGCATCATCGTCGGCATAGTCGAGGCGCTGGGCGCAGGCTGTCATCCCGACCCCAGCCGCGGCGCAGCCTACAAAGAAGCTTTCGCGCTGGTCATCTTTGCGCTGGTCTTGCTGTTGAAGCCGACCGGTCTCTTCGGAAGGGAGCAACATTGATCATGGCACTCTTCCAACGGATTGAAGCGAGGGTGGATGCGGGCATTGGACGGCGCAGGCTGGGTTATGCCCTGCTGGCGCTAATCGTTGTCTACTTTTTGTGGTTTCCCAACGACACAACACAGTCGAACTACGCCAAGACCGTTTTTATTAGCGG
The DNA here is from genome assembly GCA_022823945.1 of Anaerolineae bacterium. GTDB lineage: Bacteria > Chloroflexota > Anaerolineae > Aggregatilineales > Phototrophicaceae > UBA6055. The sequence goes on along the minus strand of JAJEBK010000009.1, from coordinate 24,521 downwards.
CTTCTTCTACGCCATCATGTCATCAAGCTGGGCGCTGCTGGCTGGCATCGCCGGGCAGTTTTCGTTTGGGCACATGGCATTCATGGGCATTGGCGCGTATGTGGCCGGGCTGGCGGCGCGCGATGGCTTCGCATTTTTGACTCCGGAGTCGGTTTCGTCTGTGGGCGCGATCTTCATCGGCACTATAGTGGCTGGTTTGGTCGGGCTGGTGATCGGCTGGCTTTTGCTGCGTCTGCGCTCGGCATATCTGGCGCTGTTTACGATCGCCTTTTCCGAGCTCTTCCGCATCGTCATGTTGACGGAATATGACTATACCGGCGGCTCGAACGGGCTGTCGCTGCGTCCGCTGCTGCAAATCGCCGATGTCGATACGGCACGCCAGGTCGAATATTACCTGATGTTCGCGCTGCTCATCGTATGCCTGCTGGCGCTGTATTGGGTCGCGAACTCGCCGGTGGGATTGTTCTTGCGTGCCATGCGCGAAGACGAAGATGCCGCCTCGGCGCTGGGCGTGAATGTGGTGCGCTACAAGATTTTGGTCTTCGTCTTCACCAGCATGATTGTCGGCTTGGCAGGCGGAATATTTTACAGCGATATCGGCAGCGAACGCATCATCCCCGAGCAGTTGGAGATTTTGCAGATGTCGTTGATCATCGCCTATGCCGTGATAGGCGGCATGGAGAGTTTGATCGGCGCGGCGGCGGGCGCCTTCATTGCGCGCTACTTGCTGGAAGCCACGCGCGAGGTCGTCATCACATTGCCGTTTGGCTTAACCATGGCGGACGGGGCAGATGCCTTCGTCTGGGAGCCGGGCGCCTGGAGATACGCGCTCTTTGGCCTCGTGATGGTCTTGACGTTGCGATTCATGCGCAACGGCTTGCTCTACCCCATCATCACCTGGTTCAGCGGACGCGACATCGTCATGAAAGAGACAGTCGCCAAGCGCGAGAGCGATGAAGACCATGCCGCGCGGCTGGAGGTGGGCGATGAGTGAGATCAACCTGGAGCTGAACTCTATCGTCATGCGCTTCGGCGGCAACCAGGCGGTTGATCATGTTTCGTTCAGCGTTGTCAAGCCACAACTAATCGGCATGATTGGTCCCAATGGCGCAGGCAAGACGACGCTCACCAATGTCATGAGCGGGATGCTGAAACCGACCAATGGCACGATCTATCTCAACGGGCGGCGCATAGATGGGCACCCGCCTTATGATGTGGTTCGCGCCGGCTTGGGACGCACCTTCCAGATCACGCGCGCGCTGGGCAGAATGACCGTGATGGAGAATATGATGGTGCCGGGACTGGCTATCCGGCCGCGCGCTCGCCAAGGCGATATCGAAGCCCGCGCACATGAGATTCTCGACCTGCTGACCATAGACCACCTGACCAACGAACTAAGCCGCGCCTTGAGTGGCGGACAGCGCAAACTGCTGGAGCTGGGCAGGCTGCTGATGCTCGATCCAGCGGTCATTATCCTGGACGAACCATTCGCCGGCGTGCATCCGCGCTTGCAAGAGACCATCTACAGCTATATCCATCGCGTGCACGAGGACGGCAAAGCCATCATCCTCATCAGCCATAATATGGGCGCCGTGTTCGAGTTGAGCCAGCGCCTGATCGTGCTGAACAATGGCGCATTGATCGCCGATGGCGAGCCACAAGCCGTCAAAAGCGACCCCGCCGTCATTGAAGCCTATCTGGGCGAGGACGAGTGATCATGCTCGAAATCAACGATTTGTATGTCGGCTATTACGAAGACCTGCACATCCTGCGCGGCCTCAGCCTGACCGCCGAAACGGGCAAGCTGACCACGATCCTGGGCGCGAACGGTGTCGGCAAATCCACCTTGCTGAAAGCCGTCTATGGCTTCCTAAAGCCACACAGCGGCGAAGTGCTGTTGAACGGCAGAGATGTAACCGGCACGGCGACGCACCGCTTGATCGACCTCGGCATCAGTTATATCCCCCAGCAGCCCGGCGTCTTCAAACATATGTCGGTGCGCGAGAATCTGATGATGGGCGCATGGACATTCAAAAACGACAAAACGCGCATGGAAAGCAAGATCGAGGAGAATTACCAGCGCTTCCCCATTTTGCACGAGAAGCAGCACGACCCGGCCGGCAACTTGTCGGGCGGTCAGCAGCGCATGGTAGAAATCGGCCGCACATTGATGACCGACCCGGAAGTCATTCTGGTCGACGAACCGACCGCTGGTTTGGCCAAGCTGCTCAGCGAAGAGGTCTATCGCATGCTGGTCGACCTGCGCGACCGCGAGGGATTGACGATTGTGCTGGTCGACCAGGAGATCCGCGAGGCGCTCAAGATCGCCGATTATGTCTATGTGCTGGAGCTGGGGCGCAACAAGTTTGAAGGACCGGCTGCCGACTTTGACGACCTGGAAAAAGCCTTCTGGGCATAATCCTCATCAGCCTTTCAAGCCCGTCATCACCACGCCCTGAATGAAGTAGCGCTGCGACAAAAAGAATATCGCGATGACTGGCAAGGTCACAGCCGCGGATGCCGCCAACTGCAAATCCCAGTGGATGTCGGTCTGGCTTCGGAAAGATGCCAAGCCCACGGCGATGGTGAAATTGTCCGGCGAGCGCAAATAGGTCATCGGACCGATCAAGTCGTTCCAGGCAAACAAAAATGTGAATATGCCGATGGTGATCAGCGCAGGCTTGGACAGCGGCAGCATGATGCGCCAGTAGACGCCGAACTCGCTGCAGCCGTCAATGCGCGCAGCATCGCAGATTTCCTCCGGAATCGTGCGGAAGAACTGCCGCATCAAGAAGATGTTGAATGCGCCGCCGCCAAAGAATTGTGGTACCACCAGCGGCAGGAAAGTATCGACCCAGCCCAAGCGCGAAAACACGATGAAACTGGGCACCAGCAAGATGGCATAGGGCAGGAAGAGCGTCGCCATCACAATGCCGAACCAGAGATCACGCCCGGGGAAGCGCATCCTGGCGAATCCATAGGCGCAGAATGACGATGTGAAAACCACCGCGATGACATTCAGCCCGGCGACCAGCAGCGTATTGCGAAAATAGAGACCGAATGGTTTGTAGGTCATCGCGTTGATGTAATTCTGGGGCATCCAGGGGTCGGGCAAGAATTCGGGCGGATACTGGAAGATGTTGAGCTGCGTCTTCAGCGAGCTGGAAACCAGCCACACAAAAGGCGCAACCATCACAACAGCGAAGAAGACCAGCAAGAATACCGTCAGCCAATGGAAGAGCCGGTCTCCCAACGATCGCTGATTCCGCTTGGGTTTGCTTGCCATCGTCCCGTCCTTCATTCGTCAGGATTTTCGTAATACACCCGCGAGCCGATATAGCGAAAAACAAAGAATGACAAAATCATCAAGATAGCGAAGAGCAGCCAGGACAGTACAGCCGCATAACCCATCTTTTGGCTGCCAAATGCCGTGCGATAGATGTAGAGCACCAGGAAAAGCGTCGAATTCTGCGGTCCGCCATTGGTAATCAGCAAGGCGCTGACGAATATCTGGAAAGAGTTGATGAAGCCAATCACCAGGTTAAAAAAGATGATGGGCGACATCATGGGCAGAGTTACATTGAGCAAACGTTGCCAACGACCAGCGCCGTCAATTTCGGCTGCTTCGTAATAGATCTTGGGGATGCCTTGCAAGCCGGCCAGGAAGATGATCATCGAGCCGCCAACACCCCAGACGGTCAAAATCACGAAGGCGACCATCACCCAGTTGGGGTCTTGCAGCCAGCCGATCTTTGGCCCGCCCAGCGCGCGAATCACGAAGTTGATCAATCCAAACTCGGTGTTGAAGAGCCAAGCCCACAGAATGGCGTTGGCGACAGCCGGCACGATGCTGGGCAAGAAATAAATGGTGCGGAAGACGGCGATGCCACGAAACTTATTGTTGATGAGGCTGGCGAGGAAGAAGGCAAAGACCAGCCCCAGCGGCACCGATATGGCAGAGAATAGCACGGTCACTTTCAAGCTTTGCAGCAGCAGCGGGTCATTGAGCATGCGGTTGAAGTTGTACATGCCCACGAAGCGCGGCGGCGAGATCAGATTCCAGCGCTGCAGCGTCAAATAAGCGGCGACGACAGCCGGCACCAGAAACCAGAAGACGAAACCCAAAATGAAGGGCGTGATGAAAACATAGCCCATCAGGGTGCGGCGGCGTTTCAAGCTCAGTCGATTATATTGCTGTGTCAACCACAACGATCCGTCGACAAGTGACACTGGCTCTGCTCACAGGTTTGGTAGTCAGGGCGGGCACGGGAGGACGATGCTTGTCCCCCCAGCCCATTCGATACATGGCGCTTAACTATTGCGCCTCTACATATCGTCGCGCGCGAACATCAACACTTCGTTGGCTTGGCGCACGGCATTCGGGAAGACATCGGCAGCCTGCTCGCCGTTGGTCAATGCCTCGAATGCTGGCGTGATGAAGTCGTTGCGAGCTTCGATCCAGCCCGGCGGCAGATAGCCAGCGACACCGTGCTTGGGCAGGTAGTCGGTGGCAAACTGCGAATAGTTTTCCGGGTGGATGCCCTCGCGCACCCAGCCTTTCAGACCCTCTTCTGTCAACATGCTGCTCTGATTGGGGATCCACAGGCCGATCTTGGCGAAGTGCTCTTGGTAAAATGGCGTCGCCAAGAAGCGCAGCCAGCGCCAGGCTGCTTCGGGATGTTGCGTCGATGACAAGATGGAATGGAAGTGGGCTTGCATCAGACTGGCCGGCTTCACCATCTTCGGCAATGCGCCCGTGCCCATCTGCACATCCAGCAAAGACGGATTCATCCAGGACAGCGCCCACGAGCCATCGACGCCCATAGCCAGCCGGCCCGCATTGATCATCTGGGTGTTGTTCATACCCAGACTTTCGATTGATGCGCCACGCGGCGCGACATGATGCACATGCACGAGGTCGGCAAGCCGCTGCATCGCTTCCATGGCCTCGGGCGAATCCAGCGCGCACAATCCCTCTTCGTTGATGAACTCGCCGCCATTGGAATGCACAGCCGCCGCCAGGGGCATCCACCAGGAGGTCGCCCAATCGACCGCCCACTGTACGATGTCTTCGCGGTCGAAGCCGGCGTCATCGGGATGACGACCATTGCTGTCTTTGGTCAGCTGGTTACAGATCGCCAGAAACTCATCCCATTCCCAGATTTCATCGTCCTGGAAGCCGGGCGGCGTGATGCCAGCCTCGTCAAAGAGCTCGGCGTTGTAATAGATGTGGTGGGCGACCCAGGTCGACCCGATGCCATACCAACGGCCATTGACTTCGCAGCGGTTCGATTCTTGTGGCTCGATGAAGTAATTCTCTTGTCCCAGCAGCGAGTCGTTTTTCACCAGGTCGGTGATATCTTGCAAGACGCCGCCAGCCGCCAGAGTGGTGTAATCATCCGAACGGATGAAGGAGGTATCGGGCGCTGTGCCAGCCGCGATATTGGTCAGCGTCACCCGCGAGTATTCGCTGGCGCTGGGCGTATGCTGCCAAACAACATTGACATCAGGGTTCTCGGCTTGGAAGACCTCTATGGCCGCCTTGACGCCTTCGTCTTCGGCCACGCCGCCCCACCCGCCGAACGTGATGGTCGTCGCATCTTGAGCAAGCACCGGTGGCAGCGCGCCCATCCGCGACAACATCGCCAGCGCCCCCGCCGACGAACCGGCCAACTTCAGAAACTCTCTTCTTGATACGCTCATTTTGCTTCTCCTTATAATTGTTCAGTTCGCCAACAATTTCGTACCGAACGCCGCCAGCACGGTCGATCGGGGACTGCCATTCAACTGCTGCGCATCCACACGCGCATTTCGCCCGGCTCGCGATTCGCCCACAGATAATAGGGCACGGCTTTGAATTCAAACTCGGCAGGCGTCTGTTCTGCACCGCGCTGATAGCGGTAGAGCGCCGGGCTGTCTCCATTTGCTTCGCTGCGCAGCGCCTTGCCCTGAACGATGCTCGCGCCACCCAGCAGGTCGGCATCGAAACTGGCGCTCAGCGCAGCACCGGGCGGAATAGCCACATTGGCGAGGCGTCCGCCATTGTCGGCTTCTTCCAGGCAATAAACCAACGGACCGCGCTGCAATGCCAGCTGCCCAGCCGCCTGGCGAATATCCGGATGCGGCAAGACGCGCTCGACTGGCATGGACAAGCGAAAAGACACGCGATCGCCATCCGACCAACTGCGCCCTAGCACGAGATAGCCCCGTTGCTTGTCCACTTCGACATCCACGCCGTTGAGCGACAAGCTGTAATCGGCGCACCAATCGGGCAATCGCAGCGCCAGCTCAAAGTCCAGCGGCTGATCGCAGCGGATTGTGAAGTCGATATCGCCGCGCCAGGGATAATCCGTTCGCTGCTCCAGCAGCAACGCGCCGCCCGCCACTTGCAAGCTGGCTGTGCTGTCCTGGTACAAATGCGCATAGACGCGGTCGCCCAATTGCGAATACAGGTATTCGCCGATGCCCGCGATGAGCCGCGAGATATTGGGCGGGCAGCAAGGACAGAAGAACCACGGCTCGCGGCGATAATGCTGATCGGTGGTGATGCCGCTCCAGCGACTGTAGGGGTTGACGCGAGGATACGATGCCAGTGGATTGGCATAGAAAAAGGTCTCGCCATCGTGAGACAGCCCGGCCAGGCTGCCGTTGTAGATGGCGCGCTCCATCACATCAATGTAGCGGCTGTCGGGATCGAGATGGAACATGCGCTGCGCCCAGAATGCCAGCGCGATTGATGCGCATGTCTCGGCATAAGCTGTTTCGGTAGGCATATCATAAGCGAAAGTGAAGCCCTCGTTGGAGTGCGCCGGTCCCAGCCCGCCGGTCACATACATCTGGTGCTGCGTCAGGTCGTCCCATAACCGCCGCGAAGCATCCAGCAGCTCGGCATCGCCCGTCTCCAGCGCCACATCGGCGATACCCGCATACAGATAGCAGGCGCGCACAGCATGTCCGGTGGCTTCGGTGTGCTCGCGGATGGGGGCGTGCGCCTGACAATAGCGGTAGGTCTGCGCCCAAAAGTCCTCCCGTTTTTCGCCGCGCGCCGCCGCTTCGATATCGAAATAATGCGGCACCTGGCCGCGCTCGTTGATGAAATAGTTCGCCAGATCGAGGTAACGCCGTTCGCCAGAATGTCGGTAGAGCTTGACCAGCGCCAACTCCAGTTCGGGGTGCCCGGGATAGCCGCGCGCCTTGCCATCGTCAGGACCAAAGGTCGCGTCGATATGGTCGGCAAAGCGCGACAATACGCCTAGCAGCTTGTCTTTGCCGGTGGCTTGCGAATAGGCGACCGCAGCTTCGATGAGGTGGCCCGCATTGTACATCTCGTGCCAATCGCGAAGGTTCGTCCATTTGGCATCGGCTGCTAGTACGGGGAAGTAGGTATTGAGATAGCCATCGGCTTGCTGCGCGCCTGCCACCGCGTCGATGAGTTGATCAGCCAAGCTTTGCAGCGCGTCATCGGGATGAGTCGCCAGGCTGTATGCTACCGATTCGAGCCACTTGCCAGTATCGGAGTCCCAGAACATGTAGACTGTGCCGCGGTCATTCGGTATCGGGTGCGTACGCTGCAACGACCAGGCTTTCAACCGGCCCGTGTCTTCCAGCTGGCGGTAGATAGCGGGGATGGTGCGCTGACGGTTGACGGCTTGCCGCTCTGCCCAAAAACCGCGGGGAATGCTGACTTGGTTCACCGAAAGCGGCGCTGGGTTCTCATTCACTGGCGCTCCTTTTTTTGAAACTTTTATTTCGTTATGAGAATGGTAACTTGCGGCTTGTCGCAATGCAAAAAGTCTGGGCAGTTTAGACAACGCGGTGTTTGGGCGGATCTCCGCGCAGCACAGCCAGGCAATCGTTCAGCGCGCCCCAGCCCATGGCATTGACCGCGCCCGCGGTATGCGCGCCCATGTGCGGCGTGACGAGCACTTGCGGCAAGCTGAAAAGCGGGTTATCGGCGGCCGGCGGCTCTTCGCGGAAGGCATCCAGCGCCGCGCCGCGCAGGTGTCCGCTCTGCAGCGCCTGATACAAAGCAGCCTCGTCTATCAATTCGCCGCGCGCCGTGTTGATCAAGAAGGCGCCAGGCTTCATGCGCGCCAGCAAGTCCGCATCTACCAGCCCAACTGTATCCGGGGTCGCCGGCAAGTGCAGCGAAAAGAAATCGGCATTGGCGACCAAGGCCTCCAGTTCGACCAACTGCACGCCGAGCTGTTGTGCCTGGTCGCTCGTAATGAATGGATCGTGCGCCTGCAAGATGCAATCAAAAGCCTGCAAACGCCGCGCAACCGACTGCCCAATCGCGCCCAAACCCAGCAAACCGACGACACTGCCAGCCAGCGACACGCCAGAAAGCCGCGGCCACTCGCCACCCCGCGTGCGCTGACTGGCCTGGGGGATCTGCCGCGCCAGCGCCAACATCAGCCCGATCGACAGCTCGGCAACCGCATCGGCATTGGCACCCGGCGTATTGGTGACGATGATTCCGCGCGCTTGCGCCGCCGCCAGATCCACGCGATCGACGCCCACGCCATAGCGCGCGATGACACGCAGGCGATCGGCTTGCTGCAAAGCGTGGGCATCAATGTGATCTTGCCCAGCGATGTACCCATCACAGCCCGGCAGGAGGTCGCGCAATTCGTCCGATGTCAGCGGTCGGCCACGCTCATTACGGATAACCTCGCCGACCGACTCCGCCAGCACACTATGCAGACGCGGGTCGTGCCTGCCAAAAGAACTTGGTGTCACCAGAATTGTGCAGTCGCTCAGAGCTTTCAAGTGATTTCCTCCGCGATTTTCCGCAATACTGGCTGCGGTACGCCATGTGCATCGGCGACTCGCCCGATACCGCGCATCTGGTGGGCGTCAATATCGATTTGGATGACATCGTCTGAGGATGCGCAAATCCCGTGGCGCGCAGCTAGCGATCCCAAAGACCGTGTTCGGGCCAACGCCGTGGCAGGCGCGCTTCGACCGGCGGCAGCGGCGGCAGCGGTTTGTGCGGCTCCAGCTGATACCAATAGGCCACGCTGGAATACTCGTTGCTCTGGTCGTTGGCGTGCCCGTGCTCGATTGAAAAGCGCAGCGACTTTGTGAAACGCACCGGGTCTTCAATATGCCAGCGATACAGGCTCCACTTGCCGAAGTGCTCTTGCACATCGCTGCCCAGCGAAATGCCGTGATAGGGTCCCGCATATTCGCCGCTGGGGAAGCCCCAGGCGCAACCGAAGTAGTCCTCTGTGCCCGTGCCATGCAGGGAGGGGGGCCAAGCCTCGCCATCGACAAAGAACATATCATCGCCCTCGCCGGGCCAAGTGAAGACCTGGTTGCTGGCGTTAAAATTGTCGATGTTCAACAGACAGCCCACATAATGCCCGGTGCCGACCGCGTCCAGGATGACATAATTGTCTGCGCCATCGAGGTTGATGCCGGGCAGGTCCCAGGGCGCGGGGTTGGGATCATCGCCGGGATGCGCCAGGGCTTGCGTGGGATTTTCCTGGTTGTATGAAGCGTGAAAGTAGCCCAGATCGTCCGGCGGCGCATCATCATAGAGTTCGTAGTCGACATAATAGAAGAGGTTTTGGATAGGCTCTTCGCTCTCGTTGATGATTTGGATGCGCGCATGCCGCCCAAAGGGCATGGGGAAGTACCAATTCATGGCGGGAGAGAAAGGTCCTTTTGGTCCGCGCCGATCGCCGAAAGTCATGCTGACGGGCAAGGAGACATAGTGCTTGCCGGTGGCGTGCCCGATGCCGAAGAAGTCTCCATACGGCGCGCGCACGCTGGGATTATCTTCGCCATCCCAGTACATCTCGATGACAAGCTTGCGCATGTACTGCGGCGCATAGCAGCGCGTGGTCATCCAGATATGTTTGATGGTGCCGCAGCCTTCAATATCCGCCATGACATGCGTCGCGCCGGGCGGCACGACCTTGAAATCGCGGTTTGCGCCGCTGGTGTCATAGCTGGACGAACGCAGCGACCGCGCCCGTTTGATAAAGGGCAAGCCGCCCAGCGGGCTATTGGGTTGCCAGACATTCATATGCCAACTTCTCCTTCGCAGAATAAACTCACGCGCCTATCCCTTGACAGCGCCAACGGTCAAGCCAGCGATGATGCGCTTTTGCATCAGCAGCGAAAAGATGATAACAGGTAATGAGAATAATACCGCCAGCGAGGTCATCGTGCCCCATTGGATGCCATATTGCGTTTTGAATTCGGCGATGGCGATAGGCGCGGTCTTGACGCCGGTCGACGACAGCAGCAGCGAAAACAGAAATTCGTTCCACGAGGCCAGAAAGACAAAGATTGCCGTCACTGCGATGCCGCCAGAAGCCACCGGAATGATAATGCGCAGCAGCGCGCCAAAACGCGAGCAGCCATCGACGCGCGCCGCCTCTTCCAGTTCGCGCGGGATGCCCTCCATAAAGCTGGCCAGTAGCCAGATGCCCAGCGGCACGCTGATGGTGGAATGTGCCAGCGCCACGCCCAGATGCGTATCAATCAAGCCCAGCGCGCGCATGATGACGAATAGTGGAATGCCCACGGCGACTGGCGGGATCAAACGCGTTATCAGCACGACGAATAGGAAGGTTTTGCCCGCCCAGGTCGCATAACGCGCCACAGCATAGGCAGCCGGCACAGCCAGCGCAATGGTGATGACTGTGCTCAGCAGCGCGATGATGATGCTGTTGCCGAACGATCGCTGCACGCTGGGATGCTCACCAATGTTTGCATAATTTTCGATACTGAGCTGCTGTGGCAATAGGGTCGGCGGGATGGCCAGCGCAGCCTGTGGCGACTTCAACGAGGTCGAAACCAGGAAAGCATAGGGAAAGCCATAGACCAGCACGATTAGCGCCACCAGCAGCATCAGCAGCGCCCGCGAGGCAAGGGGGCTTCTCATGATTGCGAAGTCCCCCTGCCCCAGATGACAGCGAAAGCCAGAGCGCTCGCCAAGACCATGCCCAGCATGAAGAGCGTGGCGATTGCAGAAGCCTCGCCCACATTGCCATAGCGGATCATGGCGCGGTAAATGTGAATGCTGAGGATTTCCGAGGCGAAACGCGGACCGCCCTCGGTCTGAATCCAGATCATGTCAAAAGCGCGGGCGGCATCAATGCCTCGCAGAATCAGCACGACAGCGATGACCGGGCGCAGCAGCGGCACAGTCACGCGACGGAAGCGCTGCCAGTTGCCCGCGCCGTCAATCTTGGCAGCCTCGATCAATTCTGCGGGGACATTTTGCAAGCCGGTATACAGCACCAGCGCTACAAATGAGGTCGTCAGCCAGATATTAGGCAGCGCGACGGAAAAGAGCACCAGGTCGCGGTCGCCCAACCAACTGATATCGCTGGCATCGCCGATGATGCCCAGCGTCTCCAGGATGTGATTGACGATGCCGATATTGTCGATCAGCATGAAGCGCCAAAGCAGGCCGGCGACGATGGGCGGGATCATCAGCGGGAACGCGAAAATGGTGCGCAGAAGCTCGGAACGTTTGCCCAGCGCATTGAAGAGCAGCGCTGCGCCAAAGCCCAGCACAAACTCGGCGCTCAATGCGATTACTGTGTAATTCAGCGTCCGCGCAGCCGACTCGCGCACACGCGACGAGCCCAGCGCCTTGACGAAATTGTCCCAGCCGACAAAGACACCATCGTTCAAGGCGTAGAGGCTGACCTCGTAAAAGCTGTTCCGCAGCAGCAAAAGCAGCGGGTATGCCACAAAGACGGCGAGGAAGCAGCCGGCCGGCGCCAGTAACAGCAGCACAAATCGTCTTTCCGTCAGCCTGATCACGGGCATACCCACTCACTTATCGCGCGACCGAATTATTCGTAGCCCATCGCTTCCAACTCGGCGCGTCCCCAAGCCAGCAGCTCGGCGACATCGTGCTCGCAGGTCAAGGCGTCCGAGCCGATCGGTCCCAAGATCTCATCGGCGATCTGCTGCCAGTCGGCGACAGCGGGGCGACCGATGGTCTGCGGGCTGTCCAGCGTCTCCAGCAGCGGGTTCAGGTTCTCGAAACCCTCGACATCGGCATACTGGGCATAAGCCGATTTTCGCGCGGCCAAACCCAGCGGCGCTTCGATGCCCATGGCGTTGTGGTCATATAGATACTGAACCAGCTGCAAAGCCTCCTCTTTGTTCTGCGAGGTCTTGGGCACGATGTTGAACCACGGACCGGGAATCGCGCCGATGCCGCCCGGACCAGCGATCATGGGCGCAGCACCAACCAGATCGGCAATGGGCGAATCGCCGCGAGTCAAGCGATAGGCATGCCCCCAAAAGCGGAACATGGCGGTCTGGCTTTGGTAGAAGAGATTTTCAGCCACGCCCCAGTCAACTTCATTGACATTGGGCGGCGCCACATCCATGTCGCAGTGGTGGCTGATGTAGTACTCCAAGCCCGCCACATGCGCATCGTTGTCGATGATGATGTTGTTGTCGGCATCCAACACCACGCCGGGCGAACCAGCCTGCAGCACGGCGATCATCCACTCAAAGTCGGCCACGCCACCTTTGACATCGGTGCCATACATATCGATTTCGCCATCGCCATCGTTGTCCCTCGTGAAGAATTGCGCCATGTCGGTGAACTCGTCCCAGGTTGTCGGCGGCGCAAGCGGATAGCCATATTCGGCTTCGAAAGCCGCCATTTCGTCAGCATCTTCCCACATGTCTTTGCGGTAGAAGATGATTTCGGTGTTCGCCCAGGTGGGCATGCCGATGAAAGTGCCGTCGATCTGGGCGTCTGCCACCAGCGAGGCGAACAAGTCGTCCACGACCTCGTCGGTGAAGAGATCATCCAGCGGCTCGGCGAAGGGGGCGAAGTGCGACATCCAAACGACATCGATGGTGGCGACATCAAAGGCGCTGCCGCCAGTCGCCATTTCGGCTGACAAACGGTCGAAGACACTGCCATAGGGCACATTGACAAATTCGACGGTGTGGCCCGTCTCCTCTTCAAATTGGGCAGCGGCGGCTTCTTGCAGCCACACGCCACCTTGCTCAACCAGCACCGTCAAGGTAACTGGATCTTGCGCGCCCGCCACCAGCGACAGCGAGAGCAGAACGAGTATTGCCAGAACTAGACAAATGCGTTTCATGATCCTGCCTTTCTTTGGAACTAGACATCGTATAGGAATGCGGGGAATCCCAAAACAGATTCCACAGCGGACAACACTGAGCGAGTCAGTGACTATCCCGAGTTGGGGGGACGCGCAGAGATAGGGAAGGCGGGCAGCGGATTGCGCGCCGATGGACTATGTGCGGGGGTTATCGCCGAGACGCTTGGTCTCCATGCAGAGGTGGAGCAGGAGCTTCATCGAGGGATAATGCGCAATAGAAAACGCCATGTGCCGGCGGTGCGGCTGAAATGACTTGAAAGCGACCCTGTCGACCATCATATTCTTGCGGTCTTTGCCACCAATTGCAGGTTGCATGCAGTGTAACGCGCTATGATAGCGTTGTCAAATATTGCTTAGGATGGAGTTGACACGCCAAACAACCAACTCGGCAAACGCAACAGGAGACCGAAAATGACCATAAGACCGCTGGGCGGCATCTTCGACAACTTGACCCACTTCCGCGATGTTCGCTCGGCGCGCGCATCAAGCTGGGACCAGACCGGGCGCAACCAGGATTATTGGCTGATCCCGCCGCATGAGACCATCGTGCTCGCCGATATCGAAGGACCTGGCTGCATCACGCACATCTGGATGACGCAGTTCTGCCGGCGCGTGCTCGGTCCCGGCATCATCGACCCGCATATGGGACATTATGTCGCGCCCATATTCGAGATTCACAATGCGCTGGGGCTAAACTGGGAAGTCAGCGACCCCTATTATTACCGCAAGATCCTGCTCAAAATGTATTGGGACGATCAGGAAAATCCCAGCGTTCTCGTGCCACTGGGCGACTTCTTCGGCATCGGTCACAGCATCGCCGCCAATTATCAGTCGCTGCCTTTTGCCGTGACAGTCAAGCCAGAAGAGCAATTCCTCTTCGGTGGCAATGCCGGCTTGAATTGCTACCTGCCCATGCCCTTCCAAAAGCGCGCGCGCATCGAGATCGAAAACCAGAACGATGTGCCCTATGGGCAATATTTCTACATCGGCTACGAGCTGCATCGCAAAGACAGCGCCGCCGACACCGCCTACTTCCATGCGCATTGGAAACGCGACAATCCCTGCGCTGGCTGGGGAGCCAACTTGCAGACCAACAGCCCAGAAACCAACATCGTCAACCTGAGCGGCGATGGCAATTATGTCGTGCTGGAAACAGAGGGCAGCGGGCATTACATCGGCTGCAACCTGTCGGTGGCGCACTTCCAGGGCACCTGGTGGGGCGAAGGCGATGATATGATTTTCATCGATGACGATACTTGGCCGCCCAGCCTGCATGGCACGGGCACAGAAGATTATTTCAGCCACGCCTGGGGCATGCAGACGAATGCCTTTCCGATGTGCGGCACGATTCTGCACGAAAGCCAAATGCCCGGCTATCCGGTCAGTTATCGTTTTCATTTGACCGATCCCGTGCATTTCTCGCGCCGCATCAAAGTTACGATTGAGCATGGGCATGGCAATCACCTGTCGGACGACTGGGCTTCGACTGCATATTGGTATCAGACCTTGCCTTCTCCACAACTGACCATCGCAGAGCTGGAAGAGCGCCTGCCGACACGCCTGGAAAGCTCGCTTAACCCGACTAATCGACCCGGCGCGCCAAGCTCACCAGCCGAGCTGAATGATGAAATGCGGGCGATGCTGGATGCTGCGGAGGAGCGCGGCAAAAGCTATGTGCGGGAAAGGGCGGTCGAGGCGGAGAAAAAGATGCAGCAGACGCGCGAACGGGCTAAGGGCAATATCGAGCAGGCGCAGCGCATCCGCGAGAGTTTTGTGTAGCCCCTACGGGACTCGAACCCGTGTCTCCACCTTGAAAGGGTGGCATCCTAGGCCGCTAGACGAAGGGGCCTCCGCCGCACTGCTGGTCGGCAGCGACAATGCAAACGATATACGCCAATACGCAGCGAGTCAATAGTGGAATAGCCCGCAAGTCTTGGGCAGATGGTGTGGGGACGGCGCTTAGTCCGGCTGCATAAAACGGGCGAAACGCTCGCGGTCGCCGGGCCGCAGCAAGCCGAATTGCTCGCGATAGTCGACCAGCTTACCGACCTGCTCTGGCGGAATGGCGTTAAGTTCCTTGCTTATCTGCAGCGCGCGGTGGATGATGGTTGCGCCGTGCTCCAGCGATTCCAACAGCAGATAGGCATCCCAAAGTGACTTCGCCACCGTCAGCGAGCCATGGTTGGACAGCATGATGACATCGTGCTCGCGGATGAGCGCGGTGATGGCGAGGCGGTTTTCTTCGCTGGATGGCGTGGAATAGGGCGCGGTCGGCACGAGGCCCAGCAGCACCACCATCTCGGGAATCAGACATTGCCCCAAGTCGACTCCAGCCAGGGTCAGCGCGATGGCAGTGGGTGGATGCGCATGAACGACGCCATTGACATCATCGCGCTGGCGATAGCATTCCAGGTGCATGGCGCTTTCGGAGGTCGGGCGCAAGTCGGCGTTGTCGGCGCTAGGCTCATCAATGCGTCGGCCAGCCAGGTCGACGATGATCAGTTGCTCGGGCTGCAAGAAACCGGTCGCCAGTCCGCTGGGCGTGAGCAGAATGCCACCGTCGTCCAGTCTGGCGCTGATATTACCGGCTGTGCCATCAATCATGCTCTTCTGATACATCAGCCTGCCGATGCGACATATCAGCTCCCGCAGATCTGCTTCTGTTGGCATTTGCGCTACCCTTCGCCGAATGTCGGGCTGCGTTTTGATGAGACAGCTGGCACAAGTTCTTCGCGGGGGGTGCCGCTGTAAAGATTTTCCCACAAGGTATCGAGCAGCTCTTGATCGAATTCGACAAAGTTGCAGACATCGCAGATATGGGCGAGTACATTAGGAATGCTCAACAACTGATCGTGCACCATGTCGCAGAAAGTCGTGCGCTGTGGTGTGCAACGTCCGACTGTGCAGCGCGGGCAAGCGTAACCGGGAGCTTTGGCAGTCATGAACGCCACCTCACTGGGCGATCAGCCCGATGGCATGCAGCGGAAAATAGCGGAAGATGACCTCGCCAACGATGTGGCGCAAGGGTACGGGTCCAAACGCGCGCGAATCGTTGCTGTTGTTGCGGTTGTCGCCCATAACGAAGTATTCGTCCGCGGCCAGGGTCCATTCGTCATCACGGCAGCGTCGCCCACAGGGTTCTTTGATGTAGGGCTCGGCAAGCGCCACGCCATTGATATGCACCTGGCGATCGCGGATCACAACTGAATCGCCCGGCAAGCCAACGATGCGCTTGATTAGCATGACGCCGCGCGCCGCCTCACTGGGTCGCAGCGAGTTGAAGACCACGATATCGCCGCGCGCGGGCTGGCTCAGCAGATAATGCACGCGACTGACCACCAGCCGGTCATGGCCATAGAAAGTCGGCTCCATGCTGTGCCCATCGACCAGCGAACGCGGTATCGCCAGGTCAAAAAGCACGGTGACCGCCAGCACAAACACGACAGTGCCGACCAACTCCATCAGCAAACCCGGCGTCTTCAAGCGCGGTCGTGGCAGATCGCCCGTGTGACTGACCAACTGAACTTCCCTTTGCGCGCAGGATTGACGACTCGCCGATTATAGGTTTGCCCGCCAGCTATCGCAATGCAAAAGCCCGACCAAAATCGCTGCGCTATCCTGGCTCAAACGCCCGCTTGTTGTCGCGCGAACGAAAGCTCATGCGAATGGGCGTGCCTTCAAATTCGAATGCTTCGCGAAATTGGTTCTCCAAATAGCGCTTGTAAGTGAAATGCACTTGGCGCGGATCGTTGACATGAAAGAGGATCAACGGCGGGTCGGTGCGCACCTGCGAGGCATACAGAAATTTCAGCCGTTTGTTGCCTTTGGCGTGTGGTGGATGTTTTTCGACCGCCTCGCGCAACAGCTTGTTGACATCGGCTGTTGGCATGCGCACGAAACGCGCCTCCCAGACACGATGCGCAACTTCCAGCACCTGATGGATCCGCTGTCCTGCCAGCGCGCTGATGAAGATAATCGGCGCATATCGTACAAAATGCAGCCGGTCGCGAATAGTTTCGATGAAACCGTGCATCGTATGCGAGTCTTTTTCCAGCGCGTCCCACTTGTTGATCACGATGACCAGGCTCTTGTATTCGTCAATGATATAACCGGCGATGTGCTCATCCTGTTCGGTAACGCCCAACTGCGCATCAATAACCAACAGCGCCACATCGCTGCGCGCGATCGCTTTCATGGCGCGGATGACGCTGTAACGTTCGACGCCCGCTTCAATGCGGCCCCTGCGGCGGATGCCTGCTGTGTCGATCAATGTAATTTGTTCGCCATGCCAGGTGATGTTGGTATCGATGGCATCGCGGGTTGTGCCGGCGACTTCGCTGACAATGGCGCGTTCGGCGCCGATGAGATTGTTGAGCAAAGTGCTCTTGCCGGCGTTGGGTCTGCCCACAATGGCGATCTTGAGATGGTCGTCGTCTTCATCTTCGCTGTCATCAACCAGCGCGTCCAGGCGGCCCACCAGCTCGTCCAGCAAGTCGCCGACGCCCAAGCCGTGAATAGCGCTGATGCCAACGACGGCATCCAAACCCAGGCTATAGAAGTCATAGGCTTCGTCCAGAAAGCGGCGATCGTCGATTTTGTTGGCGGCCACCAGCACAGGTTTATCGCTGCGGCGCAAGATCTCGGCGATCGCTTCATCAGCCGCCGTTACGCCGACTTGCGCATCGACCAGCAGAATGATGACATCGGCATCGGCAATGGCGATCAGCGCCTGTTCAATGATCTCAGCCACAAATGCTGCGCTGCCCTCTGCCAGTGGCGATTCATCGCGCGCCCCGCTCGGCTGGTAGACTTCAATGCCGCCCGTGTCGATTACCTGAAAAGCGCTGCCCGTCCAGAAGGACTCGCCATGCAGACGATCACGCGTCGTGCCGGGCATCTCGTGCGTGACTGCCAGCCGCTCGCCGACCAGTCGGTTGAAGAGTGTGCTCTTGCCCACATTGGGTCTGCCCACCAGGGCGACAATCGGTTTCTGTGCCATCAGCGCTGGACGCTCCACATACGCTCGTCTGCCACAAATTGTAGTCTGCGCGCGGCACAATTGGCAGACACAGCCTGTCTAGCCTTCCGTCAGCGCTTCAGCCTCGGGCTCGTCGTCGTTGGCTGCGGGCGAGATGATCTCGACATTCAGGACGGACGGCGAAAGCGATACATTTGCCTCGCTGAGTTCGCCTTGGTTGATAGCGATAGACGGCGCTAGGTCGTATACGCCGGGCGCGAGCCCATCCAAGTCGACACTGACCTGGATATCGGCGGCAGTCAGCGGATCGACCAGCACAACCGGACCATTGACTATGGCAGACACAGTCCTGGGTGCGATAGCCACCGCGAATCGCCCGTTCAAGCCAAAATGGTCGACATCAATGCTGTCGATCTGGCGCGAAACAATGATGGGAATGATGTCAATAGCGACCGTGATGTTGTTGTTGCCGCCCATGACGAACAAATCATCGTCGGGCAGCAAGATGGGAACAGTCGCCTCGAACTTCTCTTGATGCCCCTCCAGGCTGATTCGCTCAGTAAGCAGGGTATCAGAAAGCTGCGCCAACTGCTCGGGCGCGCCGCTAATGAAGATAGAGGCAGGGTCATAGCTGTAATCTTTGAACAAGAAGCCCTCGGCCAGCGTGTGCAACAGGATATTGGGTCGCACTGGAAATTGGCGGATGTCGTCGCGCCGCGTTACGCGCACGGAAACCCGAACCGACTGTGGGCTCAGTGTCACGCCGCTCACCCGGTCGCCTTCGGCATCTACCGCATGCAGGCGGACTTCTTGTTCGAGTGGGCTGCGGCTGGCGGACAAGTCGAGCTCGCCGCGAATAGCCGCGACTTGTGACATGCGGCTGGCTGCGCTGATAACCACCACCTGGTCAATATCCAACTGCGGTTCGTCATGGCGATAGCCGATTGGCGGCGGATTGATGATGGCGATCTCGATAGCCATATCGCGCGATTCGATCGGCTCCAGCTCGACCACGATCTGCACTGGCTGGATGCGCAGCACAGGTCTGCGGATGCTGTCTGAGGTATTGGGCGCGACGCTGACATGCAGCGGCACAGTATGGGTGCCTGGTCCCAATCGAGACAATTCGGCGCGCACTTCGATTTCTTCAACCAACCGCGGCAGGGAGGTTTGCGAGCCTTGCACGGTGACAATCGCCGCGCGGGCGGAGCTGCTGGTCATGACAGCCGAGGCGCTTTCCACAAACTGGATGGGCACGCTGGAAAAGCGCCGCTGTTGGATGGGGTCGGCAGAAGTAACCGCGATATACCAGACGCCGGTCGCCAGCAGCAGCGAAACCGCCAGCCAGAGCAAGTTGCCAGCGGCGTTTGTCTGTGCCCAGCGCCGGATCATGTTTGTGCCCCTTGTCGGCGGCGCGTCTGTAGGCGCAGCAGAAAATCGTCTCGCAGTTCACGCACGCGCTTGGCAAGAGGCAACTGGTCGGCTTGGTCAGGTCCATAGACGCCACCCAGGATCAGCTGCAAGCGCTGCGCATCCAGGTCGAGGATCATGCGTCCGCCATTGGTGAGCGAAATCTTGCCAGTCTCTTCGGATACAACCACGCAGAGCGCATCGCCCACTTCGCTGATGCCGACTGCCGCCCGGTGGCGTGTGCCCAGGTTGGGATTGGGCAGGTTGCGGCTGGCTGTGATGGGCAAAACACAAGAAGCCGCGGCGATCTGACCCGTGTCATCAATGATGACCGCGCCATCGTGCAGCTCGGTGCGGGGCCAAAAGAGCGTAGCCAGCAAGTCAGCCGTGACGACCGCTTCCAGGCCAACGCCGGTGCGAATATATTCTTGCAAGCTGCTGTTGCGCTGCAGCACAATGAGCGCGCCATGGCGGCGACTGCTCAGTTTGCTTGTGGCTTTATAGATCTCGTCTATCACCGAGACCCGCGTGGCTTCTGGTGCCAGGCGAGTGCCAAAGAATGCGCTGCGCCCCAGCCTCTCCAGCACGCGGCGGATCTCGGGCTGAAAGATAACCGGAATCGCAATGACCAGGGCGGTCAAACTGTTCGCCAGCAGCCAACTCAGCGCTTGCAGCCGCAGCGCCGCCGCCACACTGATCAAGCCGATCGCCAACAGCGCGATGCCGCGAAAAAGCGCAACCGCCTGCGTGCCGCGAAAGAGCAAACTGATGCTGTAGAAAAGCAATGTCACAATGGCGATATCAACGACATCGGTCAGGGCGAGGCTCTCCAGAATGACCAGTACTTGTTCCACGAGGCATCTTCCAAATAATTGGTCAGCGCTGCCCTATCTACAAGCGGAAACCCGCTTGCGCAGCGCAAGTTATCATATTCTAACATCAATTCGGCAGACGCGTTGTCGACAGCGGCACTAAACCAGCAGGCGCGCCAGAATGGCTTTCTGGGCATGCAGCCGATTTTCCGCCTGTTCAAAGACGCGCGATTGTGGACCGTCCATCATGTCATCGGTGATTTCGTGCCCGCGGTGGGCTGGCAAGCAGTGCATAACGATGGCGTCGGGCTTGGCATGACCCAGCATTCGGGCATTGACTTGCAAGGCCTTGAATTCATCAATGCGCTCGGCCGCTTCTGCCTCTTGTCCCATGCTGATCCAGGTGTCGGTATAGACGACATCGGCATCGGCCAGCGCCATTTCCGGGCGCGTGCACATGAGCAGCGAGGTGCCGTTTTGCGCGGCGATTTCCAGCGCTTGTTCGCGAATATGCGGTTTCATTTCGTAGCCTTCGGGGGTGGCGATGCGAAAGTCCAGCCCGAACTGGGCGCAAGCCAGCGCGACAGAAGCCGCTACATTGTTGCCATCGCCAACAAAAGCCAGCTTGATGCCCTGCAGCGCCCCAAAATGCTCGCGGATGGTCAATATATCCGCCAGCGCCTGGCAGGGATGGTAGTCGTCGCTCAAGCCATTGATGACGGGCACGCGCGAATACCGAGCCAACTGCAAGACATCGCTGTGGTCATAAACGCGCGCCATAATCCCCTGCACATAGCTGGAAAGCACCCGCGCCACATCGGGCACGCTTTCGCGGACGCCCAGGCCGATCTCGTTCGGACCGAGCATGATGGCATCGCCACCCAGGTGCTTCATACCCATCTCAAAAGAAACCCGCGTGCGCAGCGATGGTTTTTGAAAGATCATACCCAGGGTCTTGCCGCGCAGAATAGGCTGGTTGCCGCCGGCGCGCCACTCTGCCTTCAATTGCAGCGCCAAGTCAATATAGTCGCGCAATTCGTCTTTGCTACAAGCCGCCAAATCAAGAAAGTGCTTCATCGGTCATGTTTGCCAGTTCGTGTCAGGTTATTAATCAAGGCGCTGCTGTTAGCTCGAGCATGTCGCGCCAGTTGCCGCCCCAGCTGGCTTTGGCTTTGAGCGGGACGCGCAGGGGTTTGCCATCGGGCAAGGCAGCTTCCATGGTCTCTACCACCAGAGGACCGATCGCTGCCAATTCGTCTTCGCGCACTTCCAGCACCAGCTCGTCATGCACTTGCAAGATCATCGCGGCATCGCAGCCTGCATCGCGCAGGCGCGCATCCAGATTGATCATGGATTGCTTCAAGATATCGGCGGCTGTTCCCTGAATGGGCATATTGATGGCGGCGCGTTCTTCGTTGCCCGCGCCACGAGTTCGCCGTCCCGCTTTGATCTGTGGATAGCTGCGCCGCCGTCCATAGAGCGTTTCGGTATAGCCGTGCTCCCACACACGCGCGCGGGTCTCGTCAATATAACGCTTTACGCCGGGCATCTCGGCGAAGTAGGCATCAATGAAAGACTGGGCTTCGGATCGCGTCAAGCCCGTTTGACTGGCCAGCCCAAATGCGCCCTGCCCATAACACAGGCCAAAGTTCACGCGCTTGGCAAAGTCGCGCTGCTCGTCGTTCACTTCGTCCAGGCCGATTCCAAATACTGCCGCGGCGGTGGCACGATGAATATCCAGTCCGTCCTGAAAAGCCTCGATCAAGGTGTCATCTTCGCTGATATGCGCCATGACCCGCAGCTCGATCTGATTGTAGTCGACAGCCAGAAAGCCATAACCGGGTGGCGCGACAAAGGCGCGGCGCACCTGCCGCCCCATCTCTGTGCGGTTGGGAATGTTTTGCAGGTTGGGGTTGCTGCTGCTGAATCTGCCGGTGGCTGCGCCCGTCTGGTTGTAACTGGTGTGCAGGCGACCGGTGCGCGGATTGACCAGCGTGGGCAGCGCATCCACATAAGTGCTCTTCAATTTGGAAAGCTCGCGGAAGCCTTCGATCAATTCGATGATTTCGTGCTCGCGCCGCAATTTTTGCAGGGTGTTGGTGTCGGTCGAGAAACCCAGCTTGGTTCGATTTAGCCCTTCGGTCGGCAAGCCGAGTCTGCCAAAGAGCACTTCGTTTAGCTGTTTGGGGCTGTTGATATTGAATTTGCCGCCGCCCAGCTCAAAGATTTGCGCTTGCAGCTCCGACAGGCTTTCGCGCTGCTGGTCGCTCATAGCGCGCAGGAAGTCGACATCCAGCGATACGCCTTTGCGCTGCATCTGGCTGATGATGGGGATGAGTGGCAGTTCCAGCTTGTGATACAGCGTGGTCACGCCCTCGTTCTTCAGCTTGTCGCGCAGGGGCTGGACGAGTCGCCAGGTCATACTGGCATCGGCGGCGGCATAGGGAGCGGCCATTTCGATATCGATCTGGCTCATCGTCTTCTGGTCTTTGCCCTTGCCCAGCAGTTCGTCAATCTCGGTCATCTGCACATCCAGCGCGTGCGCCACCAAGGTCTTGAGCTTGAGAAACTTGCTGATGGGGTTGCTGAGCCATTCCGCCAACAACGTATCAAAGGCGATAGGCGCGACATCGATACCATACCGTTGCAAGATGATCACATCATAAATGGCATTGTGCGCGACCTTGGGGATCGCCGGGTTTTCCAGCGGAGGACGCAGCGCGGAGATCACTTCGTCCAGGGGCAACTGGTCGCCAACTGGCTCGTTAAACATGCTGGACTGCCCATCTCCGTCGCTGGCGCGGTGATTGACGGGGATGTAATAGCCGCGCTCGCCAGTCACCGCCAGCGCGATGCCCACCAGCTCGGCGGCCATTTGGTCGATGCCGGTCGTTTCAGTGTCGAAGGCGATCATCTCGGCGCGATTGAGCGTCTTAACCAGGTCAGCCAACGCCGGTTGGTCGCGCACGGTGACCGTTTCGACCACATCCTCGGCTTTGACGATGCCAATCGCTTCGTCGCCATGCAGCGAGCCGTGCAGCTTGTGCACGCGCTCACGATGCGACCGGAATTCCAACCTGGAAAATACTTCATCGACCGCCTTCAGCTCAAAGTCGCCCAAGACACAGGCATCCAGATCCAGCTTGATATCCAGGTCGCGCATGATGGTGGCCAGCCGGCGACTCAGAAAAGCCATGTCCTTGCCTCTGATGAGGCAGTTGCGCACGCGCGTGCCGTGATCGTCGAGATGCGCGTAGATATCTTCCAGGTCCCGATATTGCCCCAAGAGCTTGGTCGCCGACTTTTCGCCGATGCCCGCCACGCCAGGGATGTCATCGGAGCTGTCGCCCATGAGCGCTTTCAGTTCGATCAACTGGCTCGGTTCGATTGCATATCGCTCGCGGAAGGCAGCTTCGTCATAAACCAGGTCATCGCCGCGGCGCTGGGGAAGCTGCACGCGCACATGCGGTCCCAGCAGCTGCAAGATGTCGCGGTCGCCCGTGGCAATATGCACATCCAAGCCTTGCTCGACTGCCTGGCGGCTGATCGTGCCCAGAATGTCATCCGCTTCCATATTTGGCATGGTCAGCTGCGGGATGTTGAAAGCAGCCACCAGCTCGAAGATGCGCTCAAACTGGGCTTTCAGGTCGGGCGGCATGGGCGGCCGGGACGATTTGTAGCCGGGATAAAATTCTTCGCGTCCGCTGAGCCCTTTGTCGAAAGTCACCGCCAGATATTTGGGCTGGAACTTCTCATAGATGGTCAACAGCGTCGCGCTGAAGCCATAGACGGCGCTGGTGCTTTCGCCAGACGAGGTTACAAAACCAGCCCGCTGCAGCGCAAAGAAGCTACGATAAGCCAGCGCATGCCCATCAATGAGATATAGAACCGGTCGCTGTTCCAAGACAACTGCCCATACAGCCGCGCGAATAGTGGCGCAGAGTATAGACGATTTGCGGCGGTGGTGGCAAGCGCGCGCTCAGGCGGGTGTGATCAAATCTTGTTATGTGAATTCAAATAGGTGCGCAGCGCAGTCTTGGCAGGGCGGACATTGCCCCCATCCCCCAGCCCCTTGCCCCCAAAATGAGGGAAGGGGAGCAAACGCCCGAAGAACCTGTGGGTCGTAGGGGCGAGGCGACGACTCGCCCGCAGCCCGCTCAAAGCGACGGAAAATCCCTCCCTCTTTATGGGGGAGGGATT
>JAJEBK010000001.1 GCA_022823945.1 Anaerolineae bacterium | reverse complement strand
GGGCAATCTCGGCTTGCGCTTCGCGTTCGGCGCTGGGCATCAGCGCATGGCTGTTCTCATCAACGCGATAGCGCTGGCGCCACTTGTAGATCAAGCCCGGCGTGATGCCGAGCTCCTGCTCAACTTGCGCCACCTTCATGCCCGGCTGCGCAGCCAGACTGAGCGCCTCTCGCTTGAACTCCTTGCTGTACTTCGTCATCGCCTTACCCCCTGTTCACAGCCTACTTTATTGGACAACTAGCCTGTCAACAAAATGCGGGCAAGATCAATCCAGCGCCGAACATCCATCACTCCGACCAAGGCAGGCAATACGCCGCCGGGGTCTATACGAAGCTGCTGCGCGATGCCGGTACGCAGATCAGCATGGCGGCTGTGGGCGAGCCAAGCGAAAACGGCTATGCAGAAAGGGTGATCCGCACCATCAAGGCGGAGGAAGTGTATCCAAGCGACTATCAAAGCATGGCTGAAGCACGCGAGCAGCTTGGGCACTTTATCGAGGTAGTCTACAATCAGTTGCGTCCGCACAGCGCTCTGGGCTACCAGACGCCGGCAGAATCCGAGACTATACATCTAGCTGCTATGCCACTACAAATCTTTGCGCCGACTCATGTTATACTCGACTTATGAATCCCGTCACTCCTGCGTCGCAGATGCGCGAATTTCGCTTGGACGACCGCTACCGGGCGAGGCAAGGCACAGTCATCATGAGCGGCATTCAGGCATTGGCTCGCCTGCCGCTCGACCAGCGCCGCGCCGACCTGGCGCAAGGGCTAAACACGGCGGGATTGATCACCGGCTATCGCGGATCGCCAGTGGGCGCGCTGGATACTGCGCTGGAGCGCATCCCCGACCTGCTGCGCGAGCATCACATTCGCTTTATCCCGGCGGTCAATGAAGAGCTGGCCGCCACCGCCATCATGGGTAGCCAGACCGCCAACCTGCTGCCCCAGCCCAAATATGATGGTGTCTGTGGCATCTGGTATGGCAAGGGACCGGGCGTTGACCGCAGCGGCGATGCTTTCAAACACGCCAACCTGACCGGCGTCGGACGCTATGGTGGCGTGCTGGCGCTGGCTGGCGATGACCCGTCTTGTAAGTCGTCGACCATCCCCTCGCATTCCGAAATAGCCCTCTACGATGCCATGATGCCCGTGCTTTACCCCGGCAGCGCCCAAGAAATCCTTGATCTTGGTTTGCTGGGTTTTGCCTTGTCGCGCTATTGTGGCTTGTGGGTGGGCATCAAAATCGTATCCGATGTGGCGGATGAATTCAGCACCGTCGAGCTGGGACGCGAGCGCGAGCTGGCCATACCCGACTTTCGGCTGAATGGCCGGCGTTGGCAGCATCGGCAAGACAATAATTTGGTCGCGCCCTGGTCGGTCGCACAAGAGCGCGAAGTATTTGAAGAGCGCTACGAGGCTGTGCTGGCATTTGCCCGCGCCAACCGGCTGAATCGCAGCGTCGCGCCCGGCGATGACGCTTGGCTGGGCATCGTGGCGGCTGGCAAAACCTGGTACGACCTGCGCGGTTCGCTGCGAGATATCGGGCTGGACGAGCGTGAACTGGTGCGGGTTGGCATCCGTCTGCTCAAGCTGGACATGATCCATCCTATCGAGCCACATGGCCTGCGCGAATTCGCCGCGGGTCTGGACGAAATGCTGATCATCGAAGAAAAGCGCGGTTTCATAGAGACCTTCTGCAAAGAAGCCCTCTATGGCAGCGGGCACAATCCGCTCATCGTCGGCAAGAAAGACGAACATGGGAAACGCCTGGTGCGCGCCGATGGCGAGTTGGATGCCGATGCGATCACGCACGTGCTGGCTCGACGTTTGGCAGGGCGTGTCCATGCGCCGCGCCTGGCAGAGCGGCTGCGCGAGCTGGATGCTGTGCATACATTGGGCGTCATCCCTATCGCCTCGCGCCAGCCCTATTTCTGCAGCGGCTGCCCGCACAATCGCTCCACCGTCGTGCCAGAGGGCTCCATGGCCGCGGCGGGAATCGGCTGTCATACCTTGGCGATATTGATGGATCGTGACACGGCGGGCGTCACGCAGATGGGTGGCGAAGGCGCGAATTGGGTCGGCGCAGAAGCCTTCAGTGGCCTGGGGCACCTCTTCCAAAATATCGGCGACGGCACATTTGCGCACAGCGGATCGCTTTCCATCCGCCAGGCGACAGCTGCCCGCGCCAACATGACCTTCAAAATCTTGTATAACGCGGCTGTGGCCATGACTGGCGGGCAGCCTGCCGATGGCTTGATGCCCGTGCCCGAGATGACGCACTTTCTTTACAGCGAAGGCGTCGTCAAAACCATCGTCGTCTCTGCCGACCCGAGCCAGTTCGCCCATGATACAGCCTGGGCGAGCAATGCCGAAGTGTGGGAGCGCGACCGGCTGGACGAGGCGCAGCGGCTCTTGCGTGATACGCCGGGCGTAACCGCGCTGATCTATGACCAGGAATGCGCAGCCAACCTGCGGCGAAAACGGCGGCGCGGTTATGCCCACGATCCCAGCCTGCGCATCGTCATCAACGAAGCGGTCTGCGAGGGCTGCGGCGATTGCGGTGCCGTGTCCAACTGCCTCAGCGTGCAGCCGGTCGAAACCGAATTTGGACGGAAAACCCAGGTGCATCAGTCGTCATGCAACAAGGATTACACCTGCCTGGAAGGCAATTGCCCGGCTTTTATGAGCATCATCCCCGTTGAGCAAAATGGCTCGGCACAGAAGCCTGGCTATCGCGTTATGCAAAAAATCGCCGAGCCGCAACGTTCGGTGAATGGCAGCGCCAATATATTTCTGATGGGCATCGGCGGCACCGGCGTGGTAACAGCCAACCAGGTGCTGGGCACGGCGGCCGCGCTGGATGGCCTACAGGTGCGCTCGCTCGACCAGACAGGCTTGAGCCAAAAAGGCGGCCCAGTCGTTTCCAACCTGAAGATCAACGATCAACCTGTGGAAATGGCCGCCAAGATCGGGGCGTCTTCCGCAGACACTTTTCTCGTCTTTGATGCCTTGACCGCTGCAGAGCAAAAAAACTTGCTGCGCGCCCAGCCCCAGCGCACACTCGCCATCGTCAGCACCAGCAAAGTGCCCACCGGTGCCATGGTGCGGGACACGACGGTCGAATATCCACAACGCGACCAACTGCTGGAGCGCATCAACGGGGCGACGCGAGCGGGCGACAATGTCTACTTCGATGCCATCGGGCTGGCGGAGGCGCTGTTTGGCGATCACATGATGGCGAACCTGTTGGTCATCGGCGCGGCTTATCAAGCAGGCGGGTTGCCCATGTCGGCAGGGGCGATCGAGCGCGCTGTCGAGCTGAACGGCGTAAGGGTCGAAGACAATCAACACGCCTTCCGCGCGGGAAGGCTGGCTGTAGCCGATCCAGGCTGGCTGGAATCGCTGCAATTGAAGCGGACGGGCGCGGTCGAAGTGCAGCCACAACCTACTGCCACAACGGCGGCGCTGCTGAAGGGACTGCCGAGCGAAGGCGAACTGCGGCGCTTGCTGGAGATCCGCGTGCCCGAGTTGATCGCCTATCAAAACGAAGCTTACGCCCGGCAATACATCGCCGATGTCAAATGCGTCTATGCGCGCGAACAGGCTTTTCGCCCCGCGAGCACAGCCCTTGCCGAAGCATTTGCCCGCTATTTGTACAAGCTGCTGGCATACAAGGACGAATATGAAGTGGCGCGCCTCAGCCTCAAGCCAGAAGTGCGGGCAGCGCTGACGCAGCAATTCGGCGCCGGCGCGCGCAGGCAATATCACTTGCAGCCACCGATTTTGAAAGCTTTGGGCTTGCAGCGCAAAATCAAGCTGGGGCGCTGGTTTGATGGCGTCTACTGGGCGCTGTGCAAGCTGCGCTTTCTGCGTGGCACGCGGCTCGACCCCTTTGGCTATGACAAAGTGAGGGTGGTCGAGCGAGCGCTGGTCGAGCAATATCGCGAGTTGGTGCTGGCGGCGACACAGAATCTGAGCGCGGAGAATTATGACCGATCGCTGCAATTGGCGCGTTTGCCCGATATCGTGCGCGGCTTTGACGAGGTCAAACTACGCAATGTCGAGCGCTTCCAGCGAGAAGTGAGAACGTTGGGCTACGAGTGAGGGGGGGCGCCAAGCGAGTAGGTTGATTATTCTCCTATGCGCGCCGATCGGCTACACTTCCACGCATGAATCCCGCGATTACCATCCGCGAACTGCGCAGCATGTCGGAGCTTTCCACGACTATCGGCTTGCAGAAAGCGGTCTGGCGCATGACGGATATCGAGGTGGCATCGCCGCATACCTTGAAAGCTATTGCGCACACGGGCGGCTGTGTGCTGGGCGCGGAGCTGGATGGGCGGCTGGTCGGATTTTGTACGGGCTTTGCGGCGCGGCGCAACGAGCAGCTCTTTTTGTGGTCGCACATGGCGGCAGTTCTGCCAGGTCTGCAAGGGCAGGGCATCGGTCATCGGCTGAAGCTGGCGCAGCGAGACTGGGCGCTGGCACGCGGCTACAACGTCATCGCCTGGACATTCGACCCGCTGCAGAGCGGCAATGCCAATTTCAATTTCAATCGCCTGGGCATCACAGCGCGGCGTTACGAAGTCAATCATTACGGCGCGATGCAAGATGGCATCAACGCCGGGCTGGCCAGCGACCGCCTGGAAGCGCATTGGCAGCTGGATGCGCCGCGCCACAATCCCCTAGCCTCTGACGAGCTGCCCATGTTGCTGAGATGCAATGAAGCTCGAAACTGGCGCTGCGAACTCCCGCCGGCGCTAGATGCTCCTGGCTATGGCATCGAAATCCCACTGGATATTGGCGCGTTGAAAAAAGCGGACATCACACAAGCGCAGCAATGGCAGTTGGCGGTGCGCAGCAGTATGCTGGCGCTGCTGGAGGCGGGTTATGTGGTCAGCGGCTTTGCGCGCGAAGATGGACGCGCCTGGTATGTCCTGACTCGCGCGTGATTCACCTTTGGCGAGGTGGCAGCGCAGCCCCCCAATCCCGCTGAAGAGATTGAGGGGAATGATGCTGGCGCGACTATTCAGCTTCGATCAACGTAACTTCGCCGCCAAGTGTCTCCAACTGCTCTTGAATCTCGCTGGCATCGCCGACCACCACGATGATGAAGTCTTCGGGATGGATGTAGGCGTTGGCGATATCGAGAACATCGTCCTTGGTGACATCCTTGATAAGCCCAAGCCACTTGTTGAGGCGGTCGAGCTCGACACCGCGATTCTTGTAGGACGCAACCGCCTCGACGAAGTCCTGATAAGTTTCCAGCCCAAATACCCACTCGCCGACGATGCCATCGCGAGCGTCGTTGATTTCAGCGTCTGTGAGCGGCTCGGTCTGGATGCGCTCGATTTCTTTGAAGACTTCTTCCAGAGTCGCCGCGATAACATCATTGCGCACATCCGCCGAGACTCGAAAGTAGCCCATATCGGCCGGGAAGCTGAAGCCGGAGCCGATGCTGTAGGTATAGCCCTTTTCCTCGCGGATGTTTTGCACCAGGCGCGAGGAAAAGGTGCCGCCCAAAACATGGTTCATCACGCGCGCCGGGAAGTAATCGAGGCTGGCACCCTGGATGCCGATATTGCCGATTAGGAAGGTCGCCTGCGTGCTGCCCGGACGGTCCACCAACAATATCTGCTGGCCGCTGTTTTCGGGCAGCGCTGGATAAGCGATCGCCTCGGCCGTGCCTTCCCAATCGGCGAAGTGCTGCTCGGCGTAGGCAAGGCCTTCTTCGGTGGTGATGGCGCCAGCGATGATCAGCACAGCGTTGTCGGGATGACGGCGCGCTGCATAGAAGGCGATGATGTCATCGCGGGTGATGGCTTCGAGCGACTCGGCGGTGTACAGATTGCCATAGCCATGTTCGCTGCTGTAGAGCCGATTGTCGAAGATGCGGCGGGCGACAGTGCCGGGCTGGGCCAAAGCCGCTTCCAGGCTGCTAATCCATTCTGCCCGCTCGCGTTCGAATTCCTGCTCGGGAAAGTTTGCGTTGAGAGTCATATCGGCGAGCAGGTCGAAAGCCAGGTCGGCATCTTCTATCAGGGCGAATACGCCAAGCTGCAGAAAGTCGCTGCTGCCGACGCTGTTGACTGCGCCGCCGACTTGCTCTATCGCGCTGGCGATGTCTTGCGCGCTGCGGGTCGCTGTGCCGCGCGAAATCAAGTAGCCCGTGATGCCCGCCGTGCCTGGCAAGTCTGTCGGCTGGGCGGTCGAGCCACCGGCCAAGTATACATCCAGCGAGATGATGGGCATGTTGGGCTGTTCAATCACCACCACTTCCAGACCGTTGCCCATGACGGTTTCGGTGATGGTCGGGAAGTTGAATTCGTTCGAATCCAGGGGCGGCGGCGGTTCAGCCTGCTCGATGACATAGCGGTAATCCGGTTCCATCTCGACGGCGTCTTCGGCAGCATAGGGCTCCACTGGCGGCGGCGCTTCCGCATCGGTTTCCACCACATTGAACACATGCCGGTCGTTGTCTTCGAGGTATTCGCGGGCGACGCGCTGGATGTCTTCGCTGGCGACCGCCTCATAGCGATTGATGCCTGAGAATACCGCTTGTGGATTGCCGGAGTAGTAGTTGGCGCTTTGGACACTTTCCGCCAAGCCCAGAGCCGTTTCCAAACCCAAGATGTTCCCGCTGCGAATGCGGGCGATAACCTTGTCCAGCTCTTCTTGCGGGATGCCTTCGTCGATGATCGTCTGCAATTCTTCGTAGGCGGCTTCTTCAAGTTCAGCCAGTTCAACGCCCATATTGGCAAGCAGGATGAAGGCGAAATAACCGGGACCGCGGTTGCCGTCTATCCAGGCGTCCGCTTGCAGCGCTTTGCCGGTATCGACCAGGCGTTTAGCCAGTCGACTGGAATCGCCGACGCTCAGAATGCGCGAGAGTACGCTTAACGCCGGATAATCATCGTGCACCAGCGGCGGAATCTCGTACGCGACCAGGAGCGCCGGTATGTTGATGAAGGGGTCTTCTATAGTGATGAATTCGGCTTCTTCTTGATCAACCGGCACGAACTCAGGCAGCCCCGGCGGGTCGTCTCCGCGCGGGATGGGACCGAACAGATCTTCAACGAGGATGCGCGTATTGTCGTAGTCGATGTCGCCAGCCACTACCAGCGTGGCGTTGTTGGGCACATAGTAGGTGCGGTGGAAATCAATGACATCTTCAATCTGCGCCGCATTGATGTCGTCAATCGTGCCGATTGTGGGGCGCTTGTAGGGCTCGTAGGAGTAGGGCACGGTGACAAGCGCTTTCACCGCTGTGCCATAAGGACGGTTGTCATAACTCCGTTGCAGCTCTTCTATGACGATGGCGCGCTGATTGTCGAGGTTTTCTTGCGTCACATCCAGCCCCCCCATACGATCCGCTTCGATCCAAAGCGCCAGCGGCAGTTGGTGAGACGGCACTGTCTCGTAGTAAGCGGTGTAGTCGGTGCCGACATACGCATTGGAAGAGCCGCCAACTGGCTCCAGCAATTGATCCAGGGTGTTGTTTGGAATATGCGGAGAGCCTTCGAACATCATGTGTTCAAAGAGATGGGCGAATCCACTTTTGCCAACCGGGTCATTGGCGCTGCCGACTCGATACCAGATATCCACCGCGACCGTCGGCGCTGTGGTATCGCGCACCAGGATGACCTCGAGGCCGTTATCCAGCCAATAATGCTCGAGGTCGAGCGATTGTTCCGACTCAGCGAAACCGAGCCCGCTGGCCAGCAGCAAGACCAATAGTGCCAGGATGCAACGTTTCATACAATTCGTCTCCTTTCGATGCATGATGCCAGTGTAGCATGGGCGGCGGTGATTGCAATGACCTGCAACAACGGACGATCATCGCAACTTCTCAAAATCGTCAACATCCGCCAACCGTCTTTTGAATTTAGGCGAACAGCCGGCGCAACTCCAGCACGAAGCCGGGCAGGGCATCGCCGCCGCTCAGCGAGCCAGTCTCATCTATGAAGTCGAGGACGATTGCGCCAGCTTCATCCAATGCGCAGACATCGACGCCGCGCCGTTCGGGATAAACCAGCCAGACGATCTGTGTGCCGCGCCGCAGGTACAGTTCAGCTTTGCGGCGCATGTGGGCAAAGGTATCGCGGGGGGATTTGATCTCGACAGCCAGGTCGGGCATCTGCTCCACCCAGCCGCGAACAGGGGGATTGGTCATTGTGTCCAGTTTGCGAAACGCGATATCGGGCGCAAGCAAGGTTTCGTCATCGTCCAAGGCGTAATAGCCGGTTTCGGTGGTAAGTCTGCCTACTCCCTGCCTGTCGACATAGGCTTTAAGATAGAAAATCAAATTGATTGCAACTGATCCGTGCCATTCACCAACTGGCGCCATCTCTCGCAACTCCCCTTCAATCAACTCAAAGTGGCGGTCGGCGTATTCGGGCAGTTGCGCCAGCCAATCCATGTCCGCGACGGTATATCTGAGTCGTTCTGTGGGGCGTACTGGCGCGATCATCTCTGCCATGAAAATCCTCCTTTGCACCGCTAACTGAACAAGCGCGATACCGCCAGCACGAAGCCGGGCAGGGCATCGCCGCCGCTCAGCGAGCCGGCCTCATCTATGAAGTCGAGGACGATTGCGCCAGCTTCGTCCAGTGTGCAGACTTCGACGCCGCGCCGTTCGGGATAGACCAACCAGACGATCTGTGTGCCGCGCTGCAGGTACAGTTCCGCCTTGCGCCGCATATGTGCGTATGTATCGCGGGGAGACTTTACTTCGACAGCCAGGTCGGGCATCTGCATCACAAAGCTGTTAGTGGGCGGGTTGCCTTTTGCGTCGAGGCGTCTGAATGCCACGTCGGGTGCCAATAGCGTCTCGTCGTCGTCCAATTCGTAATAGCCGGTTTCTATGGTAACCCTGCCCATGCCTTGCTCATCAACATAGTTGCCCAGCAATCTATTGATTAAACTAGCTAAGGAACCGTGCAGTTCACCAACTGGTGCCATCTCTCGCAACTCCCCTTCAATCAACTCAAAGTGGCGGTCGGCGTATTCGGGCAGTTGCGCCATCCGCCATAGGTCAGCCACCGTGAATCTGCGCCGCTGGTTTATCTGCGCCGGTCCGTCCATGATCATTTCGCGCATTGCACTATCTCCTATATGCTTGCGCCTTGCATTGAGCATAACACAAGTCTGGCAGGGGCAAATCTGCGGCTCGCTTGTCCAGCCGCTCTGTACTGTCTGTCAATGGGAAGATGGCTATGCGAACCGCGCTACATCAGCGCAGCTTGTCGATGGTCAAGGTCCAGGGATTTGTTATCTTGCTGAGCTCCAGATAGACTACGCAGTCGCTTTGCGCTTCGACAAGATTTGTCGCTCCGCGGATGGCTTGCCCGCTGGAAAAATTGTGAATCACGCCATCCAATTCTTTGCCACAGTCATCTACAGCGACGCCCTCGACCCTCGCGCTTCCTTCAGTGGTCATCGTGATAAGATGCAGCCCTTCGGATATAGCCAGCGGTCCCAGGACTGGTTGAGCGCCCTCTGATCCGCTGAATATGTAGGCATCGTCCGAGCAATCGTATATGCCTGCGATTGCCTGTTCAAATATCGCCTGTAGCGCGCTGACGGGTTCTTCAGCCAGCAGATCAAGCTGCGCCTGGATCCCCGTTTGGATTGCGGTCGTGTCGCAGGCTTCTTGCGCGCCAGTCTGCGCCGTAACGAGGAACAGGCTCGCTACCAAGATCCCTATCGCGATTCGCTTCATGCTCTTCCTGTTCACGGATTATCTCGCCAGTCAAGGTTTGTGTCTGCAAATTTGACGGAATGCCTACAGCACCGGCGCGCCAGCCGCTCGCGCAACAAACTGCCCGCTGC
Organism: Anaerolineae bacterium; assembly: GCA_022823945.1. Classification (GTDB taxonomy): domain Bacteria; phylum Chloroflexota; class Anaerolineae; order Aggregatilineales; family Phototrophicaceae; genus UBA6055. Next base: position 12,808 of record JAJEBK010000001.1, on the reverse strand, counting down.
CATTGCTGCCGTGCCACTGCGCGCCATCCACCAGCTTGCGACCGCGCTGATAGACTTGCACGGGCACGCCGGTCACCACTCTGCCCTCATAGCAGTTATAGTCGACGCGCATGTGGTGCGTCTCGGCGCTGATGGTGTGCTGCTTGTTGGGGTCCCACACCAGAATATCGGCGTCCGACCCCACAGCGATGGTGCCTTTGCGCGGGTACATGCCGAAGATCTTGGCGGGATTGCTGCAGCACAGCTCGACAAAGCGCGAGGGCGAAAGCTTGCCGCTGTTCACGCCGGCATCCCACATCACCAGCAGGCGATCTTCCAAGCCCGGCATGCCGTTGGGGATCTTGGCGAAGTTGCCCAGGCCCAGTTCCTTGCCGGGTCGCCGATAAGACGGATCTTGCTTTTCATAGCCGACCCAGTCTGTGCCGCCCGTGCGTTCATTCCATTCCTGCCAGGGTCCATGCCCGCCGTCGTACCAGAAATCGCAATGATCGGTGCTGACGACCTGCAGCGTGCCATCGCGAACCGCCTGCCAGAGCACGCCGTGATCATGCGCACTGCGGATAGGCGGGCTGCACACATACTTCGCGCCTTCAAAACCGGGCAGCGCCATGTGGTCGTCCACCGTCAGGAAGAAGTATTGCACGCAGGTTTCGCCCATGACAGGATAACCCAAAGCGCGTCCACGCCGCAGCGCTTCGATAGCCGATTCGCAAGTCATGTGCACGACATAAAGCGGGCAGCCGGTCATGCCGCTCATGACGACAGCGCGGTTGGTGGCTTCGCCTTCGATTTGGGGCGGACGCGATGCGGCATGATAGACGGGGTCGGTCTTGCCAGCCGCCAGCAGCGCGGGAGTCAACGCCGCTTCGACATCGCCATTTTCGGCGTGCACCATGACGATCATGCCGTTGTCCGCCGCCACGCGCATGGTGTTGAAGAGCGTGGCATCGTCGATCTGGAAGACATTTTTGTAGGCCATGAAGAGCTTGAGGCTGGTGATGCCTTCGTCGAGCATGGTGGGGATTTCTGCCATGACATCAGCGTTGAGGTCGGTCACCGCCATGTGAAAACCATAGTCGATCTGGGCGATATCCCGCGACTTCGCCCACCAGGTTTCCAGCCCGTCGCGCAGGCTCCCGCCGATCGGTTGGACGACGAAATCGATATGCGTGGTCGTGCCGCCAAAAGCCGCCGCCATGTGCCCAACATCGAAGTCATCGTTGCTGATGGTGCCGCCGAAAGGCAGGTCGAGATGCGTGTGCACATCAATGCCGCCGGGCAGCAGGTACTTGCCAGCGCAATCGACCAGGTCGTGGTTGTCGGCGCGCAGGTCTTGCCCGATGAGCGTGACGACCTCGCCCTCGACCAGCACATCGGCGTCTATGGCGTCGCTCGCGGTGATTATTTTGCCATTTTTGAATAGTGTGCCCATGTTGTCGTCTCCTTGTTGATTTCTTATATTTTACCATTTTACCCGCACACCATCCTTCTCTCTGGCCGCTTATGTCTATGCGGCGCATTGAAGAGGCATAGAGATTACCTGGCAAGCTCGCTGCAGGCGCTCCCTTTTCCTGCTTGCGGAGAAGCTGACCGATGGAGGTTACGGCTCATAAGGCTTGCTGATTATGGACGGCTCGCGAGGGATGGCAGCGGTGAGGACAGTGAACTGCGCAGTGTCGAGTTGGCTTTCCCGGTGCCTCCCTGTTGAGTCCAAGCGTCACATCGAAACTCTCTATCTGGCTAGAAATGCTCCCGAGTGAAAGACAAGTGATCGTAGGAGTCGATAGAACGAGAGCTCATTCGACGGTTCGCGATACTCGCCACTCTCGCCGCTAGATTGACTTGCGAGCAGCAAACATGCCGAATCGTACAGTCGATCGCGGACCAGCTTAGTCAAAAGGAGTTCGTAGCGTTTGGCGTATGAAGCCCCATTGAATTCGGGGAATACCTTAAAGTGGGGCTGTCTTACTTTCACCGCAGATAATGACTTCGGAGTTTCTTCTAGTAGCATCAGATAGCCGAGCCATGGACGTGGCGATGGTGCAAATGCGCCTTCGCGATATGCTGCCCACAAATCAGTTGCGCTGCCGATCGCCTCTTCGGAGCGGTTATTAAAATTGTTGCCAAAGGATCCCACTTGAGATTTCAATTCAATGCCAGCAACGAGGTTGTCGCCGGCAACTACCAGCAGATCCCACTTTTTCTCGGCTCTATACCAACCTGGCAAAACCAGCTTCGTGCTGCGGAACACATGAGTATCTCTCACCCCAGCATCGAGAAGCGCTTCCGTGATGACATCGACGAATCCGTCCATCTGAGCACCGCCAGTAACTGCCCCGCGTGCACCGGAGTCCCGGATACCAGTGGACGAGCCCTGCCTGCGAGCTTGAGATGCGCGGGTGAACCAAAAGTGTTGAACGGCTCTTCGAACTTTGGAATCGATGTCGGTGGATTCGAAGGTCATGCGTCTATCATGCAGCGCTTGGCGTGAATCGTTACTCCGCCAAAAAGGGGTAACGACGCTTCCGCCAGCCGTTGCCGCGCATATTCGTGGTAGTCCTTGTCAATCTCGTAGCCGATGCTATTTCGTCCCCACTTGGCAGCAGCCACTGATGTCGTGCCTGTGCCCAAGAAGGGGTCTAGAATTGTGTCCCCTACGAAACTAAACATGCGAATCAATCTCTCAGCGAGTGCCAAAGGATACGGCGCAGGATGGTCTCTCGTCGAAGCGCCGCTTAGGCCCGTCCAAATCTGCTGAAACCATTCTGAATGATTGCGGGACGAAATCACGCTGAGAATGCGGGCTGCGACACTTGGCGACCGGTATCCGCCTGGTTTCCGTTCCATAAGAATGTATTCGATGTCATTTTTGATAACCGCGTTTGGCTCATAAGGTTTGCCGAGGAAGCTTGATCCATTGTCTACTTCGTACGATGCATTTGCGATCTTGTGCCAGATGATTGGGGCGAGATTGTCAAAGCCGATGTGACGGCATCGCTCTTGAATAGCCGCGTGTAAAGGCACGACTGTGTGTCGACCACGGTTTTTGCGCCGCGAGAGGCAGACATCCCCTACAACGCATACGAGACGACCACCAGGAACCAAGACGCGAAAACACTCTCGCCAGACTTGGTCCAATTCTGTCAGGAAACTCCCATAATCTGACATGTTGCCAAGCTGACCGGCTACGTCCGGGTATTCTTTTAATACCCAATATGGCGGAGACGTAACCACGAGATGGACGCTATCATCTTCAATTGCGGCTATGTGGCGAGCATCGCCATGCAATATCATATGGCTAGTCGGAACACTCCGCACCGCATGTTCTATAGAATCAGTTAGCTCAGAATTCTTCGCGAGTTTCGGGATATCTGTCTGCGGATTTTCCATCCCGTGCACTGCAGCCGGCAAATGAGATTCCAAATCTGCTGTGGAAATACGATGCCAGCTAATCATGCGAACGGAAGAGTCCATAGTTGCGACCACTTTGGGACAATTGTACCATACTGCCACTCGCTTTCGATGTCCTCGATGGTAGAAGCTTCTTGCCGTACTTCGACATCCAACTGTTTGCTGCCGGCTTGCTTGCTTTTCGGGCGCCTAGCGAGTCCCTGCTGGCACAGCGCGTCCGCTGGCGGCAAACTCTGCATCAACGAAATGCCGGAATCACCTTCTCGCCATACTCGGCTACGATGCGCTCTTCTTCGCCGCACATCAGGTAGATGTTGAACTGCGTCACGCCGGCTGCTTCCAACTCTTTCAGCTTGGCGATATGGTCGTCAACATCCCCCAAAATGCCAAAAGCGTCAACGATGTCCTCGCTGATGAAATCGAGGTGGTCGGCGTCTTTGTCGGCATGTTCCTTGTAATCGTAACCCCTGCGCCCTTCAATATAGGCGGTCAGGCTGGCGGGAATATCTGGACTATCCATGCCATAGCGCTCGACGATATCAGCTACATGGTTGCCCACCATCGCCGGGAACCAGCGGGTCTGTTCGCGCGCTTTTTGCCTATCGCCGATCCACACGGGCGCCGCCGACATGATCTGATAAGCCGACATATCTTTGCCAACCGCTTGCCCGCCAGCGATTGCCTGCTGCGAAAACCAGCGCACCAGGCCCGGATCTGCCAGTTGAATGACCAAGCCATCGCCACTGCGGCCCGCCCCCGCCAACGCCCGCGGCCCATACGCCGCCACCCAAATCGGCAATTTATACCCGTTCGCCCAGGTCAGCTGCGCGCTGGTATCGTCATAGGCGACTTCATCGCCCCGGGCGAAACCTCGCAGCGCCTCGGCAAAGCGCTCCATATTGGCGACTGTCATGGGTTTCTTGCCCAGCATGCGCCGCGAACTATCGCCGCGTCCGATGCCGATTTCGATGCGGTTGCCGCTCTGCAGCGCCAGAGTCGCGTACATGCTGCCCGCCACCGACCATTCGCGCACGCCGGGATTGGTCACCAGCGGACCAAAGATCATCTCGTCGGTATGCGCCATGCACTGCGCCATGGTCAAATAACAATCGCGCCACAGCACATGCGAATCGAAAAACCAGCCATATTTGAAGCCTGCGACCTCGGCTTGTTTGCACAGCGCGACCGTGCGCTTCGGAGAAATATCGCCTTTGAATGTGATTCCGAAGTCCATGTGTACGCTCCTGAAAAACTGAACTGAATATCTTCGGCGGGCGACCCACCGTAGTTTGTTGAAAATCGCCTCCATCCCCAAATGAGGTCTGAGGACAGGACTGGTTTGCCATGATATGAAAGGCGGCAAATCGCGTTTCATGTAAAGATTCATCAGCAATACTCCCACCCACCTAAAGGAAAGAGGTGAAACTGATGAATCCGCAGTTATTATATCACTGGTATGAGCAGGTTTCGAAGCATTTGCCCAGCTTTGCGGTATGGCAAAAGAAACGTTAGGCAATGTTCAGCCTGGCTGTGGCGCTCTGCGAACATTGCTATCAGTCAAGGATTGCGAAGGTTCTGGCGAGCAGCGCAAAATCCGACAGCATCGTGCGGCAATTGCGGCGCTGCATTTCGGATGAGAAGTGGTCTGCTGCCCAGTTTCACTTGATTGGGCTGGTTGGGTTTTCCGTTGCATAGGGTCGAGGCGGATCATTTTGTTGGTGGACGAGACGACGTGCGGCGGTCGTTTTCGTTGCATGATGGTGGGCGCAGCCTACAAAAGGCGCTGTATCCCGCTCATATGGCGCTGCTACAAGGCGGGCATCGCGACGGATTATCCTCGCGAGGGTCAAGTGGAGATGATTGCCACGATGCTAGGGCAACTCAAGGCAGTTGCGGCTCTGAGTTGGCGCTATCTGTTTCGCGTTGTGAAAACAGTCAAGATCAAGACGGCAAGCGGTCCGTTATCGCCCTATGCCGAAATCAGCAAAAGCGGGCAAGATCAACAATATGAAGGAATGTCGTAGGGGCGACTCTTGAGTCGCCCACATTTACAATGGCGGTCTTTTGGGCGAGACAAGTCTCGCCCCTACATAAGTTCATTCGCGGCGTTTGCGCCTGCCTGCGCGCCTTCGGGACGCTGTGGTAGAATCCACGCAGCCTGGATGCCAGGAAGGCAAACGCATGGCCGAGCCAAATTTCCAAAACCGCACCCTGTATCACGGCGACAATCTCGACTTCCTGCGCGGCATGAACAGCGAGACCGTGCACCTCATCGCCACCGACCCGCCTTTCAACAAAAACCGCGATTTTCATGCCGACCCCGATAGTTTGGCGAAAGGCGCGCGCTTCAAAGACCGCTGGAAGTGGGAACGCGATGTGCAGGAAGAATGGGTGGACAGCATCAAGGACGACTGGCCCGCCGTCTGGGAAGTCATCGGCGCGGCGCGGGCGGCTTATGGCGATGACATGGGCGCGTTTCTGTGCTGGCTGGGCGTGCGGCTGATGGAGATGCGGCGCATCCTGCGGCCCGATGGCAGCATCTACCTGCACATCGACCACACTGCGCATGCCTATGTGAAGTGCTTGATGGATGGCATCTTTGGCGCCAAGAATTTTCGCAATGCGATCATCTGGCATTATGACGGACCGCAGCGCCCTAGCAACAAAAACTTCGCGACAAAGCATGACACGATTTTGCGGTATTCAAAGTCGGATGAGTACATTGCAAGGCTGGACGGCATCCGTCCGCTAACCTTGCTGGATGATGTTGAGCTTAGGAAATACAAGCGTGATGAACAGGGAAGGTATTTCTATGACACGCCAAAAGGCGACTATACGGAGCAAAGCATAAGGCGTCTTGAAGCAGAGGGTCGTATACGCCGGACACGAACCGGACGAATCCGAGTAAAGCATTTCCTGATTCAGAACTCAGAAGGCAATGTGTTTCGGCGAAAGAGTCTTCATGATGTCTGGCACGACATACCATCGCTAGGTCATGCAGGCGGACGCGAAAGGACTGGCTATCCTACCCAGAAACCGCTCGCGCTTTACCGCCGCATTATTGAAGCAAGCAGCAATGAAGGCGACATCGTGTTGGATCCATTCTGTGGCTGTGCCACTACCCCTGTTGCCTCAGAACAACTCAAGCGCAGATGGGTCGGGATGGACATTTGGGATAAGGCAAATGACGCGGTAAGAGACCGGTTGCGCGATGAATGGCTACTTGCGCCAGATGAAGCCAAGAAGATGATGTTTCCGCATACTGTCCATTACAAAACCGACCCACCCATTCGCACGGACGACAACGAAACAGCCGCCCCCACCCTTGAACTCAAATCGCAGCGGACAGGCGAACCCTGGGAGCGGCTCAAGCACCGGCAGATGGTGCGTGTGCTGGCCGATGCGCAGGGCTCGAGCGACGGCGTCATCTGCGCGGGCTGCGGGCGCGTGCTCGAGCTCGAGTTCATGCAGCTGGATCACATTCTGCCGCGCACGGATGGGGGCGCGAATCACATCTTGAATCGCGTGCTGCTGTGTGGTCCCTGCAATCGCCGCAAGCGCAATTATCTGACGCTTTCGGGGCTGGTCGCGCAGAATCGCAAGAAGGCTGTCGGCTGGATGAAAGACGCGGACAGGGCGAAACTGGCCTGGGACAGCGCGCGCCGCAAAGCCGAATGGGTGCGGGATCATTTTGGCAGTGATGCGTGCCAGGCGTTGATTGCTGGGGAGGGTTGATGGGCTGGTATATCGGCCTGTGCGAGCTTGGCGAGGAGGAGGCGCGCGTTGTTGAGGGTGGGTAACCTAAGCTCTCAGCGCAATATCTTGAAATCTTGTGGATACGCGAGCTGCCAGCCTGCCCGTCTCTTTACTGCAAACCCGTCCACCGAAATGACTTTCCACTCAATGTGAGCTTTGTGCGCTGTGATGTAGTCTTCCTTGTCCAGATTTATCCAGAGTTTTTTGCCCTGTGCATTGTGGTTCGTCAGTGAAACTACGATTGATCGCTCACTATTGTCAGCATTATCAGCACGGGGGTCATCCAGAGAACTCAAGCCAATTACTCGTCCCTCTATACTTTGGAATTTCGGCCTCCATTCCTTGTGCTTGTCACGGGCTCTTTTCAAATAGTCGAGATGAAGCGAATTTACGAGAATGCGATCCAACTTGATCACACTCTGCGAGGCGGGCAATTTCCCAGACCACTTAAGGCCAAATGTGATCGGGATTGGTGCCAATTTGGAGATATCCAGAATTGCGCTGCACATGTTGGCGTTGAATCCATCAGCATAACTGTCAATTAAATACTGCAAGTCACGCTTCTTTGCTGAAAATTCTACTGCCATCAGACCAGTCGCGATCCGTTCCATGACACGCCGCTCCAAGGGCAGTTTCTCACCTAGATCGAGGCTGTGGCACAAGAGATTCATTTGATATGGCTCTTTCTCCCCGACCTGCGATTCAACACGGTAGTAGCCATTGTCATTGAATTCCTGAGTAACCGCAAAGTGCTTCAGCATGTTCCTGGCTTCCAGGTAGTACTGACTAAAATGGCGTTTTAAGCTGCGTTCCATGTTAGCCGCATGGCCTATGAGTCTCTTGATTGGCGGCATTAGACCTGCTGCATTGTCGACCGATGCCGCGTCAACGGAAACCGTCAACACATCCCTGTCAAACGCGTAGATCTCGCTGGCAATGGACTCAGGCGGCGTCCCTCTTTCTGATGAGAGCGTCTTTACCATGTGGTCGACATATACATGGTAGTCTGGGGCTAGAGTGTCCTTTGCTAATACGATGTCTACGAAGTGATTTCCTTCAAACACAAGCCAATTCTCATTCTCGTTCTTTAGAGACCATGATTGCAGCTCTAGATATGACTTTAAGTCCTTGATAGGGACGGTATAGAGTTGCTCGCTTTTTCCCATCATGAGTTTTGGTTCCGTCTAGCGCGTTCTGTCAGATGCAAGACTGTCTTAGTTGTGAACATGTTGTCGATTGGTATTGAGATGTTCTGGGTTGAGTTCGGTTTTTTATTGTTAGAGGGCGGTTGACCTGTTAGTTCGATCCAGTAACAACAGTGCCGCAAACACATAGTCTCTTCGGTCTGACTAATCCATGTCTGAGGGTCCGGCGGCATGTGGAAGGCTACCAATATGCATAGTCCTTTGCCTCGCCATTTGACGAGCTTGTTGTAGTCCCTTACTTTCAACGGAAATAGTAGGTTGTTGTCCTTAAAGCTACATCTGGTAGAGGCTTTAAGTTGGCAATTGAAGACTACTCCACCATCCTCATAACGGTTTGGATTATCCGGGTCTTGAATCAAGTCGGATACTCTCAAGTCTATCCCAGCATCTATTGTTGGCTCTTCACAACTCTTGCCTGCGTTTGCTACAACGGCATTCACATACGCCTTCTGCAAAGATTCCATCTTCCGGTAATCTATCGGATACATTCACTGCTTCCCATTTCGGTAATACACCCTCCTCACACAGACACACACTGCCCTTGCAGTATGCCTTCATAAGGCTTGACATTTCAACTCAAGCCAGTCAATTGCAATGAGTATACACGATTACTGACATTGCAGACACAGCGCATTCGATGGTTAAACCCCTCGGGATTTTCTCTCCGCCTCCGCGCCTCTGTGCCTCTGTGGCGAAATCATCTACAATAGGCAGCCATCATCAGACTGCGCTAGCAAAGGACAGCCCCATGACCAACCCCGCCCTCGACAAGCTCTCCCAATTTCGTTGCATCGGTCCCTTCCGCGGCGGCCGAGTCGTCGCTGTCGCTGGCGACCGGCGCGACCCCAACACCTTCTACTTCGGCGCGGTCTGCGGTGGCATCTGGAAGACCACCGACGCCGGGCAATACTGGCAGAATATCAGCGATGGCTACCTGACCTCGCCTTCTATCGGCGCGCTGGAAGTCGCCCCCGCCGACCCCAATGTCATCTATGCCGGCACGGGTGAAAGCACCATTCGCATCGATGTGTCTATCGGCGATGGCGTCTACAAATCGACTGACGCCGGGCGCAGTTGGCAGCACATCGGCCTGCGCGATACCCGTCAAATTGGCAAAATCCGCACGCACCCGCAGGATGCCGACCTGGTCTATGTCGCGGCGCTGGGGCACGCTTTCGGGCGCAATGACGAACGCGGCGTTTATCGCAGCAAAGACGGCGGCGCAAATTGGGAAAAAGTGCTCTTCGTCAGTGACAAAGCCGGCGCGGTCGATATCACCATCGACCAGAACAACCCGCGCGTCATCTATGCCAGCATCTGGGAAGCCTATCGCAACTTCTGGCAGATCAGCAGCGGCGGCGAGGACAGCAGCATCTGGCGCAGCATGGACGGCGGCGATACATGGCAGCGCCTGACGGGCGGCGAGGGGCTGTCAAATCCTCCTCCTGACGCGTCGGGGGGAACGAGGGGGGTGGGCCTGCCCAAAGGCACATTGGGCAAGATCGGCCTGGCAGCCTCGCCAGCGCAGAGCGGACGCGTCTGGGCGATTGTCGAACATCAGCCCGATGGCGGCGTGTATCGCAGCGATGATTATGGCGAAACCTGGACGCACAGCTGCAAAGACATGCGCCTCGTTTCGCGCGCCTGGTATTACATGCACCTCACTGCCGACCCGCAGGACGCCAATACCATCTATGTCAACAACCTGGACTTTTGGAAGTCCACCGATGGCGGGCACAACTTCAGCGAAATCAGCACGCCGCACGGCGACAACCACGATCTTTGGATCAACCCCGACAACACGCGCGTCCTGGTGCACGGCAACGATGGCGGCTGCTGCGTATCCCTGAATGGCGGATTGTCGTGGTCGAGCCTTTACAATCAGCCGACCGCGCAGTTCTATCATCTCGATACCGACAGCAACCAGCCCTATTATGTCTATGGCACACAGCAAGACAACAGCAGCGTCCGCGTGCCCAGCCGCAGCCGTTTCTCGTCCATCACCTGGGAAGACTGCGATATCGCTGGCTCGGGCGAAAGCGGTTATATCGCTGTCAATCCCGATGATCCGGATATCGTCTATGTCGGCGCGATTGGCAGCTCGCCGGGCGGCGGCAACAGTTTGCAGCGCTATGATCATCGCACACAGCAAATTCGCCTGATCGCCACTTGGCCCCGCAGCACGACGGGCTTGGGCGCAGAAGCCGACAAATACCGCTTCGCCTGGACATACCCGATCGTCTTTTCGCCGCACGACAGCAACATCATCTACATCGGCGGCAACCAGGTGTTGAAAACCACTGACGAAGGGCAAAGCTGGCAGGAAATCAGTCCCGACCTGACCAAAGCCGATCCCGAGACGTTGAAGCCATCGGGCGGTCCGATCAACCGCGATGCGGTGGGCGCAGAGCATTACGCCACGGTCTATGCCTTGGCCGAATCGCCGCACGAGCCAGGCACGATTTGGGCGGGCAGCGATGATGGCTTGCTGCATATCACGCGCGATGGCGGCGAAAACTGGGCGGACATCACACCCGAGCTGGGCGAATGGACGATGATAAACGGCATCGAGCCATCCCCGCACGACCCCGCCACGGCTTTCGTCACCGCCACGCGCTACAAAAACGACGATTACGCTCCTTATGTCTTCAAGACGACCGACTATGGCGCGAGTTGGCAGGCTATCACCGCGGGGGTCGCCGATGACCACTTCTGCCGCGTCATCCGCGAAGATCCGCATTGTGCCGGACTGCTCTACCTGGGCACAGAGTTCGGCTTGTATGTATCTTTTGACGCTGGCGCAAGCTGGACGCGCTTCCAGCAAAACCTGCCCATCACCCCCATCTATGACCTGCAGCTGAAAGGCACCGATCTGGTGGTGGCCACGCATGGACGCAGCTTCTGGGTCATGGATGATACGACCGCGCTGCATCAGGTTGCAACCCTCCATTCCCCGGCCCCTTCCCCCACAGATGAGGGAAGGGGAGAAAAAAGTCCCTCCCTCTCTATGGGGAAGGGGTTTGGGGTGGGGGCCCGCCTGCTCAAACCGCGCACGGTCGAGCGCCACCTGCCCAAGGTCTTTGAAGGCATGTTCGAAGGCAGCGGCGGCAAGCAATACATGAGCACACTGGGCTTGGTCGCGGCTTATGAAAAAGAAGAAACGCCCGAGCACGGCGTCAAACACACTTACCTCGACAGCGGCACGAATCCCCCGCAGGGTGCGGTCATCAACTATTGGCTGCCCGAAGCCGCGGGCGAAGTCATCAGCCTGCGCATTGATGACGCATCTGGCGGCGAGATCCGCACATTCAAGAGCATCCACGCCGATGATGAAGAAAAAGCCGCCGGCACTCGCACTGACGACAGTCCCAAAGAGTTGCGCATCCCCAGCGCCGCAGGCTGGAATCGCTTCGTGTGGGATCTGCGTTATGCCGATGCCGCGCGAGTCGCCCCGCACGATGACCAGCAGGCCGGCTACATCAAAGGACCGCATGCCGCGCCGGGGGTATACCGCGCCACGCTGACAGTCGGCGAAGCAGCGCAGAGCCAGGACTTCGCTGTCGTCAAAGAAGCCGGCGTAAGCGCCAGCGATACGGACCTGCAAGCCCAGTTCGACCTGTTGCTGAGCATCCGCGACAAGATCGGCGATACGCACAAGCTGGTTAATCAGATGCGCGATGTGCGCTCGCAGCTACAGGGCTGGCGCGAACGTCTGGCTGGCTTGGAAAGCGCGCAAGGCATCCGCGATGGGGCGAAGGCGCTGGAAGAGCAGGTGCTGGAATGCGAAAAGCAGTTGATGATCCCCGATACGCGCAAGGGCTGGTCGGACAGCATGAACAACGGCACCCGCCTGGTGGCGCAGCTCAGCGGGCTGATCTTCAATGTCAATCTGGGTGATTACAAGCCCACCGACTATGAGCAGGAAGCCTTTGTGGAGATGGCTGGCGAGATCGACGAAGTCGCCGCGCAGTTCGATGAGATCGTCAATGGCAACCTGGCTGAGTTCAACACCATGCTTAGCAACGCGGGTTATGGGGTGGTCGCGCTGAAGGTGGAGTGATCTTTGGGCGATCCGCCGGGTCTCCCAAAGATCCCCCTGGCCCCAAGTCTGAGGACAGGACACGTTTTGCTGGAACTGAAAACCAATGCGAAGAGCGCCAAAAATCACCTCCCTCAATCCTCCCCGACAGGTCAGGGAGAGGCAAATCACGCGCGGATTCTGTCGTCATGTCGTCAGACAGCTCCCGAAACTCCCCTCTCCGACTCGTCGGGTAGGGGCCGGGGGTGGGGTTACATTGTAATGGTCCTATTTTATTGGACACAAAATCTCAGAAACTTTGAGGGAGTTTTGCTGCTGCCACTGCGCCTCGGTTTCTGCCGGCGTCTTGTAGCCTAGAGCGCTATGCGGTCGTAGCTGATTGTAGACTACCTCGATA
>JAJEBK010000050.1 GCA_022823945.1 Anaerolineae bacterium | reverse complement strand
GTCGTCAACGATAACAAAAAGGGTGGTAAACAAAGTCCTAAGGTCTATACTGGTCATTGGGCTGGCTCTCCATCATGGTTGTGTGCAACTCCCATTTTGGTGATCAGCCCATTTCTGGCAAATCTATTTCACATAAAGCGTTATATATGTATGGTATACTGCGCGACACAGGACAGTAGTGCTCGCGCAATCGGTTGCGAAAGGTTCCTAAAGGATATGGCTTCGGACTGGCAAGTTGAAACGTTGCGAATAACCGTCTTCCCAAGTGACCTCAATAACGTGTCTCCATCCAAGCTATGGGATGAGCATATTGGTGAACTTGAGCCAGAAGTATATATTCAACCTGACAACATAAACCAGCGAAATGCATCACACAGAAATGGCGACATATACTTGGTCAAAACTCGAAATCAGATCGAGTGGCGTTATATTCTGCCGCTTACTGTTACTTCCAACGAGAATAATTTACCAGTTTGGACTGACTTAGAACTTGAGTTACCTGCATTTCTTGAATTCTCTAAAGAATTCCTTCATAACAAATCCATATTTTCCGTAGACCGTTTGGCGTTTGGTGCCGTACTAATGAGACCAGCTAAGGAGTTACACATAACGTATGAACATCTTGCTGGTTTGCTACCACAGATCGATTTTGGAGATGTCGCGGAATTCAATTACTTGATAAATAGAAGGAGAAGAAGCAGTGTGGTTGAGGATCTGCAAATTAATCGGCTTAGCCGCTGGGCGACTGTGTCACTAGAGCGTAATTCCTCCACTCTTGATCCAATAGTAGACGGCGAGTCCAATCGAATTGAAAGGCTGTTTGCTTCTAGAGTTGAGCTGGATATCAATACGGTGCCAGTAAACGGATATCGATTGCCTTCGGACTTACTAGCGAAATTGTTTGAAGAACTGGTTGAAATGGGCAAACAAATTGCTCAGCAAGGTGACATATCGTGACTCCTAGTTTCCAATCAACCAATACAGATGTTCCTTATAGATTCGGGAATCGGTCATGGACACTCAAACATGATTGGATTGTTTACCTGGTGCACGATGATACCCTCCAATCAAATTTTCAAAGTGCACAGCATTATGCAGCCAAAGAACCATCTGAGGTAAGCAGCGCAACAACTGTGCCACCGATCGTTAGAACGAATGATTTTGTCCAAGTTGTCGATAGTGATGCAGCACGCAATCGACCTTTTGGCACGTCAGCTGAAGGGATGTTGGAACACATTGCAAACCGTTTTCCGTCATATCCTTTGGTTTCCCTCACGACTTTGCCTGAATTCTCCTTAGACCGCTCAAGAGGTAGACCCGTGATGACGGAAGTCCATCGGCTGTTTTCTTTGGCAACTTTTATTGATCTAGAACCAGGAATGGCGAATGAATTCTCGGAAGGACTTGAAGAAGCGATTGAGAAGTACGGTGAATTGGCGTTGGGGGCTGTGGAAAGCCTGGTATTGAATAAAGAAACTAAGCCTTCTATCGCAATGGAAGCACTGCAATACATTGGATACACGGACTCCGAAAAGTGGCATGACGAGCGGCGAAGAACAATTGAACGATGCTTACTCAGAAGTCCTTCGGCATGGATTCGCGATGGTGCGGGACTTGGTCTTGCATCGCTTGACGATCCCAAGTCAATACCAGCATTGGAAAAGGCTATACTGAACGAAACCAGTGGCGCACTCAAGGAAGACTTGACTCTGGTGTTGCATCAATTGCGTGACACGCTGAGGGAACAGTAGTCAAAGTGGGATTCGTTTTTCGAGAGATAAGGAACAAGTCGTGGTGGGACAAGAGCCATGACCAGTTTAAGTGGCTTCCAAAGGACGACTTGATTGGGGATGTCTTTAAGGCACTTGGCACAATGGACGGCAGTCTATCAACTTTTGTAGTTGATGCAGATTTGGAGAATGTGGATCGCATCGCAGTCGCCTTTGCTTGCCTTCGCGACAAACCTTCAAGGGTTGATTACGCGCTGATCCCCATGGAGCAAGTGGAAAGTTTGTCCACTATCAGGGACACACCTGCAAAAACCCCTGACGATGAAGTGAACGGACTGCATCTTGATATCGTCGACTTGACCCATTCCAAGCTCGTCAAGCTGGCGTTTCTGATTGACAAATGCGCCAAGAACAGGGTTTCAGAATCATCGGTCAAAAAACTCGCGAGGTTGGGTATCGAGAACGGTAACCTTAAGCGCGACCGCATCCGCAAAGAGTTTCTTGAGAAACTCTACAAATGATAAGAGCGTCCCTCTCACCCCACACCGCCTCGAAGAAATAGCCACCATCCTCCTGCTGTTTCGCGTGGAGCGCGATCTCGACGCCTTCGCACTGACGGCATAACACAACCACTATGCCACAGACCTCGAACAACAGTGTCAGCTTCATACTTGCAGTATTCAACTAGTTCCACCTAGCTTGACACAGACGCACCGTCCTCCCCAGTCCAGTCTCGGACATACACACCGCCAATAGCCCGAAAGGAAGCCCATGTACACAATCGCCAGTTTGCACGAATTGCGCAGACATTTGTCGCTCGCGGCAGACGATGCCAGCGCCGATGACGACTTGCTGCGCAGCCTGCAAGAAGCCAGCCACACCATCGAATCCACCACCCAGCGCCGATATTGCCCGCGGCTCGCCACACTTCTTGTCGATTATGATCCAGCCGAGCGCGGCGAAATTGTTCTGCCCGATGACCTGCTGGAGCTGCGGACAATCAGCGACCAGAGCGGAGAGATCGCCACCGGGCGCATTCGCCGACTGCCGCAAGATGCAGACTTGCCCGCCAGCATCCTGCAAATACGAGATGGCATTGTGGGCGCATTGCGCATCCGCGGACTCTGGGGCTGGCACGATCGCTGGACGACCGCCTGGCGCGCAAGCGGCGAGAAGCTCACCAGCAAGCTAGATGCGAATGACAAGACCTTGAGAATTGCCGACGCGGCTGGCAGAGATGCGAGCGGCGCAAGCCCACGCTTCCAGGTCGGGCAATTGTTGCGCATCGCCGACGAATATCTGCGCATCATCGACATCGACAGCGCGGGGAGCCGGCTCACAGTCTTGCGCGGCATCAATGGTACGACAGCCCGCGTCCATACAAATGGCTTGGGCATTGACACCTATGCGCCGCCACCCGCCATTGTCGATCTGTGCCTGCGTTATGCCGATCTGCTGCTGCGCTCGGGCGGCTTTGTGGATGACGAAGCGCCGGAGCTGCTGCGTTTGCGGCGCGTGCGGCTGTGAGCGCAACTGAATCTGGCTAGCTGGGCGGGCATGCGCTAGGCTTCGCGTCTAACCTGCCGGCCACGAGTGCACAACCATGCCCCGTCCCAGACCGCGATTGGTCGCCCTGCGCTACCGCGATTTCCGGTATCTGTGGCTGGGCGAAATGATTTCAACCACCGGCTCGCAGATGCAGCTTTTTGCCATCAACTGGCATATTTTTGAGTTGTTGCGCGGGCAGGTATTCCATGTTGCCATTTTGGGCCGGCAGATCGAGCTGGGCGCAGAGGCTTTTGGGCTGGGCATGTTGGGTTTGGTGCGCGTGCTGCCGATTGTGCTTTTCGCGCTGGTGGGCGGGATGCTGGCCGATGCGCTGGACCGGCGGCAGGTTATGCTGTGGACGCGCGTGATCTCGGCGGTGGTGGCGGGCGTGCTGACGGCGCTCACGCTGAGCGGGCAAATCAATGTGAACAGCATCTATGTGCTGACAGCATTGGGCGCGGCAGCCACAGCGTTGGATAGTCCGGCGCGACAATCCATCGTGGCCAATCTGGTTAAACCGCGACATCTGGCCAACGCCATCAGCCTGAATACGCTCATCTTCCAGATCGCCACCATTTGTGGTCCGGCGCTGGCGGGCATTTTGGTCGCGCAGATCAATATCGGCGTCGTGTATGGCATCAACACGGCGACCTTCGTGGCGGCCATCGTGGCGATCGTCTTGATTCGCCATCGCGGCAAGCTGAAAACGAGCGCGAATATCGGTTGGGGGGCGCTGGTCGATGGCATCCGCTTCACCATTGGCACGCGCATCATCATGGGCACGATGCTGCTAGACTTCTTCGCCACGCTATTCTCGTCGGCGCGCACGATGCTGCCTATCGTGGCGGGCGACATCCTGGGCGTTGGGGCGCTGGGTTATGGCGTGTTGGCGACGGCGCAACCGGTCGGCGCGCTGCTGGTCGGGCTGATCTTGTCGTTGCGCAGCGAACTGAAGCGCCAGGGGCTGCTGCTGCTGCTGAGCGTGGCGGTTTATGGACTGGCGACAGCCATATTTGGCATTTCGGTCAGTTTCGCGCTGTCTTATGTGATGTTTGCGATGACGGGCGCCGGCGACACGGTGTCGATGGTGATCCGTGGCACGATCCGCCAACTGATGACGCCGGACGAGCTGCGCGGACGTATGGTTTCGGTCAACATGATGTTCTTCATGGGCGGGCCGCAACTGGGCGAGCTGGAGGCGGGTTTGGTGGCATCGCTCTTTGGCGCGCCTTTCGCCATCTTCAGCGGCGGGTTGGCGACTGTGCTTCTGACCGGCTGGGTGGCTTGGCGCTATCCGTCCATTCGCCGGTATAACAATGCGGATGACCTGCGCAAAAGTCTGAAGAGCTAGCGTGAAAGGCGAGGATCTCACCATGAAAAAGCAGCGCCTGAAACGGCACAGCCCCCAACAACAAAAGCACTATGAACGCGAAGCTCGGCTGCAGTATGGACCCGGCGTCGTCAACGAGTCGGTCGCGCGCTGGGGCAGCTACAGCCAGGCGCGGCAAGCCGAAATCATCGCCGAGGGCGAGGCTATCTACAGCGAGCTTGCCGATGTCATGCAGCAGGGGCATCAAGCCGGGCACAGCGAGGTGATCGCGCTGCTGGATCGCTGGCAGGCGCACCTGCGGAATTTCTATGAGCCGAGCCTGGATGTGCTGCGGGGCCTGGGGCAGCTGTACAACTCGCATCCGGAATTCATCGCCAACTTTCAGCGCTTGCACGCCGACCTGCCGGCCTGGCTGGAGCGCGTCATCGACGAGTATGTCGATGATCTGGAAACAGCCGAGCTGGAACGCATGCTGGCCGAAGACGAGCAGCGCGCGCAGCGCCTGAGTCAATAGAACCACTCCACTCGGCCACCTATCATTTGCACCCTCCTCGGTACCCCGAACAGCCGCGCGTAGGGGCGAGGCGCTGACTCGCCCGCTTAGACTCCCCTCTCCGTCCTGACGGGGAGGGGCTGCGAGACCCCCTCGGTCCCCCCGACAAGTCAGGGAGAAGCAAGCATTGGCTACCCTCCCTGTCCTGACGGGGAGGGGCTGGGGGAGGGGTTACACAACAGAAGCAACGAAAGGAGCTGGCACATGGCAACATTTCGCGCTGCCTTGTCACAATTGGCGGCAATGCAGGTGGCTGGCGTGCGCAACAATTACGACCTGGACGCCCTGCCCGATCATCTGCAGCCACCGCAATTGCCGGCGCTGCTGGTCTTGCCGATAGACCTGCACGAGAAACGGTTCTTCCGCGAGTGGCGTGACAGCCTGGGCACATCGGCATTTAGTGGCGGCATCAAGCAGGCAAGCTACACCGTGACGCATCTTCTGCCACTTGCGCCACGAGAAAGCGGGCTGGGCGTTCGCAGTCATTTGCCGCAACTGGTCTCGCTCATCGACAGCTACATGGGCGCGCTGGCGCTTGACAGCACATTGGGCGGCGCATTGCGACTGCCCGCCGATGTGTCGGTCGAGCCGGGTATCTTCCCCTATGGCGAGCGCGAATTTTATGGCTGCGCTTTTCGACACCGCTGGACATTGGAGGCGGGCGCATGACGATCGAGTATCGCGTGGCAATCGACCGCGACCACACGGGCGACTTTGCGGCTGGCGAAGACATCAGCGCCGATGTGATTGCTTTGCGCTGGCGGCTGGGCATGCGCGCTCCCTATGACAGCATGGCGGATTATGGCGACGCCCTCATCACGCTGCGTAATCATGCTGGCGCCTATTCTCCCGAGCGCAACTCTTTGCCGATTGGCGGTCGCGTGCGCATTCAGAGCTGGCACCGTGGCCTGGCGCGCAGTCATTTCACCGGCTTCATCAGCCATATCGAGTCAGATGCTGGCGAACTGGGACGCAGACAGGCGCTTTTGCATCTGCGCGATATTCAGGTCTGGCTGGCGCAGAGCCCGGCCTCGCTGCCTCCGCAGGTCGAGGTCACGGCCGATCAGGTGATTGGGCAGTTGCTGGACAAAGCGATTTTGCGGCGGCCGGCGCTGGCTGGCTACCTGTTTATCGACCGGACGGGCAGCAATATGATCGACAGCGAGCGCATCTTTCCGGCCCAAAATGTGGCTCAACAGCTGGCGGCGGGGACGACGCGCTTCGCCTATGTGGGCGATTGGTGGGACGATTCGACCAGCAGCCGCGCTGCCATTGGCGAACTGGCGGCAAGCGAGCGAGGCCGATTTTATATCAGCCGCGCTGGCAAGGCGGTCTTCTTGAATCGGCGCTACAGCCTGTTGCGCAAGGCGCTCGGAGCGCATTTCAGCGATGACATGGCCGGCTGCGCGTATGTGTATGGCGATGACCAACTGAATCGGCTGACCTTGCAAGTTACACCGCGAATGGTGGGAAAGGCGGGCAGTCTGCTGTGGGAGCTGCCGATGGCGCAGCGCTTCCCGCCCCGCAGCGAAACCAAGCTAACCCTGCGTCTGCTCGATGAACGCGAACAGCCTTTGGGTTTGCTGGCATTTGAGCGGCTGGCGACGCGTTTCCAGCTGGGATCATCCCCCGAAAGCAGCGTGATCACACAGAATATCGCGGTGAAAGTGGAGCAGCTGGGCGCGACCTCGCTGCAAGTGCGCGTATGCAATTACAATCGGCGGCCGGTCTGGCTGAGCCTGCTGAATGTCTATGGCCAGCCTCTGTATCGTGGCGCGCCGCTGGAAGTCAGCGCAGAAGATACCGCCAGCATGCACATCCATGGTCTTCGTGCGCAACGGCGCAACTTGCCGGCGCTTTCTCATGTCAATACAGCGCGGGCTTTTGCCGACTATGAAGTGGCGCAGCGCCGACAGCCGCGTGGCGTCATCCGCGAACTGCAATTGGATGCCCATCAACATCCCGCCGCGGCGCTGGGCTTGTCGCTGTTCGACCGTGTGCGGGTGAGCGAATCGCATACCGGGCACAGCGCGCATGATTACTTTATCGTGGCTGAGGCGCACGAGGTCGGCGCGGGCGGGGCAATACACAGGCTGCGCTGGATGTTGGAACCGGCTGATATGACGCGCTACTTCATGATCGGCAGCAGCCACATCGACGCCAGAGATGAGAAAATCATGCCATTTTGACCGGGCATCATAGCGCGCGCCAGCGCATCAGCCCACGGCAATCACAGGCGGCTCGCTCGCGGGTGCGCAGACAATGCAGATGCGCCAGCGACTCGGCCATGGCAAAACGCCATTCATGCGGAGTCAGACGATCGAGCTTGAAAAGATGCGCCGACACTTCATAGACTGTTTCCGCGCCAGCTGCCAGAGCCGCCCGCGTATCCTGCAGCCGACCGTCATGGTGTGCCAGCAGCTCGTTGATGCGTCCGCGCCAGTCGTGAATCAGCGCTTTGTGCCCGGGCAGCGCCAGCCGTACATCCAGCGCCGCCAATTTGCGCAACGAACGCAAGTATCGTCCCAGCGGGTCTGGCAGGGTGTGCGGCCAGCTGCCGATATTGGGTGTGATGCGCATCAACACATGGTCGCCGCTGAGCAACAGTCGGTCGGCTTCGTCGTAAAAGATGAGTTGGCCATCGCTGTGCCCGGGCGCGTGTATGGCGCGGAAGTTGCGCTGCCCCAGGCGGACAATGGTATCGGCGCGCAGGTATTGCTCGGAGACGGGATGCGGCTGAGTCAAATCGCGCGTGCTGGCCAAGGCGGCTTCGATATGCTGCACGGTCTCATGCTGCATCCCGCAATTGAGCATCCACTGGTGATAACGAGGCGTATTTTCGCGGTCGTAAAAGACCTGCGCCTGCGCTCGTTCGCCTGCTGGCAGATAGACCGGCAGAGATTGTTCTGTCTGTCGCTGCCACCAGCCGGCCAGCCCGAAATGGTCGGGGTGCATGTGTGTCAACACGATTTTCTCGATATCGTGGGGGCGGATGTCCAGCGCTTGCATGGCTTTTTGCCACTGGTTGCGACCGGCCGGCGTGTTCAAACCCGTATCCAGCAGTGTCCAGCCGTTTTCCCCGCATAGCAGATAACAATTGACCAGGTTGAGCGCATAGGGCAGGGGGATTTGCACCTGCACGATATCGGCGCTGATGCGCGTGATTCCGGCGTCCATAGTGTTGCCTCTGGCTGGCATGTTCGCGCAGTATAACAGGCGCACCGCCGGGCAGAAACGCGGACTTGCCGCCCCGCGCGTCGACTGCGATACTGGTGCCCAACACAGAACAGATTTAGGAGCAATTTTTTGGACGAGCCAGGCAGCCCCGCCGAGACGCCGCGCGCGCCCCTGCACTTGTATAACGAAGATTTCTTCCGCACCAAGAATTATGCGGGCAATCCTTTTCGGCGCTTCAGCACCTATTGGTTTTCGCGGCGTTATTATGCGGCTTTGTTGCGGCGATATGCCCCGCCCGGCGCCGACAGAAGCCTGCTGGATGCCGGCTGTGGCATGGGACATTTGCTGGAATTGCTTCAAGACGACTTCCGCTGCACTGGCTACGATGTCATGGATTACGCTGTCGAGCAGACGCGGTTGATTGCTCCGCGGGCGGATGTCTTTGTGGCCAGTGGCGACGAACAAGGGCGCTTCGCCGATGATGAATTCAGCGCTGTGGTCGGTTTGGGCTTGGTGGAGCATCTGGAGCGCCCCGCCGATTTCATCCGCGACACTTATCGCATCTTGCGTCCGGGCGGCATTTTCTTCTTCCTGACGCCCAACCCGGAATATGGATTGCGCCGCCGCAAAGACCCGACCCGCGATGTGATTGGCGAAGACCCGACCCACATCAACCTGAAGCCGCCGCGCGAGTGGCTGGGCATCTGTCGGGAAAATGGCTTCGTCATTGAACGCCAGTTTGCCGATGGCTGGTGGGATGTGCCTTATGTGCCGCTGCTGCCCAAGTCGCTGCAACTCGCGATTTTTGGCTTGCCAGCAGCGCTGCAAGTATTGACTCGCGGCAGCTTCTTGCCGGTGGGCTGGGGCGTCTGCCTGCTGGTCATGGCGCGCAAACCCATCCGCTAGGGCTTCGCTTCCGATATATCGCCCGTGAACAGGTAGAAGAGCTGTCCATAAGGTGTGAGCAGCTTTCGGTAGCTGAGGTCGTCGGGCGGCAGACCGCTTTCAAATGGCTGCAAGTCGAAGCCCTCTTCCAGCAACTGGGCGTTGACTTCTTTCATGTCGGGCGCGAAGTGGCAAATGGCGAATCCGTCATCGCTTTCGTCTTGATGCAAGCCGATCAAAAAGAGCTGGTCGCACCAGATGCCCCAGGGCTGGGGCGTGGTGTATTTGCCCAGCGTTGTATAGCCGGCCGCCTCCCAGAAGGCGCATTCGACTTCGAGATCGGGGATCATCGCCGATAGTTCGCCAAACTTGCCCAGGCGCGTGATATCGGGCGCACGAGCGACATTGTCGTGTGGCAGGCTGCGTGGCGGCGGCTCGCTGGACATTTCGATTTTGATGCCGGCCGGGCTGGTTATCGCGCCAGCGCTGGCACAGCCATAATAGCGCAGGCTTGTCGGCGCGGCAGGACCAGCCAGCAAGTGCAAATGATAGCGACCATCGGTATAGACATCATCGCCCAGCGCGACCAAGCCCAGCCGTTGGTAATAGTCGCCTGCTGCTGACAGGTCGTTTACATAGTGAAGAATCTCGACATAAGTGCCCAGCGCCATGGTCTTCATCCTTGTGCATGCATGATTGCGTTGCGGCCGCGGGCATTGCGCCACAGCCACAGCCATATTCCAGCGACTATACCCCATATCGCGAGCCCAAGCCAAAGCGCGACCCGCCACAACTGCGGTTCAAACTGGAAGGCGACCTGGCTTTCGCCGGCGGGCACAGCCACAGCTCGAAACATGATATTGGCGCGATAGATGGGCGTTGCTTCGCCATTGACCACTGCCGCCCAGCCCGGATACCAGGCATCAGCCAGTACCAGGTAGGCGGGCGCCGGCGCATTGACTCGCAGGGTGACGCGGGTGGCTTCGTAGGCAGTTACTTCGACCTGCGCGCCTTGCATGTCGGCAGCTGGCAGTTGTGGCGCGCCATGGATGATGTAGTTCGCCCCGCCCCGCAGCTTGTCCAGCGCAGCTTCGCGGCTTTGCCAGTCATCGGGCAGATAAACAGGCTCGGTTGCCAGGGCTGCCCGTTGCCCCGGCGGCAGTTGATAAATCTCGATATCGCTGGAAAGTACGCGAGAAAAACCGGGTGGCTGCAGCTGGCTGAAGATGCTGCTGTGCTGGCTGTTGACCGCGCTGATGGCGATAATGCCCGCATTCTGGCGCAGAATGTCCCCCAACCCACCCGCATCGCTGATAGTCAGCAGTGTGCCATCGGCCAGGCTGATCGGTTCGGCTTCGTCAGCCAGCGGCTCGGTATGCAGCACGCGCGCCTGGTCGGTGTAATCGGGCAATTCGAGCGCTTTCACCCCCTGCCAATAGCGCGCCAGCGTCGTGTCGTAGGCGATGCCATCGTGCCAGATATCGTGAATCTTGTCGGTGATCAGGTAGCGCGTATCGGTCATTTGCAGCCACTGCAGCGCCGGCAGGCAAGCGCCACGGCAGGCGGGCAACGCCAGTCGCTCTCCCAGCCGTCCATCCACCGCCCGCAGCGCGTCATCGGGCAGCAGCAGCGAAGTAAATTGTGTATAGGCATTGCTGGGCGTGATGCCACCGCCGAAGCCGTCAAGGCTGCTGATACCCCAGGTCAACGCCTGATTGGGCATCAGCATTTCTTGCTTTTTTACCGCGTCCAGCGCATGACTCTGCGCATATTCGTCCATGCCCAGCGCATCAAAGCGCCCGCGCAGCCCAGCCAGATCGCCCGGATCAAAGTAGAGCTGGCTGATGGCGACTGTCCGGCCTGGCGCAATTTCATCGGCCTGCAGCGCCTGCAGCTGGCTGATCGTGAAGCGCTG
This sequence comes from Anaerolineae bacterium, assembly GCA_022823945.1. GTDB lineage: Bacteria > Chloroflexota > Anaerolineae > Aggregatilineales > Phototrophicaceae > UBA6055. The sequence continues at coordinate 85,587 of JAJEBK010000050.1, read as the reverse complement.
TCCCAGATAAACATCGGGCGGGGCGAGGTCTTTGTCGGGCAGGTTCTGCGCCGCCAGCAGCAGCTCGGCGATGACCAGGACACAGGCAAGCAGCGGTGTCCAGCGGCGGCGAAAATGCAGCAGCGCCAGGAGCATCAGCCACGCGCCCAGCCACAATCCCAGCCCGCGCAGGCTGATGCCCGGCTCGCCAAAGAAGTCGCCTGACGATGGCTGCAGCACGAAGCGCGCCAGCAGAATCAGCAGCAGCACGCCGCCCCCGACCGACACGACGCGCCGTCGTCCGCAGTTTGCGCTGCCCAGCATGTCTATGCCGCGCCCAGCCAGCAGCGCCATGCCCAGGCTATACAGCGCCAAAAAACGCGCGGGCACACGAAACAGGTCGAAGCCCGGCAGCTCGCCCAGCAGCAGATAGAGTGGATTGTGCCGCCCCAGCGCCAGTGCCAGGCCGATGCCCGCCAGCAGCAGCCAACAGCAGCGCCTGTGCGCCGCCAGCAGCGCCAGTCCCAAGCCGACAACGCCGATATATGCTACATACTCGCCGAAAAGCTGCCCGTCATAGCTGGGCAGCAGCGACCTGCCCAAGAGGCTGGGCGGCAGGGAGAAAGCGGTCGCCGCTTGCAAGCTGAAGCCGCCGCCGCGATTGGACATGCCCATCAATTCGAGGCTGGGCAACAGTTGCGGGCTTGCCAAAGCCAGCGCCAGCGCAAAAGAGCCCGCCAGCCACAGCAGCGCCTGCAGCAGCTCCCTGCTCCCGCGACCTGCCTGTGTCAAAGCATAAACCAGCAAGCCGATGCCGCTGATGAAGACAGTCTGTGTGTGCCCACTGAAGATCTGCAGCGCCCAGGCAGCCGCCAGCAGCAATAGGCCGCGCAGGGGCTGGTTGCGCGATAGCAGACGGTGATACAGCGCGAACAAAATGGGCATCCAGGCCAAGCCTTGCAGTTGATTGATCTGCTCGACATGGGCAGCCAGCACGCCCCCGAAGGCATAAACAGCGCCGGACGTCAAGGCGGCCAGGGGCGAGCGGCTCTGCACCGTGCGATACAGGAACATCATGCCCAGGCCCGCCAGCGCAATGTGCAGAACGATGCTGACCGTCATGGCAGCCGGCGCGCGCAAGGGGGCGGTCAGCCAGTTGGGTGGGTAATAGGTGCCGATCTGTGGATTGGCCAGCAAGGGCGCGCCCATGAACAGGTCGGTCGTCCACAAGGGCAGTTCACCCTGGCGGAAGGCGGCATTGCGCGCATCCCAATAAGGATAGAAATAATTGAAGGCATCGCCGCGGGCGAAAATCATGCGGCTGAAAGCCAGTTGATGATAAAAGAGCAACGCCAGCAGCAGGCACAGCAGCGGAGCAAGACCAGGCAGGCGAGAGCGCGTCATGATTGTGCTATCCCGCGCCGCGCCGCCGCCCATTCTTCGCTGTGCAGCCAGCCACGCGCAGCCAGCGCCAAGCGCAGCCGCCTCAGCCACGCAGGCTGCCGCCGTTCGCGCCGATAACGCCGCCAGCGCGTCTTTGCGCCCGCGCCCCAAAGGTATTCTACCTGTTCGGCTGGCAGTTCAAGCTGCCCTTGGCGCCCCCACTCCTGCCAGGCGGCGCGCATGGCATCGGGATCGACCGGGCGCAGCTCGCGCCAGTTGCCGCGGCGCATGTGAATGATGTTGACTTCAATATCTTCGCGATCGCTGCCGGTATTGCTGAGGTTTTCGCCATGCACGAGGAAGTCGCCGCCGCTGCCGGGAATGCGCTGAAATCGGCTGATATGAAAAGCGCGGGAGGCCCATTCGGTATCGCCGGCGATTTGGAAGTTGGCGTCGAATGGACCGACCGCCTCGTAGAGCGATCGACGCGCCATGAAGAAGGGCCCGATGCCATTGCGGCGGCTGAACCGCGCCGGGTCGTACAAGCAGGGCACCAGCATACGCTCTGTGCGCGGGAAGAGACCCATGCGCCGGAAAGTCGCGACGCGCGTAAAGTCGAAGTCGACCAAGTCTGCGCCGTCTTGCAGAGCGCGAAAGCCGGCCAGGAAGGCGTCGGCAGCGCGGATGTCGTCGGCATTCCAGAAACTGAAGCCTTCGGCGTCGCTGTGGTCCAGCCCGCGATTCCAGCTGGCATAGAGCGATTCGCGCGGGACATACTGCGGTGTCATGCGCCCGAGATAAGCGGCGTTGATGGCGTGCGCCAGCTTGTCAATTTGCTCGCGCTCGACTTGGCTGGCATCGTTGACGATGGGCAGATAGTGCACCGCCACGCCCGCTTGGCTGATGCGTTTGGCAAAGCCGAAGAGCGCCGCCGAATAAGTCGGCAGGTGCCGTTCGCAGCGATACAGGGACGAAATCAGCGCGATCTTCATGTTTCGCTGGCAGCTGTGGCAACTCCCCTCGGCCCCCCGGACGAGTCAGGGGGAGGCATTTCGCACGCAGAATTGTCGGCAGGTCGCGGAGTGGGAACCCTCTCCATGCTTGCGGAATTCGACACGCTACCCAAGATATCGGCGGTCATGCGCACAGTGGCGAATTCGCGATGCAGGTTGGCCAGCGCCACTGCCTGGACTGTCTCGGCGGGTATGTGCGCTCCATCGTAGCTGAAGCACTCGTGCGAGGCGGTGGCATCGGCAGCGACAACTACCTCGTAACCCAGATCGCCCGCGACCCGCGCGCTGGTCGAGACGCAGTGCTCTGCCGTCAAGCCAACGAATAGCAGCGATTGAATGCCTTGGGCTTGCAAGCGCTCTTGCAAGTCGGTGCCGATGAACGCGCAGTTGACCTGCTTTTGGATGATCGGCTCGCCAGGCAAGGGCGCGACTTCGGGCTTGATGCAATTGCCCGGCAGTTCGGGGCGCAAGGGCGAATTCGGCTCGGTGGACATGTGCTGGATGTGGAAGATCGGTCGTCCCTGACGCCGCCATTCATGCAGCAATCGCGCCATATTTTGCTCGGCCGCCGGGTTGCTGCGCGCCCCCAGCCGCGCATCGTCCAAGCCCAGCTGCACATCAATGAGGATGAGGGCTGTTTGTGCTGTCAAACGCATTTGCCTTTCTGCGCGCGCTCTGGAAACGCGCCACAACTATGATACAATACCGCCGCTCCGGCCAAAACGGGACGCGCCAATGCTGCAGGTTGTGACATTTAACATCGGTGGCGCGCGCGGGATGCGTCCAGCGCCGCACGACCACCACAAGCTCGCATCTGATACTTTCAGCACGCTGAAGCAAGTCATCAATCCGCGTCAGCCGACAGTAATCGCTCTGCAAGAATCGGGCCGGGCTGTGCACCGCGACCGTTGCCGCGATGTCGGTTGGAAGCTGGCGCAGTTGTTGGGCGAATCCTATCTCTCGGCTTTTGCGCCAGAAGTTACCATGCGCGCGCACCCGCACCCCAATTTGTGGGATCGTCCCGCCTACCGCGATATGCGCGCCGCAGCCGAAGGCAACGCCATCGTAACCAACCTGCCGCTCGAAGCCTGGTCCTGGGGCAGCTATCCCGATGCCGGCGATTGTCATGGCGCGAAGGCTTGGTCTCGTCAAGCCACCATCAGCCGCGCCACACTCTACAGCACCGGCAACCGTGATACCCAGCCGCGCAACCTGATGGTGGCGTCCTTGCGCTATCGGGGCGTGCCACTGTATTTTCTCAACACGCATCTGGGCGTGCTGATCGGCGAAGATCGGCGTGATATGGGCTACGAACGGTCGCGCACCGCCTCGCAAATGCGCCAGGCGCAGGTCAGCGAAATCTTGCATGTGATCGACGAATTGAAAGCCGCCGACCGCAGCAATGAAGCGCCAGAACGGGCTATCTTGCTGGCTGGCGACTTCAATGCTCAGCCCGACGCCCCGGAAATGGAAGCGCTGCAGCGACACTTCCGTCTGCTTTCGCCAGAAAACCGGCGCGGCCAGCAGTGGACGCATCAACAGCACCGCATTTTGATCGACCATATCCTGCTGCACGACCCGGCTGGGCAATTCGCTGTCATCAGCTGCCATATCCAAAGCAACCTGCCTTTTGACGACTTGACCGATCATCGTCCGCTGGTGGGCATCTTGGCGCTGGCGTAAGGGCATTTGCGCCCCGCGCCCGCATCCAGCTAGAATCCCGGCATGACTAGCCGCCGCGTCTACACTGCTCGCGCCCTGGATGAGCCCGTCTGCATCGCGCTGGACGAAGCGATTGAAGCCATCCGCCACGGCGAGATGGACGATGAAGTCGGCTTGATGCGCTGGGGCAGCAATTATACCTTTCTGGTCAATATCGTGCATGACGGTCTGCGGCTGCTGGCGATCTACAAACCACGCGATGGTGAACGCCCGCTGTGGGACTTCCCCGATGGCACGCTCTGCCAGCGAGAAACTGCCGCTTATCTGACTGCCGAGGCGCTGGGCTGGTCGCTGGTGCCGCCGACCATGCTGCGCGAAGGCACACGCGGCCTTGGCTCTGTGCAACTCTTCATCGACCACAACCCCGAAGAACATTATTACAGCTTCGACAAAGCGCCTTTGTTGGAGCAACTGCGGCGCATGGCGACTTTCGATGCGCTTGCCAACAACGCCGATCGCAAAGGCGGTCATTGTCTGCTGGATGCCGATGGACGCTTGTGGGGCATCGACCACGGCTTGACCTTCAACGCCAGCGACAAACTGCGCACTGTGATCTGGGACTTCGCAGGCAGCGCCTTGCCAAAGTCCATCCTGGATGATCTTGCGCGCTTCTGCCGGCGGCTGGCGGATGAGAACGACAGCTATACACAGGCGATGAGCGAGCTGCTGACGCCAAGCGAATGGCAGATGCTGCGCTGGCGAGTCGAAGCGCTGCTGAACGATGGCAGCTTCCCATTGCCTGGCGCGGGACCGAATCGGCCTTGGCCGGCTGTGTAGCGACTGGAATGACATGTGAAAGGGAGGAAGCATGATGCGTGGAATAGGCAATTTCCTGTTTGTCCTTTGTGCTTGCGCGCTGGGCTGTTGGCTGGCGGCAGCGCAGGACCATCCAGAAGTTCAGACGATCACCCGCCAAAGCGCAGATGGGGTTGAGCTGGTCGCCGATTGGTATGCGGCGAGTCCTGGCGCGCCGGTTGTCTTGTCGCTGCACATGCTCAACAGCCGGCGTTCGGCCTATGAGCCGCTGCTGCCCGATCTACGCGCGGCTGGTTATGCCGTGTTGAATGTGGATATGCGCGGTCATGGCGACTCGGCTGGCGAGCGCGATTGGGATGCCGCTATTGCCGATGTCGGCGACTGGCTGACTTGGCTGGAGGCGCAAGCGAACTTGTCGGATGCTGGCGTGGCGCTGCTGGGCGCGAGCATCGGCGCCAATGTCGCCATCATCAGCTGTGCGGAACATGAAATTTGTCGCGGCGCGGTCGCCCTGTCGCCGGGGCTGGATTATCGCGGTACAAAACCTGAAGCGGCTTTGGCGGAAGGATTCGCCGATCGCGCGGCTTTGCTTGTCGCGGCGCATGGAGACAGCGGCAGCGCCGACAGCGTGCGTCAACTATTCGCCAGCGCAGGCGGCGATGTGACAGCGCGCATCTTGCCCGGGCGGGCGCATGGCACGCGGCTCTTCGACAGCGATTATGCTGCGGCCAGTCGCATGATTCTGGACTGGCTGGGCGAGCATCTGCCTGTACCAAACGAGTAGCCCAACAGCCCTGTCAAGGCAAGCGCATCGAATTGAAACCTTGCACATGGAACTAGCTGCAAAAACTTAACCACCGAGTACACCGAGGTTTTTCGAGTACACCGAGAGGGAAGTAATGTTTTTGCGCTGTGATGCAGCAAACTTCACAACGAAATAGGGTGGACTCCCAATCTTCTTCTATCGCAAGGTCAGTCTTCAGCGCCGCAATTACACAAAGCGCAGCCTTTGTTCGCACAGCTGTTATCAAAACTCGGTGTACTCCTTTTTTGGCTTGGTGTACTCGGTAGTAAAAGGAATTTGACGCGAATGCTCTGAAAGCCCCATCCCCCTTCTCCACCTCACAGGCAGCAAAGTGGCTATGCTATACTCCCCGCTTGCGATTACCAGGCGGGGACAGGCCATGCCCATCATAGCGGACGGACGATTTTTTCGGGACGAGACAGGCCGGCGGCGCATCCTGCATGGCGTCAACCTCAGCGGCGCGAGCAAAGTGCCAGCCCAGCCGCCCGGTGCCACGCATCTGCCCGAGAGCCTGAACGACCCGCGCAATGTGTCCTTCATCGGCAGACCCTTCCCGCTGGATGAAGCTGACGAGCACTTCGCCAGGCTCAAGCATTGGGGGCTGGATTTTCTGCGCTTTATCGTAACCTGGGAAGCTTTGGCGCACGCTGGACCCGGCTGCATCGACGAAGCCTATCTCGATTATCTGGCTGCTGTGCTGGAAAAAGCCCACGCGCACGATCTTCTGGTGTTTATCGACCCGCACCAGGATGTGTGGAGTCGTTTTTGCGGCGGCGATGGCGCGCCAGCCTGGACACTCGAGTCGGTTGGACTGGATATCGAGCGCTTCAGCGAAACGGGCGCGGCTTTGTTGCATCAGCAGCAGCCCGATAGCTTCCCGCAGTTGATGTGGGCGAACAACTATGCTCGTTACGCTTGCTTCACGATGTTCACACTTTTCTTTGGCGGGCGTGAATTTGCGCCGCAGCTGCAAGTGGACGGGCAGAATATCCAGGATTATCTGCAGGGTCATTATTGCGCGGCTTATTCGGCGTTGGCGCGGCGTTTGCGCGATTCGCCCAACCTGCTGGGCTTCGGCAGCATGAACGAGCCTTCGGGCGGCTTGCTGGGCGTGCCCGACCTGCGCAGCAGCGATCATGCGCTCATCAAGCTGGGCCTCGTGCCCACGCCGGCGCAGGCGATTTTCCTCGCCAATGGCTTCGCGCAAGAGTGCCTGGACTTTGGCTTGCCGCTGGTCGACCGGCTGCCCGGGCAGACAAAACCAGCCCGCATCGATCCACAGGGCGCGACTGTCTGGCGCGATGGAGTGGATGATGTCTGGCGGACACACGGCATCTGGGATGTGGACAGCGCAGGAAAACCACGCGTGCTGCGTCCCGGTCACTTCGCGCGCGCCGACTTTCTGGATGATTTTCTGAAGCCTTTTGCCGAGCGTTTTGCCAGCGCCATCCATGCCGAAATGCCAGACGCGCTCATCTTTATTGAAGCCGAGCCCATGGGTCCGCCGCCGAAATATGACCATATCGACAAACTGGTGTATGCGCCGCACTTCTATGATGGCGTTACGCTCTTCACGCGCCGCTTTCATCCGCAGCTCAATTTCGACTTCTTCAGCATGCGCCCTCTGTTGGGCGAGACGCAGATCCGCAGCCACCTGTCCAAAGAGCTGGGCAAGTTCCGCCAATATGCCGATGATGCGCTGGGCGAACTGCCTGTCGTGATTGGCGAAGTGGGCATCCCTTTCGACCTGAACGGCGGCAGCGCATTCAAAAGCGGCGATTTCTCGCGACAGGCGCAGGCGCTGGATTACAGCTTGCGCGCCCTGGACGACCATCTCTACAGCTACACGCTTTGGAATTACACGCCCGACAACAATAATGAGCGCGGCGACCAGTGGAATGGCGAAGATTTGTCCATCTTCAGCCGCGACCAGCAAGCCGACCCCGCCGATATCAACTCGGGCGGACGAGCGCTGGCGGCTATTGCGCGTCCCTATGCCCGGAAGGTGGCGGGCGATCCACAGCGCATGCGCTATGATCGGGCGCGCGGCATCTTCACTTTCAGCTTCCGGCACGACAGGGCCATCAGCGAGCCGACCGAGCTCTTTGTGCCCAATTTGCCGTTCCCGGATGGCTACCGCGTCGAGGTGAGCGATGGCGACTACGAGGTCGATAGCGAGGCGCAGCGGGTGCTGTATCGGCACAGCGACAAAGATATGCCGCACATGATCCGCATCGTTTCCAACGCGCCGGCGTCCGAGGAGCTTTCGCCCTGGGGCAAGCTGGCGATCGCGGGAGCGCTTGCGCTGGTCGTGCTGGCGCTGCTGCGGCGCATGTGGCGGCGGTAGGGATATGGATGCACAAGCGACGCTTCTGTCAGGCGACGCGAGTCACCAATCCAGCCACGGTTCCTGGTTGGTAGTGGGCGCTGTCCGTGTTCGGGCTTGACCGACTCGATTGCAGCCCTGCTTGCTCTTTCCCTTCCGCGTTATCCGCCGACTATGCTGCACACCCGCGTCCTTGCGCTCACTTCATCTCAATCGCATAGGCGCAGACATCCTGCTTGGACTGCTGGGGCGGGGCAGACAGGCTCAAGCCGCCGGCATCCTGCGACCAACTGATAGCTTCGTCACTTCCCAGCATGCGCACGCCCGTTACAGCCACCTCGCCGCTGCCCAGCGATTCAATGCGCGCCTGGTTTTGTGGATACGCCAGCAGGAAAGCGTAAAGCGTATTGTCCTTCTGCGTGAAGCGGATATCAGCCGGCGTGAAGGCTTCCCGCGCCGTATCGGTGAATGCGCCTTCGGGCACGGGAGTCGGTCCTTCGCCAAAGACGCGCCAGGGGCGGGTGTCATAGATGCCTTCGCCATGCACAGCCAGCCATTGACCCATCTCGCGCAGCATCCGCTGTTCGGTCTCGGGGATGGTGCCATCGGCGCGCGGACCCACGTTCAGCAGCAGCGCTCCATTCTTGCTGACGATATCGACCAGGTCGGCGATTAGATCGCCCGTCTGCTTGTAATCGTGGCCTTCAATGTAGCCCCAGCTGTTCTTGGAGACCGATGTGTCGTTCTGCCAGAAGAACTTGCGAATGTCGCTCAGTTGCCCGCGTTCAATATCAAAGACCGCCACGCCCTCGGGGTAGGAGTCATATTTGTGATTGATGGCAACGCCCAGCCCCCATTCTTCGCCACGATTGTAATAATGGGCGGCGAAGCGCTGCAAGTAGGGCTCGAAGACGATTTGCTCGATCCACCAGTCGAACCAAACGACCTGCGGCTGATACTTGTCCACCAGCTCGCAGCAGCGCGCCAGCCAGTCTTCCAGAAACTTGGCATCGGGGCGCGGCGTCCAGTCTTTTTGCTTCCAGGCTTCGCGGTTGGATTTGTCTTTTGAGGCTACGACAGCGGGACCATACAAGCCCGCGTTGGCCGGGTCGTTCACATCGGACGGGAATCCTTGCCCGCCATCAAAGAACCACCAGTGCTCCGCGCGATGCGATGAAACAGCGAAGACCATATCCTGCGCCCGCACGGCCTCCGCCAGCTCGCCACAGATATCGCGCTTGGGTCCCATCTTGGCGGCGCACCAGTCGGTGAGTTCGCTGTCGTACATGGGGAAGCCATCGTGATGTTCGGCGACCGGCATGACAAAGCGCGCGCCAGCGTCTTTGAACAGCTGCGCCCATTCCGCCGCGTCAAATTTCTCGGCTGTCAGCATGGGGATGAAGTCTTTGTAGCCGAACTCCGTGTGCTCGCCCCAGGTCTTGCGATGATGTTCAAAAGCGGGGTCGTCTTGCAAATACATGCGGCGCGGATACCATTCATTGCCAAATGCCGGCACGCAGTAGGGACCCCAGTGGATGAAGATGCCGAACTTGGCGTCTTTGTACCATTGCGGGATTTCGTATTGCGCCAGCGACTCCCAGGTTGGTTCGTAATGTGTACGCGTCATCTTGTCTGCTCCAGTGCGTTGTTTAGGCGATGTCCGCGGCGAAACGGAAGTTGTAAATACTCGCTTGCAAGTGTATCAATATACGCAATTGTCAGCCTGCCACGGCGACTTTATATTGTCGGGGGCTCGTTTGTCAAGCGGTGGGCAGGCTCAACACAGGGCAATCGCACCAAAATAAGAGCCCGCGCTCACCATGCTTACCCACCGAGGGGTGTGTAGGCACAGCACTTCTACACCGATCTTTGTGTCGAAAGAGTCGCCTTCGAAATTGGTGATGTTTCAGCGGCGAGCCATCCGCGTCAAATTTGCACAAAGCGCAGCCATTTTCGGCATACCATTTACAAACTCTCGGTGTACTCTTTCTACTCGGTGCACTCGGTGGTAAAGATTTTTGATTCGACTGCCTTGAGGCTCAACAGGTGGATGACCAGCATATCCTGAAGCGGCATACATGAGCGCTAGCCCCAACTCCATCAAGATCGTCAACAAAGCCGATTCCCGCGTCATCACGTTGCGTTTTCAAGTCGGCCTGCCAACCGCCAGGCATTTTCTCGCGCCGCGCATCACGCTGCTGCTCTATTTGGTCGCCACGATTTGCGCTGTCGTTGGCAACTCCCTGTTGCGGGGACCGGCCGGCGTATACAAGACAAAAGAAAACGCGCTCGATCTCGGCGCGCCGTGGCTGTGGCTGGCCTTCTTCACTTGGTTGCTGGCGGAACTATACGACAACCGGGCGAAGCTTGCGGCATGGTGGCTGCGGCAGGACCGGCTGGGGAGAGCTCGCTGGCTCGCGCGGGGAGTCTCGCTGCTGATTGGTTTGTCAGGAGCGGCGCTGCTGTTCACTGCCATGTCGGCGGACAGCGAAGCGAGCGCGGGGATGGCTGGCGCGTCAATGGGCAGATTCGCGCTGGCTGCTTTCTTGTGGATCTTCATCGACATCGCCTGCTGGCTGCTGCGCAGGCGGTTCTCCGCGCATCCTCGCCTGGCTGACTGGATTGAAGCGCCCGAGCCTGTTGGCGCTGTTGAAGAACCTCAACAAAGTCTGCCTTTGATCAAGCGGGTGGACTGGGCTTTGTGGCGCAAGATCCCGCCCACGCGGGTTGCGCTATTGCTCTTGGCGGCGATTTCCAGCGCTGTCGTGTGGTCGAATTCCAGCGGCAATCGCATTGAGCCGCCGATTATCCTGCTGTGGCTGCTCAGCGCCTTGCTGTGGGCTTGGGTTTTTGCGCCCTTGGGGTGGAATCTCATTGCCTGGGCTCGTCAGCGGGCGCGCGCCCTGCACAGCTTCAAGTGGCGCGACAATGTCTGGATCGTCATCGCCATGGTCTCGATCATGATTCTGGGCGCGGCATTTCGCTTCGCGCAGCTTGATGCCATTCCCTCTGAAATGGTGAACGACCATGTCGTGGATATTCATGATACGCATTCCTTGTTCATGGGCGAACACGCGATATTCTTCTCCCACGGCGGACGCGAAACAGGCTTTTATTATTTGGTCGCTCTGATTGCGCAACTGCCCGGCTTCGGTTTTGATCACTTCACATTAAAGTTTGTTTCTTCTGCCATGGGGTTGCTTTCTCTGCCGATTTTCTTCGCGTTAGGCGTTGAGGTAGTGGGCTGGGAGCGGCGCAGGCTCGGCTTTTGGACGGGGGCGCTGCTGGCCGGGCTGGTCGCCGCGAGCTTTTGGCATGCGCTCATCAGTCGACTCGGCTGGCGGATCGCGCCGACGCCCTTGGTCGCTGCGCTGCTGATGATTTACCTGGCGCGGGCGCTGCGACACAATCGCCGCAGTGATTATGTCAAAGCTGGCCTCGTGCTTGGCTTTGGCTTGTACACCTATACTGCGGTGCGTATGCTGCCGGTCCTAATCGTGGGCGGCGTGGCGATTGCTCTGTTGATCCGCCGGATATCGTGGCGCGAGCGGCTGGCGCATCTCGCGAATCTTTCGGTCCTGGCATTCGTATCGTTTATGGTCTTCTTGCCCTTGTTTCATTATTCGATTGAATCCCCGGATGCGTTTTGGAATCGCGCGGTGACCCGCACCGCCGGCCATGCGGTGACTGCTCAGGAATGGGGCAGCCTCTTCCAGGTTGATATTGCCGCTCTCTTGACGAACACCCGCGATGCGCTGCTAATGTTCAATTGGCAAGGCGATGGCAATTGGGTGCACAGCATGCCGTATGAACCAGCGCTGGATGTTTTCACTGGCGCTTTGCTGATTGTGGGTCTGGCGGCATGGCTGGCGCGCATGTTGATATCTCGCGATCCTGCGCTGTGGCTCATTCCACTCGCAGTCTTTATCATGCTCTTGCCAACGGCTCTCGCTCTCAGCTTTCCCGCCGAGAATCCCGCCAATACCCGCGCCAGCGGAGTCATTCCATTTGTGTATTTGCTGGCGGCATTTCCGCTTGCGGTCATCGCCCGGCGCATCATCCGCGATTTCCACCGGTCTGTAGGACCTATCCTGGCTGTCATGCTCTGCGCGAGCCTGATTCTTCTCGCCAATCACCGCAATGCGGAATTGTATTTTGTTCGCTTCTCCGAGAACTACAATGCAAGCAATTATTATTTCTATCGCCATGCCGGCAAGACATTGCGCGGTTTTGCCGACAGCGACGGCACCTATGGCAACGCATTCGTGATACCTCGCAGCTATCATTGGCATCATCGCGGCATCGCCATTGAAGCTGGCGAGCTGACATGGCCAAATACAGTCGATTTGAACAATTTCTCGCCGTTATTGCATCAAGCGCTGGGTCGGGAGGACAAATATCAACTGGATCCCGGGCGAGATTTGCTGTTCCTCTATCATCTGGACGACGCTGAAGTGGTCTCATCACAATTGCGCGAGTTGTTCCCCACGGGGCGGGAACTGACGATGCAGAAGGAAACTTCGGACAGAATCTACAAGATTTATCGCGTGCCAGCTCTGGGCATAGCCGGTCTGGTGGAACGGCTCGTTAAACAGGACTAAGTCCGGGGCTGAGCAACATCCTTGTGAAGCCATATTTTTGATCGCATTCCCGCTTTCGGTCTCTGTGCAGGGCAATCGCATCAGATCCTTTCCATCACAGAGGCACCAAAGTAAGTGCAAGTAAGCCATGCGAAAAAGGGCGATGCTACTCAATTTCGAGATATGTAGGAGCGAGACTTGTCTCGCCCACAACATCGCAATGGTTCGTTTGGGCGACTCAAGAGTCGCCCCTACTCGAGATCGCTTGCGTCCTTGTTCAACAGACATCAAAATAACGCTTTGAGCCATAAGGAGACTCAGGATGCAGCAAGTACCATTCGGCAACACGGGATTGATGACGCCGCCGCTCATCTTCGGTTCAACTGCGCTGGGCAATCTCTTCCAGGTATTCAGCGACGAGTCCAAACTGGCGGTCATGCGCGCCATCGTTGCGCATCTGCCCAAACCGGTCGTCATCGACTCGGCGGGAAAATATGGCGCGGGCTTGGCGCTGGAGGTCATGGGCAACTGCCTGCGCGAGTTGGGTGTAGCTGACGACGAAGTCATCATCAGCAACAAGCTGGCCTGGCTGCGCGCGCCCTTGCAAACCCCAGAGCCTACCTTTGAGCCTGGCGCATGGTACGGGCTGCAGCACGACGCCGTCCAGGACATCAGCTACACGGGCATGCGCCAGTGCTTCGAGCAGGGGCTGGAGCTGCTCGGCGGCGATTACAGCACGCAGTTGATTTCGGTGCACGATCCAGACGAATACCTGGACGCAGCCACATCGTCCGACGACCGCAAACGGCGTTTTGACGATATCCTGGGCGCTTATGCCGCCTTGCGCGAGATCAAAGCCGAGGGCGCGGCAAAAGGAATCGGTGTCGGCGCAAAAAACTGGCAGTCGATACAGGAGATCGACGCCCAGGTCGAGCTGGACTGGGTCATGTTCGCCAACAGCTACACCCTGTATTCGCATCCGGCTGATTTGCTGGCTTTCATGGATTCGCTGCATGCCAAGGGCGTGGCGATTATCAATTCGGCGGTCTTCAACGCTGGCTTCCTGACCGGCGGCGAGTTCTTCAATTATGTCAAGCTCGACCCGAACAATCCGCAGCATGCCGAGAAGTTCGCCTGGCGCGAGCGATTCTTTGCGCTATGCCAGCAGCACGGGCAAACGCCAGCCGAAGTCTGCATCCAGTTTGGGCGTTCGCATCCGGGCATCGTGTCGCTGGCGTTGAGCACCAGCAAGCCGCAGCGCGTCCAGACCAATGTGGATGCCATGTCCGTTGAGATCCCTGGATCCTTCTGGGAGGCGCTGAAGCACGCGGGGCTGCTGGCGGGGGACCACCCGTATATTGGCTAGGCTGCGCGCATAGGTCGGGTTCGCTTTTGCCCAGCTACTGTGATAATCTCGCCAATCTGTAACTGAGTTCCAGGAAGCTATTGAGTAGCCGCTGAGTGGTTAGAAGCACGGCGTGGGACCACTGGAGGGACAAGATGGGCAGCAGGTTTACACGGCGTGATTTCGAATCCGCCATAGAAGCGCGGGGGGGGGGCAAAGGCGGCCAACATCGCCTTCGCGCTTATTGAGGCTGAAGATGCTGCTTGCCGTGCTATTGCCTTCTATGGCGACGACCCCGACAGTCCGCCGCTATGCCATGTTGCGGGCGAGATATGCTTGCAGCTAATCGAGTATATCAAGGCGCATTGGCAGGCGGATCCGCCCAAAACTGTCTATCCGACCGCCGTCGAATACCGCCGCCCCAGCGAGAGTTTTCGCGTCATTCTCCAGGGCGATATCTTCGATGGCACAATCTATGTGGAAACCATGGACGGGGAAGAGGCGCCTGACGATATCGGTTGGGATTTAGCCATGCGATTCAATAATCATCCCGACCGCCTGGATCTTCTCAAACGCAGCGGCAGCGAGGGCATAGTTTTTCGCCGCTGGACAGATGACCAGCCCTAGCCGGCGCTTGTTGACCAGCATCTGAATCTCAGCGACTATTCGTGAAAGTAAGGGAAACCGAAACCCGATGTCCGACCAACGTCCCAACATCCTATTTATCATGTCCGATGATCATGCCGCGCACGCTATGTCTTGTTATGGCAGCCGCATCAACCAGACGCCCAACCTCGATCGCATCGCCGCCGAAGGCATGCGCTTCGACAATTGCTTTTGCACCAATTCCATCTGCACGCCCAGCCGCGCCGCCATCCTGACCGGCACCTACAATCACATCAACGGCGTCACCACACTCAGCACACACATGGACAACACGCTGCCCACCTTCGTCAAAGACCTGCGTGCAAACGGCTATCAGACTGGCATCTTTGGCAAGTGGCATCTTGGCCAGGGCGCAGCGCACGAACCCAGCGGCTTTGATGATTGGGCGGTGCTGCCGGGGCAGGGGCTCTATCACAACCCTACTTTCATCTTCAAAGACGGCGCTGGTTCGCGCCGCGAATCTGTGCATGGGTATGTAACCGACCTCATCACCGATATGAGCCTGGACTTCCTGCAGCAGCGCGATGCCGAGCGGCCCTTCTTCCTGATGTGCCATCACAAAGCGCCGCACCGCCATTGGGAGCCGGACGAAAAACACGCCGGCATGTACCTGAACGAAGACATCCCCGAGCCAGAAACGCTCTATGATGATTATGCCAATCGCGCCGCCGCTGCCGAAGCCGCCGAAATGCGCCTGGGCACGCACAATCAGCCGCTGGACCTCAAAACCGAAATCCCGCGCGACCTGCCGGAGATGGCATTGCGCAAATGGGCCTACCAGCGCTACATCAAAGATTATCTGCGCGTGGTCGCCAGCATCGATGACAATGTCGGGCGTCTGCTGGATTACCTGGACGACGCAGGCCTGGCAGAAAATACATTGGTCGTCTATACCTCTGATCAAGGCTTCTTCCTGGGCGACCATGGCTGGTATGACAAGCGCTTCATGTACGAAGAATCGCTGAAGATGCCCTATATCACGCGCTTTCCACGCGGCATAAAAGCGGGCGCTGTCAATGCTGATATGGTGCTGAATGTCGACTTTGCGCCGACCTACCTGGAGCTGGCGGGATTGCCACCACAAGCGGAGATGCAGGGACGCAGTTTTGCGCCGCTGCTGCGCGGAGAGACAATCAGCGACTGGCGCGAGTCCATGTATTATCGCTATTGGATGCACCGCACGCATCACAATGTCTATGCGCACTACGGCATCCGCACGCGCCGCCACAAGCTGATCTATTATTATGCCGACCCGCTGGACACCGCCGGCAGCCTGGCTGGCACCTTCACGCCCGAATGGGAGCTGTTCGACCTGGAGACGGACCCATACGAGCTGAACAACATCGTGCACGACCCCGCCAATGCCGAACTGGTGGCTGCGCTCAAAGCCGAGATGCACCAACTGCAAGCCGATGTCGGCGATGAACGTTATCACCTGGATGTGGATTAACCCGCCAACAATCCCGCTTTTGCATTGGCGATAAAGCGGCGGAAGCGCTCTTCCATGTGCGGACGGGTGAACCAACCGGCGGGGTCGGTCATGGGGCGCGCGCTGGCCGCCAGTTCAAAGAGCGGCAAGTCAGTCAACCTCCAGCCAGCGGCTTGCTGATAGGCGCGCAGGGATTCGTCGGCGGCCTCGGGCAATCCTTCCAGGAAGTATTCCATGCGGCAATAGGCGACATCGGCGGCTGGATGCCCATAACCCGCCTCTTCCCAATCAACCACCGCCGAGATCGCGCGTTCCTGCCACAGGATATTGCCCGACCAGTAATCGGTGTGGGCAAAGCGCGATTCTGTCGGCTGCCAGCGCCCCCAGCGCGCATTGACCAACTGCCAGACCATTTCGCCATCTTGGTCGCGGCGCATAAAGGCGGGCATTTCGCCCGATTTGATAAACCAGGCCACCTCGATATTGTCGTCCATCAGGTACCGTTTGTCGGCTTCTGTGAAGGGCAGTTGATGGATTCTCGCCAGCATCCGCGCTGTATCCGCGGCCCGTTCTCCCCACAGCGGCGCTTGTGTCGGCGGTTCGATCTGCGCCCCCGGCACAAACTCGGTCACGATGCCTGGCAAGCCCAGCAGCTCGCCCGTGTCATCCAACAGCAGTGGTTTGGGAGCGGGGATTCCCTGCCGCTGCAGCATGCCCAGCGCGTGATATTCGCAGGCCTGCTTGCTGTGGCCTGCTTCGTAGTTGGCGGGGTTATAGCGGCGCAGCACGATCTTGCGCGGTTCGTCGCCGATTAGCTCAACCAGATGCGTGAAGTTCGAGTAACTGCCCGGCAGCGCAGAAACGCGCCAGTCGCCAGCCAGCCCCAGGGCATCCAGCACGGCTTGCACCGATTGCCGCGTGGGCAGGTTTTCTCCAGCGCTCATTGCCGTCGAACTTTCCAGGCTGCCGCCAGGTTGTTGTCGAATTGCAAATCGCTCGCGTCGATAGTCAGCCCGGCCGGCGTTTGCGTCCATTGCACTGGCTGCTCAGAGCCGAGCAGGGACACATGCTCGATGCCGACGCCGTTATGCAGCGCCTCAAATGTCACGCTTTGGCGCGGGATGCCCAGCGTCATGGCATAAATCGTCGTGCCATCTTTGGATTGCGTGTAGCGGCAGTCGCTGGCATCGCATTTCTCATATTCCCAGAACTTGTGTCCGCGCCGCTCGACGATTAGTTTGGAGTCATCGCCTTCCGCGTGGGTTGTCCAGGGCACAGTCTTATAAATCGCCTCGCCATAATTGCGCAGCCAGTCGCCCAGCTGCAATAGAGGCTCGCGTTGCCCCGTCGGAATCTTGCCATCGGGAGTCGGCGAAAGCGAGAGCATCATAGTGCCGCCGCGCGCTGTGCAGTCGATCAGCTTGCACAAAAGCGTATGTGCCTTGTGATAGCGCTGCCCTTCGACCCAGCCCCAGCTTTGATCGCCGATGCGCATATCGTCGTTCCACGCTCGCTGGTAGCGGGCAGGACGATCGCGCCCCGACTCAAAATTGATGACGCCAAAGTCGGGATGGAAGTTGTACTGCATGCTGACAGGCAGCTTGTTGAGCACGAGCACATCTTTGTCCCATTCGCGCGCGCGATTGAGGTAATGTGCCAGCATCTCCAGCGCCGTTTCTTCATAACCTTCGTCGCGGAATTTGCCGCCATCAAACCACATCATGTCGGGCTGGTATTTGTCGATCACCTCACGGACTTTCGCCTGCCATTGGGGGAAGAATTCGTCAAATTGGCTGGTCTGCTGCACCCAGTAGAAATCGGCGTATTCGGGGTCGAAAAGATCCCAGCCTTCGTCCAGTCCACGCTGAACCGCCGCTTCGTCAAATGTCTGGCTCCACTGTGTCCAACCGGGCAGAAACCAGTTGAAGCCGCGGACGATGTGAAAAGGCGCGACCAAGCGCAAGCCCCTTTGCCGCAAAGCCGCCGCCAACTCGCCATACAGGTCGCGCCGCGGTCCCATCGTCCCGACATGCCAGCGGTAGACATCGCTGTCCCACAAGCCAAAGCCATCGTGATGAGCCAATGAGAAGCCGGCATAGCGCGCGCCCGACGCGGCGAACAATTCCGCCCAGTCATCGGCATCGTAGTGCTCGGCTGTGAAGCCAGCGATGAAGTCTTTGTAGCCAAATTCGGCGGGATTGCCGAAGCGCTCGCTGTGTTGCTGGTGAATTTCGTGATTGGGGTCGTACATCCACTTGCCATACCATTCATTGCCGAAGCCCGGCACTGCGTAGATGCCCCAATGCGCATACAAGCCGAATTTGCTGTCGCTGAACCAGGCAGGCACCTCGTGCGTGATCAGCGAATCCCAGTTCGCCTCATACTCTCTGCTCATATCATTTCTCCGTCATTGGCACGGGAGGATTGTGGCGCGGCTCTGCCACCCAGCGCAAGAACATCCAACCCGCGACCAGACCAGCGCAGATTGATGCCGCGAACAAGGCGTTGTATCCAAATTGTCCGGCGATCCAGCCGCCGAGCAGGGGCGCGGCAAAGGTAACTGGCGCCAGGATGCTGTTGGTCAAGCCGATGTAGGTGGGCTGGTCGGCTGCGGGCGCGAACTCCAGCACGATATTGTATTGTGATACCGAGTCGCAGGAGATTGCGCAGGCCAGCAGGCTCACCGCCACCGCCACCAGCGCAAAGTCGCCAGCCAGCAAAGCGCACAATGAGGCGAGCACGATGCTCAGCGCGGCCAGGCTCAGGTTGCGTTTGTGCCCCCAGCGGTCGCCCAGGCTGCCCATCAGCGGCTGGAGCAGCGCTTGCGTGCCGATAAAAACCGCCGCCAGCAAGCCCACTTCCCCTCCGCCCAATTGCAGGGATTTCTCGCCGAAGACGACGAAGAAGCTGGTCGACATGAGGCTGACGCGCAGCACGCCATAGGTCAGCAGATAACGCCGATAATTGTGCTGGGAGCGCAAGATGTCTGGCAGCCGTCGCAGATACTGGCGCATATTTCCCGCGCGCTTGACAGTCTCGCTGGGCGGCTCGCGGGTTAAAGCCAGGCAGGTCCACGAAACCAGGTGGATGCCCCCCGCCACGAAGAATAGCAGCGCGAAGCTGCCGGGATAGGCCACTTCGTCCAGCACGCGGCCGACAAAGAGCGCTCCGCCGACGCCCATCAGCATGCCGCCACCATTGGCAATGCCGAAGAAAATGCCGCGCCGCCGCACCGGCACCACCTTGCCGATCATCGTGTACCAGGCTGGCGTTACGATTCCGCCGCCAAATGCCGATACGGCGAAAAGCCCAAAGAAGAGGGCAAGCGCCAGGCTGGGATTGCTCTCGGCGAAGAGCAGCAAGCACAGCCCGATCAGCGGGATGGGTAGGCGTTGCAAGATGCCGCTGGCAATCACGACGAAAGGCAGTTTGCGCCGCAAACCCTCGGCATGATTCGCCATGAAAAGCTGTGGCAGATAATACGAGATGCTGTAGAGCGCCGGGATCAATCCGATCAGCAGCGGCGAATCGCTGAGCTTGCTGACCAGTAGCGGCAGAATCGTCTCTTGCGCGACCAAACTCGCCGCCAGCGCAAAGAGCATATTGTCCAGCACATTGACTGTGAAATTCCAGCGCAGGTGTTTGTCTGCGTCGGTCATGAGCGCGGACTCAACCTGCGTCATGCTGGGGCGTCGCCAGGGGCTGCGGCGGGTTGTCACGCGGCTCGAGCACCCAAAAGTGCAGCAGCGCGCCACCGACAACGCCACAGATGAGCATCAGCGCGAACAATTGGTCGAAGCCGATATCCGCCACCCAGCCGCCGATGATGGGTGCCAGAAAGACCACCGGTGCCAGCAAGGTATTGGTCAAGCCGATGAAGGTCGGTTGGTCTTCGGGCAGGGCGAATTCCAGCACGATGTTCAAGTGCGAGATGCGGTCGGCTGCCAGCGCCGTGCCCAGCAGCGCAAATGCCGGCAGCAAACCGCGTATATCGCTTGCCAATGCCGCCAGCGCCGCCGCCAACGCCACAGCAAAAGCGAAGATCGTCAGGTTGAGCTTGTGCCCGCGCCGGTCGCCCAGCCAGCCCAGCCCCAGCTGCATCACCGCCTGGCTGCCCAACAAGACCGCCGTCAGCAACCCGACTTCCGCGCCGCTGAGCGCAAAACTTTCGTTGCCAAAGACGATGAAAAAGCTCGCGCCCATCAAACCCAGGCGGCTGATTGAATAGCTGAACAAGAAGCGCCGAAAGTTTGCGTTGCCACCCAGCACAGTCGGCAACTGTCGGAAATACTGCCGCTGCGATATCTGTTGTTTGATGCTGGGGCTTTCTGGTTCGCGGTTGAGCGCCAAACCGACCCAGGAGATGCCCATGAAGACCGCTGCCGCCAGGAAGAGCGCCGCGAAGTTGTGTGGATAAGCGACTTCGTCCAGCACGATGCCCACGAGAACAGCGCCAAAAACGCCCATCAATGTGCCTAACCCATCGCTGACGCCGAAGAAGATGCCGCGCCGATTCACCGGCAGCACCTTGCCGATCATGGTGAACCAGGCCGGCGTCGCCACGCCCGCGCCAAATGCCGCCAAGCCGATGACCACATACACAGTCAACAGCGTCAGGTTGGGTGAGTTGACGGCAAAAAGCCCGATGGCGAATCCTGCGAAGAAATAGGGCACGCGTTCCAGCAAGCCGCCCACAAACATGACAAAAGGCAGCTTGCGTTTGAGGCGCTCGGCATGATTGGCGGCGAACAACTGCGGCAAATAGAAGCAGATGCTGAAAATGGCGGGCACGAGACCAATGGCGATCTTGGAATCGGTCAGATTGCTGATCAAGAGCGGCATGATCGTTTCGCGCGAGATCAAGCTGAAAGCCAGCGTGATGAAAGTGATGTCGATCAGGTTGACAGAAAAGTTCCAGCGCAGGTTGCGTTGGACGAAGTCGTCTGT
This sequence comes from Anaerolineae bacterium, assembly GCA_022823945.1. Lineage (GTDB taxonomy): Bacteria > Chloroflexota > Anaerolineae > Aggregatilineales > Phototrophicaceae > UBA6055. The sequence continues at coordinate 64,636 of JAJEBK010000050.1, read as the reverse complement.
TTTCGCTTTCAAGTCAGCCGCCTAAACCTGTGATTTGCAGCGCGTGCGCCGGCGCTTCGGGCAGGTCGTCCGGCAACTGCACAGCCAGGTCGCTGCCAGCCTGCCGCCAAGCCAGATCGCCTGTTTTGCCCAGCAACTGGATGCTCGCTCCGCCGGGCGCTTCCAGCCCTTCGATGACGATTTCGCTTTCTGCCGGCGTGCCCAGCAGGGTGGCGTAGACTGTGTCGCCATTTTGTGTGAAGCGGATTGCGAGGCCCTGTGTTGTCTGGCTTTCAGCGCGCTGCCAGGGGCGGGTATTGAAGATGGCGGCGCCATTGCGGTCCAGCCAGCTTCCCAGCGCACGCAGACGCAGCGCCTGATTCTGCGGGATGCTGCCATCGGACTTCGGCCCCACATTCAGCAGCAGGTTGCCGTTCTTGCTGACGATATCCACGAACATGTGCACGAGTTCGCTTTCGGGCAGCAGCTGCTCGTCGCCTTCGTTGCGGTTGTAGCCAAATGAATGCCCGATGCCGCGGCAGGTCTCCCACTTGTTCGGCTGGATATCATCGAATTGGGTATATTCTGGCGTGATGAAGTCGTAATGCGGTCCGCGCGGGCTGACCAGCTCTTTGCCAACTCGCGGCAGACGATCGAGGCTCTGCGTAAAGCGGTCATTGATGACGCCTTCGGGCACGGCATTGTAATAGTAGGCAAAAAGCGCGCCCAAATCTGCCGCCTGCGGATAACCGATATCGTTCCACATCAAAGCGGGTTGGTAGCGGTCGATCAGTTCTTTCCAATGCGCGACCGAATAGTCCACGAATTCTGGCGTTTGCACGATCGTTCCCCAGACATCCGCCACATCCTGGATGGGCTCGTCATTGAATGCCCAGTCGAGCCCGCCGGAGTAATAGATGCCCATGCGTATGCCAGCTGCGCGCACGGCGTCTGTCAGCTCGCCGACTACATCGCGCTGTGTGTGATAGCCGCTCTTGCGCGGGCAGGGAATATCGCTCTTCCACAGGCAGAAGCCATCGTGATGCTTGCTGGTCAAGACGACATAACGCGCGTTGACTTCACTGAATAAAGCCGCCATCTCAGCTGGCTTCCATCTTTTGAGCGCCGAATTGAAACCCGCAGCAAAGTCATCATAGCTGAAGTCGGCACCGTAATTTTGGTTGTGCCAGGCGCGGGTGGGACTGTCGTCAAATCGCAGCGTGTTCATATACCACTCGGCATAAGAATTGTGGCGGAACCACTGGCTCATGTCGCCGCTCTGGAAGACCTCGCCGATATCGCCGCCGTGTGGCGCCCAGGCTGGCACAGAATACAGACCCCAGTGAATAAAAATGCCCAGCTTGGCATCGTTGTACCAGTCGGGCACCTGGTGAGCGCTCACCGATTCCAGCGTTGGTTCGTAATGCATGTGATCATCCTTTCAACAAAGCGGGAGCTCTGTTTTTCATCTTTACAGATTGGTTTGCCATAGGTCGCTTGCTGGCACAGTCACAATTTGTCCGTCCGCCATGCCCAGCAGCAAGGCATCGTCAGCCAGCGCCAGGCAATCTGCGCCGTCTGCGATTGTCCGCCAGGTTGCGCCGCCATTTTGCGATGCCATGACGCGGTCATCCAACTGCACAGCCAGCCCATCCGCAATCAGCGCCAGTCCATTGACCGCCCCGGTGCCCACTTCGATCTGCTCGACTCGCGCCGCCTCTATGCGCAGCAAGCCATGCGCTTCGCAGCCAGCATACAGCGCGCCGTCTTCGGCGACCGCCAGGCTAAGCACATTCTCGTGCCCGCTGCCAAAATCCAGATCTTGCCAGAGTCGCCCGCCGTTGTGGCTGATGTAAATGCCCGTGCTTGTGCCGGCGTAGACCGTGCCATCGTCAGCGAATTGTGGCGACAGCGCCAGACAGTTGACACTGTGATCAAACAAACCATGATTGTGCGCTTGCCAGCTTGCGCCGCCATCTGCCGAACGGAAGATGCCATCGGTGAATGTGCCCGTCAGCAGACAATCGGGGCCCAGGCACAGACAGGTAACCAGTGGCGGGGGCAGACGAAACGCGACTGCTTCCCAACTGAGGCCGCCGTCAAATGAGCGCGCGACACCGCCATGCACCCCGGCCAGCAAAGTTTCGCCCCTGGCCGCAACGCAAAGCGCTGGAATGTTATCTGCAACTTGCCAGTTGGCGAAGAGATTGCGCTGCGCGCCGTCTGGGTCGATGCGCCATAATCCGCTGTGCCGCGCCGCATACACACAGTCGCCCGCCCGCAGCGCTTGATAAGTCCGGTCCATACTACGGCTCCGTCATCGTTTCGGGCTCGCGATGCAGCACCAGCACATCGATGGTCAAGGCCAGCGCCGCGCTCATGACCGCCCGTTGCAGCGCCTCGACTTGCACTTGCGCGACATCAAAGATGCCCGCCGCCGCCATATCCACGATTCGACCGCGCATCACATCAAAGCCTGTGGCCTTGTCGCAATCGCTCAACTCCGCCAGGATCTCGCTGGGATCATAACCGGCATTCTGCAGCAATTGGCGCGCCGGCGCTTCCGCCGCTTTCGCCAGGATCTGCCGTGCCGCTTGCGCTTCCAATTCGTCACAGGCAACTGGTTCTTGCAGCAGCCAATCGCGACAGCCCAGCAAAGCCACGCCTCCGCCGGGGATCACGCCGCCCGCTATGGCGCTGCGCAATGCGCGTATGGTGCGTTCTGCCAGGTCTTTCCGTTGACGGATTTCGTCTTTGGCGATGCCACCGACATAGAGTGTGGCCAGCCCGCCGTTCAGCCTGCCCAAACGCCCCAACAGACGCGCGCTTGTGTCGTCGTCCCTGGCTTTGTCATGCGCCTTGCGCAGCCGCCGCACCGTCGTTCGGATCCCATGCGGGTCGCCGCGGCCACTGGCGAATCCGAAATTTTTGTCGTCTGCCCAGACCCAGCGCGCCGAGCCAAAGTCGCTTTTCCGCACATCGTCCAGCGTCTCGCCCGCGCCTTGCAAAATGGGCCGTCCGCCAGTCAAAAGCGCGATATCGGCATTTGCCTGCTGCAAGTCGGCTGGGACGAATTCATCCAGCTTGACCACAAGCGTTTGCATTTTGTCGCGCAGCCGCTTGTCCAGAACCACCGACAAGCCTTTTTCCGATATTGAACTGACGATCAGCAGCAGTTGTTTGAACCCGCTGCGCAATGCCAGTTGCATGACCGGCACGAGCTCGGCCGGTTCTTCGATCTCGGCATCGCTGACGAGGATGGCGGCATCGTGCATTTCGGCGATTGCCCGCGTTGTGCCACGCAGCATGTCTTTGCTCTGCGCGCCGCCTCGCCAATAGCTGCCTTCGACATAATTGTGCGTCAGGTGGCGACCGTGTCCGGCGCGGACATCGACTTGCCCATAGCGCCCCAATGTGTAGATGATTTCGCCCAGGCTGTCCGCCATCTCTTCGTCATAACAGATAGAAAAAGCCAAAGCGCTCAGCTCGGCTTGGCTGTGCAACGGACGGGCATCAGAAACGAGGCGCTGGCTGAGAGCTGGCAGCAGCCGCAGCAGCTGCGCGCGCAGGCGGTTGGGGTCGCAGCCAGCCGCCAGAAAACGCAGCCCTTCTGTATAAATCTGTAGATAGAGCACAGCCAGTGTGGCTGCGCCGTCACCGAGCGTCTGGTGTATCTTCCACAGCGCCTGCCGCAGCAGCATGACGCCGGCGTCGGCTTGCTTATCGGGGATGGCGATGATGCGGCGGGCGATCAAGCCGGCATCGTCCAGCAACTCAAACTTGTCCAGATTTTGGGCGATGGCGCGGCGCGGCAGTGGACCCAAAGTCGGCGCGACAGCCTGCACCAACTGGTCGAAGCCCCGTTGCAGGGCTTGCTGTGTCTGCGGCTGATGGATGACTTTGGGCGCAGGCATAAATAAAACGCGTCAAGCTGGCTGGCAAACGCTGGCAAGCATACCACAATAGGCATTCAATCGCCAAAGCGGGATTGCTGGTCGGCGCGGGCAGCGACTTGTGCCTATTCATGCAATGCTTGAAGGCGGAGCATCTGGCTGATTCCTCTCTCTGATCTCCGACTCAAGGACCATGACCTGCCGAGGTCAACCATCGGCACCTGTAAATCAGGTACGGCCAGGATTTTGACAACCAGACAATTCTTGTCTACAATGTGAGCGCATCAGTCGTTTTATAGACGTCAGTCTGTTATCATAAGGAGGTGCGCCAGGACTAAGTGCGATCCACACGGCAGTAACATTCCGATTAGAAATTCTTGCAGAGAAAGGAACTGTGATGAACAAGCAGCAACTATCGCGCCGCGCTTTTCTGAAGCTCGCGGCTGCCAGCAGCACTGGCGTTGCCTTGGCGGGCATGGGTCCGCTGCGCAATATCGCCGCCGCCCAGGACACAGTCGAGCTGACCTTTGGGCGTCACTGGGAAGCCGCTTTCCGCCCGCGCCAGGCCGAGTATGACGAAGGTTTCATGGAGCGGCATCCGGATATCAAGATCGATATCACCTATAACACCTGGGCAGACCACAACAATGTCGTACCCGCCTGGGCAGCTGCCGGCACCCTGCCCGATATCATCTATGTGCATGGCAGCCGCGCGACGCCCTGGGCGCATGAGGGCATCATCATCGATATTCACGACATCGTCACGGCTGACGAGGAATTCAATGTCGATGGCATGTGGGAAGAGTCGGTGCGTTTGTACCGCGTCGACGGCCGCATCCACGCGCTGCCTTATGACCATGGTCCGATCATCCTCGGTTATAACAAGGATATGTTTGATGCCGCCGGCATGGACTATCCCAGTGAAGACTGGACGATGGAAGACATGGCGGCCGCGGCTGTCGAGTTGACCGATGCCGATATGGGCGTTTGGGGCTGGGATGGCCAGTTGGACCTGGGCAACGGCGGCGGCGGCTTCTTCGTCGGCGCATGGGGCGGCCAAACCATGAATGATGACGAGACGGCGATGACCGTCGATACGCCCGAAGTCCGCGAAGCGCTCAACCACTGGTACAACCTGATTCACGAAGCCGGCGCAGCCCCCAGCGGCACGGAATCAGAAGCCTTCCCCAACCAGAATCCCTTCCGCAGCGGGGCTTGCGCTATGGGGCATATCGCCACCTGGAGCACGCCGAGCATGCGCGCGCTGGCGAACTTTGAATGGGATGTCGCGCCGACGCCGATGGGCGCTGATGGCACCCGCAGCACCGGCGCATTTGGCAGCGGCTATGGCATCACGCCGACCAGCGACAAGCCGGATGTGGCTTGGCGCTACCTGCGTGAATACCTCAGCCTGGACGGCATGATCTTCATGTGGAGCCTGTCGGGTCGCGGTTCGCCAGCGCGTCCAGAAGGCTTGGAAGCCTGGCTGACTTCCGACCCTGCGCCGCCGTCCGGACGTTACTTCCTGGAAGCGATGTTTGATTACGCGGTGACAGGTCCTCCCTTCTCGTCGCTGGCTGCTGCCCAGGTCAGCAACATCCTGGGTCGTGAAGCTGGCTTGCTGCGCCTCGGTGAGACCTCTGTCGATGCCGCCATCGCCGCCATCACAGAAGAGGGACAAGCTGCTCTCGACGCCGTTGCCGAAGATATGTAGTTCAGATTCAACTCTGTATGCAACTGAGGGAGATCGCCTTTTGGTCTCCCTCAATTCTGTAAGCACAGCGAGTGAGTGTGATTGATGTTTCGACGTTTCCTGCGTCCTATCTCTCCCAGCGCCCGCCGTGAAGAGCGCATCTTCTATCTGTTCATCTTGCCTTGGCTGATCGGCCTGGTCGTCTTCAATGCCGGTCCGGTCTTGGGCATGCTGGGATTGAGCTTCACCGATTGGCGCATCTCGCTGGACAACCTGCAATTCATCGGCTTGGACAATTATGCGACTCTGGCTGCAGACCCGATTTTCTGGACTTCAGTCGGCAACACGCTCTACATTGTCGTCGGCCGGGTTGTGTTTGGCACCGCCTTTGCGCTATTGCTGGCGATTCTGTTGAACCAGAAAGTGCCAGGCATTCCCTTCTTCCGCGCCGTATATTATCTGCCCACAGTGACGGCGGGCGTGGCGGTGGCGCTGGTGTGGATATGGATATTTAACCCTCGCCTAGGCATCCTGAATTATTCGTTGAAGCAGATCGGCATCACCGGTCCGCCCTGGATCTACAGTTCGACCTGGGTCAAGCCATCGCTCATTTTGATGAGCCTGTTCCAAGTCGGACCCAACATGATCATCTTGTTGGCGGGTTTGCAGGGCGTGCCCAAAGAGCTGTACGAGTCGGCTGAAATTGATGGTGCCGGCAACTGGGCAAAGTTCCGCAATGTGACCCTGCCCATGCTGTCGCCGGTGCTTTTCTTCGTCATCATCATCTCGGTGGTGAGCTCTTTCCAAAACTTCACAGAAATCCGCGTGATGACAGAAGGCGGACCGGGCGAATCGAGCAATGTGTTGATCTGGTATCTTTGGGAGAACGCCTTCATCTTCTTGCAGTTGGGCGTCGCCGCCGCCGTCGCCTGGATCATGTTTGTCATTCTCATGGCGCTGACTGGGCTGCAATTCCGGCTGGGCAGGCGCTGGGTCTTCTACGAGGTATAGGCTAGATGACGAAAGCAAAGCAGCGCAAAAAAGGCTATGCCTGGCGCAATACCATAAAGGGACGCCGCGCTATCGGCATCATCCTCACATTCGCCTTGCTGGTCCCCATTGGCATCATTTTTGTCATGCCCTTTATCGTCATGGTGTCGACTGCGCTCAAGCCGCTGAACCAGGTATTTGCCTTCCCGCCGCGGCTCATCCCCGAGACGCTGCAATGGCAGAATTTCCCCGATGGCTGGTATGGCTATGGCTATGTCGACTTCACCACCTGTACCTGGAATTCGCTGAAAATCACCGTCAACAATATCATCGGCAACCTCGTCTCTTGCACTTTGGCGGCTTATGCTTTCGCCCGCTTGAAGGCGCGTGGCAAGAATTTCTGGTTCGCCATCGTCCTGGCGACCATGCTGCTGCCCAACGAGGCGCTGGTGGTGCCGCAGTATGTGCTGTTCAGTCGCTTCGGCTGGCTCGATACGCACCTGCCGTTGATGGTGCCGGCCTGGTTCGGCTGGGCTTTCTTCATCTTCCTGCTGCGCCAGTTCTTCATGACAATCCCAGAAGAGCTGGTTGACGCCGCCAAGATCGATGGTGCCGGCCATGCGCGCATCTTGCTGCAAATCTTCATCCCGCTGTCCAAACCGGCGCTGGCCACCCTGGCTATCTTCGCTTTCATCGGCAACTGGAACAACTTTTTCGGTCCCTTGCTCTACCTGCGCACGCCCGATGTGCAGACTTTGCCCGTCTGCCTGGTGCAATATCAAGGCGCTTATGGCAACACCGAATGGCATCTGATGATGGCTGTCGCCACTATCGCCGTCATTCCGGTGCTGCTGATTTTCATCTTCGGGCAGCGCTACTTTGTCGAAGGCATCGCGACCTCGGGCGTCAAGCGCTAGAGATTGAACCCCCCTCAGTCCCCCCGACAAGTCAGGGGGAGGCAAACCGTGCCCGAATTCCGTAACCAAGTTGGGAGACAGGTCCTAAATCTCCCCACTCCGACTCGTCGGGGAGGGGCCGGGGGTGGGGTAGCCTTCCGCCTCGGCCTGCTTGTCATCTGCTCGATCGCCATCCTCGCCATCGGTCCCTTGGAGCCTTTCGTTGATGTCAGCGAGGCGGCCGGCATCCACGCCACCCACCGCGGCGACTGGGAACTCTTTGAAGACGACTTCGCCGCAGGCTATCTGGGCATCGGGCAAGCCTGGGGCGACTACAATCGTGACGGCTGGCTCGATCTGTATGTGACGGGCAACCAGGCTGCCAATATCTTGTATCGCAGCACGGGCGATGGCCGGTTCGTTGTCTCTTCGCTGGCACCGCAGGTCGCGTTGGAGGCTGCGCTGAGTGGCGGCGCAGTCTGGGTGGATTATGACAACGATGGCTGGCTCGATCTGTATGTGTTGAATCACGGCGCGAACACGCTCTTTCATAATGAAAATGGCGCTGGTTTCCGCGATGTGACGGCGCAGGCGGGCGTCGGCGACCGCGGCAAAGGCACAACCGCCACCTGGGGCGACTATGACGGCGACAGCTACCTCGATTTGTATGTGGTGAACTGGTCGTGCTTCCCGGAATGTGGCGACCCCAACATCACCCGCGAGCACGATGCGGCTCGCGACACCTTGTATCACAATCGTGGCGATGGCACATTCGCCGATGTGACGCACCTGCTGGAATACGACTTGTTGCTCGGGGCTGGCTTCAGCGCCAGCTTCACCGATTATGACAACGATGGCGATGCCGATATCTATGTCGTCAACGATCAGTTCAAGAACATGCTGGGCAATATCTTGTGGCGCAACGATGGCGCGGGCTGCGGCGGCTGGTGCTTCAGTGAAGTTTCCATTGCGGCCGGCGCGCGCACTTTCATCCATGGCATGGGGCTGGCGGTCGGCGATTATGACAACGACCTCGACCTGGATTTCTACTTCAGCGACATGGTCAATGGCATGGTGCTGCTGCAGAACCAAGGCGATGGCACTTTTGACGATGTGGCCGATGCCGCTGGCGTCGTCGTTGGTCCCAGCAGCGCCGTGGGCTGGGGCACCATCTTCTTTGATTACAACAACGACAGCTGGCTCGATTTGTTCCTGACCGCCACCGAATTCATCCAATTCGATATCTTCAGCGGTCCCGAAGGCATGATGTTCGAATATCGCGACTTCCTCTTCGAGAACCGCGGCGATGGCAGCTTCGCCGATGTGACGCCCGCCAGCTGGCTGAACGACCTGAAACCCAGCATGGGGCTGGCTTATGCTGATTATGATCGCGATGGCTGGCTGGACTTTGTGCTTGGCAATTGGAACGAGGGCTATGCGCTATATCGCAACACCGGCGCGGCCACCAGCAGCCACAATTGGCTGAATGTGCGCTTGCAGGGCGGCGGCGACATCAACCGTGATGCCATCGGCAGCCGCGTCTATCTCACGACGACCGATGGACGCGTGCTGATGCAGGAAGTCAAAGCTGGCTCCAGCCTGGGCGCGGGCAACGACATGGCGCTGCATTTTGGCTTGGGGGCTGCGGGCGTCGATAGACTGCGCATTCGCTGGTCCAGCGGCGTTGAAGACGAGCTGCGCAATGTGGCGGCGAATCGGTTCTTGGAAGTGCAATACGGCGGGTAAGCTGATCACCCAGCCCCTCCCTCATTTTGGGCTGAGGATAGGACAGTTTTTTCTACCCCATCCCCGGCCCTTCCCCATATCAATAGAGAAGGGAGACTCGTCGAGAATCCTGTGCGTTTATTGCTAATCTGCAAGAAATCGAGCATCAGATTTCATCTACTCTGAATGGCTCCCCCTCCCTGATGCTTCGGGGAGGGGGTTGGGGGGTGGGGTATCAGCGCAAATGCAGCTTGACCACCGGCACTTCCACCGGCGGCTGCACGACCGGCAATTCCAGGCGCGCAACTTTGCTTTCGTCCACACTGAAATGAATCTGGCTGCCATCATGCAAGAATTCTGCGTATTCGATGCGGTCGCCGATGCCATCCATATACAGGTGCTTGAAAGGATAAGCGAAGATGTGGCAGTAGAGCGCATCTCCATTCTCATTCTGCGTCAGGCGGCAGTCTGCGGGGGCCGGCAAGGCGCTGGCTGTGCAGCCATAGATGGCTTCGCTATGTCCGTTCATCCAGTTTTCATAGACGCGCAACGCGGCTTCGGCGCGCGCATCCAGTTCGCCCATGGCGGTCGGTCCCACATTCATCAGCAGGTTGCCGCCAGTTGCCACTGTGTTGACCAGCATGCGGATGAGTTGCCCCGGGCTCTTCCAGGTGGCTTCATCGCGGTGATAGCCCCAGCTGCCACTGAAAGTCTGGCAGGTCTCCCAGACAACTGGCTCGCCATCGACATGCACCCAGCCGCGCGGCTGCACTTGTTCTGGCGTATAGATATCGGCGGCGCTGGGCAAATCCAGGCGATTGTTGATGATGATATCGGGCTGCAGGCTGCGGCTTAGCGCTTCCAAGCCCGCGCTGTCCCAGTCGTCGCGCCCCTTGCCGTCGGCACCCGGATAGGAAAAATCGTACCAGATGATGTCGATCTTGCCGAAGTTGCTCAGCAGCTCGCGCACTTGCTTCTTCATGTAGGCGCGGTAACGGCTCATATCGCGGCCTACATTGAGTTGCTCGCGCTGTGGGTGGTTGCGCAGGGCGTGAATGCGGTCGATTGTGAAATCGGGGTGATGCCAGTCGATCAGCGAATAATAGAAACCGACCTTTATGCCTCGGCTGCGAAATGCCTCGACCACTGCCTTCAGCAGATCCTTTCCCCAGGGTGTGTTGGTGGCTTTGTAATCGGTGTGCTGCGTATCCCAAAGGCAGAAGCCATCGTGATGCTTGGAGGTGATGACCATGTATTTCATGCCGGCGGCGGCTGCCAGGTCTGCCCAATGTTCAGGATCAAAGCGGCGCGGATTGAAGCGGCGAAAAAAGGGTTCGTACTGCTCATCGGTCATCTCTTCGCGCTGTTTCACCCACTCATGCCGGGCGGGCATGGCATAAAGTCCCCAGTGGATGAACATGCCGAAACGGTCGCGCACAAACCAGTCGGTTTTGCCTTTGGTGGGTTTGGGATTGAGCATGGTGGCGTCTCCTAGCGGATGGGTATGAGCGGTGATTGTAGCGGATTTTACCCCCTCGGTCCCCCCGTCGAGTCGGGGGGAGGTTTGAAACACAGAAGGCACAGAGGCGCAGAGAGGTGATATTACAGGGATGTCAGCGAGATATGCCCATCTCCTCCGCCAGTTCGCGCAGATCTGCCCATACCGCATCGGGCAGGGGAATGCCGGCCTGGACGCGCTGCGCATGCGACCGCGCTTCGGGTTCGCCAGGCAGCAGCACTTCGTCAAAACCGGTGGCCGGCTGCACCGCTTTGACGCGCCGCTTTAGCGCAGCGACCTGCGCTGCAAAATCTGTGCTGTCGTCAAAGGCTTGCGGCGACAAAGCCAGCAGCAGTGTGGGATTGCCAAAAGAAAAATCGGGCGCGCTGATGGGACGATGTCCCGCCAGCAGGGTCGGGATCAATTCCATCATCATCGCCAAGCCCGAGCCTTTGTGCAGCCCCATGGGCAGCAGCACAGCGCCTTCGTCCAGCAGTTGCGCATCGGTGGTCGGATTGCCGTGCCGATCCAGCATCATGCCGCTGGGGGCTGGTGTGCCTTTGGCGCGCGCCAGCACAAGCTTGCCATGCGCCACGCCGGCTGTCGCGAAGTCCAGCAGCAGCGTCTCGTCGCCGGGGCCGGGCACAGCGAAGGACAGCGGATTCGTGCCGAAGACGCGCTCGCGCCCGCCATAAGGCGTAACCCAACCCTTGAACATGGTGCCGCTGGTGAATCCAATGCCGATCAAGCCGCCCGCTGCGATATGCGCCGTGTATTCGCCCAGCCGACCGATATGCGTCGTCTGGCCCAGCGACACCGCCGCGATGCCATATTCCGCGCCCAGCTTCCGCGCCAAATCAGCCGCGAACCTCGCGCCCATCTGCCCAAAACCATAACCGCCGCTCACCATGGCTGTCGCGCCGAAACTTTTTGTCACTTGCGGTCGCTGCTCGGGCTGGATCATGCCAGCGCGGATCATCGTGATGTACTGCTTCACGCGCAGCACGCCATGCGAGTCGTGTCCAAACAGGTTGGTCATCACCAGCGACTCGGCGACGATGGCGGCGATATCGTCGGGCGTTCCAGCCGCGGCGAAGATGTCGCGACACAGGCTCCTCAGTGGCTCGGCGTGAATCGTGTGCGGCATGGCAATCCCTTGTGTAGAATTGGTGGGATTGTAACCATAGCATCGGGGAGCGCGCATGCAAGCTGCCAACTTGCTTTTCATCATCAGCGACCAGCACCAGGCGGCGGCGATGGGTTGTGCCGGGCATCCGCTGGTGCAGACGCCAAATCTGGACGCGCTGGCGGCGGCTGGTACGCGCTTTCGCAACGCCTATACCAACTGCGCCATCTGTGTACCGGCGCGCGCTTCACTGGCTACCGGGCGTTATGTGCACGAAATCGGCAATTGGGATAACGGTTTGCCCTACGATGGCGTCGTCCCCAGCTGGATGCACCGACTGCGCGACAAGGGAACGACTATCGATACGATCGGCAAGCTGCACTTCCGCGGCGGCGATGATTATGGTTTCACGCGAGAAATCGAGCCGCTGCATGTTGTCGGCGGCATCGGCGATCCGGCCATGGGCATCCGCGATGGCTCGCTGACCCGTGAATCGCGCATTGGCATAGACGAAGCCGGTCCGGGCGATTCCACCTACCAGCAATACGACATCCGCAACAGCGAGAATGCCATCCGCTGGCTGCGCGAGCATGCCGATGACCAGCAGCCCTGGGCGCTCTTTTTGTCTTTCGTGACGCCACACCCGCCTTTTTTGGCGCCGCCGGAGGATTATGCCCGCTATCGCCACGCAGACATCAGGCTGCCGCCGCAATGGGCGCAGGCTGACTGGTCGTCGCACCCCGCCTATGCCTGGATGCGCCGCTATTTTGGCTATGATACGCCTTTTGACGAAGCCGCTATCCGCCGCCTGCACGCCGCCTATTACGGCATTTGCAGCTTCCTGGACGCGCAGATCGGGGCGGTGCTGGCGGCGCTGGATGGGCTGAATCTGCGCGAGAGCACGCGCATCATCTATACCTCTGACCATGGCGAGCAACTGGGCGCGCGGGGACTCTTTGGCAAGTTCACCATGTACGAAGAGGCCTGCGCTGTGCCGCTGATTATGGCGGGCGCGGATGTGCCAGTTGGGGTAGAGATCGATACGCCTGTGTCGTTGGTCGACTGCCATCCGAGCATTTTGCAGGCGCTGGGCTGTCCAAAACATGCCGACGATGCCGACCTGCCTGGCGATTCACTGTGGGAGATCGCCGTCGCAGATGATCATGACCGAACGGTCTTCGCCGAGTACCATGCCATCGCCTCTCGCAATGCCTTTTATATGCTGCGCGACCACCGCTACAAGCTGATTTATCATGTCGATGCGCCGTCACAGCTTTTCGACCTGCGTGAAGATCCGCTCGAACTGCACGACTTGGCGCATCACAAAGACGCCAGGTCACAGCGCTTGCTGGCGGATTATCAATCTCGATTGCGGCAGATAGTCGATCCCGAAGCGGTGGATGCGCGGGCAAAAGCCGATCAGCAGCGGCGTATCGAGTCGCTGGGCGGGCGCGAGGCTGTGGTAAGACGCGGCGCATTCATCAATTCGCCTGTGCCCGGCGAAGCCCCGCAATTCCGCGCCTTCCAACCAGCAGGGAAGTAGCGCAGCCAAACAAAAACCCCTTCATTGTTGAAGGGGCTGCTGCGTGCCTGGAGAGATTCGAACTCCCGACACCTGGTTCCGTAGACCAGTGCTCTATCCGCTGAGCTACAGGCACATTGGCGACAATCAGCATAGACGGCGCGGTCGCCCATGTCAAGCATTAATCGGGACGGGGAGTGTGGTAGAGAAAATCACATCAAATCTTTTTTGACCACCGAGTACACCGAGTTGAAGGGGTTCACCAAGAATTTGTTGTATAGACATGCTCAATATGACTGCACTATGGGCACTTGTGGCGTGGATGGCTCGCCAATAGACGCAACCAGAACGCTTATCGAACTATTCGGCATTGCGGGTGTGTAGACACAAACCGCCGACACATCGCAAAGCCTTTGCTTTCCTCTCGGTGTACTCGGTGGCAAAGCATGATGGGCGCTGGCTTTCATTTTGACGCGATTGCTCTGGGGAGTGCGGCTGGCGATTTTGCGCAAATTCGCTATCGCCTCTATAATTTGTCATCGTGAGCGGTCGAATGCCTTCTCTGAGAATGATTTTTGTGTTGTTGACGGCGCTCTTGCTGGTGCCTTGGCTGGCAGCCTGCCAGTTGCCCAGCCTCAACGCGCCGACTGAAACTCCCACGCTAACTCCCAGCGACACGCCAGAACCGACTGCTACGCCGACCGAGACAACACTGCCTACCGCCACGCCCAAGCCCACCAACACATTCACGCCGACTACCACCTCGACGCCAACCGACACCTCGACGCCAACTGCCACGCCCACGCTCTACGGCATCGTCAATACCAGGCAGCGCATCAATGTGCGCAGCGGACCGGGCACGACATTCGCCGCCATTGATGCCCTGTCGCCGGGCGACGGCGCGCAGATCATCGGGCAAGACCAAACCAATAGCTGGTATCATATCCAACTGGACGACGAACAGACCGGCTGGGTCAGCGCGGCGCTGCTGCTGGTGGAGACGCCAACGCCGCCGATTACGCCCGTGCCGACTGCCGATTACAACCTGCTGCTGGATATCCCTATTGTCGATCTGCCCGCTGCCCACGCCACTGCCACGGCCATCGCAGAAGCGACTGTTGCAACAGCTGTGCCCTCTCCAGCCACCTCCCCGCCGACGCAAGCGACTGCGCCAGCCGTCACGCCAAGCCAGGATGTCGATGTCTTCGCTTTTTGTGATGACCGCTCCTTTGGCTTGTCGCCACCAACAGGCTTGACCAGCGGCTCGACCATCAGGATCTTCTGGGGCTGGTTCGCCAGCAGCGAAGCCTTGGTCTGGCAGCACATAAACAACGCCCTGCACGAGCTGCGCGTCAATGGCACAGCAATCGCCGATCTGGACAACTATCGCCTGACGCCGCGCCAGGATGGCAGTCAATTTGTTGTCTACTGGTATGTGCCTTTTGGTCCGCTGTCGGCGGGAACAATCGAAATCACTTACCGCGTCAGTTGGCAGAGCTCTATCAGCGATGGCTACGCGCGTTATGGTCCTGGCACCGATACAGAGTTTGAAGAAGAAAGCTGCAGCTTCGTTGTCCGATGACGATTGGGCAGCTGGGCAATGCTTGGCAGATCACCAGGCTGGGCGATGCCCAGGTAATCTGTGCGAATGACGAATGGTGCCTGACGTTGCCGGTTGCCAGCGGCGCCAAGTATCATGATGCCCAGATCAGCGATTATAAAACCACGGGCGATTTCCACAATGCGCCACCATTGCGCCTCAGCCTGAAGGCTCGCTTTGCTGGTGAGCTGCGTGGCACGGCTGGCTTCGGTTTTTGGAATCATGCTTTTGTGCCGGGCGAGCGCGGCTTTCGGCTGCCGCAGGCGCTTTGGTTCTTCTTCAGCAGTCCGCCCGGCAACATCGCGCTCGCGAAAGGACTGCCCGGACATGGTTGGAAGGCTGCGACCTTCGATGCGCGCAATTGGCGTTTTCTGGGGCTGTTGCCAGTTGCGCCGCTCGGCTGCCTGTTGATGCGCAGTCGGCACATGTACGACGCCCTTTGGGGCATTGGGCAACGCGCCCTGGGCGTCTATGAAGTTCTGTTGGATGCGGCGCTGCTAGATGACTATCACAGCTACAACATCGATTGGCGGGCGGATGGCGCGGTGTTCCGCGTAGATGACTCAGAAGTCTTGCGGACAGATTCTGTGCCCGGGGCGCGGCTGGGGTTCGTGGCTTGGGTCGATAATCAGTACGCTATCGTGACGCCACAGGGACATTTTGGGCAGGGCACATTGGCTGTCCCGCAACGGCAATCGCTGTATATCCGTGACTTGCGCCTAGGAGCGCTCTAGGGCTCGTCCGCTACTTGTCTACCCCCCTCAGTCCCCCCATATCAATGGGGGGAAGGTCTCACCAAGCATACGCTTAGAACCTAAGTCTCGTACTGAGTTGTGATTCCGCCAGTCGTAGCTCCCCTCCTTGATGCTTCGGGGAGGGGCTGGGGGCGGGGTAGATTAAACGGCGGCAATCAAATCGCAGTATCGGACCAGTCTTGTAGGAACTTGCTACCAGGTCGCCCGATTCAATCCCAGCGCTTCCAATCGCTGCTGTGCCTGTCCGCTCTGTGCGGGTAGAATGACCTGCAAGAATGCCACGACCGGCGCGGGAGTCGTCATGCGCAATCCTCATGCCCAACTGCTTGCCGCCATCTCTGCGCGCAGGCAGTTGCTGTTGGACTATTTGCTGCAAGAGCGCTTCGTCAATCGCTTTCGCCCCGACCACATCCGCGAGGCTGTCTACAGCTATATCAAGGGCGGTGGCAAGTCGCTGCGACCGGCTGTGGCGCTGCTGACATGTGGCGCTTTGGGTGGCGACGAAAACCGCGCCTTGCCAGTGGCAGCCGCCATTGAAGTCTTTCACACCTGGACGTTGGTGCACGATGATGTCATCGACCGCGATGACCGCCGCCGCAGCCTGCCCACCGTGCACGCAGACTTCGCCAGACGCGCCAAGGCAGAATATGGCTGGAGCGAGACCGACTCTGCGCATTATGGCACGACTATCGCCATGTTGGCTGGCGATGTGCAGCAAGCCTGGTCGTGGTCGCTGCTGTTTGAGGCTCACCTCGAGCATGGCGTCCGCGCCGAGCTTGTCGTGCAATTGGGGGATGACCTGGCCAGCCGCATCACGCCGTTGCTGGTCGAAGGCGAGACGCTCGATGTCCAATACGCCGGCAGCCCGCGTGAACTGGACGAGACCCTGGTTGTTGACATGCTGTGGAAAAAAACGGGCGCTCTCTACGAATTCGCCGGGCGCGCTGGCGCTGCTGTCGCGCTGGACGATGCCGATCCTGAGCAACCAGCCGCCCAAGCCATCGCGCGCTTTTGCAGTTTGTGCGGCACGGCATTCCAACTGCAAGATGACATTCTGGGCGTCGTCGGCGATGCGCGGCAACTGGGCAAACCGGTCGGCTCGGATATCCGCGAAGGCAAGTTGACGCTGCTTACCTTGAAGGCGCTGGAACAGGCCAATGCTGCGCAGCGCGCGCAGATATTGAGCAGCCTGGGCAATCCCGCCGCCACCCCAGCCGATATCGCCGGCATTTTGGAGATGTTTCGCCAGCTGGGCGCAATCGACTATGCGCGCGATCTGGCTCGCCGCTATGTGGACGAAGCGCTGGGGCATCTGGACGCGCTGCCGGCTGGTCATTGTCGCGAGCTGCTTTCGCAATGGGCGCATTACATGATTGAACGCGAATTTTAGCGCCGTGCCTGCCGCGCCCGACTATTCCGGGGGCGATTGAGGCGCTCACACGAGGATGCCAACTTGGCTAATCTGACTCTGTTGATCTTGCTGGCGCTCATTTGCTGTATGCCCCTGCGCGCGCAGACGAGGCCCACTGCCCGGATTGTGTTGGAGAACGCGCTCGCCGAGCTGCAATCGGCGCGCAGTTTTCGCCTGTCTATAAGCCAAAGTGGCGCGTCTTATCCGCTTTCGATACCCATCGATGGCACAAATATGCTTTCTGCTACCTTGCAAAGCGCCGATGCCCAGTACATCAGCCCCAACGAGCTGCACATCAGCGCGGCGCTGCAACTTTTCTTGACGGTGACCATGGATGTCTATTCGCTCGACAACCGCCAGTGGATCAGCTTTCCCAGTGGCGCGCCCTACTTTGCGCTGCCAGCATTTGAAGGCTTTGATGTCAACCGGCTTCTGGCGCGGGACGATGGCATTACGCGTGTCGTCGCCAATCTGCAGGGGCTGGAGATGGTTGCAACGGACGCTGCGGACATGGCGCATTTGCGAGCCAGGTCTGCCGGAGAGATGGTATCGGGCTTGCTGTTTGGTTTCATCGAGCCCGGCGGCGAGGTCGAGATCGACTTCTGGATCAATGCCGATGGCCGATTCGCGCGGATTGAAATGCTGATGCTGGATACTTTCGCAGTTGCGCCGAACGACCCATCCCGCTGGCATATTGCATTCAGCGATTATGACGGTCCACGCGAATTCGCGCCGCCAACCACTTCCAACTAAGCTGTCGCCCCCGCCTCGGCTGGTTCAGGGCTGGGGTCGGACGACTCGTGTTTGGACCAGCGCCGCTCGCGCACATAATAGATGGGCTTGTGCTGCGATTCGTGATAAGTGCGCATGATCATGTCGGCGACGATACCCGTGCTCACGAATTGCACGCCCAGCACCATCAAGAGCGCCGCCAGCTGCAAAAGCGGACGGTCGCCGATCTTGTTTTCTGTCAGCAGCTTGAATACGGTCAAATACGCGCCCAGAGCTGTGCCCACCCCGCCAACCAGGAATCCAGCCGCGCCAAATACATAGAGCGGGCGGTTGAAATAGCCCAGCAAAAACACCACGACAATCAAATCGAGGATGACCTTGAATGTGCGCCCGAAGCCATATTTGCTGCTGCCCCAGCGCCGCGCCCGGTCGGCCACTGGCACTTCTGCCACGCGCACGCCCATCTGGCTGGCCAGCGCCGGGATGAATCGATGCAGCTCCCCATACAGCTGGACACCTTTGACCACATCAAAGTGATAAGCTTTCAATGTGCAGCCATAATCGTGCAGGTGGATGCCGGTGCTGCGCGAGATAATGCGGTTCGCCAGCGCCGAGGGCAGACGCCGCAGCAGGAATGGTTCTTTGCGATTTTGCCGCCAGCCGCTGACGATATCATAGCCTTCGTCGAACTTTGCCAGGATGCGCGCGATATCCAGCGGGTCGTTTTGCAAGTCGGCATCAATCGTAACCACAATTTCGCCGCGAGCCGCGTCGAATCCCGCCGACATGGCAGCAGTTTGTCCGAAGTTGCGTCGAAAGTGGATGATGTGCCAGCGCTGGTCGCGGGCTTGCACCGCATTGAGCAGATCGGCGCTCTTGTCGTTGCTGCCGTCGTTGATGGCGATGACCTCATAATCGCGCCCGATGCCACGCAGCGCCGCCGTCAGTTCTTTGTGCAGCCGCTCGATATTGCCCGCTTCGTTGAAAATGGGGATGACCACGCTCAGCGCGAGTTCGGGCTCTTGTGCTTCTTGCCATGGGCTGCTCATGCGCCGCCTCCATCAACTGCGTGTCTAGTCTAGCACAGCCGCGCCAGCGTCATATAGTCCAACCGCGCTTCGTCCGCATCCCGCCGCCTCTGCTAAAATGGATAAGTGAGTTAGGACAGGCAGACGATGAAAGAACAGCGAAACAGGCGGGCAAAAGACGGGCAACCACTGCATCCGCGCTCGGCAGCCCCGCCGCATTTTTCCGCTAATCCCGTGCCCCTGCCCCAGGCGCCACAACTGCCGCGGCCGCCGCTGCCCCCACGCAAACGCCCACAGCGCATTTTGGGGGTGCCAAGCGGCTGTCTGCTGCTGATGATGGGCGTGCTGCTCAGTGTCTGTGGCGGCCTGAGCCTGTTGACTATCGGCGCAGCTTCGTTGATCTTGCCCAGGGTCGAAGCGGCTTGGAGCGCGCGCATCGCCGAAGTGGACAATTATCGCAGCTTCGCCAGCACCTTCATCTACGACCGCAATGGCGACGAGTTGTACGAAGCCTTTGAAGAAGGTCGACGCGTGCATGTCGGCATTGAGCATGTCCCACTATCGCTTATACACGCCACCATCGCCATTGAAGACGACAGCTTCTACAACAATATCGGCATTGATGTGCCTGCGACTATGGTCGCCGCGCTGAGTTATCTGGGCGCTGGACGCGATACTTCGCCCGGCGGCAGCACAATCACCCAGCAGTTGGTGCGGAATGTCTTCTTTGATTATGAAAAGCGCTTGCAACGCAGCGTCTCGCGAAAACTCGAAGAAATCTTGTTGGCTTTGGTCTTGACGCAAGCCAAGAGCAAAGACGAAATCCTGGAGATGTATCTCAACGAGATCTATTATGGCAACCTGGCTTATGGCGTGCAGACAGCCGCACAGACATTCTTCGGCAAGGATATCGACCAACTCAGCCTGGGAGAATCGGCGCTGCTGGCTGGCTTGCCACAAGCCCCGGCCTGGCTCGACCCATTAAATTCCGACCCGACTGTGCAAGCGGCTGTCGATGCTCGCTGGCGGCTGGTGCTGGGCGAGATGGTCGAAGAAGGCTATATCACGCAGTCGCAAGCGCGCGATACATTACAAGCCGGCTTGACCTTTGTGCCCGGCAACGCCTCATTAGTCGCGCCGCATTTCACCATCTATGCCTTGGGCGAGCTGGAGCGGCTGCTGTTGGGGCTCGGCTACACGCCAGAAGATATTCTGGGTGGCGGCTTGCGCGTCTATACCACTTTGGATCTGGCTGTCAACCAACTCGCACAGCAAGCCGCCGCCAATCAGGTCGCCCAGCTGCAGCGCAACAATGTCAGCAATGCCGCTGTTGTCGTGACCAAGCCCGCCAGTGGCGAGATCATCGCCATGGTCGGCAGCATTGAATATGAAAACGAGGCCATCGACGGCAGCGTCAATGTGAGCACGGCTTTTCGCCAGCCCGGCAGCACGATCAAGCCCTTTACTTATGCCGCCGCCATGGAGCGAGGCGTTTCGTCTCTGGATGTATTGTGGGATACGCCGACCGAGATCGCCGTGCCCGGACAACCCGTCTATGCGCCGCGCAACTTCGACAATCGCTTCCATGGACCCATGACCATGCGAGCTGCGCTGGCCAACAGCTACAACATCCCGGCCGTGCAGACGCTCCGCCTGGTGGGTGTGGAATACCTGCTGGATCTGCTGCGGCGCTTTGGCATCGGCACACTGGCAGAAGACGCGGCCAGCTATGGCTTGTCATTGACCCTGGGCGGCGGAGAAATCACGCTGATCGAGCTGACCAATGCTTTTGCCGTTTTTGCCAATGGCGGCGATTATGTGCCGGTAACCGCCATCCGCTGCGTGCTGGATAGCGCCTCTCGCATCGTCTATCAATATGCTGACGGTTGCCCGAGGGGGCAGAGCACAGCCCAGTCGGTGCTTCGGCAAACAGAGCCGATTCGCGTGCTCGATCCGCGCATCGCTTTTCTCATCAGTGACATCTTGGGCGACAACACTGCGCGCGCGCCAGCCATGGGCGCATACAGCCCGCTGCGCACAGATGGCATCGTCAGTTCAGTGAAGACGGGCACCACAGACGATGTCAAGGACAACTGGACAGTCGGTTACACGCGGAATGTCGCTGTGGGCGTCTGGGTGGGCAACAACGATGGCGAGCCCATGCGCGGCTCCAGCGGCTTGACTGGCGCGGCGCCCATCTGGAACACCGTGCTGCGTGGCATCTATGGCAACGCTACCCGCCGCAGCGCCTTCGCCATTGATGGTCGGCTGCTCAGCGACCAGGCCAATCCGCCGCCGGGCATGTCACGCCGCCAAGTCTGTGATGTGAGTACATTGACCATCGGCGCGATTGACTGCTCTGCGTATATCAGCGAATGGGCGCTGGATGGTCCCGCTGGCATCCCCGACAGCGCCGGCAACCTGCATTATCCGCCGCTCCCCCAGCGCTATCCCACGCCGCCGCCCGCTTCTGGATCGGTTGTGGTTGAGGTTTCGCCCGGTGTCTACAGCGCGCTGGCTTATCCGCTGCCGCCCGAGCTTGCCGCGGGCATCCAGTTCCGCGTCGGGCCCGGTGAGTTGCCACCCATCCCGCCCAATTTCTGCCGCGTGCCGATAGAACACAAGGGTGAAGCGATCGCGGCTGGCGCGCAGAATCTGCTTTTCATCGCCGGTCCCGCCACTTCGCAGCGCGATGCGGTCGAAGCCGAGCGTTATGCCCGCGAGCACAACCTGGCTTTTCTGCCCACGGTCGATTGCTGGCAAGATGTTTATCATCAGCAGCAATTTGGCAATGTCGGCGCGCATCTGCAGATCACCCAGCCACACAGTTGGCAGTCGGTCAGCCAGCCAATCGCTATTGTTGGCAGCGCCGTCTTCGATTCCAGCCAGGCTGATTATTACCTGTTCTACATCCGTGGCGGACAATTTGCCGACTTCACGCCACTGGAGCATGCTGTGCACGAGTCGCGCAGAGATGCGCCGCTGGCCACATTGCATGCCAATTCGCTGCAGCCGGGCAATTATGTGCTGCGGCTGGCGCTGCACAAGGGGGAGCGTATCGTGCAAGCCACAGATGTTATCTTCGTCGTGCCCTAGCGCGATAGACGTTTGGCCGAGACAGATTCGTAGACTTTGGAAGTTTCTTCGACCATCCGTTTCGCGCTGAAATGTTCTTCCAGCCGCGCCGTGCCCAGCAATCCCATATATTTCCGCAACGCGCGATCGCTCAGCAGCCGCGCAATCGCCTGTGCCAGCCCGTCCACATCGCGCGACTCGATCAAAATGCCTGTCTCGCCGTGGACAACCACCTCGGGTAGCGCGCTGACTCGACTGGCGATCACCGGCACGCGCCTTGCCATGGCTTCCAGCACCACCAAGCCGAAGCCCTCCCACAAGCTCGGCACCAACAGCACATCCAGCGCCGTCATCAGTTCAGCCGCATCAGCGCGCCAGCTCAGCCAATCCACGCGCTCGGCCACGCCCAGCGCTGTCGCCAGTTGCCGCAGCTCGCCGGCTTTTTCGCCATCGCCGATGATCACCAAACGCGCCTCGGGGAAGTCGGAGCGAATGCGCCGCAGCGCCTCCAGCGAATAGGGCACGCCCTTTTGCTGCACAAGCCGACATACCATGCCCAGCAGCGGCGTATCCGGCGGCAAGCCAAGCTCAGCGCGCAAGCTGTGCCGGGCACGCTCAATTGTCTCGTCGCTCAACCAGCGGTATTCCATGCCATAGCGCACGATGTGCAGTTTGTCGCGGGGCGCGCCTTCAATTACCTCGGCGAAGTTCGCCACCGCGCCGGAGATTGCGATGCCCGCGTCCAGGCGCCGCCACAGCTGTCGATTTAGCCGCCGCCAGCGGGGACGATAGCGAAATTGGTCATCGTTGTGCCGGCTGCTGATCACTGTGCTCACGCGAGCCAATTTCGCCGCGGCATAGCCATACATGTCGGCGTGGATGAGATGGGTATGCACGATATCGGGCGCAATGGCTCGCAATGCCCGCTGCAAACGCCACAACAGCGGGGCATCATAATGGCCGCGAATGGTCAGGCGCGTCAACGGGATATCGCGCTGTTGCGCCGCTGCGGCCATGTCGTCCATGGGTTTGCCACGCTCGACCAGCATGACCAGCCGCGCATCCACGCCCTGTTCGCGCAGCCCGCCCAGCAGGATCAACAGATGCCGCTCTGCGCCGCTGATGCGGGTAACTTTGATGATATGGGCGACACGCATAGCTGTGACTACTGCTCTGATTCGGTTGTGGTTTGGCGCGGGTTGATTTCGTCCGACAAGGGACCAATCACACCGCGTTCGTCAATGGCGGCGATGGCGATGGCCTCGTAGTCAGCGAAGCCATCCCAAGACAGCTTGGTTTCATCAAATTGGATCTGCTGGGCATAAATCAGCGAGCCAGGCGGTCGCAGCGCGATGATGTAGCTCTTGGCAGCGATCGGCTCCCACACTAATTCTTGCGCTCTTTCTTCGCGGTTGCGCAGGGCGATATTGGCGGGCGGGCGCGGGCCATCCGCCAGCGACAGCAGCACAGCCAGCGAGGCTTGCGTTGCGCGGCGCAGGTAATCCGGCTCAATGTATTCAATGGTGTCGGTGGGGTCGGCATTGCGCTTTTCTTCGTGCGCATTGATGAAGCGAACAGCCGGATAGCCCAGCTCGCTGAAAGAGAAGTGGTCGCCCCAGCGATTTTCGCGGTCGATGGCGTCCTGCACCTGCAAATCCATATCCAGCTCATAATTATAAGCCAGGAAGTTGGCAGAGCGCGCCAGCTTGCGCGATGGCGAGGTCGAGTTGGGCGGCGCAGAAAATACGCGCAGTTGCCGGTCGTTGACGATGCCGGCGAAGTCGTGCACATTGCCGATCGTGTCGAGGTTGATCATGCCTACCAGATCGATATTGCTCTGTTTGATCCAGGCTGCAAAGGCGCGGCTGCCCTGACGATCGATCTCTTCGGCAGAAAAGAGCGCAAACATCACCGTGGCTTTGTATTTTGATGCGCTGAGGATGCGCGCTATCTCCAGCACAGCCGCCACGCCCGAGGCATTGTCGTTTGCGCCCGGCGCATAGACGCTGCCCGAAGTGCGTTCGAGACCGATGCTGTCATAATGCGCGCCGACCAGGATGGTGCCAGCGTTGACCTCGCTGCCGCCGATCGCGCCGACGAGATTGTACTGCGGCGTGAGCTCGTCCGGCGTGATATAGGCATCAAAGCGCAGATCGAAGGTGTAGAGGTTGCCGCCAGACGCGCTGCTGAATAGATCGAGCTGGTCTTTGATATACTGCCGCGCCGCGCCAATGCCTTCTGTGCGCGAATCTTGCGGCGAGGCGATATGTCGTGTCTGGAATTCTTGCAAGCTGCGCACATGTTGCATCAATCGGTCGGATTCGACCTGCGCCAAAAGCTCGCCCATCACATCAACCGGCGGCTCTTCGGGAGTCGAGCCGATCTCGGCGACGGTCACCGGCCCAGGCGCAGCGTAACCGAGAGTGGCTTGTGGGGGCGGGGTCGGCAAGGGCGCCAGCGTCGGCGGGGCATTTTCGCTCGTGCCCATGTTGCAAGCCAGCAGCAGCAATAGCAACCCTGCCAAACAAGCCGCCGTCCGCAGATGAATATCGATCGGTCGCATAACGGCGATTTTAGCATAATCGGGGGGCTGCAATGAGCCTGTACTGCGCCTGGGAGCGAGGGGTTGTCCCTAGTCCAGGTAGTCGCGGAGTTTGCGGCTGCGGCGGGGATGGCGCAACCTTCGCAGCGCCCGGCCTTCAATCTGGCGGATGCGTTCGCGCGTCAAGCCAAATTTCTGTCCGACTTCTTCCAGCGTGTAGCTGTGCCCGTTTTGCAGCCCAAAGCGCAAGCGCAAGATGCGCGCTTCACGCGGGGTCAAGGTTTCCAGCAATTCTTCGATCTTCTCTTTGAGCAGCTTGCTATAGGCGCTATCAGAGGGTTTGGGCTCGCGGTCATTTTCGATGAAGCTGCCCAATTCGCTGTCTTCGTCTTTGCCGACCGGGTGCTCCAGGCTGAGCGGACGCCACGACACGCGCAACATCCATTGCACCTTGCGCGGCTCGATTTCCAGGACTTCGGCAATTTCTTCGACAGAGGGTTTGCTGCCCGATTGCTGTTCCAATTCCCGGGCGACGCGATACAGCTGGCGGATGCGGTCGGTCATGTGTACGGGCACGCGGATGGTGCGTCCCTGGTCGGCGACTGCGCGGGTGATCGTTTGGCGGATCCACCAGGTGGCATAGGTGCTGAAGCGGTAGCCGCGATGATAGTCGAACTTTTCGACCGCCTTGATCAAGCCCAGATTGCCTTCCTGGATCAAATCCAGCAGCTGAACGCCACGATCCATATAGCGCTTGGCGATTGAAACGACCAGCCGTCCATTGGCTTCGATCAGGTGGTCGCGGGCTTGCTGTCCGTCTTGGATGAGGAACTGCAATTCGGCGCGGCGTTCGTGGTTGGGCGCTTGCTTCAGTTGCCGCTCGGCTTTCAAGCCGGCTTCTTGGCGCATAGCCAGCTGCACCTCTTCTTCTGGCGTCAGCAGCGGGACGCGCGCCATCTCGCGCAGATACATGCCGACGGTGTCGCTGGTGGAAATGCCGTCCAGATTGAAGTCTTCTTCGCGTTCGACCTCCAGCTCTTCAGCGATTTCGTTCTCAAAGAGCGGCAGATCCGCTTCGCCTGCCAAGGCGGCGTAATCGTCTTTTTCGGTGTTGTCATCGACCAGGTACGCTAGCGACTCAATGTCGGACGCGAACCCGCTTTCAAATCCATCCACAGCTTTGCCTTGTTTCGTATACAGCGCTGCCCTCTGCGGACTGCGCAATGTACAAGTTCTGTTTCAAGTTAGACCAGCAACTGCTTTAAGACAGCCATGCGCGGGTCGATTGCGTCCGCCTCCGCTTTTGCCCGGCGCGCCGCAGCCCGGTCACTTTCAGCGCTCAGTTTGTCGCCTGTCTCGGCGCTGAGCCCACGGCAGTCGGCACGGCAGACAGCGCGATAGCTGGCTTCGATCAGCACTTCTTCGCGCAGCAGCGGTGCCAGGTCGATCTCGCTGTTGCCATCGACGCAAAAGACGCTCTTGTCCGCGAGAGATGGCAAAGCAAAGAGTTCGGCGATATCCAGTACAAATCTGTGTTCAAAGGGTTCCAGGCAGCGGTCGCATTCGCGCAGGTGGCGAACTTCCAGCTTGCCCTGCAGCAAAATGCCATCTTTGGCGCGCGTCAATGCCAAATCGCCCGCCAGCGACTCCACAAACAAGTCTTCGTAAACTTGCAGCCGCTGCGGGATGTTCAGCGGGAAGCTGCGGCACGCGCCAGGACCTGCTGATAGCAAAAAGCCAACCTGCAGCCGGAGAAGTCGCTTGTTCAGGTAGCTGCTATTCGGGTGATTCAAAACTGAACCTCTGGCACAGGCTTGATAAAGCTGGTTGACTCGATTATGCAGCCTATTGTCATACAAGCATTTTACTTTTGACATATCGAGCTTGTCAAGAAATCCTGCACTTTCAATTGAGAAAAGACAATGCAAAAATAGGCGCAAGAGCGGACGATCTGCCCATTGCATTGTCATCAGCCGGCTTTTCGCAACGCTACAGGTATGTGGATGATTTGTCAATAGTTCAATTTTGGATAGAAACAATGCCTGTCGTCATTGTCTGCCTCAGCCACAGCGACGCCTTGGCTGTTCTGCCGGACAATCAGAAGGATATTTCTGTTCTCGCGCTGGTTGACGCCGCCACATTCATGCCCGCTCTGATTGAGAATCGCGCCGCCCTGGCAGTTGTCGACGCCGAGCATCCCGCCGCCCATTCCTCGATCTTGACAGCCAAGACCAGCGCCGCCACTCGCCGCATCCCCATCGTGCTGGTCAGCGCCGATGCCGCAGTCCGCGCCCAAGCCATCGCGGCTGGCGCAGAACTGGCTTTGGACCGGGCAGAGCTGGCTGCGCGGCTGTCCACCATCATCCGCGAGCTGGCGCGCGTGCCCACGCCCGAAACACTTGCGCAGCTGGATTGCGCCTGCGCACAGCCTCTGCCGCCATTGGCTGCTGCCGGTGTGGAGGCATTCAATCGCGGCGCATATTACCAGCAACACGACCTCTTTGAAGAGTTGTGGGTTGCCAGCGAGGGACCCATTCGCGACCTGTACCGCGCCATTCTGCAAGTCGGCGTCGCCTATTATCAACTGGAACGCGGCAACTTTCGCGGCGCGTTGAAGATGCTGCAGCGCAGTGTGCAATGGCTCTATCCCCTGCCCGATACCTGCCAGAACCTGGATGTGGCGGCTTTGCGGCGCGATTCCTATGCCGTGCGCGCAGAATTGCAGCGGCTGGGCGCAGACCGCCTGGGCGAATTCGACCGTAGCCTGCTCAAACCGCTGCGCTCGGGGGTGCCTCAGACATAACGCGCGAACCACGCCAGCATGGCATCGTTGTGCGCCCGGCGCAGATTGACCGCGCCACTGATCGACGCGCCGTGATAACCGCCCGGCTGCCGCAGCATCTCCACAGTGCAGCCAACCGCCTTCAGCACGGTGTAAAATTGTTCCGACTGCTCGGCGGGACAGCGATAATCCAGTTCGCTTTGCACCAACAGCGTCGGCGTTACACAGCGATGCGCATAAGTGAGCGGCGAGCACTTGTCATAGACTGCGGGGATCTCGTGCGGATGCCCGCCCATCTGCTCGACGCCGAAGTAGATGCCGATATCGCTGGTGCCATAAAAGCTGCGCCAGTTCGTGACCGGGTTTTGGGGGATGGCGGCTTTGAAGCGGTCGGTCTGCCCGATGATCCAGCAAGACAGGTTGCCGCCGCCCGAGGTGCCGCAGACGCCCAGTCGATCGGCATCTGCCAAGCCCAGCGCGATGGCCTGGTCGACACCGCTCATCAAATCCTGATAATCCAGGTTGCCCCAGTCGCCCTTGATGGCGGTGGAAAAGGCATCGCCATAACCGGTCGACGCGCGGTGATTCAAAAACAGCACGCCATAGCCCGCGCCCGCCAGCATCTGAAAGTCGAAGTGGAAGCCGCAGCCATAAGCCGCATGCGGTCCACCATGAATGTACAGGATGGTCGGGTAGGGCGCTTCGCCAGTTGGCGGCTGCAGATACCAGCCTTCCACCTCGGTGTCATCGACGCTCTGCCACAGCAAGTGCGACCAGGCTGGCAGGTCGATTCCCGCCAGATGCGCCTCGTTCAAGGTGGTCAACTGCTGCGCTGCGCCCACCTCCAGGCGCTTTAGATGCAGTTCGGGCGGCGCGTTCATGCTGGTCTGCGCAAAGAGCAACTGCTCCCCAACCAGGTCCAGCAGAAAGGCGGCGCTTTCGCCCGAAGTAACGGGCTGCCAGCTTTCCGCGCCGCTCAGGGCGATGCGATAAATGTGATTGGTGCCGCCACGCTGCACAGTCGCGAAGGCGCTACCCCCATCATCGGCAACCGCCACATTGCCGGCGCCCAAAGCCCCGACCGGCATATCCAGCGACAACCGCCCACCGACGCCGACATCCAGGTCCCTGGTGCGGCAATCGACTGTGCCCGCCGCGATATCCAGCACATACAAATCGGCTTTTGTGCCGATCGGCTTGCCATCATCGGGACGCCCGACAAAGACAACGCGCTGGTTATCGGGAGTCAGGCTTGCGCTGGCAATGCTCGCCCAGCCGCTGAGAACAACCGAACAATTGCCCGCCAGATCGACGCGCTTCAGGTCGGGCGTCATGGCGCGCGCGGCATCGGGCTGCATATTGGCATCGTAGAGGATGCTGCTCCCATCGGCTGCCCAGCGCAGGTTGCTGTTGTTGCTGCGGTCATCGGTCAGACGCGTGATATCGCCGCCGGCGACATCCAGCACATAAATATCCTGCGCCTCGTCATCCAGGTAGCCGATCGCGTCAAAGCGATAGACCGTGCGGTCGACGCGGTAAGCTTCTTTGCTGAGGTCGGGCGCTTCATCATCCGCTTTGGCGCTGAAGGCGATCTGCGCGCCATCGGGCGACCAGGCGAAACTGCCGCCGACCCCGCGTTCAAAATCGCTCAGCTGCCGCGATTCGCCACCAGCCATGGGCATCAGGTGGAGTTGAGTGGACCCACTGCGGTCGCTGATGAAGGCGATTGCCTTGCCATCGGGCGACCAGCGCGCGCCACGGTCGGATTGCTCGCCATGAGTCAGCCGCCGCGATTCGCCGCTCGCCAAGTCCAGCAGGTGCAAGGCTGCGTACTCCTTGTCTGCTTCGGCATCAATCTGGCTGACGGTGTAGACAATGCGCTCGCCATCGGGCGATAACGCGCCGCCATTCAGAAATTGCAGGGCAAACAAGTCTTCTGGCTGCATGGTGCGCCGCTGTGCCATCTTGACCTCCTCAGTCGCGTTGATATTGAGGACGAGTCTAGCGCATTTTGCGCCTGCCCTGCGCGCTGGCTGCGGGTAAAATTGGCATGACACAATAGCCAGGAGCGTCCATCCATGACTCGCGACTCCAAATCCTTGTCTCGAGCCCGTTACAGCCAATTCGCCGAAGGCTATGTAACATCGGAAACGCACGCGCATGGCAGTGATCTGGATCGACTGCTGGCGATCGCGCAGCCCCAAAAACATTGGCGGGCGCTGGATATCGCAACCGGCGGCGGACACACTGCGCTGAAGTTCGCGCCGCATGTCGGGCAGGTTGTGGCCAGCGACTTGACACCGCGCATGCTCGAATCGGCGCGCCAATTCATCACCGGGCGGGGCGTTGACAATGTGTCATTCCGGCAGGCGGATGCGGAGGATTTGCCTTTTGACCGCGAGCAGTTCGATCTGGTCTGTTGCCGCATCGCTCCGCATCACTTCCCCGATGTTCAGCGCTTTTTGCTCGAATGCGCCCGCGTGCTCAAACCCGGCGGTCTGCTGATGCTGCAAGACCATCTGCTGCCCTTTGATGACCAGGCGGCTCGCTATGTCGATGCCTTTGAACGCCTGCGCGACCCCAGCCACAACCGCGCCTTCAATCAAGCCGAATGGACGCAGATCTGCGCTCGCGCGGGACTCATGGTCGAATACAGCGAGCCGTATCGCAAGGCGCATGAACTCGACCCCTGGGTGCGGCGGCAGGGGCACGGCGACGCTATGATCGCGCAGCTGACCGCGCTGATGATCGCTGCCCCGCCGATCGCCCGCGACTGGATGAACCCGCAGCGTTGGGGCAGCCCGCAGGCGACCTTCGAAAATCGCCACACCCTCATCCGCGCGCGCGTGAGGTAGGCGGTGCCGAAGCTCCTGGTCGCCAGCGGCATCTTCCACCCCGAGCCAGGGGGACCTGCGACTTATTTGCGCGCCATACTGCCTGCCCTGCAAATGCGCGGCTGGCAGGTGCGCGTGCTGAGCTATGGGCTGCCCCAGGCTGGTGATTATCCCTACCGAGTCAAACGGATTGAAAGGGAAATCTATCCGCTGCGCCTGGCGAAGTATGCGCGGTCTGCTTTTGAAGATTTGGCGTGGGCGGATGTCGTCTATTCGCACACCATCGACTTGCCGCTGTGGACGCGCCGCAACATTCCGCGCATCATGAAAGTGGTTGGCGACCAGGCTTGGGAACGCTGCCTGCGCAAAGGCTGGATCCCGCCCGAACTGGGCATAGACGGCTTCCAGCAGCCTGGTGGCGATATGCGCGTCCGCTGGCAAAAGCGCTCACGCTCGCGGCAGGTGGCGGGGCAAGACGCGGTTATCGTGCCCAGCCAGTATCTCCGTGACATGGCGCTGGGCTGGGGTGTCAATCGCGCCAAAGTCCATGTCATTTACAACGCGCTGCCCGATATCGCATTGCCCACTCAATCGCGCAAAGCCATCCGTCGGCAGCTGGGCTGGGGCGATGCGCCGACACTGCTTTCGATAGCTCGCCTGCAGCGCTGGAAAGGCATCGACCATTTGATCTCGGCGCTGGCTGGGCTGCCCGATGTGCGGTTGGTCGTGGCTGGTGATGGACCCGACCGCGCGCGGCTGGAAGCCTTGGCGGCGCAGTTGCCGGGGCGGGTGCAATTCACTGGCCAATTGCCACCGGCAGATGTCATGCGGATGATGAAAGCGGCAGACGCTGTTGCCTTGTACAGCGCCTACGAAGGCTTGTCGCACACCCTGT
Organism: Anaerolineae bacterium; assembly: GCA_022823945.1. Classification (GTDB taxonomy): domain Bacteria; phylum Chloroflexota; class Anaerolineae; order Aggregatilineales; family Phototrophicaceae; genus UBA6055. The sequence goes on along the minus strand of JAJEBK010000050.1, from coordinate 33,660 downwards.
TGGAGAGCCTGTATGTAGGAACGCCTGTGTTGGCCAGCGCAGTGGGCGGCAACGCGGAAGTCGTGCAAGATGGCCGCAATGGCCTGCTGGTGGCGCATGTCGATATCGCCGGGCTGCGAGCGAGCATCACGGAGCTGCTTGCGCGCCGCGCCGAATTGGCTGCCAACACGCGGCTGGGGCTGGAAAAGTTCAGCTTTGAATCGATGGTCAGGTCCACCGATGAAGCGCTGCGTTCGCTGCTGGATTAGGCACTACCGTTTGACAAAGCGATAGCCAACTCCGCGCGAGGTGAGGATGTATTCAGGCTGCAGGGGATCGCGCTCCAGCTTGCGGCGCAAATAATGCACATAGAGCTTCAGGCTGTCGGTGGCATCGCTATAGCGCTCGCCCCAGGCTTGTGTAACCAGTTCTTGCCGCGAGACAACGCGCCCGGCATTGCGTGCCAGCGCCGCCAGCAAACTGAATTCCTTGGGCGTCAGATGTGTGGGCTGGCCGCGGACAAATACCTCGCGGTTGATGAAATTGATGCGCAGCTCGCCATTGTTGAAGACGAGTTCTTCGCTGTTGCGCTGGCGTGGCGAACGAAGCAAGCGTGTGCGTATGCGCGCCAGCAATTCGTCATTGTCAAAGGGCTTGCGCACATAATCGTCCGCCCCCGCTTCAAAGCCCAAGACGATATCGCGCGTGTCGCCAACTGCGCTGATGAAGATAATCGGCATATCGGACAAATCGCGTAGCCGGCGGCACAGCTCGCAGCCGTCCATATCTGGCAGATTCGCTTCCAGCAAGACCAGGTCTGGCTGCTGCATGTAGGAGCTGCGCAAGCCACCGATGCCTGTGCTGGCGTGTTGTGCCAGGTAGCCGCGCCCAACCAGCAAGCTCAAGAGCCGCTCAGATGCGGCTTGCTCATGATCAATAATCAGGATCTTTTCTGACATTTGCTGTGCCGGCCGGGCGAGTCTATAAACTGAATAGCAGAGCTTATCGCGCCCCGTGGCTGCTTGCAAACGATAAACGCTTTCTGCACGGTGTCGCTATTGTTTGCCGTCTGTGTAAGGATCGTGCCCGAGCTGTGTGCCTTGGCGGATCTGCTGCTGCCAGGGTTTCTTCGCCCCGCCCCGATAGCCCATCTCGCGCAGCCGCTCTGCTTCCAGCGCTTCCAGCTCAGCGGCGACTTGGGCATACTCGTGCCGGGGAATGGGCAGATCGCGCCCGGCGGCATCCCGATATACATATCCCGCGCCGGTGCACCAGTCGCAGTCTATGCCGCTGCCGATTTCGTCCTCGAACCAGCCAAAGCCATCACACGATGCGCAGCGAATGATTGTCATGCGGGGTCCTCCGTGGGGCTGGCTTGTTGATAGTCGCTTTCAAGTCTACAATGACAGTCGGACAATACACGACCGCAGTGAGGCAGATGAGCGCCCAGCCACACCCTAGCATATCCCGCATCCTGCTGCCCGCGCTGACGATACTGTTCCTCATTAGCATACAAGCGCATCACTTTCATAACCGCGCCTATCGTCAGGACGAAGCCTGGGATGTGCATTATGCCTTGCAGAATATCCGCGAGGTCGGCTTGCCGGCGCATATCGCCCAGGTCCTTTATCAGTTGCCGCCGCCCAACTTTTTGCAAGATATCTGGCTGCACCTGTTTGGACACAGCGAACGCATCGTGCGCTTCTTTTCCACCCTGACGACCTTGCTCACCCTTGCGATGTTCTATCGGCTGGCGGCAGATTTGTATGGCCGGCGCGTTGGCTGGCTGGCGCTGATGCTGCTGGGCACTTACAGCCTCTTCGCGTTTTATACGCACGAGGCGCGTCCTTATGCGGCGTTGGCGCTTGGCGCGGCAGGTCTGCCCTGGGCGCTGCTGCGCTTCGTTCGTCAGCCCGATCGCCGAAGCGGATGCCTGCTGAGTCTGGTGGCGGTTCTGCCGGCTTTTGTGCATCCCTATTTGTCTTATGTTTATATCGCGCAATTGCTGGGCATTGTGCTCTTTGCGCGCATCGACCTGCGCCGTCAGCGCCGTGAAGTCGCCTTTGTACTGGCTTTGGGTCTCGTGATCGCGTATCGCGCTTATCTTAATTTTGGCGGGCACAGCGGCAGCATCAGCCATAATATCAACACGAACTGGCCAGGCATGCAAGTTCTGTATGACCATTTGCATTTCCGGCCCGAGGCGCTGGGTCTGTTTTTGCTGGCTGGCGGCCTGCTTGTCGTCATCGGCAAGTGCCTGGCGCAACCGGGCGGACGAACGCAATCCGACCACCTGCCCTGGGGCGCAATCATGCGCTCCGCGACCTGGTGGCGAGAAGGCTGGCTGCTGCTTTCGCTGCTGATGACGCTGGCTTTGCCGCTGTTGGTGAACCTGGCAATTCCCAGCGTCACGCCGCGCCATTTCTTGATAGCCGCGCCATTCATCGTCCTGCTGGCTTGTTTGTCCCTGCGCCAGCTGCCAGGCACGTTGCAATTGCTGGCGGTGCTGTTTTTCTGCATACCATTCGTTTCGCAATTTCGTTCGCACAGCAGCAATGGCGGTTATTGGGAGATCATCGCTCATCTGGAACAACATGCCGACCCGGCTCATGACCGCTTTGCTGTGATAGCTGGGCAACTGTGGGAAAATATCGCTATCAACTATTATCTGCAAGAGCGCTCGCGGCTGGACCTGGGCAGGGACGACATCTTCCACTTCAGCGGCCAAGGGCAGGCTGCCATAGCCAGCGCGCCAATCCGCTTCAATGAATCGCTGCTGGAATCGCGCCGCTATCCTGACGATGTGACGCGACTGCCCAGCTACCTGGCAGACAGCCCGCGACTGTGGCTGGTGCTGGGCAACAGCTACCCGGCCGGCGAGGCCATGCTGGAGGCGATTGAAGACCAATTCTCGCTCTACAGCGCGGTGAAATTTCGCGGCGAGACCTATTATCGTGGGCTGGAAGTGCGGGAATATCGCCATCAGCCGCGAGATCTCGCGCCCTTGCTGCGCTTTGGAGAAGACATTGTCCTGCAAGCCTGGCGCTTGAATCATGACCATGTCGTGCAGCCCTGCGACCTCATCTCTGTCGATACCTGGTGGTCGGTCGCGCAGCCGCAGGACAAACTCTACAGCAGCACCCTGGTTGTCGCCGGGGCAAACGGACAGGGGGTCGTGAACAGCGATGCCGTGCCAGGCGGCATCTATCCGACTTCTATTTGGCAGCCCGAGCAACTTTATTTTGACGAGCGGGAACTGCGCTTGCCTTGCGACTTGCCGGCTGGCGACTATCCACTGCTGCTCGGCATGTACGAAACGCCGGGCGAAGCAGGCGCATCGCCGCAGAATCTGCTTGTACACACGGCGGATAGCGCGCCCACCGACCGCCAACTCGAATATCTGACTACGCTGGTGGTGCAGCCTTAGGTCTCTGCCCGCGGCATCAGCCTGCGCACACAATACCAGGCAAACAAGAGCTTGGGTATGCGTTCGTGCAGCAGGGGATTGGCTGCGCTCATTCGCTGACGGACTTGTTGTCGATCGCGCCTGGTTTGCCTGGCTCGGCGCTTGTTGCGGTTGCGGTGGCGGGCCGGCGCAAAGCGGTCTCAAACAGCTGTTGATAGCCAGCGGCGTATTTGTCTGGCGAGAAGAAATCCAGCGCAAACGAGCGAGCCTTGGCAGCCATAACCGCCACATCCAGCGCATAAATCTGCCGCAGCGCGCGCAGCAGATCGTCGGCATCGTCGGGCGAAATGAGCAGGCTGTTTTCGCCATCCTGGATGATATCGGGAATGCCGCTGATGCGCGTGCCGATGACCGGCGTGCCCGTCATCATCGCTTCGACGATCACACGCGGCAGCCCTTCCGACAGCGATGGCAAGACCATCACGCGCGCCGCAGCGAAATATCCCGCCAGCCGGCTCTGGCTCACCGCCCCCACGAATTGCACGCGCTGGCTGATGCCGAGCTCCTGCGCCTGACGGTGCAATGCAGCGGCGTAATCGGCATTGGCAGGCGCGCCGACCAGCTGCAAGCGCGCTTGCGGATGGTCGAGCCTGGCGAAGGCGTCCAGCAGATGATGCACGCCTTTGCCTGGGCGCAGCACGCCCGCATAGACGATATCGACAGCCTGCTCGGCTGGCATTTGGCGGGGCGTATGGCGAAAAACATCGGTGTCGCTCCAGGTCATGAAGCGCACTTGTGGCAACTGCGGCGCAAAAGCCCGGCAACGTTCAGCCGTTGTTGATGAAACGACGCGGGTGGCATCGGCATGACGAAATGCAAGCCGCGCGAAGGCCATCATCATGGCGCGATAGGCGCCGGGCAAAGGCACCCGTCGCTGCAAAAAAAGATCGACCTCAAAATTGTTGTGATTCTCGATGATCAGCCGTGGGGTGCGCCCGATCAGCCGTCCCAGCAGCTTCACCCAAGCGCCAACCGCGCCTTCAAAAGGGCTTTGCGCCACGATGATATCGGCTCTGCGGCGCATTGTCAGCCAGCCCAGCAGCAGTGGTGCCATGACAAAGAAGGTCAGATAGCGCAGCAGCGAAAGCGGCAATTGTGGCAGCAGGTAAAAGTCGACCTGTTCATGGAAATGTCTCGCTCGCGAACTCGTCGCGAAGCCGATGACGCGAATTTCATAACCAGGCAGACCAGCCAGCAACTGCCACTTGCGCGCGCTGGTGCTGTCCAGCGGCTGGCTATAACGCGCGCTGCTGAGCCAACAGACCTGGGAATTGCGCCTGGCGTCCCGGTCTGCGCTTCGGCTCACGCCCGGCTGGCTCCTAATTGCGACGCCGCCCGATCAAGAAGAGCAAGAGCAGCAGCGCCAGGCCGCCGACTACTGCAGCGATCGCCAAGACATCGTCGCGCGTAGCCGGCTCGTCAGCTGCTGGCGCTTCAATCTCGGTGATGGTCACCGGCGTCAAAGTTGGTTGGGCAGTCGGCTCGACCACAGCGGCTTCGGTGGGCGCTTCGGTATCGGCGGGTTGCAGCTCGGTAGGCGCTGTGGTGGGTGTCTGCGCGACGGCTGTTTCGAGTTGCGCTGTGGCGGTGGCTTCTGCATCCAGTGTGCCTTGCAGCCGCGCGATCAAGCTCGATTCTGCCTGGGCGGTCGCTGTGATGTCCGCTGTCGGAGTCGGTGTGCTGGTCGGCGTGTCTGTAGGTGCTGGTGTGTTAGTCGGCGTGTCTGTTGGGACAGGCGTATTCGTTGGCGTGTCGGTTGGGATAGGCGTGTTCGTTGGCGTGTCAGTTGGGACAGGCGTGTTAGTCGGCGTATCGGTTGGAACGGGTGTATTCGTTGGCGTGTCTGTCGGGATAGGCGTGTTTGTTGGCGTGTCTGTCGGGACGGGCGTGTCCGTCGGCGTGTCCGTTGGGATAGGCGTGTTAGTCGGCGTATCGGTTGGAACGGGTGTATTCGTTGGCGTGTCTGTCGGGATAGGCGTGTTCGTTGGCGTGTCTGTTGGGACAGGCGTATTCGTTGGCGTGTCTGTAGGTGCTGGCGTGTTAGTCGGCGTGTCTGTTGGGACAGGCGTGTTCGTTGGCGTGTCTGTCGGGACAGGCGTGTCTGTCGGGATAGGCGTGTTCGTTGGCGTATCTGTCGGGACGGGCGTGTTCGTTGGCGTGTCCGTTGGGACGGGCGTGTTCGTTGGCGTGTCTGTCGGGACAGGCGTATTTGTTGGCGTGTCTGTAGGTGCTGGCGTGTCAGTTGGGACGGGCGTATCCGTCGGAGTGTCTGTCGGGACAGGCGTGTTCGTTGGCGTGTCCGTTGGGACAGGCGTATTTGTTGGCGTGTCCGTTGGGACGGGCGTATCCGTCGGCGTGTCCGTTGGGACAGGCGTATCCGTCGGCGTGTCCGTTGGGACAGGTGTATCTGTCGGCATGTCAGTTGGGACAGGTGTATCTGTCGGCATGTCTGTCGGGACAGGCGTATCAGTGTCCGTTGGCAGCGGTGTATTCGTGCTCGTTGGCAGCGGCGTATTCGTGTTCGTTGGCAGCGGCGTATTCGTGTTCGTTGGCAGTGGCGTGCCCGTTTCGGCTGGGGCAGACGCGCTTGTTTCTGTTGGCAGCGCCGTGCTCGTTTCCGTTGGAAGTGGCGTATTCGTGTCTGTTGGGACAGGCGTATCCGTTGGTGTATTCGTGGTTGTCGGTGTCAAAGTCGGCGTCGGTGGCAGATCAATCGTGAATGGCAGCGTGATCGTGCTCGTCTCACCGCTGGCATTGATGACGCTCACTGTGGCTTCGTGCGCCCCATCACCCAGGTTTTCGGCGGGAATTGTAAAAGTGTCCGCTTCGACTGGCCGGGGAGCGCCGCCATCGTATGCCACTTCTATGCGCTCGATTTCGGTTTGCCCGCCCGCCTGGACTTGCACATCTTGCGCTGCGTTGATGACGCTGCCCGGCGGCAGACCACTCAGCTCGACGGTCGGCGGCAACGCGGCGACTTCAAAGTCGAAAGTCTGCGTTGATTGTGCGCCGGCTTCATCCACCGCCGTGATGGTGATGGCATTGGTTCCCGGTGGCAAACTAGCTGCCTCGAGCACGAAGTCGATTTGATTGCCCGAAACTACATGGGGCAGCTCGGGTTCAATGCTCAGGCTGACGATGGGCGACTGGCTTTCGACGATCACACTGCCAGCCAGCCTGTCGGCTATGACAGTGTCGGGGGCTAGTCCCTCGATTGTGAGGCGTGGCGGAATGGAATCGACCTCGAACTCCCGGGTCACCGTGGTGGTCTGACCGCCTGCATTGGTGGCGCGAATGCTGAGGACATGCTCTTCGTCCGGCAGCAGCACAAAGGGGTCAAGGTCAAATTCATAGGGCGCTTCGCTGTCGGTTTGCACGACTTCGCCATCGACAATGAACTCGACCTGGGTGATTTCGGTCTGTCCACCAGCCTCGACCACGATGACTTCCGGGTCGGCGATTTCTTGTTCGGGCGGTGGCACAAAGTCGTCATCCAGCGTCGGTGGCAGCGCGGCCACTTCAAATTCTGTGCTGAGTGTGCCGATATCGCCTTCCACATCCTCGACTGTGACATCCAACTGATGCTCGCCTGGCTGCAATTCAACCGGCTGGATGGTGTAGCTCGGCTCATTGGAGACCAGCTCGCCATCCAGAATCACCTCGACACTTTCAATATCCTGGTCGGCGCGGATTTCGACGGTGATTTGCGTGTCTTCGGCGATTGGCGCGATGAAGAGCTCATCGGGCAAGAATAGCAGCGGAATGGGGATTGGCGCGCGCAACAAAGCGCTGCCGGCGCTGCTGCTGCCATCGGCTGTCCTGACATTCAGGCTGAAGTCGTAGCGCGTGCCATCGGCGGGCACATCGGCGCTGATGGTGATGATATATTGGCTGCGGAAGACAAAGGCAAGCTCGCTGAAGATGGCGGCCAATTCGTCCGGCGTGGGCGAGTCATAAAATGCCGCGTTGGATTCGGCGGCGATCGCTTCCAAAAAGCGCCGGTCGATATTCCAGCCCAAGCCTATTGCATAGACCGGCACGCCATTGATGGTGGCGGCGCGGATGCTCTCCGGGCGGGTGCTGTCGCTGACATTGCCATATTCGCCGCCATCGCTCAGGATGACGACCGCGCGACGGGGCAGGGGCGCTGCCGCCGCCAATTCGATCCCGCGCAACGTCGCGTCATAAAGCGCGGTAGGTCCACCGTAACCGACATTGTCGAGCTGGCGCAAGAGCAGGGCGCGGTCGGTGGTGAAGCCGACCACATTGCGCACCGAGTAATTGAATAGCACGATGGCGACTGGGTCATCTTCGCCCAAGCCATTGATGAAGGCGCGCGCGGCCGCTTGTGTCTGCTCCAGAGGACGGCCCGCCATGCTGCTGCTGGTATCAATGACCAGCACAGTGGCAAATGCCAACTCGTCATCCGTCACATTTTCGACCTTCAGCACTTTCCCGAAGTCTGCCAATGTGCCGCCCAGGCTGAAATCTGCCAAGCCCAAGCCCGAAACCATCTTCCCGCTGGCATCCAGCACGCTGGCATGAATCGTGATCTGGTCAAGGTCGGTCGAGTCGATGCCGATGATATCGATATTGATGTCGGAATCTTGCGCCGATGCCATAAAGCATGACAGCAGCAGCAGGACTGCGATGAAAGCTCGCAAGGCGCGTCGGTTCAACTCAAGTTTCCCAATCGCATTTCATTGGCGACTGCGCAAATTGACAGCCATATCGCAAACGGTCGCGCATATCATCTTTAGCGCATATACACATTATAGGCAATTGAAGGTGGCAATGGCAGTAGCAAATATGCTGGCTTGCCGAAGTGATTCATGACAATTCGTCAAAATTCTAGATGCCGCCGTATTTCTCTTGAACAGCGACCAGCCAATGGTGCAAAGGTGCCAGCTTTGCAAACTGGTCCATACACACATCGATCAAGCGCGGCGAGGCGATCGTGTCGGCGCTGATATTGTGTTCACCGGCATGAAGGCTGTTGTACTTCAGCCATTCAGCGCGAGGATGTTGCTTGTCAAAACCGCGCGGCGTCGTCTTGTAGCGCTGCCCGCTGATTGTGTACCCGTGCGCGCGGACGGAATGGGCTGCTGCCAGCAGTTTTCCGCCCAATTCTTCATCCAGCACAGCTTGTCGATATGCCGCCAACATGGGCTTGGGGAAGTGGAACATGCCGGCGACCAAACCAGCGTCATCGGGCGTGATTTCCATGCCAAACGCCGGGTGCTGCATCTTCTTGCCGCTGCCATGCCACCACAACATGGCGATATTGACCTTGTAAGGCGATTTGTCTTTGCTGAAGCGCGTATCGCGGGCTTGGCGCATCAAACAGCCGCTGCCATTCGTACGCAAGTCGACGACAAGTTCGGCATCCAGCTGCTTCAAGCGCTCGCCCATCGCCGCTACCCAAGCCACCGCCGGGGTTTTGACCACTTCGTCATAACGCGCCTTGTTGGCTGCGAACCACTCGCGCGTATTGTTCTGCCGCAGTTCGCGCAGGAAAGCTTGCGTCTCGGCAGGGAAACCCGGAAATGCAGTCATGCTCGCTCTATCAGCTGGTTATGATCCACCATGATTGTAACAGAGGCGGCATGACATTCAACGCGCCTGAATGATCGGGGCAAGCCGGGATTTCGCCTATGCAAGAGCGGGCTGGTCGAGCACAATGTGTTTCTGTTGCATGCGGCTGCTGGCTTGGCTGGCAAAGGATGGTGTCATGGGTAAGATGCGATTGACAAGCGCGCTGGCGATCTTTCTGGCAGTGTTATCGGTAGCTGTGGCGCAAACTGCCCCAAGCGCGCAGGAGCTCTGCGCTGCCGTCGAGCCATCGGAATTGACGCGCATGCAATTCGAGGCACCAGTGTCTGTGCTCGAGCCGGGGATAGACTACCGCGCTATCTTCTGCACCAGCGCCGGCGCGATTTATGTTGACCTGTATGAAAAGCTGACGCCGCTCACAGTCAACAGCTTCGTCTTCCTGGCGCAGCAAGGGTATTACGACAACACGACATTCCACCGCGTTATCCCCAATTTCATGGCGCAAGCTGGTGACCCCACCGGCACAGGCCGCGGTGGACCTGGTTATCAGTTCGGCGACGAGCCGGTCGGTTTCTTGACCTTCGACCGTCCCGGGCTGCTGGCGATGGCGAATGCGGGACCGGGCACCAACGGCAGCCAATTCTTCATCACGACCGCGCCGACACCGCACCTGAATCACAAGCATACGATCTTTGGCGATGTTCTGGTCGGGAGTGAAGTTGTCGAAGCCATTCGCGAACGCGACCCGGCCACCGCTGCGGAAGCTGGCGAAACGCTGCACACTGTGCTGATCATCAGCGACCCGGCCAGCGTGGACAATAGCGCTGTGGTTGAGGCGATGCGGGCCCGGCAAGACGAAGTCATCGCCGCCTTCGAGGCGTTCACCAATACCTTGCCGCCCGAGCTGCCGCTGGACGAGGGGCGATCTGGCTATTTCTCGAATGCAGACCTGGCCGCGACAGTCGCGCCCGAGCTGCAGGACCGCTTCGCGAGTTTCGCCGCGGAGCACGGGCACCAATATCGCGTGCGCATGCAAATCACAAACGACAGCTGCGCCGAGTCGGTTTTCTTCTCATCATTGGGCTATTGGGTTGATATTTATGCCGATTCCTATTCCGCCGTGGCCGCCATGCAAGCCGAATTCATGGAGAATTGGCTGGACAGCTATGGCTATGAACAAGTCTCTTCCAGCCCGGCTATCTATCGCCTCGGCGCGGAGACTTGCGCTGGCGAGGCGGGCTTCCACCTCTTGTCGCTGTCGACGCGGGGGCGCTTTCTGGTGACCATCGATGTCCTGGTCGCCGAGGCGATTCTGGAGCAGGTGCCAGCGCAGGCGCTGCTGGCAAACCTCGCGTTGCAGATCGAACCGGGCTTCGGCGATATCTTCCGCCGCGATATCCGCTAGAGACGCCGCCGCAGCAAGTCCATCAGCTCGTCCCGCGAGTCGTGCTGGCAGATTTCCAGCGCCTCGATAAAGAGCGGCACATCGTCCAGCCGCGCAACCCGAGCCATGCGCAAAAGGCGCTCGCTGAGAGCTTCGTCGCGCGCCACCGCCATCATCACCAGCCCATAGCGCCGCAAATCGACATGCTGCGTCTGCATGATCAACATGTCCAATTGGTCATAGAGCGCGGCCTGTCGGCTTTCAATAACGCAATTGATGATGCCCATGCTGGCGGTCGCCTGGTCGATCTCGTGATATTGCGCCAGCAACTGCGCATACAGCGGCGTCGGAAAGTCCGCGCCCAGCGATTCCAGCGCTTTGCCCACCAATTCGCCGCGTCCTGTCTGCGCCATGGATTTGCCCGCGCGCAGTAAGAACTGGTATATGGGCAGGCGCTGTTCAGCCGCCACCAAGACATCCAGCGCAGTCATGGCTGGTTCGCAGTTGAAGACGGACGTATGCTCTTCGCCCAAGAAACGCGCGGCATAGAGCAGCGCCAGCGGCGGGTCGATCGGCGCAAGCCCGGCCAGCGCGACCGCCCGCAGATTTTGCGCCACATCAGTCACGGGCTGCAGGTGGTAGGTCTCCACGCCCAGTTGGAAGATATCGCTATCAGACGGATGGGCAATGTGCACCAGCAAGCGCGTCAATGCTTCGCGCAGCAAGCCAGCTTTGTCGCGCCGCGGCTCTTCAAAGTAGCTTAGGCATTTGCGCCGCAAAACCGGGCGGTTGGATTCGTCCAAGGTCGCCAGCACGGGCGGCGAACCCAGCGCGCGCAGGCACTCGTCCAGCAGCGCCCGACTGTTTGTTCGCGCCAGCAACCGCAACGCGGCGTCTCGTTTGTCAGCAGTTGTCTCCGCGCGCCGCAGGGCTGCTGCCAATTCGCTTTGCGCCCCAGCCATGCCGCTATTGGCTGATGCCGAATCGCTCTGCGCATGCCGATAGCTCTTGCCAGGTTGCTTCGGGCAGCGGGATACCATTTGATTGCCGTTCGCGCCGCGTCCGCGCTTCGGTTTCGCCTGGCACCAGCACTTCTCCCTCCAGCGGGTCGCTCTTGACAAAGTCGATGACAGCATCCACCTGCTGGCGGAAGGCAGCGGGCGAGCCAAAACGGGCGATATCCAGCATCAGGATGATGGTGCCCCAGCGGTCTTCCAACGGCGGCTGCGCAGACGAAGGCAGCGAAGCCATCAAACTGAACAGACCGACCATGAAACCCAGGGCATATCCCTTGTGCCCGACAGAGGGCGATCCCATCGGTCGCAGCGCGCCGCCAGCTTTGAGCTGATTTGGATCGCGGGTTGGCTGCCAGTCGGCATCGACGATCCATTCATCCGGCAGCAATTCGTCTTTCGCCACCGCCACCATGACCTTGCCCGCCGCTGACATGGATGTGGCAAAGTCCAGCACCAGCGCGCCATGCGACCCACTGGGCAAACCCATGGCGATGGGGTTCGCGCCGATCTTGCGTCCCGTGCCATTCAGCGGCACGACCACCGAACGCGGTCCACCGATGCAGCCATCCCAGATCATGGACGCCAAGCCCGCCTCTGCGCCCATTTCGACATAAGTGCCCAGCCGCCCGGTATGCCCTTCGTGATACGTCGAGACTAGCCCGATGCCCTGCGCCTGCGCCATGTCGATGGCTAACTCGGTTGCCTGCCTGGCGATCACTTGCCCAAATGTCCAGTTGCCGCAGATCTGCGCCATGGACGCGGTTTGGCTGACGATTTCTGGCTCAGCGCGCGGGTCGAGCGTGCCAGCGTCGATCGAGGCAACATAATGTGGCGTCCGCAAAACGCCGTGCGAATCGTGCCCGGCCAGGTTGGCGGCCACCAGATGCTCAGCGACGGTTTCGGCATAATCGGCGCGTGCCCCGGCTCCCGCAAGTATGTCGGTGATCAGCCGGGCTAGCGGCTCTGCCTGCACGATTGGCATGACTTTTCCTTTCCTGTCAGCTGTCTGGCTTGTCTTCTTTAATTATGCGCTCTCAGTCGTTCAGGCGCATGCTGTATTCATTGCGCTCCCACATACGCAGGACCGCGCCCGCATCATCAAGTTCAAAGCGCAGTGTTTCGTTGGATTGTCCCCGCTGCTTGAGCCGGAAGGTATGCGCCGTGTCGGTTGGCTCCAGAATGGTCGGCTCTTCGTCCAGCCAATCGAGGCTGATGACTTGCAACTGCCCTTCGCGGATGACGACTTTTTGGCGCGCCCATTCACTTTCATAATCGCCGACATAAATTGCCCATTCCGGTTGGGCATCTCCGGCTTCTTTCTGCAGTTTCGCCAGCTCCGGCAGCAGCAGCTTAAAAGCTTGGCTGGCATAATCGTGCGGATCGCCGCCCAGTGAATTTGTGAGCACAATGATGCCGGCTTTCAGCTCGCGGCACAGCGAAAACAGCGTCAAATAGCCCGGATAGCCACCGCCATGCCCGCTGATGACCCAGTTTTTCATGCGGTGCAAACCGATGCCCAGCCCATAACCGCCTTCCCAGCCTTCGCCCAGAAAATGTATGCGATGCATGTCCAGCAAGCTGTAGCGGCTGAGTACCGCAGCGCCGTGGCTGCCCAGATGAAAGGCGGCGTATTTGACCAGATCCTTGACGCTGGACGCGAAGTTCGCCGATGCCTCGAAGCCCTTCATCAACCAAAAGGGCAGGGCATCGCGCCTTCCGTCGGTTCTTTCGCGCGTATAGCCGGTGGCGAGCAGCGGGTCGTCGGCGCTGGGGATGGGGCGCGTTTCGCGCATGCCCAGCGGATCCAGCACATGCGCCTGCAAATAGTCCGCCCAGCTTTGCCCGCTGACCGCCGCGATCACCCCGCCCAGCAGCGAAAAGCCCAGATTGCTGTAGGCGAAGGCTTCGTAGGGCGCGCGGGTCGGCGCTCTATTTTGCGTATCGGCGATGAAGCTGTCCCAGTCGGGCGCGGCGCATTCCGTCCACATCGGGTTGGCAGAATCGCGCGGCAAGCCAGAGCTATGCGTCAGCAGATTGCGAATGGTGATGGCGGGCGCGTCTTTATAGCGCAGGTCGAACCAATCCAGATGATCGCTCACCGCGTCATCCAGGCGCAGCGCTCCGGCATCTCGCAGCTGCATGATGGCAGTCGCTGTGAAGGTTTTGGTGATGCTGGCGATGCGAAAGCGCGTATCCAGCGTAACCGGCGTCTCGCTCTCGATATCTGCCACGCCATAGCCCGCGCCCCAGAGCAGTTCGCCATCGTATACCACGCCGATGGCCAAGCCTGGTTGCCGCCGCCGCTGCCGCTGGTGCACCGCCCAGTCATCGAGTATGTTTATGGCTGTCGCCAGGTCGGCACGTTCCGCCAACAATGGGTGCGCCACCATGTGCCTCCCGCAGTCTTGGTTGCGACAATCCCGCGCATTGTAGCGAATCGGCGTCAGTCTTGCAGCCCGGTTACATCAAGAAACCAATCTGCCAATGCCGTCTCCATCGCCGAAACGCGCTGCGGATTCTGCATGGCCAGATCGCACTGTTCGAGCGGGTCATCGGCCAGGTTGAATAGCAGCGCCGGCGGTGGCTCGGGGATTTGCCGCGTCGGTTCCGGTTCGCGTACGATGTCCGAGAAGAGCTCTGGTCGGTACTTGATGGCGTGGTCCAAAGCTGTATCCAGCGGGCTGACTTGCATGGCTTCGCGGATTTGCGGACGCACGAGCTTCCAGTCGCCATCGCGCATGGCCGCATTGCAACTTCCCACCGGCGTATACCGATTCCACTGCCAGAAGCGCTGCGATGTCATGCTGGCTCGTTCGCCTCGCAGCATGGGCGTGATGTCGATGCCGTCCAGCGCGTGGCCGTCCGGCTTGTCAACATCCGCGAGGTTCAGCAAAGTGGGCAGCCAGTCGGTGAAGTGCGCCATAGCGTCGATGCGCGCGCCGCCATCCAGGCCAGCGGGCCAGCGCATAATCAGCGGAACGCGGATGCCGCCTTCATAAGTATTGCCTTTGCCGCCATTGAAATTGCAATTCCAGCGCCGCTGCGACAGGCCGTTCCAGTCGCCCAGCGCAGGCCCGTTGTCGCTCGTGAAGATGACGATTGTATTGTCGGCGATGCCCAGCTGCTCCAGTTGTTCGTTGATGCGTCCGATGCCGGCGTCCATCACTTCAAGCATGGCATAGATCAAACTCGTGCCGACGCCCAAGCCCATCTCGTTGTATTTGCGCGTGATGGCATCCGGTGCCTCCAGCGGGAAGTGTGGCGCATTATACGCCAGTTGCAAGAAGAATGGTTCGCTGCTGTGTCGTTCGACAAAGTCAATCGCGGCGTCGCTGAAGACATCGGTCAGATATTGCTCGCGGCTGCCATACTCAATCGCGCCGTTGCGATCGAGCCGATAGCGATAATACGGATTCCAGCCGCCCTGAAAGCCGACAAATTCGTCAAAGCCGCGCGCTCGCGGATGATAGCGCTGGTCCAGCGCGCCATTGTGCCATTTGCCCACCAGGCCAGTCGCGTACCCTGCGTTGCGCAGCATATCGGCCATGGTGATTTCGTCCAGCCGCAGGCGATCCAGTCCACGCGCTTCCAAGGTATCGATGCTGCCGGTGCGGTGAGGATAGCGACCCGTCATAAGAGCGGCGCGAGCGGGCGCGCAGACCGGCGATGCCGAATAATGCTGTGTCAGGGTGATGCCTTCGGCGACCAGCGCATCCAGGTGTGGCGTGCAACTGACCTGGTTGTTGAATATGCCAAAATCGCCATAACCCATGTCATCGGCGATGATGAAAATGATATTTGGTTTGGTCATGTTCAGTCCCTTGCCGGTTGCTCGTGGAGCGGCGGTCAGCCTGTCGGCTCGGTATCGGCAGAGTTGGGGAAGCCGATGCCAAATTGTGCCAGCGTGCCGCCGAAGGTGATGCGGTCGCCATCTTCCAGCCACTTCGCTTTGCCGCCAATTATCGGCTCGCCATTGACTGCCGTGCCATTGATGCTGCCCAGGTCAAACAGCTTCCAGCGCGCATCTTCGCGAACCATAAAGGCATGCGGACGAGAAACGGTCGGGTCTTGCAGCGCGATCTCCCAGTTGGTGTTGGGCATGGAACGACCGACATACATTTCGTCTTTGAGCAGGGCGAAGACTTGTCCGGCTTGCGGTCCGCGCACGATGCGCAAACTGGCGCGGTCGCCCGCGACTTTCGAAACCAGCAGCGCCGCATCTTCAGCCATATCATCGGCTCCCAGCAGTTTCAATGCCGACACGAAGAGATGCACCTCGTCGCCGATGTTCAGCGCATGCTTGCCATAAATCTGGTTGCCATTCACAAAGCTGCCGTTGGCGCTGCCGACATCATCAATGGTGAATCCACCTTCCTGACAAGCGATGATGGCGTGAACCCGAGAGATATGCGCCTCTGGCAGTTGAATGTCGTTGTCAGCCGAGCGGCCGATGCTGATGCTGTCGCCTTCGCGCAGCGCTCGTTCGCGCGTGTCGCCGCTATAAGGATCGAGCCAGACCAGCCGGGCGAGCGGTTTGCTACTGTCTGCTGCCATGAAGCCGTCCTGGTGTGCCGCGAGCAATGAGCAGATTGTAGCATATTGTGGCGGGGACGGGGAACGATTGTGGCTGTTAGCCGCCGCGGGTTGCAGCAATGTATTCCGGGCAAAGCTCTTTAACTATGATGTCGCTTGCTATTAGTTGCTCGCGTTCTTTTGTCCAGTCGGTGTCCGTGGTGTTGTAGATTGGCGCGTATGGGTCGCATGCCAGCGCTAGAGCGACAAATTTTCTGTCAGCGGGATCGTGGAAGAAAACAGTTTCCGGAAGGACTGCGTGGCCAGCCTCGTCAAATTCAATGTCGACGTATTCTAGGCGTCCCCACAGTTCGCTATAAAGTCGATTCAGTTCAGATTCTGGAAATCTGCCAGGTAGGATGTAGTAATTGTATTCGTCAATCACCTTGCCATTTGAGTCAACTATCAGCTTATAGTTTCCATCAAGAAACTCCACAATCCAATCCGCACAGCGCTCTATACAGTCAGCTTCGTCAATTGTATCAACCTCGGCGATTGTCTTTCCTGCAGTAGCCCAAACATTAGTGTCAACGACTACTTTAAGCATTCTCGAGCTCCGTCCGTCGACGGGCAAGCGCAGCTTTCACCATACTATGCATATCTCCACCAATGTCACCTAGAAATTTCTCCGGCCAGTTGGATATCTGCCCAAACCTGTCGACTTCGACCTCAGAAATCGTAGAGCCGCCCTTTCTGGACTCACAGAAGTACGTTTTTATGTTCTCTGGTCTGGCAAATTCGGTCTCGGCCTCTGCAATGCGCCGCTGTAAGCGCCGCAAAATATGCTCACTATGGCTCTCTACAATCAGTTGCAACTTTCTCGCTTCTGCAACATGAAGCAGTAGGTCCGCGAGCAGACTTTGTGCGTTCGGATGCAGGTGAAGCTCTGGTTGTTCTAGCAACACAACAGATCCTTGTGGTACAGAGAAGAGTAACGTTACGACGGGCAAGACTTGAGACACACCAAAGCCGACGTCGACCAGGGCACTTTCAATACCGTCGATCTTTACGGAGACTTCGTAAAATCGTTTGTTGCGGTCTGTCGCTTTGATTTTGAATGCTTCGACAAGTTCAAGATTGCCGAGCCACTGAGCAACGTCCGTTTGCAAAGACTTGTCATCTCGTTCTGACGAAACCAAAGTTGGGATGGTATCTGCCCCATCGGGTTCAACAACCTGAGATTTCTTTTCACCTGTCCACTGATAATATCTTTTAGGGTATTGACGTAGCGGACCCAAATAATATATTTCGTCCATAAGTTCATCAAAAGCGAAGCTAAAGTAAACAGGTTCCACTTTGAATGAGCCGAAAGCTCTCCCACGGAGACGGGGTACGAAGGGAATCCTGTAGCAGCTTCCGGGAGGACCCAAATATCTCTCATCTTGAGAATCACCTTCATCTGCGATGTGCTCATCTTCACCATCCTCATTCATAATCGAATCCGAAACTTCCAAGGTGTATTTCTCGTCCTCGACTCGATGGAATTGCACGGACAGTTCAATTTCATCCTGGAGATGGGCACTGTAATTTAGTTGCTCTATGTACAGATCATTGTCGAGCTTCCAGGTGATCTCATAACTCAGCGACGCTTTACGCTGTTCAATGCTGTCTGTTTTAGCGGCGCTGCTGTGAGCTAGGGGGAAGAAGAGCGTCGTTTTATGAGGAGAAATATCCCAAGTTAGACCAAGTCTTATCGGCGTGCTGTTGTTATGACCGAAGACCAGATCTTGGTAGCTACCAAAATCCGTGAAATCTCGATCTCCTCCGCCAAAGTTCAGGTGCTGTTTTGGGTCAATTCCTCGTGCGGTTTGCTTGAGCAATAGTAACGACTGGAGAACACCAGTCTTGCCTGCGCTATTTGTGCCAAACAGAAGAGTGACTGGTGTCAAGTCTATTTCGAGCGCTTTCCAATTCTTAAAGTTTTCCAGGATGATCTTACGCAGCATGACTGTTTCCTCTCATTTGCGAAAAGCAAGTTTAGCTACGGGCTGATTGAATGTGTATAGCGGTCTTTTCGCGTCAGCCACTATGCGCCGATGGCTGCCGGCGCATCCGCCCCTAGCAATATCAGCACGCCGCGCGCGATTTGTCGGTCGCCACTGGGCAAGATGCGGTCGCTTGGAACACCCAGCAAGTTCGCCAGAACCTGCGCCGTCCAGTTATAGCGCCCATAAACGCGTATCTCGGTCTGCCGGCGATAGCGATTCTGCTCGCTGCCGATGTCAGTTACGATGTGTCCCTGCGCTTCCAGCCAATTCTTGGTATCGCGCGCCAGATTGTCGACCTGCGTGCCATTCCAAACATAAATCGACGCTGCTTCTTGCCGCGCCCGTTCCAGCAAATCAGCGTCGGTCAGGTCGGGTGGATAAAAGGTGCGCACGATCAAATCGCGAATCGAGTCGAGGTTGGGGATCAAAATCTGCTGTCCATCGCTGCTGGTGCCGGGCACAACATGCAGATTGCCGATCACGCTGTAGCGGATGTCGTCGGGCTGGATATTGCCCATCAGTTGCCCCAGCGACAGGATGTCAGTCATCTCCAGGTTGGTGCTGAAATTGTCTTGCAGCTGCCCCCACAGATAGGGCGCCTGGCTGATGAAGGTAGTGATGCCGCCGGCGCTGAGCACATGGGCGCGCACGGCATCCAGAACTTGCTGCTGACGGCGCGCTCTGTCGAAGTCGCCGCCCGATGTAGCGCGCGTGCGGGCATATTGCAGCAGCGCTTCCGCATCCAGCTGATAATCGCCTGGCTCGAAACGCACAGGGTTATAGCCTTCTGCCTCGTCTGGATAATAGGGGTCGTCAATGAACTCTGTAATCGTGATGGGCACGCCATTGGGCGCGAGCGTATCGACCAACGTCGTAAACACCTCGAAATTCACCAGCAGGTACTTGTCGACGCGCAAACCGAAATTCTCGTGGATTGTCGCCATAGCCAGGGCAGGACCGCCACCGGGATAGGCCGCGGCATCGCCTTTGAAATTGGCGGTGTTGATGCGCGCTTCGCCAAAGCCGGGGATGCGCACCCACAGATCGCGCGGCAGCGACAGCACGCCGACCGTCCGGCGCGCTGGATTGACATGCAGCAGTATCATGGTATCGGTGCGGAAGGGACCGTCGTCTTGCATGGCGCGGCGCTGGTCGATGCCCAGCAGCAGAATGGTGATGGCGCGCGGATCGACTGGTGGTAAGTTGCTCGGCAGGGCGACCACAGTAGGCGGCAAAGTGGCGGCGGGCACAAGCGCAGTCTGTGGCACAGGCGTCCTGGTGGCTGCGGGCGGCGAGTCGGCGGCGATGGCTGTGAGCAGTGGCGTCAGCAGTAGTGGCGGCGCTTCGTTCGCGCTTTCGTCGGCGCATTGCTGAATGGCAAAGCAGCGCAGGGTTTGCAGCGGATCGACCACACGGAAGCCCGATGTGCCCAGGTCAACAACAGTCTGCTGCGCCAGGGTGAAGCTGCCGAAAGCGCAAACAGCCGTCATCGCCACCAGCAAGATGCAGACGACAAGCAGGCGCAGACAGCCGCGAAGATGCATCTATCGCTCCGCTGCGGCGCGCAGGCTGCGGATATAACCGGCGGCATCGGGCACATGCACGGGCAGATGGCGGTACATGGGTCGCGGCGGCGTCACCATAATGCTCTCGATCATGCCGCCCAGATTGGTTGCGCGCGACATAACAAAAGTCGGCTCACTGCGCCAGTCGGCTTCGGAAAGCTCCGCAAGCCGATCTTCCAGCGCTGCGCTAACACGCCGATATTCGTCCAGTTGCTCGTTCAGGCTCAATCCCGCCCGTTCTGATATGCCGCCATAGTGGATGTCGCGGCTTTGTCGGGCATCGCGCACAGCATCGATCACCCAGTGCTGTTGCCCGCGCTGCCAGTCGTCGATAGCAGCCAGCGTGAAGGCTTCATAGCAGATCAGGTGAGCGAGCAGGTCTTTGAAAGAACAGCGCTGGTCGGCATACAAGCCATGGCGAATGGTATCGCCACGCGTCATTTCTTCGTCTCGCAGCGTCGCGATCAAGGCGTGGACTGCCCGGTGCTCAATGCGCAGCAAGCGCAGCGCTTCATTTTTTGTGACTGTCGCCCGCATCGTTGCCTCCTCAACCGTCAATGCGCGCGTCATTGTAGCACGCAATAAACCCTCTCGGTCCCCCCGAAAAGCCGGCCGTGGGGGCTACACTTGTGTGCCTCTCTGGTTCCACAAACTGTTGGCGCAGGGGCGACGCGATGACACCCCCGCGCAGATTCTATCTGTGTTTGCCCAGCGCGCTGTGGGTACAATGCAGAAGCAGATGCAGGGGGAGACAATCATGACAGAACCCGCCTTGACCCAGTCCGAGGTGCGCGCCATCGCCGAGCTGGCCCGCCTTGAACTGATCGATGAAGATGTCGTCCGCTATCAAAAGCAGCTTTCCGACATTCTGGCTTATTTTCAGAAGCTGGAAGAGTTGGATACCTCCCATATTGACCCGACCTCGTCGGTCTTGCCCTTGACCAGCGTGATGCGGGCTGATGTAGCTGGTCCGCCGCTGACGGTGGACGAGGTCGTCGCCAACGCGCCAGCTAGCGACGGCGAGCAATTCCGGGTTCGCGCTGTGCTGGGCGATGGCGGATGATGGGTGACAGCGTGCGCGTCGCTTTGGTCCAGGCGCGGCCAGTCTATTACGACTTGCCAGCGACCATCGACAAAGCGCTGTCTCTAATCGCCGAAGCCGCCCGCAGTGGCGCGCAGCTGGCGATATTTGGCGAAACTTTCTTTCCCGGCTACCCAGCCTGGCTGGATTGGGCGATCGACTATGCCCGCTGGGATCACGCGCCCACCAAGCAGCTGTACGCCCGCCTCGTCGGCAACAGCCTGGCGATCGACAGCCCAGAGATGCGCCAGCTGCGTGACAGCGCAAAGACCCAGGGCATCGCGCTGGTCCTCGGCTTGAACGAGCGCGTAGTCCAGGGACGAGGCAACCGCAGCATTTACAACAGCCTCGTCATCATTGACGGCGATGGCGCACTCCTGAACCACCACCGCAAACTGCGACCGACCTATACCGAGCAGTTGGTCTGGGCGCAGGGCGATGGAGCGGGTTTGCGCGCGGCAGACACAACAGCCGGACGAGTCGGCGGCTTGATCTGCTGGGAACACTGGATGCCACATGCCCGACAAGCCCTGCACCTCAGTGGCGAGGACATTCACATCGCGCTGTGGCCCCAGGTCAAGCCCATGCACCAAATCGCCAGCCGCCATTATGCTTTTGAGGGGCGCTGCTTTGTGCTGGCGGTGGGCAATATCATGACTGCCGCCGACTTCCCGCCAGAGTTGCAGTTGCCGCCTGAATTAAGCGCAGCTGCCGATGCTCGCTTGCTGAACGGGGGCAGCGCCATCATCGCGCCCGATGGAGAATATCTCGTCGAGCCGGTATTTGACGCAGAAACCATCATCACTGCCGACCTCGATCTGCGCATGATTGCCCAGGAACAGATGGCGTTGGATGTCACGGGGCACTACGCCCGCGACGATGTCTTTGATTTCGCCGTGAACCGCCGCCGCCTCTGAGCGCCAGCGCAACCATCGCGCCTATTCTTGCGTACTGCTTTGCAAAGCTGTTACAATGTGCACAGCGCTCCCGCTCAATTGTGAAGGGACTTCTCCCCATGACCACATGTCGACGCCTTCTGACGCTGCTGCTATTGGCGCTGCTTTGTTTGCCTGTCGCCGCCAGTGAATTCAAGCCAGTTCCACAAGCTATCCCCGCGCAGCCCGACTTCACGCGCGTGGTGCCGGTCCGCGATGTTGTTCCGACCGGCAACTGGGTAATCCACTACGACCCGGGCACGCCGCTCAGCGAAAAGTGGGAATATGCCAACCGCATCGGCGCGACCATCGTTGAGCGCATTGACGAACTGGAAATCTGGGTGGTCGATGTGCCCGAGCGCTACGACAGGGCGTTCACCTCCGACAGCGATGGCATGCTCTTCGCGGGCGATTACACATTCGATAGCGATGTCGAACTGGTCGAGCAAGATTTCTTCGTCAGCGTGAACTTTGCTATCCCGCCCAACGACCCCGACTATGATCGTCAGTGGGCGCTGCCGCATATTCAGGCCGAGCAGGCTTGGCGCGAGATGGGCGATCTGCAGCCGATCACTGTGGCTGTCATCGACACGGGCGTCTGCCTGACTCATGAAGACTTGCAGGGGCGCGTGCTGACTGGTGGATACGACTTTGTCGACAATGACGATGACCCCGAAGATGTCTTTGGGCATGGCTGCAGCGTGGCGGGCATCATCGCCGCCAACACCGACAACGGCATCGGCATCGCCGGCTTCGCGCCCAATAGTTCGATCTTGCCGGTGCGCGTGCTGGGACCGAGTGGCAGCGGCTCGATGGCAGATGTGGCTGCGGGCATCGTTTTTGCCGCCGACAATGGCGCAGACATCATAAACCTGTCGCTGGGCAGCATGGTCGGCTCGCAGGTTACCAAGGATGCTGTCGAATACGCCATGGGCAAGGGCGTGACCGTCATCGCCTCGGCGGGCAACAGCGGCGGCAGCCTGCCAGGATATCCGGCGCGTTATGAAGGCGTGGTGGCGGTTGGCGCGATCGATGCCAATGGCTCGCGCAGCAGCTTCAGCAACAAAGGCGGCGATATCTGGGCGCCGGGCCGCGATGTGCACACCATTTACCTCGACAATGGCTACAAAGCGCTGAACGGCACCAGCTTTTCTGCGCCCTATGTCGCAGCCATGGCGGCGGTATTGCAAGGCATGGGCGGGCAACTGCACCTGGATGGCGGCGATATGACCTGGACATGCATGCGCAACGGCGCTTGTGAAGTCGTGCCAGGCAGCTAACCGACCCGTTTTCCCCTTCTCGTTTCGCGCGGGGAGGGGTCTCTGGATGTGTCAAGCTGACGCCGGCGATAGACATATACCGGCTGCAATTCGTTTGGTGGATCGGCTGTGAAGGTGCGGTCGATCCCTTCGTTGATGCCCGCCAGCAAGCCGCGCAACTGCGCCCGAGCATATTGCAAGCGCTTTTTTACAGTCGCCAAAGGCAGTCCAAGCCGCTCCGAGATCTCTCGCTGTGATTGCCCTTCGAGGTAAAAGTCGCTGGTGACCGCACGCTGCGTCGCTGGCAACGAAGCCACCGCAGCCCGAACGCGCGCTCGTAATTCCTGGACTTCCACTTGGGCTTCGGGCCTGGCTGCAGGGTCTGCCAGGCTGTTTTCATCCAGCGCTTCGTGTGGCTGGGGACGGTTGATGCGGTCGACCTGGGTCAACACGATGCGGCGCAACCAAGCCGGAAAGGCCGAGGCGTCTTTCAGTTGTGCGATGCGCGCATACGCGGTGAGGAAGGCTTCCTGCGCGACATCTTCCGCCAACTGCGCATCGCTGACGCGCGTATACGCGATGCCATAGGCCATGCCGCGGTAATCGCGCACCAGCCTGTCAAAAGCCCGGTTTTTGTCGCCGCGGTCACCAGCCTGCGCCTGCCGCACCCAATCCTTGTAGCCGGTCATATTCGTGTATATCACCACTATCGATCGTGCTCCCAGTATCATGCAAGCCGTAGAATCTGTCAACTTGGGCGCTTCAGGCATTTAACGCCGAATGAATGCGGCAACCGCGAACCCAATGACCAACAACTGCGTGACAAATGCCGCGGCTAGCAAGCCCAGCTCCAGCAGGGTCAGGGCGTCTTCGGGGGCGATGGGTGGCGGCTGCGGCGTGGCGATCGGCGTGGGCAGGTTGCCGATGTGGATTTTGCGCAGGCCGGGCGCAGTCGGCGGGGGCGTGGCGCTGCTGGCGCTGGGAGCGGGACTGGCGCTCGTGTGGCTTGGCGCTTGCATTCGCGCTTCTGTCGTAGCTGGCTTGCCGGTGGGCGCGGCGCTGGGTTCTGGCTGGGCGCTTGCTGTGCTGGGAGCGGGCGTATAGGTGCCGGCTTTCGGCGGGATAAGCAAGATCTCGCCCGGTGCCAGCAGACCATCTTCAGCTTGTGTGCGGTTGTTGAGCGCGCGAATGGTCGGGAGAACATCCCAATTGTAACCATAATAACGCCAGGCAATCGTGCCCAGGTCGTCGCCGGGCTGCACCTCATGTTTGATATTGCCAAATTCGTCCAAGCCGACCACATACGCCGGCTGCTGGGCTGGACCGCCACTCGCGCCGCCGCCGTTGCCGCTGTTGCCCGTCCAGCCAAAGACGACCACATGCGCCGTCTGGTTGTTGTTGCCGCTGACGCTGGCGATGCCCGCATGTCCGCCGGTCGGGCGCGTGAGTTCGCGCGTGTGAGGTCCTGAAGTCTGCCACCAGTTCATGGCGTCTGCTGCCGAGCCGCCTAAATAGATAATCTCGGTGATCAAGGGTGCGCTATAGCCGAAGCGATTGGCGCGCGACAGAGCCGTGCTCGTGCCACCCTGCGAATGGTCGCAGCATTGGCTGTTGACCGCCATCCAACTGGCTTGGTTTTGGGCGGCCGCCGTCAAGCGCGAATCCAGCGACAAGCCCGGCAATCCTCGCGCCGCGCGAAAATTGTTGACCATCGCCAGCAGCGACTGCGCGCGGACGGGCAGAGTCCACAGGGCAAGGCAGACGATGAGCAACAGGATGTGACGCGGCATGGGCAGATTGTACCAGCCTTCGTACCCGGCACTTCATCGCAGGGCAGCTTGACGCCGCAGCGTGTATACTCCCCGCATGTCTGTTTGCTACATCAATGGCGAATTTGTCGAGGCCAGCCAGGCGCGCATCCCGGCGAGCGATCTGGCTGTCTTGCGCGGCTATGGCGTCTTCGACTTTCTGCGCACCTACAACGTTGTGCCTTTTCGCCTGGTCGAGCATTTGCAGCGCTTGCAGCGATCCGCCGAACTAATCGAGCTAGCTTGCCCCTGGCACCTCGAAGAGCTCGCCGATATCGTCGAACAGACTCTGCGTCGCAACAATTACAGCGAATCGGGCATACGCATCGTCATCACTGGTGGCGACAGCTCCAGCGGTTTCTTTCCCACGGGCGATTCGCGTTTGCTGGTGATGGTGACGCCCTTGCAACCCCCGCCTGCCGAAACCTACTTGCGCGGCGCAGATGTCGTCACAATCGAACAAGCACGCCACCTGCCAGAAGCCAAGACCATCAACTACATCCCCGGCATCACCGCCCAGCTCAAAGCGCGCCGAGCCAATCCGCAAGCGATAGACGCCATCTATACCGAAGCGGGCAGGGTGATCGAAGGCACGCGCAGCAACACTTTCATCTGTCGCGGCGGACGCTGGAGCACACCAGCCAGCGGCGTCTTGCTGGGCATCACTCGCGCCGAGGTCATCAAGCTGCTGGACGACCGGCTGGAATTGCGCGATATCACGCTGGACGAGTATTACGCAGCAGACGAGGTCATCATCACTTCCAGCACGAAGGAGATCGTGCCTGTCGTGCGCGTGGATGATTTCGTGGTCGGCGATGGCGCGCCGGGGGTGCATACGCGCGCGCTGCTGAAAAGATGGCGGGAGCTGACGGTGGGATAAGTTCTCTTTACCCCGCAAGAATCGTACCTGAAAAGGGGTTGTTGCCTACCTTGGCGCGATTAGAACAGTGTCACTGCTTTTGGCTGAAAAGAGAAATCTACGCAGACTCCACGCAGAATCCGCTCATACAAGGTCTTGATGTTGGATTCTCCGTAGTTAGCGTCTACGAATCTGAATGCAGAAGCTGCTGTATAGGCAATATCCTTTTCAATTGATATCCATCTTCGCTCTTCTGCTTCTGCCACCATTCCCGTCGTATTTGAACCAGAAAAGATGTCGACCACCAAATCTCCTGGATCCGTCAAGAATCTTATGAAGAACTCTGGAAGACGGGATGGAAATCTCGCAGGGTGCGCCTTGACGCCTGCCGAGCGACAGTGCTTCAAATACTTGCTGCTTGATTCAGAGTTGGGAATCTGTAGTAGATTGGACGGGATAGCTCCGCCGTTATCCCTTCCAAAACTATCACTGATTCGATGACCTGACGGCCGATCTTTCGGTTTGTAGTACTTGTTAGGATCACGCAAGAGCTTCTTCATCCTGCCGCTGTATTCCGTCAAGACATTTCTGACATCCGCTTTGGGAAACTCGCTCTTACTAAACCACCAGACAGTGTTGACGCTGTCCTTTGCCCTGATCTTCCTCTTGTTTACCCATTCAATTGGAGATGGCAATTTGGAGGGGTTGTACCAATAAAAGTCTTCCGCAAGGTGGAAGCCCAGTTCATCACAGATGCGGATAAGCAACCTAAAGTTGTACAGGCTGCGGACTGGGCTACCCCTCTTATATGCCCCTCCCAAGTCGATCACAAGACTGCCATCGTCCCTCAGGCACGGATATACCATTGATACAAACTGAAGCAGCCAGTCATTATAAGTCTCTTGAGACTTGTTGCCGTATTCCTTCTGTCGCAGCAACGCAAAAGGCGGACTCGTGAACACCAGATTAACCGAGTCTTCGGGCAGTGTCGGAACAAAGTTCAAAGAGTCCGCACAATACGCCTCACCCAGCTTGGTGCGATAGCTTGGAACGAAGGTCGCGGCCATTTTCTGCTACTCATAATCTGTAGACGTATAGTCACTATACCAGTAGTTTACTGCTATGACAAATGATAAAAGGTGCTACCGGTTGGTGTTCGCTCGGCGTTTGCGTCAAATGAGAAACAAGCAGGGTTTGTCTCAGGAAGATCTTGCAAGGAAGTGTGGACTGCACAGGACTTATGTAGGTTCAGTTGAGCGAGGCGAGAGGAACATTTCGATTGACAACATGGAGCGATTGGCGACGGCGCTGCGTGTTTCTCTGCTTGAGCTCTTGAAAGACGCTGATGAAGCCACATAAGGATCATAAGCAACTCGAGAAGCTCTTGCCCTTCATTCGTGAATATCAGACCCTTGCTGTCAAGCACGGTATCAGTGATATCTTTCAAGACAATGGTGGGAAGCTGCTACAAGTCTTGCTGATAACTGGATTGCGAATACTTCCCGGAAGGCTCGGAAATGACGCTGTCGACGAGAGTGGCGTAGAATACGAATTGAAATCGGTTAACATTGAACTAACCAGTAGCTTCTCTACTCACCATCATCTAAACCCCACCATATTGAAGAAATACCGGGAAACCGAGTGGATATTTGCGATATACAGTGGGATTGAGTTGGCTTCAATCTATCAACTGAGACCGAGCAATCTTGAGTTTCCGTATTTCGCCAGATGGGAAGCAAAGTGGAACGACACTAAGCGAGATATCAATAATCCGAAGATCCCCGTAAAGTTTGTGCAAAAGCACGGCCAGTTGATCTACAAAGCTTAAACAGAGGGAAGTCGATCACTCGCTAAGAGAAAGCCCCTTCCACACGCAAACGGAAGGGGCTTTGTTGTGCGCGGTTTCAGCCTAGATACTGAAGTACAGTTCGAATTCGTAGGGATGCGGGCGCATGGCCACGGCATCCTGGTCTTCGACCTGCTTGTAGGCAATGAAGTTGTCGATGAAGGCATCGCTGAATACGCCGCCTTCGGTCAAGAAGCCGCGGTTGGCGTCCAGCTCGCGCAGCGCCTCGCCCAGCGTGCCGGGCATGACTGGCGTTTCGTGATCGCCTTCGTAGAGATCGGCTTCGGACGCGGCACCAGGATCAATCTGGTTTTTGATGCCATCGATGCCAGCCATCAGCAGCGCCGGCAGCGCCAGATAGGGGTTGGCGGCGGGGTCTGGCCAGCGGGCTTCGACGCGTTTGGCTTTCGGGTTGTTGCTGTACATGGGGATGCGGATGCCAGCCGAGCGGTTGCGGGCTGAATAGACCAGATTGACTGGCGCTTCATAGCCCGGCACCAAGCGCCGATAACTGTTGGTGATCGGGTTGGTGAAGGCAGCGCAGGCGCGAGCATGCTTGATCAGACCGCCGATGTACCACAAAGCCATCTGGCTGAGACCGGCATACTGGTCGCCACCAAAAAGCGGCTGCCCGTCTTTCCACAGCGACTGATGCACATGCATGCCGCTGCCATTCTCTTCAAAGAGTGGCTTGGGCATGAAGGTGGCGTGCAGGTTGTTCATGGCGGCGACATTTTTCACCACATATTTGTAGGTGACCATCATGTCGGCCATTTCCAGAAGCGGCGCATATTTCAGGTCGATTTCTGCTTGTCCAGCGCCACCGACCTCGTGATGATGCACCTCGACTTCCATGCCGACATCCAGCAATGTCTGCACCATTTCGGCGCGCACATCGTGAGTCTTGTCCAGCGGCGGCAGCGGGAAGTAACCCATCTTGATGCGGTTCATGTGCCCTTGCGCCGGGTCTTCGTTGCCACTGTTCCAGTCGCCTTCAAAAGAGTCGACGCGGTAGAAGCTGCTGTTTTCCGATGTGCTGTACTGCACATTGTCGAACATGAAGAACTCGGCTTCCGGACCGAAATAAGCGATATCAGCCAGGTCATTGGCCGCCAGATAGGCTTCGGCGCGTTTGGATACCCCGCGCGCATCCAGCGCATAGGGTTCGCGGCTGAGCGGGTCGTACGCATCGCAATACATCGCCAGGGTCTTGTAGCTGAAGAAGGGATCGACCAAAGCTGTGCTGAGGTCTGCCAACAGGATCATGTCCGATTCGTTGATAGCCTGGAAGCCCTGGATGCTGGAGCCATCGAAGCCGAAGCCGTCTTCAAACGAACCTTCGTCTACCGATTGCAGCGGCATGCTGAAATGCTGCGGCACGCCACGAATATCGACGAAGCGCAGGTCGATCTCTACGATGTCGTTCTCATTTGCCCATGCCAAGAGCGCGGCGGGCGATTCCTTCGCGGAATCCGGTGGGACAAAACTAGCCATTTCTCCCCTTCTTTCTGCTAGAGCCGTACCAGATATACAGATGCGCGCATTGTATTGGACATAATTCCCAACTGCGATAGCGAAATCATTGCAAATCACGCCGCGTTTTCTGTCATATTTGGCTAAATGACGCGCCGGCATATTTTCTACACTAGCCCTGCAGCGGCGTATCCTGCTACGATGCGCTTGTTTAGACAGCACGGCGAGCCCAACCATGATCCAGCGACTTGTCCTCATCTGCCTGTTGGCGCTGTTGTGCCAGCCGGCCCTGGCACAGCCGCCCGTCCTCGTGCCACGAGTGCTCAATGCCTATCCGCACGACTCCAGCGCATTTACGCAAGGGCTGCTGTGGCATGCTGGCGCGCTCTACGAATCGACCGGTCTGCGCGGACATTCCAGCTTGCGCCGCGTCGATATCGAGACCGGCGCGCCCCAGATCAACCTGCCGCTGGACGCCGCCTATTTTGCCGAAGGGCTGGAACGCGTCGGCGATCGACTCATCCAGCTGACCTGGCAATCCGGGCTGGCATTCGTGTACGACCTCCATAGCCTGGAGTTGATCGAAACTATCCAATATGCTGGCGAAGGCTGGGGATTGTGCAGCGATGGCCGCTTCTTGTTCATGAGCGATGGCTCGCCCTACCTTTCCCTGCGCGACCAAGACACATTTGAGCTGATCTTTCGTGGCGCAGTCACGCTGGATGGGCAGTTGATTCCGCCACAGTTGCTGAACGAGCTGGAATGCGTTGGCGAGCACATCTATGCCAATGCCTGGAATACCGACTACATTTTTGTCATCGACAAATACACTGGGGAGATCACGGCGCTGATTGATGCTTCGGGTCTGTTGTCGGAGCCGGAACGGGCGGTGCTGGCGGGCGGCAGCGTGTTGAACGGCATCGCCTACAATCCAGAATCCGATACCTTTTTCATCACCGGCAAGCGCTGGCCCCAGATGTTTGAAGTGGTCTTCAGAGAAGCCTGAACCCTGCGCGCATCTTTCAGCGCCGAATAATCTAAGAAACTTCTAATGGAAAATCGCCGGACAATCTGTATGGTTCATATATGGATAATTCAGCTATGAACCAAAGCGGCGCGGCAGCGAACTGGATTGACGACACTTTCGAGAATCGCTTCTTCACGCTCTTGACGCGGATTTGCCGTCAGATGATGCAACATGCCGAGCAAATCAAAGCGGCTGGCACATTGTCGCCGCCGCAATTGTGGTTCCTCAAGCGGCTCTACGACGCGGGCGCTCCACAGCCCATCAGCTTTTTTGCCGACGGCTTCTTCTCGAACCTTTCCAACGCGTCGCAGATGATCGACAGGCTGGAAGCCGAAGGGTTGGTCTATCGCATCAATAATCCGCGCGACCGCCGCAGCAAACTGGTTGAGCTAACAGCCTTGGGCGTAGAGCGCATGCACCAAGCCTACGAGCGTCATTTTGCGCTGGCGCAAGAAGTGCTAGCGCCCTTGACCGACCAGGAGCGCGCCGCCGCCCTCGCCACGTTTGAGCGCATTCTGGCGCTATTTTCTGACCAAAACGCGCCAGACGAAACCTGCTGCTAGATTTGCTCGTTATGAATGCAATGCAAATGCCAACAGAATGAATGGAGTCCCCACAAATGCCCGCTAATTACGCAATTATCGCAGAAGATGTCTACAAACACTTCGGCGATGTCAAAGCGCTCGACGGCGTATCCATCGCCGCTGAGACCGGCAAGGTGCTGGGGCTGCTGGGTCCCAATGGCGCTGGCAAGACGACACTGGTGCGCATTCTGACGACCTTGCTCAAGCCCGACCGAGGCCAAACGCAAGTCGGAGGCTTGGATGTCTTGCGCCAGAAGCAGCAGGTGCGGGAAATAATCGGCTTGGCCGGGCAAAATACCGCCATCGACGAAATCCTGACCGGCCGGGAAAACCTGGAGATGGTCAGTCGGCTCTATCATATGCCGCGCCCCGCCGCCAAAAGACGCGCCCAGGAATTGTTGGAGCAGTTCGCTTTGACCGACGCGGCCGACCGCCCCGCCAAGACCTATTCTGGCGGGATGCGCCGGCGGCTCGATCTGGCAGCCAGCATTGTCGCCCGTCCCAGCATCCTCTTTTTGGACGAGCCGACCACGGGTCTGGACCCGCGCACGCGCATCGCCATGTGGGATACCATCCGCTCTCTCGTCTCCGATGGCGCGACGCTCCTGCTCACCACACAGTATCTGGAAGAAGCCGACGAACTGGCGGACAAGATCGTCGTCATTGATCATGGCAAGGTCATTGCCGAAGGCACTGCCGATGAGCTCAAAGCCAATATGGCTGCTGATTTTATCGATATCACTGTCGCCAATCCCCATGAAACGGACAAGGCGGTACAGCTCTTGCAGCCGCTCAGCGACGAGAGTCCGCAGGCCGATGAAGGGCGTGGGCATATCAGCCTGGCGGTTGGCAGCGGCGCGCAGTCCATTGCCGAGGTTGTGCGCCTGCTGGATGCCGAAGCTGTCGCCATCGCCGAGCTTAACCTGCGCCGCCCCTCGCTGAACGATGTCTTTCTGAGCATTACGGGCGAGGAGATCGTCGAAGAAGAAGCCAAGCCCAAGCGCCGCGGTTTCGGACGCCGCCGCAGCGCCTAGTCAAGCCAACCCGGACAAACGAGGACAAATCGCCATGACCCAGCAGACCGCATCCGCCGCAATCAGCCCCGTCATCAGCCAGTCGAGTGCGCTGCAGCGATTCGTGTGGAACTTCACCGACACCTTTGTCGTGATGCGCCGCAATCTGTATGCCTACCAGAGACAGCCGGAGCTGTTGGTATTCGCCACCATCCAGCCCGTCATCTTTCTGCTGCTCTTCACCTATGTCTTCGGCGGCGCCATCCGCTTCTCTACGGGCGGCGATTACATCAATTTCCTGCTGCCGGGCATCATCATCCAGACGATCCTCTTCGCCTCCGCCAACACCACTGTCGGCTTGTCAGTTGATTTGTCCAAGGGCATCATCGACCGCTTTCGCTCGCTGCCGATGTCGCGGGCGGCGGTGCTCGCCGGGCGCACCAGCGCCGATACCTTGCGCGGCGCATTTACCGTGCTCATCATGATTGTCGCCGGCTATATCATCGGCTTCCGTTTTGAAGATTGGGGCAGCGGCATCATGGGTTTGTTGCTGGCGGTGGCATTTGGCTATGCCGTAACCTGGATCTCCGCCACAATCGGCCTCTTTGTCAAAGACCCGGAAGCGGCGCAGGTGGCTGGCTTCATCTGGCTCTTTCCTTTGACATTCGCCAGTTCCATCTTTGTGCCCACAGCCACAATGACAGAAGAATGGCTGCGCATCTTCGCGGAGAACCAGCCCGTGAGCGTTGTCGCCAACACGGTGCGCGATTTGATGACTGGCACCGTCAATCCTGATGAAATCGCGCTCTCGCTGTTGTGGATCGCCGGCATCGTGGCGGTATTCCTGCCCATGGCTGTCTGGCGTTATGCGCGGGTGGCTTCTCGCTAGATCGCTTGACAGCCGTCCAAGCTGCGCAGTAACATAAAAGCGCCTTTGGCAGTTCTGGCATGTTCGAGATATTGAGGCGGTAACGGATGGCTGTGCAAGCCGATGCGAACGAAATAGCTTTGAGCGTTCGAGTGCGTGAGAACGAAAAGCAGATCGCAAGACTGGAAGGCGGTCACGAACATGTTGCCACAAAGGCCGATATTGCGATGCTGAACGCCAAGATTGAGAAGCTGCGCGCCGATTTGACTTGGCGGATTCTGCTGGCAATGGGAGTATTGATGGGGCTCGTGATTGCATTCATTGAATGGCGCGTGGTCGGCGGATAAGCATCAATAAGAACTGATGTATTATCGCCGGCTGCGCGGAATCGCTGAAAAATAGTCAAGCTCCGCAACTCGCAAGCGGGGCTTTGAACCTGTCCGCGCGCTACACTAGCGAGAAATCTTAAAGGCTAGGGAGAGAGTACCCAGCATGACCAAGAACCTCATCTACATCGCCAACGGTGGCGCGGGACCCTGCGGCATCACCATCGCCGAGCTTGATACAACTAATGCCCAGCTCGTCATTCGCGAGCAGCTTACCGACATCAGCGAATGCCACTACCTGAATCCGCATCCAAACGGGCGCTTCCTGCTCGCCACCACCATGGACGAAGGCGTACAAGTTGTCTCCTATGCCATTGAAGGGGACGGGGGGCTGCGGCGCGTCAACAGCCAGCCGGCGGCTGGTACTTCGCCCGCTTATGTCGCGGTTGATGCCAGCGGGCAAAATGTATTGCTCGTCAATTATGTCAACGCGGGCGCGCGCGGCAATATCCGCGTCTATCCGCTGGCGGAAAACGGCGCGATTGGCGAGAGCAGCGAACATATCGAGATTCATGACCCTACCGGACCCAACTCCGAACGCCAGGATGTCAGCCACCCGCACATGATCGTCACCACGCCCGACAATCGCCATGCTGTCGTGCCCGACCTGGGCACCGACAAGGTCTACCTGTACGCGCTGAACACGGGTGCTGGCAGACTGGACCTTGCGCAGACCCTGGACTTGCCGCCGGGCGCTGGTCCGCGGCATGTCGCCTTCCATCCCAGCTTGCCGCGCATGTATGTCATCAACGAGCTGGATTCGACGATGGCGACCTTCGCCTGGGATGAAAATGACGCCTGGACGCGCCTCTCGGCCGAATCGACGATGCCGCGATATTACGTCCAGCCGGCCGGCAGACCCAATACCTGCGCTGATGTGCACGTCCACCCGAACGGCAAATTTCTTTACGGCAGCAATCGCGGGCACGATTCCATCGTCATTTACGCCCTGGACGACGCCGGCTTGCCGCGCCTGCTGGCTTATGAAGCGACGCGAG
>JAJEBK010000028.1 GCA_022823945.1 Anaerolineae bacterium | reverse complement strand
ACGCGATAGCGCTGGCGCCACTTGTAGATCAAGCCCGGCGTGATGCCGAGCTCCTGCTCAACTTGCGCCACCTTCATGCCCGGCTGCGCAGCCAGACTGAGCGCCTCTCGCTTGAACTCCTTGCTGTACTTCGTCATCGCTTTACCCCCTGTTCACAGCCTACTCTATTGGACAACTAGCCTGTCAACTAAATGCGGGCAAGATCACAATTCAGGAAGCCACTGAGAGTGATGCAGGGGCATTTAGGGTTAGAGTGGCTCGACGCCCAACTCCTCCGCCAGTGGACGCAGCTTTGCGACTGTCTCGCGCGCGACCGGGAGGCCGGTTTTCTGCCGTTCTGCCATGCGCTGGAATTCCACCTCGCCGGGCAGCATGACAGGGCGCGCCGGGTCGATAGGCGGCGCAGCCTTAACCTGTTCCACCAGCTTCTCCAGCCGCGCTTCGACTTCGGCGGCGGGCAGCAGGGCGGATGGATCGATGGCTACCAGCATGTGCCCGACATCAAAATTGGTTTCTTCCTGAAAGACATCCCTGCCAAAGAGCGCGCCCGTCATCACGCCGGCCAGCACATCGGTGAACAAGCTCAAGCCATAGCCCTTGTACGCGCCGATGGGCAAGAGCGGACCCGCCATGGCCGCGGCGGGGTCGGTGGTTTTTTCGCCAATGGGTGTCAGCGCCCAGTCGTCGGGCATGGGGCGTCCCTCGCGTTCGTACCAGCGCATCATGCCCTTGCCCGACATGGTCAAAGCCATATCCAGCACGATCGCTGCATCGCGGCTGCGTGGAATGGCGATGCCCCAGGGGTTGGTGCCCAGCACGACCTGCGCGCTGCCCCAAGGCGCCATTTCTGCCGCCGCATTGGTCATCGCCCAGCCGATCATGCCTTGCTTTGCGGCTGTCAGCGCATGGTAGCCGGCGATGCCGAAGTGGTTGCTGCCGCGTACGCCGACCATGGCGATGCCACTGCGTTTGGCTTTCACGATCGCCCGCAACATGGCTCGCTGCGCCGCCACATAACCGAAGCCCTTTGCCGCATCCAGCAGCGCATAAGCGGGGCTATCCACCAGCCAGCGCATGGATGCCTGGGGCACGATGCCGCCATTTTCCAACCGCCGTTTGTAGCGGAAGAGCTTTTCTATCCCTTGCCCCTGCCCAGGATGCCACCACTGCGCCGCGGTCATCAAGCCATCGCTGATGATCTCAGCTTCTTCGGGCGATGCGTCCAGCGCGCGCAAAAAGTCGCTGACAAAGCTGCGCAACCTGCCAAGAGGATAATGATTGACGAGCGCCGTGTTTTGGATTTCGTATGCCATGCGCTTGACCTCACATAAAGGGATGGTGCAGTGGGTTGAGTACAGCTTCGTTGACGACGAACTCGGCGGGACTGGCCAACAACTGGGCGATCAGGCTCGCGACGGCTCGTGGGTCCATGCTTTCGCTGCGTGGCTGGACGCCGATGGGAGCGCCCCGCCAGCCCGTATCCATGCCGCCAGGATAAAGAATCGTCGAGCGGATGCCTTGCGGCGCGCCGGCCTGGGCAATGGCATGATTCAAGCCGGTCAGGCCAAATTTGGCCGCGCCATAGGCTGGGCTGCCGCCGCCTCGCAAGCCAGCTGTGCCAGAAATGTTGATGACATAGGCATGCTGCGCCCGGCACAAGCTGTTCCAAAGCGCGCGCGTCAGATAAAAGACGCCCGACAAGTTGGTGCCGATGACGGCGTCCCAATCCGCGAAGTCTGTCTCGGCGAAGCTGCGTGGAGCGGGTATGCCAGCATTGTTCACCAGCGCATCTACCGCGCCGAATTGAGCGCCGATCTGTGCCGCCAGGGCCTGCGCCTGCGTCGCATCGGCTACATCACAGGGGAGCGCCGTGGCTGCGCCGCCAGCGCCGTGGATGGAGGCTGCGGCCGATTCCAGCGGCTCGACGCGCCGGGCGATCATCACGACATGCGAGCCCAGCCGGGCGAGTTCCTGGGCGATCGCCAAGCCCAGTCCATGGCTCGCGCCACTGATGACAGCTGTTTTTTGATTCATAGATCCTCGTCTCTCGTTTGGTCTACCCCCCTCGGTCCCCCGACGAGTCAGGGGAGGCATGCACTGGCTACCCTCTCCGTCCTGACGGGGAGGGGCTGGGGGAGGGGTTCGGCTACCCTCTCCGTCCTGACGGGGAGGGGTTGTTCGTGCTCGCATCAGAGGCTCGCCATCGCCAGTTTCATGCGGCGCAGACCTTCTATCAGTTGCTCTTCGGGCTGCAAAAAGGTCATGCGCAGGTAATCTTTGCGCTCTTTGGAGAACGCCGAGCCAGGATAAGCCAGCACATGCTGCTCGCTCAGGATGCGCTGGGCGACTTCGGCGCTGTCCATGCCTGTGAAAGCGATATTGGCGAAGACGAATTGCCCGCCCTGTGGCACGCCATATTGCATGCCCATCTCATCAAGGGCGTCCAGAACCAAACGCCGCCGCCGCGCATAAGCTGCCGCCATCATGTCCACTGCGTCTTGTGGTCCGGTCAACGCGGCGATGCCAGCGTGTTGCGAGATGATGGATGTGCCGCCGCTGATGGCCGCCTTCAGCTCGGCCACGCGCGCCATGAGATCGGCGGGACCAACGACCCAGCCCAAACGCCAGCCGGTCATGGAATAGGCTTTGGACAAGGCGTTGAGCGTCAGGCTGCGTTCTTTGCCACCGGGCAGCGAAGCCGGGCTGGTGTGCACGAAGTCGTCATATACAAACAGGTCATAGATGTCGTCCGCCAGGATCATCAGGTCGTGCTGGATGGCGATATCCACCAGAGCGCGCATATCGGCGGGCGAGATCACATTGGCGGCCGGATTGTTGGGCGAAACCAACAGCAAGGCGCGCGTCTTTTCGGTGATGGCCGCGCGCACAACAGCCGGGTCGGCGCGGAAGTCTGCTTCATGCGCAGTCTGCACAGCCACTTTGACGCCGCCGGCGAAAGCTAGCGAATCGGCATAGGTATTGTAGTTTGGCTCGGGCACGATCAGTTCGTCGCCTTCACCGAGCGCCGCCAGCACCATCAGGAAGAGCGCTTCTTGCCCGCCATTGGTGACGACGACTTCGCTGGCAGGGTCGATATCGATGTTGTTGACGCGTTTGACGCGCGCCGCGATGGCTTCTCGCAGCGCCGGCAAGCCAGCCGGTGGCGCAACATCGTCCTGGTGATGGATCATGGCGTGTTTGGCGGCTTCCACGATATGCGCGGGGGTATCAAAGTCCGGGTCGCCGCGCCCCATCACGATCACATCATCATAAGTGCGCGCCTCGGCGATTAGCTGATAAAGCAGATTGGTGCCAGCAGCTTGCTTTTTCTTGCTCATGTCTTTTCCCCCTGCTCAACCAAGCGCTTCAATTGCGGTGACGGTGGCAGCGCCTATGTTCAAGCGAACGATATCGCACGCGCCAAAATCTTCGCCCGCCGCAAAGTCGATGCCAGCTTCCGCCAGCCTGCCCCGCGCTGATGCATCGGCGTGCAGCGCCAGCAGGTTGTTTGCAGCGCCCGGCACCAGGTCCAGCCCGAGCTCGCTCGCCATAGCCAGGGCGGCAGCGCGCTGTCCCCGCATTTGTCCGAGTCGCTGTTGGTGCGTCTCGCCGAAGATTTCGCTGGCTGCCAGAGCCGCGTATTGCGAGGCGGTGCTGGTGCAAATAGCCATGATCTGCTTTTGCGACTGCATAGGCGCGATCCAGTCGGTGGGCGCTGCGATCGACCCGACCAGCCAGCTGCCCAAGCCAATGCCATGCCAGGCTTCTCCGATGGCGGCCGTCGATCCTTCTGCCAGCGCCGCTAGTGAGCTGCAGCCTTCATCCACCCAGCGCGCCAGCCCTTGATCCCAGATGGCAGCGGCATCGTGCTGAGCCAGCATATCGGCAATGCGCGCCACCTGGTTTTGTGTATAAGCCGCGCCGCTGAGCCGCGAAGGCGATTCCAGGTAGAACAGCCGGCAGCCCTTTTTCAGCGTCGCGGCAATCTCATCCAGCGAGGGCAGGCAACCCTGCTCTGTCTCCACTGACAAGGAAACGACCTGCCGCCGCCGCACGCCCAGCGCTTTTTGCACGCCTGGATGCGCTACCGTCGGCACCCCAATCTGATCGTATTGCGCGCCGATTATCTGGATGGTCAGGAAGCGCGCTTCTTGCATGCCCGCCGTTACAAGTATGTTGGCGCTTTGCCAACTTGTGCCGCAGGCTGCGTTCAGATGCTTTGCGATTGCCTCGCGCAGGGGTGCGATGCCGGGCACATCGACATAATGCGTCTGTCCACTTTCCAGCGCTTCGACCGCGCCGGCGATGATCTGTTCGTCCAGCGGATAGAAAGGCTCATCAGCGCCCAGGTCGTGTGCGCCTCGCATAGAAATCCCGGGCAGCGGGATGTTGAGCGCGGCATTGGCAGCGTGACGCGCCAATATCTTCGTTTTGGTTTGCGATGCCAATTGTTTTCTCCATGAATGTGAAAGCACTTCGCGCAACTGTACCAGCACAGGCGATTGCGAGGCAACTCTTAACCCCATACTACCATTCTGTATTTTCCCTTACTTTCTTGCAATTGTTTCTGCGCCACTGTGGCCCAAAAAAACTTTGTGTGCTTTGTGTGCTTTGTGGGTAGACTTTGCCACGACCTGCATGGAACGCCCTTATGCCCTCTGCGCCCGTTGCAGCAAAAAACACAGCAAATTCGCGTCGACGCCTGCCGCCCGGCTTGAATCGGCGCGTGTTGCTGTTTTTGTGTCACAGCCTGCTATTTCACATTGCGCTGCTGGGCATCGCCGATATTCTGCTCAACTTTTACCTGGTCAGTATCGGCTTTGATGGGCAGACCATCGCACTGCTGCAATCCCTGCCGCGTCTCAGCGGATTTCTGATTGGATTGCCGATCGGGCTTTTCGCTGATCGCATCGGCAATCGCAGGCTCATCGTGCTTTCCACAGCCGGCATCGCATTGAGCGTGGCTGCCACCGCCCTGACGACCAGCCTGCCTTTGCTGGCGCTGAGTCGTTTTGCTTGGGGCGCTTGCTTTGGCGCGAATCAAGTGGTCAAACCGCCTTTCATGGTTACATTGACCGATCGTCGCGAGCACACCGCGCAATTCTCCTGGCACAATCTAGTCAGCATGCTGGCAGTGGCAATGGGCAGTGTGCTGGGTGGCCTGCTGCCGATGCTGCTGGGTGGGGCTGCCCGTGCCGATGCAAGCACCTACCGCGCGTCCATCACTTTGGCGGCGCTGATATTGCTGCTTAGCGTCTTGCCTATGCTGCCATTGAGTGGGCGGGGCGAAAAAGCCCGTCAGCATTGGCGCAGGGGAGCGTGGTCTTCGTTGCCCTGGCGGCGCTTATTGCGTTTGACATTTCCGCTTTTCGTCTTCGGCATATCGGGGGGCTTGACCTTTCCTTTCTTCAACCTCTTCTTCCGCGATGTCTTTGCTTTGGGCGATAGCGCGGTGGGCGCGGTGATCGGCCTGGGCTGGCTGGTGATGGGCGCAGTGCCGCTGGCGAACCCGCTGTGGCAGGCGCATTTGGGCAGGGCGGGCGCGCTGTTCGCCTTGATGCTATTGAGCGCCTTGGCATTCATCGGCTTGGGCTTGGCGCAGGCGTTGGCGCTGGCGGTGGTCTGTTATGCGCTGGCGATCGGCGCTCGCAACACCATGCAGCCTTTGTTCCAGCCACTGCTGCT
This sequence comes from Anaerolineae bacterium, assembly GCA_022823945.1. Classification (GTDB taxonomy): domain Bacteria; phylum Chloroflexota; class Anaerolineae; order Aggregatilineales; family Phototrophicaceae; genus UBA6055. The sequence continues at coordinate 67,713 of JAJEBK010000028.1, read as the reverse complement.
GGATTCGCTGGCGGAGGCGCATCACAATCTGGCCAGCAGCGTGGGTTTGGCGCTGTGGAATATGGGCTGGTTCGGCGCGACGCTGGGGTTCGGCTGGCTGCAGCTGTCGCTGGGTTATCGCGGTATCATGCTGCTGGTGGCGGTCTTCGTGCTGTTGAATGGGCTTAGCATTCGGCTGACGGCGCTGCGAAACGATTGACCGACCGCCAGCACCTAGCCCGTCATCTCGCCGAGCAATCGCCAACAAAGCCAGAGAGAGCGCGGCGTATGGAAAAAGCCTTTCCACATGCCACCTTTCAGCGGGGTGGACAGGCTGCCGTCGCGGCGCAAATAGCCATACCAGCCGCCATATTCGGCATCGGGGAAGTGGGCAAAGGTATAGTCGTGCATCTGCGCGAACCAATCGGCATATTTGGCATCGCCGCTGATGTGCCAAGCCAGCAACAGGGCATAAAGCGCCTCGCTGTGGGGCCACCAGAGCTTCATATCCCACTCCAGCTGGGTCGGCGGTTTGCCATCGACATCGACAAAATAAAGCAAGCCGCCATATTCCGCGTCCCAGCCGCGCTCCATCGAATAGTCGATCATCTTGAGCGCCGGCGCGACAAGCGACTCGTCCGACCGCGCCTGCGCTTCGTGCAGGATAAAAGCCGCCGATTCCATGGCGTGGCCCGGGGTGAGCTTGCGCCCCTCAGCCGTATCCAGCCGTTGATTGCCGGGTCCGAGCAGCTCAAAAACAGCGGCGGCGGAGTCATCCAGGAAGTGATCGATAATTTGACGCAGCGCTTCATCAACGATGTGGTCATAAAGCGGGTCGGGCGGGGCGGCCAAGCGCAGTTCTTGCGTTGTCGCCAGCAGGATCATGGAGAGGCTGTGGCTCTTGCCGCGGCGCTCGGGCAGCAATTCTTTGGGCGGCAGTGCCCCGGGCTTTTGCAGCAGGTCGATGACGAGGCGATAGGTATCGATTGCGCGTTGCAGGGCTGCTGTATCACCGGTGGCGCGGGCGTATTCAGCCAAGCCGATGATGGCGAATGTCTCGGTGAAGAGGTAGCGCCGCTTGCGCAAAGGGCGGCCATCGGCGGCCAGGGCGAAGAACATGAGGCCGTCGCCATCGAAGCCGTGGCGCGTGATAAAGTCGTATTGATGCCGCGCCGCCGCCAGCCACTCGTCGCGCTGCTGCACAGTGTTGTAGAGCTTGGCGAACATCCACAGCGCCCGTCCCTGCAGCCACATCGCTTTGTCGGTATCATAGACTGCGCCGTCGCGGTCCAGGCAGGTAAATTGCCCGCCCTGCTGAACATCCAGCGAATGCCGAAGCCAAAATGGAATGACGCTATCGAATAGCTCGCGGCGATAAGCTTCTCGGTAGGCTTCCAGACGCGTTTGATTCATCCCTTGATTCCCGAAACCATCATGCCTTCGATGAAGTAGCGCTGGAAGAACAGGAAGAGCAGCGCCACCGGCAAAGTGGCCAACGCCCGGTCGCGCGCGACAACCTTTACAGTCGCATTTTACGGCATTTCATCGTCTGATGCAACGAATATAGGCAGTCGCATAAGCAATCCAGCTTGATGCCGAAAGTTGACTTGGCTCGCCATCTGTTTCCACCCAGAAATCCACTTCATTATCGTTTCCGCTACATCCACGTGCGCGCAAGGCTCTTTCAGCTGCTGAGCGGGCTGCAGAAATAGCTCTTTCTGGAGATCCTTCAACTCCCGACCGTCTCTCAGTCCGAACATATTTGAATGGCGTATTGGTCGCAGTAGGTACAGGCGTATCAGTTGGCCTTGGGGTAGCCGATGGCGGGGGTACGGGGGTATTTGTCGGCCGGGGTATTTTGGTTGGTTTTTTTGTAGCCGTGAAAGTCGGCGTGAAAGTCGAAGTGTTTGTGGGCGTATAAGTGGGTGTGTTTGTTGGAGTTAGTGTAGGAGTATCGGTTGGGGTCGGGGTCAATGTATATGTCGGCGTAAAGGTCGGTGTATTGCTTGGCGTATGTGTCGGCGTGTTCGTCGGTGTATAAGTTGGCGTGAAGGTTGCAGTGTCCGTGGGGGTATGGGTTGGCGTGAATGTAGGCGTATGTGTTGGTGTATGTGTCGGCGTAAATGTAGGCGTATGTGTCGGCGTGTTTGTTGGCGTATCGGTTGGCGTAGCCGTCGGCCGCAGAACAATTTCTATCGAATTGCTCCATTCTCCCTTCTCTTCGCAAGTGATAGTGTCGCCTATAGCCTGTACCCGTACCTCATAAACTACCCCGACTTGAAGTTCCGCAAACCGGTACGCCTTGAATTCAGCTGACAAAATCGTGCTTTGCCAGTCGCCACCTGGCATTCTCCATTGCAAGTGATAGCCAGCCGCCCCTTCAACTTCGTCCCACCCCACGGTTGACACTGCGATTTCGATGAAATTATACGGCGCTGGCAATTTGCATAACGGCACTGGCGTATATGACGCGGTGGGGGATGGAGTATCAGTAGCGGTGGGCGTATCCGTAGGAGTGCTGGTAGGTGTGTCAGTAGGCGTATGCGTGGCTGTGTTTGTAGGAGTGAGGGTTGCTGTTGCAGTCGGCGTTTCAGTGGGTGTATTCGACGGCGTAGTTGTCGAAGTTAATGTATGTGTTTCGGTTGGCGTAGGCGAATAAACGGGTATTGTTGTGGGTTCAGTTGCAGTTGGCGGCCTAGTTGCTGTCGCCGGTGTGGCGGTTGTGCCGGCATTCAGTGTAAGCGTTTCGCTCCAATCGCCCAGCAAATGATACACAACCTCATCGCCAATTGCCCGAACACGCACCATATATACCAGACCAACTTCCAGGTTCTCAAAGGTGTATTGCGTATGCGGCGGGTCGACTCGCTTCAGGATGCGCTGCGCATTTGGTGGATCTAAGCGGACACGATAGCGGCTTGCGCCTTCAACGGCATCCCACGCAACGGTGTTGCTAGAAAGCACTCTGAAATTCGCTGGCGCTGGTAATCTTCGGAGGCCAATCTGAGTGGCTGTAGAAATATCAGCCCTTGTTGCCGTTGGGCTATTTGTTGCTGTTGCCGTAGACGTTGCTGTGTCAACCGGTTTGGGTGTCGAGGTGGCGGTAAGGGTGGCTGTTTCTGTGCTGGCAGTTGCAAGTGTCGCTGTTGGTGTGCTGGTCGCTGTATTTGTCGGCTGCGGTGTGGAACTGGCGACTCTTGTTGATGTCGGTATGTTAGTTGAGGTGTTCGTCGGAGTTAGCGTACTCGTGGCAACAATAGGCAGGGTTATTTTATAAAGTTCACTCCATCGTCCTCGCAATTCGTAATTTCGCCCATCGCCCTGGGCGCTCACTTGCACAAGATATGTGGTGCCAGCTGTTAAGTTCGTCAAAGCGAGTTCAGTTTGCGGCGCAAACACACTTGCCCCGTAAGTCTCGCCACCACCTGAGATGTAAAGAGTGTAGGAAGTCGCTCCATTCACTGGGTCCCAAGTCACAGTAGAGTCAGAACGCAATCGAAGGTTTTTTGGCGTAGCTAAACCTCTAAGAAACTCCCTTGTTGGCGTAGGGCTTGGGGTGACGGTTGGCGTGCTGGTAGGCGTAGCGGTTGGCCAAGGGCGAATAAGGATGTAAATCCCACTCCATAGGCTGTCTCTATATTCGTCGTGATTCCCCGATATCGCCTTGACATCTACATAGTATGTGTAGCCGTAGTCCAGATCGCTTAAGTCAAATCTGTTTTGCGAAACAGATACAGCGATCCTGTGTCGTGCATCAATGCCAAGCCGGCGTACGCTATAGCCTATAGCATTCTCGACCTTATCCCAGTGGAGCGTATCGTCAAGTTATGGAGAAGTTTTTGGGCAAGTCGAGCCTTGGGGCTTCAGCTTGGGCTCGAGCAGTGGTGCAGAAAAATGCAATAAAAAGCAACCATGTCGTTGCGATCTTGCCAAACAATATCACCTCCAATATGCTCCAGCGCGGAACATGGCACATGAAGGGAATAATAAGATACCTGTTGTCACTATCTACAGACGATAGTCTGCACGGCGTTTCGGTTTAGACTTGTCAGCGAGCGCTAGCACATAACATCAAGGAATGCCTATGCTTGGTCGCCCGGCTTCTCACAATAGCTGTCGCCAATGACCAGCACATCCATGCGCGTGCGGGTGAAGCAATCGATGGCTTCTGATGGCGTGCAGACGATCGGTTCGTTTTCATTGAAGCTGGTGTTGACGAGGACGGGCAATCCGCTGATGGCTTCAAATGCCTGCAGCAGGGCGTGATAGCGCGGATTGTGTTCGCGCACGACAGTCTGCAAGCGGCCGGTTTGGTCGACATGCGCCACCGCGCACAGCCGCTCGCGCCATTCATCGCGGATGCGCTGCACATGCAGCATATGCGGCGATGGCTGGCTGCTTTCGAAGATGCGCGATTGAGCTTCTGCCAGTACAGCCGGCGCGAAGGGCCGAAACCACTCGCGGCGTTTGATGCGGTCGTTGAGCGTCTGCTTCATGTGCGGCAAGCCAGGATGCGCCAGGATCGAGCGGTTGCCCAGCGCGCGCGGTCCCCATTCCATCCGTCCCTGAAACCAGCCGACCACTTTGCCCGCGGCCAGGGCTTGCGCCGTCTTTTGCAGCAGTTGCGCCTCCGCCAGCTCTTGCGCCTCAATGCCTCGCTGCTCCAGCGCGCTGCGCATCTGCGACTGGCTGAATTGCGGACCCAAACCCGCACTGCCCATCGTATACCGTTCTCGCTCGCCATACTCTGTGCGGGCAGCATAGAGCGCAGCGCCCAGCGACAGTCCGTCATCACCCGCGGCCGGATGAATCCAGGTTTCGCAGAAGGGCGTCTGGGCTGTGACCAAGCCGTTTGCCACGCTGTTCAATGCGCAGCCTCCAGCCATGACCACCCGGTCGCTGGGGGCGAGGTCGTGCAGGCGGCGCAGCAAATGCAGCCAGACGCGCTCGAATGTCCGCTGCAGCCCGCGCGCCAGATCCATATCACGCTGGGTGATTTTTGCGCCTGGCTCGCGCGGTTGCCCAAATATCTTCACCATGTGGTCGGCATAGTGGCGGCTTATCTCCATTTCGCCGCGCGCATTGATGCTGATGCCTTGTTCCGCGCCAAAAGGCAAAAACCAGCGGCTGTTCAGGCGAAATCCTTCCTTGCTCAGGCGCAGCATGTCGTCAAAATGCTCGCGGTAGCTGTCTTCGCCATACGGAGCCAGCCCCATCACCTTGCCTTCGTCGCCATAGCGCCCATAACCGATGAACTGGCAGATCATGGTATAGAGCGATCCCAGCGAATGCGGGACATGGATGCGCTGCAAGGTCTCGATTTTGTCGCCCTGGCAGCGCGCCAGCATACAGGTTACGAAGTCGCCACTGCCATCTGCGCTGAAGCCGGCCGCGCTCTCCCAGGGACCACTGAAAAAGGCGCTGGCGATATGTGCCAGGTGATGCTCGACGCGCAGCAGGCGGAAATTGAAAGCAGCGGGGTCGCAGTCGAAAGTCTTTGCCAATTGCGATTTGACATCCAGCTGACGAACCTGGCTGGCACCGGCGCTCAGCAGGGTGGGCAGGCGGCCGGGATTGCCAAAGAGGAAGGCCGCTTTGCGCCGCAGGTTGGCGGCAGGATCACGCGGGAGCGCCACGCAGTCGATGTCGGCGGGACGCAAGCCAGCCAGTTCCAGCACACAGCGCGCTGCCAGATGCGGGAAGCCGGCATAATACTTGACGCGGTTGAGTCGCTCTTCGGCGATGGCGGCGACTGGGCTGCCATCCACAACCAGCGCAGCCGAAGCCCCCGCGTGGTCGCTGTTGATGCCGAGGATGACGCTCATGCGCTGCCGTCCCTTCCCTAGCCGGGCGAAAAAACAAGCCGCCCATCAAGCGCCGATTGTACAAGATAGGCGGCAATTTGAAACTACACAGCGCGCAAATCCCCCCACCCCAAACCCCTCCCCGGCGGTCTGTGTCTACGCGACCCAAAATGAGGGAGGGGCTTTCTTGCTCCAAACTCGGACGCCTTAGCTCCCCTTCCTTCGTTCTGGGGGAAGGGGCCGGGGGATGGGGGCGGACTCAATAGCCATGTCGGCAATTGCGAACAAGTCTTGACAGGGGCGAAGACATCGCCTCGCCCCCTTTTTCCCAGCTCCCAGCCCGATTCGCGGACCGGGAATAGGTACGACCTACATGCCGCGGCTCAAAATCGCCACATCGAGCAGCCACTGCGGATGGAAGACGAAGCCCTGCAAGTCGGCGCGGAAGGCTGTCTGCACCTGCGGCACATTGAAGGGCGCATAGGGCGCGTTCGCCTGGCTCCATTCTTGCAGCGCCGTGAAGATCTCCAGCCGGGCAGCCGAATCGCTGGTGCTGCGCGCCGCCATGATCAGGTCTTGCACTTCGGCAGGCACATCATCAAAGAACCAGTTCGTGCGTTCTTTCGCCACCTTGCCGCCGGGCATGAAGCTGAGGAAGTCCAGCGGATCGAGAATATCCGGACCCCACAGCCAGTAGGCAAAACCCTGCTCGCCATTGCGGTATTGCTCCAGCGAGACTTGCAGTTCGCCCGGCTCCAGCGTCACATTAATGCCGGCTTCAGCCAGGTCGGCCTGGATTTTCTGGGCGTTGGTGTTGAAGTTGACGCCGCCCAGCGAAAAGTCGGGATATTGCAGGGTGACATCCAAGCCATCGCCATAGCCGGCTTCTGCCAGCAGCTCGCGCGCTTTGTCGAGGTCGCGGGCATAGGCGCGGTCCTGGCGGAAGGCGCTGAACAAGCCGACCCACATATTGGTGCCGGGTGTCTCGCCACCCCATAGCGTGCGGTAGCCTTCATAATCCAGCGCGTACTTGACCGCCTGCTGCACCAGCGGCTCGCTGAACGGTCCGCCGACATCCGGGTCTTCGTTCATCAGCACGAAGTGGGTGTAATTGCTGGGACCGCTGTAGACGGCGATATCCGGATTTTCGCGCAGGCTGTCCATCTGGTCGGCGCTGAGGTCGAGCGCCAGGTCGATCTCGCCACTTTCCAACGCCGCTTTTTGGGTGGCGGCTTCTGGCATATTGATGATGATGACGCGGTCGAAGTAGGGCTGCTCGCGCCAATAATTGTCGTTGCGCACCAGCTCGGTGCGGACTTGCGGCTCCCACAGCGACATGACATAGGGACCGCTGCCCTGCGACGTACCGTTGATGAAGTCTTCGGCGGCATCGGTGGTGGCGGCGTCCATCGCATCTGTGCCGCCATTGGCGCGTACCGAGTCGGCATCGACGATGCTGAACGCATAGCTTGTCAGCTCCGACAAGAAGGACGGGCGCACATTGTCCAGGGTGATCGAGACGCTGTCGGCATCGTGCGCTTCGACCGAGACGATGTGGTCAGCAAGGAAGCTGGGGTTGCCATTGACATTTTGCAGGCGCTGGATGCTGAAGACGACATCGTCGCTGTCGATATCATCGCCATTGGCGAAGACCGCATCGGCATTCAGCATGAAGGTATAGGTCAGTCCATCTTCGGAGATCGACCAGCTATCGGCGAGCAGCGGCAAGATTTCGCTGGCGTCCGCATCGGGGAAGGTGACCAACTGGCTGTAGGCTGCGTGGTTGACGATGCCGGTGGTCTGGGTGAAGCCGTGTGCCGGATCGTAGGAATCAGTTACTTCGGAATGCCCGATGACGAGCACTTTTTCGTCTTGCGCCAGGCTAGTGAATGCGCCAGCCAGCAGCGCCAGCAGAGCAAGGCAGATCAACAAGCGGTTCATGCGATTGAGCTCCTTTTGTTATAGATATTTGCGATTAGAAAGCGAACGATTTTAGTGTAACGAATCGCTGTGCGCGATGCAATTGAACCGAGCGAGTAGGGGCGATTTGATTTATAGATATACCAAAAAGCCCCCATCCCCCGCCCCCTTGCCCCCAGAACGAGGGAAGGGGAGTTTTTCCAACGATACCGCAGAATGTAAGCCCCTCCCTCATTTTGGGGGAGGGGTTTGGGGTGGGGGATATAGCACCATATCAACTAATTCAGCACTCCCCTTGCTATCGAGTTTATCGAGAATACAGCAAAGGCGTTGCGCTACGAAGGCCGAGGGGGTTAGAAATGCACGCGCCGTCCCTCGCGCGCCGATTGGTATGCGCCCAGGATCATCTCGATGCAGACTCGGCCTTCTTCGGCTGTGGCGATGGGCGGTCCTGCCCCTTTCAGGTAATCGATCAATGGACGCGGCACCGCTTCAATGCGCGATCGCTGGGGCACGAGCGGGAAGTCGAAGCGTTGCCAGTCGCTCTCGCCGGCGCGGAATACTTTGAGGGCGCTGCCAGCGGCGGGCAACAGGCTGGACGGGGCATCGCCATAATTCTGGTGAATGCTGCCCGCGCTGCCATAAATTTCTGTGGTGGCTTCGGCAGCCAGTTGCGTCGAGCTATTGAGCAAGATGCCGATTTCGCCTTTGCGAAAGCGATAAAGCGCCACGCCGTTGTCGTCGGGCGCGGACCGGGTGATGACATTGTCGATCTCCGCCATGACGCTGATCGGTGCCCCCAGCATCCAATAGAACCAGTCGGCGGCATGCGAGGCATCGTCCATGAACATGCCCATATTCTGTTCGGGGTCGATGTGCCAGTTGCCGGGGACCGCCCAGTTTTTGTCCAGCAGCAGCGGGATGGCGTGGCGGCGGCGCACGACAGCGATATCTCCAACAGCGCCCGCTTCCACCAGCTTTTTCATCTGTTGGTTGACCGGATCGCAGCGCATCTGATAACAGAGGCTGAACTTCACGCCCGCCTCGTCCACTGCGGCGATTATGGCATCGCAGTCCGCCAGCGTGAGCGCCATCGGCTTTTGCAGCAGGATGTGTTTGCTGGCTTTCGCAGCGGCGATCGCGTGCTCGGCGTGTTTGTTCGTCGGGCTGGCGATGAAGACGGCATCAATATCATCCCGCGCCAGCAAGTCATCCAGCTCGGGCAGCCATTCCAGGCCGAATTGGGTGGCGAATTGCTGTCCGCGCGCTGTGTCATCGTCCCAGCACGCCACGACCTGCGCATCGGGGTAGTCGGCGATCACCTGGCAATACAGGCGCACATGGGCATGGGCAAAGCTGATGACGCCCAGGCGAATCGGCGCGTCATTCTTGGGCAGGGCATTCATCTTTCGCGGCTCAAATCGCTGATATCGACATCGACGACCAGGTCATCGCCGTCCACCAGCACGGGATAGGTCTTGACGCGCACTGTGGGGTCGACCAGGCATTGTCCGCTGGCGATATCGAATTGCCAGGCGTGCCAGGGGCAGCGCAGAATTTGCCCGTCTTTTTCGTAGTCGATGTGGCTATCACTGACCGAGGGTGGCGTCTGCGCGGTACCACGACCAGCCACTTCGCCCGTGCACAGGGGACCGCGTTTGTGCGGGCAGATATTGCGCAAGGCATAGAAACGTCCGCCGATATTGAAGATGCCGATGCCAGCCCGCCCGCGAAAAGGCACGACGATCTTGCGACCGCCCGCCGGATCTCGTCCGCCCGCCCGACCACGATGCCGCTCATGCGCAAGCTCGCTCGATCATGGCATCGCTGATGCGCAGCAAATCCAGCGCGTTTTGGGCGAAGATGCGCCGATGCGTGCGCTCATCCAGGCGCGGCAGCACAGTCACCGGGTCATTCCAGTCGAAGTGCGGAAAGTCGCTGCAAAATATCAGCGTTTCATCGGCGTGCAGCATCTCCAGCATCTGATACACCTGCTCGGTCTGTGGCGGCTCGTGCATGGGCTGGCTGCCGATGCGGATGTGTTCGCGGAAGTACTCGCTGGGCAGGCGCTTCAGCCAGGGGGTCTGGTCGCCGATTGCCTTCCAATCGACATCCATGTGCCACATCAGCGGCACCGCCCACATCTGCTGCACTTCTGTCATCGCGAACTTCAGATTGGGGAAGCGCTCGAACACGCCTTCCACGATCAAGGAGGCGGATTGGGCGGAAGCCACGCTGGGGCGGGTCATGCGCGATTCCATGTAATAACTGGGGAATCCGACCGGGGTGGGCGTGGAGCCCGGGCTTGCGCCACCGATGTGAGAAACGACCGGCAGGTCATGTTCTGCGCAGGCTTCCCAGATAGGATGATAAGCGCGGTTGCCAAAAGGCAGCGGCGTCTGCATAGGCATCATCACCGCCACAGTATCTTCGCGATGGGCGAGGCGGTGGATCTCGCGGACAGCCAGCGCCGGGTCGTTGGGCGCGACCAGGATGGCGTTGACGATGCGCGGGTCGCGCCCCAGCCAATTGTCGATCGTCCAGTCATTGAAGGCGCTGCAAAGCGCGGCCGCCCAGTCGGGGTCGGGCAAGCCAGCATAAGCATAAAAGACCGGCGGCCCGGTCAACAGGGCGAAGTCGATGCCCCAGCGGTCGAGCAATTCTTTCTGCGTGAATTCCAGCGAGAAGTTGAAGTCGCGCTCTTGCAGTTGCGGGTCTTTCAGGTCGGGGCGGGTGCGGCGGAAGGGCGTGTTGGCATAGCCCGCGCCGGGCAGGTGCAAGCCCTGGTCGAGCAGGTGCTCTTGATAGAACTTGGGCAGGTACGGCAGCAGCTCGCTGGCTTCGCGGAAGTTGTGGTGGACATCGCAGTCGACCAATTTGACGCGGTCGCGGCTTTTTGCAGTCCAGCCGGGCGCGGCGATTGGGGCTGCCCCGTGTTTGCCGATGTGGATTTGGTCGAGCTTGTCGGTTTTTTGGACCATGATGGTCTCCAGCAATTTCTTTGCCACAGAGGCATAGTGGAAAGCATAGCGTGTCCTGCGGTGGCTTGCCCAATTTGTGCAGTGGATTTGTCCACGACGAATCCCAGTATACCCTTGACAATATAGAATATATGTTCTATACTGGGCGCATAGACATTTTCGCGCACATGAAGAACGCGCTGTGACACTCGAACTTGGACGGCGGTTTGCTGCGCGGGACTGCACTATGAAAAGGAGGCAATGTACATGAGCCGCATGCGGAAAGACGGATTGAAGCTGCCGGTGCGGGCGCAAGGCGAACTGCCGACGGCGCTGCGCTGGAACGGAGTCTGGCATCCAGTGGAGCGGATCGCGCTGCGCTGGCATCTGGACAGGAACCGATGGGGACCACGCACGCATCGCAACTATTTCAAGCTGCTGGCGGCGGGCATGGCGCTGGTGGTGTATCACGATTTGCTGACGGATAGCTGGGCGTTGCAACGGGTGTATGACTGACGCCCCTGCAACCTATGATGTCGGTTTCATCTCGCCCAGCGTCCGCTCGCCTTGCCGCACAGTGCCCGCCACCGGGCTTTCCATGCGCCCATAGGCATTCCAGATTTTGAAGCCCAGCAGCGCCAGCAGGTCATCATCTGCCTCCGCCACGACTTCGGGCGCGGTCGCCAGGGTGAAATTGACCTGCGTGCGGAATTGCGGCGCGACAAAAGTGGTGAGCAATCCCAGGCGCATCTCGTCGCTGACATTGGCGCCGGTGCCATGCCAGATGCGCCCGTCGAAGAGCATGGCGCTGCCTGCCGAGCCTGCGGCGGGAATGCTGACGACATCTTTGTCGCGGTCTTTGTCGGGGCGCTTGCCGGCGAGGTGGCTGCGTGGCACGAGGCGAGTCGCGCCGTTGGCTTCGGTGAAGTCATTGAGCATCCACATCACATTGACGACAACGGGCGGCGCGATCATGGCCGGCACATCATCGACGCGGTTGGAAAGCTCGCGCGTTAATGAACCGGCCGGCACGGGGTTGGGGCGTCTGTGGATAGGCTCGGGCATCCACCACTGGTCGGTGTGCAGGTTCATGGCGATGCCGCCGGGCTTGGCGATGTTCGCGCCAAAGCTGGAAAGCAGGTAATCCGCGCCCAGCACATGCCCGACCACCGAACGCACCAGTGGCTGCGAGAGCATCTCGCGGAAGACAGCGCCTTTGTTGATCAAGACCCAGACGCGCTGGTTGACGCCGCCAGACCGCGCAGAAAAAGCCTCGCGGCGGATCTTGCCTTGCTCATCGGTAAATTCGCCCCATTGCTGTTTTGCACCGCCATCTTCAAAAGCCTGCCCGGCTTGCAGCTCGGCTTCCGCTTGTTCCAGCAGCCGTTGACGGGCGCGCGCCAACTGGTCGGGCTGCAACGCGTCTTTGACCAGGCAATAGCCAAATTCGTCTATATTGGCGGCGAGCGTGGCGAGGTCGGTGCTTGGTTGCGGCAGTTCGTCGTGTGTCCAGTCGAACATGTTGGTCTCCGTCAGGGAATATGAGATTTGCTAGCTACGACAGCTGGCAAGTTCATCGTCATAGTTTCATTTGGAGGGGAGAATACACTAGCGAGCGGGGGACTGCAACTTAACAAAAGCCCATAGGTCTACTTTAAAAGCGTTTCGAGCCGATCCAGGACATCAACGAGAACCGACTCGGGAGCTTTGTCCTTGAATTTGACTTCGCGGGCTCGCCAGTCAATGCTCCGGATCTGATCGACAAGCACAACGCCGTAAATTTCCAATCCGGCAGGCAGCGGCACTTCAAATGGATATCCCTTTTGTCGCCCGATAATCGGACAGCTGGTAGCCAACCCTGAAGAGTCGTTGAAAATATCTCGAGACAACACAAGAGCGGGGCGCGAACCCGCTTGTTCATGCCCCGCTTGCGGATCAAAATCTGTCCAGACAATATCCCCGCGGTTTGGGATATTGGGCACTACCAGACCTCTTTACCGACCGGTGGACCCCAGTCAATTTCGTCGTGCCGATTCTCAGGCGTGATTTGCGCGACCAATTCCTCCAGCGTATATCGTGGCTCTTTAGTGGGAACCACATGCAATGCGCCGTCGACAACACTGAGTTCTACTTTAGCGCCGATATCCAATCCAGCGTCTAGCGCAATGGCCTTCGGGATACGCAATGCGCGGCTGTTCCCCATTTGGAAACTGTCGTCAACATCATCTGCCTCCTGTATAGCCAATGTTGAAACAATATACCCTGATTATTGGCGATTTGACAATGATAGCAGGATTCGCCCTGCGCAAAGCTACGCGCTACAATGCCGCGCATTGTCAATTTTGGAGAGTTCAATACGAGAAATCATCATGAAAACACGCGTTGCATTGATTGGGGCGGGCGGGATGGCGCGCAAATTTCACCTGCCGCTGATGTTGGAGACGGGTGCCGATATCCGCGTCATTTGCGAGCCTTCGGCGCAGAATTATGAATTGTATGCCGATGCCATGAGCGAGCTGGGCGCGCAGCCGCCACCCAACCAGCCCGACCTGACGAAGCTGCTGGACCAATATCGGCATGAGCTGGATGCCGTATTCATCATCACGCCGCACAATTTGCATCATGACCAAGCCAAAGCCTGCCTCGAGGCCGACCTGGATGTGCTGCTGGAAAAGCCGATGGTGATGAACGGAAACGAAGCCCTCAGCCTGATGGACGCGCGCGACCGCACAGGCCGCCATTTGGTGGTCGCTTTTCAAGGCGGGCTTTCGCCACAGATCCGTCATGCCGCCACGCTCATCGCCTCGGGCGACTTGGGCGAGCTGTTGACCGTGACCGGCATGATCTGGCAGGGTTGGAAGAGCGTGACCAGTGGTAGTTGGCGACAGATCCCCGAGATCGCCGGTGGCGGCTTCCTCTTCGATTCTGGCGCGCACATGCTCAACACCATCTGTACGCTGGTGGGCGAAGATTTTGCCAGCGTGGCAGCCTGGACAGACAATCGCGGCACGCCGGTCGATATCAATGGCGTGATTATGGGACGGCTGGAATCGGGCGCGCTGGTCACCATCAATGGCTGTGGCGACTGCATTCCCGGCTTGCATTCCGAGATTTATCTCAACCTCACTGGCGGCGCGATCCGCACGGGCATCTATGGCGAACGTCTGTTGATCCGCCGTGCAGGCGAAAGCGACTACAACGAGGTCGACTTGCCCAGAATGCGCGGCGCATGGGAGCAATTCACGCAGGTGCGCGCTGGCGAAATCGAGAATCCCTGTCCGCCCGAAGTTGGCTTGCGCATGGCGAAGCTGTGGGATGCCATAGTCGAGTCGGCTGGCCGGGATGGGCAGGTGGTTGCGGCGGCTTGACCCCGCTTGGACCGCAATAGCACAAAGCAAATTATGTGAAACAGAACGATGCAATTCTGATTCGAAATCTGTAGTGGGCGACTCAAGAGTCGCCCCTACGACATTCCTTCATGTTGTTGCATTACTTTGTTGGACTTTTTGAGGGTGTTCGCAGAGGTGACACTTGTGTCGCCCGCCTCAATGTGGAGTAGCGAACGCGGCGAGTTCAGCTAACACCTTGCTCGGACTCAGCTCTGTTCCAGGCTGGGTGAAACACTGTGGCAGTTGGTCCAGAGGACGCCCACATGCTCATGATGCAAGAAAACACACGTCCGCCCTTCGATAGCGCCGATGCCCGCGAGATTCTGCGCGCGCACTATCGCATTCATGCAAGCACCTGCCACGAACTGCCTGCCGAGCTCGACCGCAATTTTCACCTGCAAAGCGCCGACCAAGGAGCATTTGTGCTGAAAATCGCCCATAGCAGCATCAGCGAAAACGAGCTGGACTTGCAGAACCAGACTCTGCAGCATCTGCGTCCGCTACAACTCTTCCCGCAGATCATCCCTGCAGCCGATGGACAACACAGCATCCACATCACTGCGCCCGGCGGTGCCTTGTACCGCGCTCGCTTGCTGCGCTATATCGACGGTACGCCCCTGCGCGATTTCCGCCCGCATATAGATGCCCTGTTGGCAGATATTGGGACGCGTCTGGGCGAAGTCAGCGCCGCCATGACGACATTTGACCACGCCGAAACGCGCCGCGATTATCGTTGGAATATCGCCAACTTGCCACAAGTTGCGCAATTTGCGACAGACCTGCCCACCGACAAAAAAGCGCTGCTCGATCATTTTGTGCGGCTCTATACAGACGAAGCGCTGCCCGACCTGACGCAGCTGCGGGGTTGCTTTTGTTACAACGATGCCAACGACACCAACATCCTCGTCCGCGCCGATGAATCCAACGCGCCGCATGTGGCCGGTTTCCTCGACCTGGGCGATATGACCTACGCTCCAGTCATCGCCGATCTGGCTGTCGCGCTGGCTTATGTGATGATGGACTGCGCGCGCCCATTGCGGCAAGCCATCCCGCTGGTCGCCTCATATCACCGCGCCTTCCCCCTGCAAGAGCGCGAAATTGGCCTGCTTTTCCCGCTGGTGGCGGCTCGCTTGTGCCTCAGCGTCTGCATCAGTTGGTATCAGCAGCGCCGCGAGCCAGCCAATCGTCATCTCAGCATCAGCGAAGACAGCGCCTGGCGTTTGCTGCGGCAATTGCGCGAGATCCACCCGCGCCGCGCCCATTATCAATTTCGCGCTGCCTGTGGCTTGCCCGCGCTGCCCGGTGCCTCCGCCCTGCGCGACTGGCTGAGAGCGCAGCAATTTGCTCCAATCCTGGGGGTGGAACTGAGCGCCGAAAATAGCCAACTGCTCGATCTGGGCATGCAAAGCGACCTGCTTGCGCAAGTGCCCGACTTGTCCGACCCAGCTGCTTGGGCTGCGCCACTGCAAATCGCGCTGCGGGGCAAGATCGGCATCGGCTTGTACAAGGAAATCCGCCCAATCTATTTAGCAGATATGTTCGCAATCGCCCCTCACCATCGGCGCACACTGCACCTGGGCGTCGACCTCTTCGCAGCAGCTGGGACGCCCATTTATGCGCCCCTGTGCGGCATTGTGCGTGTCGTCGCTGAGCAAACTGCGCCGCAAGATTATGGGCCGATGTTGATCGTCGAGCATCAGCCTCTGCCCGGTCTCCGCTTCTATACGCTCTATGGACACTTGGCGGGGGACGCGCTGCATCGCTGGCAGCCAGGGCAGTCGGTAGCAGCTGGCGAATTGCTGGCGCATATCGGCGATCATCCGCGCAATGGCAACTGGGCGCCACACTTGCACTTCCAGTTGGTTGCGGATTTGCTTGATCTGCATGACAAGGTGCCCGGCGTCTGTTCGCCACATGAAAGCCGCTTCTGGACTTCGCTATGCCCCGACCCCAACTTGCTTCTGAAGCTGACTCACTCGACCCAGCCAATAAAGCGAGACTCGCCAAAACAACTGCTGCAACGGCGGCGGCGGACTCTGAATCCCGCGCTCAGCTTGTCGTACCAGCGACCGCTGAACATCGTGCGCGGTCATTTGCATACGCTCTATGATGAGCAGGGACAGCCCTTTCTGGACTGCGTCAACAATGTGGCGCATGTCGGACACTGCCATCCACGCATCACAGCGGCGGCAACGCGACAGATAGCGCAGCTTAATACCAACACGCGCTACCTGCACGATACCATCATCGACTATGCCGAGAGACTGAGCGCGACGCTGCCCGAGCGGCTTTCGGTCTGCTTCTTTGTCAACAGCGGCAGCGAAGCCAACGAATTGGCGCTGCGGCTGGCAGCAGCCTATAGCGGCGGACGCGACATCCTCGTCATTGATCACGCTTATCACGGGCACACCAGCGCCTTGATCGACATCAGCCCCTACAAGTTCAATGGACCTGGTGGGCGCGGCAAACCAGCGCATGTGCAAGTGGCGCAACTGCCCGATGGCTTCCGTGGGAGTGCGCGCGGCTATGACGAAACAGCCGGCGACTATTACGCACGCTCGGTCGCCGAACAAATCGCGATCATTCGCGCGCGCGGTGGCAAGCTGTCCGCCTTCTTCGCAGAGGGTATCTTGGCGTGTGGTGGACAAATACCGCTGCCGGCGGGTTACCTGCAGCGCGCCTGTGCTTTGGTGCGGGCGGCTGGCGGTGTCTGTGTGGCGGACGAGGTGCAGACCGGTTTCGGGCGGGTTGGCGAGCGCTTTTGGGCGTTTGAGCTGAGCGGCGTCGTGCCCGATATCGTCACGATGGGCAAACCGATCGGCAACGGACATCCCCTGGGGGCAGTGGTGACAACACCCGAGGTCGCGGCGGCATTTCACAATGGCATGGAATACTTCAACACTTTCGGCGGCAACCCGGTTGCTTGCGCCATCGGGCTAGAAGTGCTGCGCGTCATTGATGACGAAAGCCTGCAAGCCAACGCGCGGTCGGTGGGCGCATATTGGCTGGAGCAGCTGCGCGCCCTGCAAGAGACCCGCCCGATCATCGGCGACGTGCGTGGGGCGGGATTGTTCCTGGGCATTGAACTGGTGCGCAGTTCTCTAACCTTGCAGCCCGCCGATTGGGAAGCCGCCTATATCGCCGAAAGGATGAAAGCGCAGGGCATCCTGGTCAGCACCGAGGGACCGCTGGGCAATGTGCTGAAGCTGAAGCCGCCCATCATCTTCGGGCGGGAGCATGTAGATAGGTTTGTGGATGTGTTCAGGGAAGTGCTCCGAGATACCATTCTGCGCGTCGACTAGCCCAAGTTTGTTGCGTATATTTCACTTATTGCGTTTATTGCGTTTGTGTGCTAAAGTGAATCTGCCAGTGAAAGGAGTACGAAAATGCTTGCCCAATTACACCCGCCCACTCTGCAGGACTCTGAGATTGCGCGCGAAGCCACTGCTAGAATCGTGCCGTTTGTTCGGACGAACAAGCCGCTAGAGCTGCAGATCACTGAGGAAGTAAACCCAGAGCCAATTATTCTGCCTGCGGGTGCCGTAGCCATGCTCAAGGATATATTGGAGGCAATGGCGGCTGGTCACAGCATCACAATGATTCCACATCATGCGGAACTAACCACAGTGCAAGCCGCGGACATTCTGAATGTTTCTCGTCCCTACCTCATCAAGCTTCTGAAAGAGGACAAGATTCCCTATCGCAAGGTTGGTACACATCGGCGCATTCGCATGGAAGATCTGATGGCTTACAAAGAGATAACGGACAGAGAAAGCCGCGCGGCAATGGATGAATTAGTGGCGCTGTCAGAAGAATTAGGTCTCTATGATCTCTAGTAGCCGCTATACTGCTTTCCTCGATGCAAACATTCTTTACTCCGCAGCAATTCGCGATATCTGTATGGAAGTCGCCTTGGCGAACATGTACCGAGCGCGGTGGTCAGCGCATGTGCACGAAGAATGGATCGAAGCGCTCTTGAGAAATCGGCCCGAGTTGAAGCGAAAAAACCTGGAAAGAACCCGCGATTTAATGAACGAAACTATTCCTGGCGCAATGGTCACTGGCTACAACTGCCTGATACAGTGCATTCCTTTGCAGGCAGATCCGGACGATCGCCATGTAATTGCTGCTGCCATTGTTGGTCGTTGTGATGTCATCGTGACCAATAACCAGGCTCATTTTCCGAGAGATGTGATAAACGACTTTGACCTCGATGCACAAAGCCCCGATGACTTTCTTGTCAATCATTTGCATCTCCAACCGGATGTGTTCTGCTCTGCCGTCCGAACCGCGCGAGTCAGCAAAAAGAATCCACCTTACACCGTTGAAGAGTATCTCTCGAATCTGATAAAACAGGGTCTTGTCGTTACTGTCGAGGAATTGCGACAATACGCGAATCTTCTTGCCTAAATCCGAGGCCGCACGCAGATCCATTCGATAGGAAACAATCACTATGACCCATTCAAACTATCCCCCCGGCATCGAAATCAGCGGCGAAATCGTCCCTGAATTCGAAACCATCCTAACGCCGCCCGCCCTGGACTTTCTGGCCAGCCTGGCGCGGCGCTTCGCCTCTCGTCGCGATGAACTGCTGGCTGCTCGCGAAGTCCGCCAGGCAGCGATCGACCGCGGCGAACTGCCCGACTTTTTGCCCGAGACCGCCCATATCCGCGACGACCCAAGCTGGCGAACCGCGCCTTTGCCAGCCGATCTGCAAGACCGCCGCGTCGAGATCACCGGTCCCACCGACCGCAAAATGGTCATCAACGCGCTCAATTGCGGCGCGAAAGTCTTCATGGCAGATTGCGAAGACGCCAACGCGCCCACCTGGCACAATATGCTCAACGGGCAGATCAACCTGCGCGATGCTGTGGACCGCAGCATCACTTTCACCAACCCGGACGGGCGTTTTTACCAACTCAATGACGAGACCGCCACGCTGATGGTGCGGCCGCGCGGCTGGCATCTGGACGAACGCCACTTCATTGTCGATGGGGTGCCCATCCCCGCTGGCTTGTTCGACTTCGGCTTATTCTTCTTTCACAACGCTCGCGCGGCGCTGGATCGCGGCACGGGACCTTACTTCTACTTGCCCAAGCTGGAAAGCCATTTGGAAGCGCGGCTGTGGAACGATGTTTTTGTATTTGCGCAAGACTCGCTGGGTATCCCGCAAGGCAGCATCAAAGCTACCGTGCTCATCGAGACTATCCTGGCTGTCTTCGAAGCCGAAGAAATTATCTACGAATTGCGGGAACATTCGGCGGGCTTGAATTGCGGACGTTGGGATTACATCTTCAGCTACATCAAAAAACTGCGCGCGCAAGGCGACTTTCTGCTGCCCGACCGCGCCCAGGTGAGCATGACCGTGCCTTTCATGCGTCAATACACCTTGCATGTCATCAAAGTCTGCCATCGGCGCGGGACTCATGCCATGGGCGGGATGGCCGCGCAAATCCCGATACGCAGCGACCCCGCAGCCAACCAAGCGGCGCTGGACAAAGTGCGCGCCGACAAAGTGCGCGAAGCCCAAGACGGACACGATGGCACCTGGGTCGCGCATCCTGGTTTGGTGGGTGTAGCCAGCGAGGTCTTCGATGAATTCATGCCTTCTGCCAACCAGATCGACAAACAGCGCGATGATGTGTCGGTCAGCGCCAGCGATCTGTTGACTCCCTGCGGCGGCGATATCACCGAAGCGGGCGTGCGCCTCAACCTCAAGGTGGGCATTCAATACCTGGAAGCCTGGCTTGGCGGCAATGGCTGCGTGCCGCTCTATCATCTGATGGAAGACGCCGCCACCGCCGAAATCAGCCGCGCCCAACTGTGGCAGTGGCTGCATCATAACGCGACCTTGGCTGATGGCCGCCCGCTGACCACCGCGCTGTACAGCAGCCTGCTGGAAGAAGAGATGGATGCCATTCGCGCTGAAGTCGGCGATGCGCGTTTTGAAAACGGGCATTTTCCGCTAGCCATGCGCCTCTTCGACGAGATGATCCGCGATGACGAGTTCTGCGAGTTTCTGACCTTGCCTGCTTATGCCTATCTGTAGAGATAACGGTTGAGCATATAGAGGGCACGGAGAGCAGCGCCATCTGCAAAGTTATGCGTCCGCTGCGCGCGCATAGGCTCATGTCCTTCGCCCGCTTGTTCCTCGCCTGGCTATGACAAACGCGACCAGCGACACGAGCACCATCGCCGCTACTAAAAGCAGCCCGCCCTCATAAGACCCGCTCTTGTCGCGGATGCGCCCCACCAGCCACGGTCCCAGCGCCGCCCCCAAGCCAAACATGCCGCCCAGGAGTCCGTTGATCTTGCCCAAACCCTGCCGGTGAAAGATATCGCTGGCCAGCGCCGTAGACTGGCTGCTGCGCGTCGACTCGCCCAGCGCGTACAGCACAGCATAAGCAAGCAGCAGTCCAGCGCTCGCGTCCGTCTGCATCGCCAGCAGCAATCCCACCGCGCCCAGCAAACCCGCCGCGCCGATGCTGAATGCCGCTGTGCGTCCATACCGATCGGAAAACCAGCCCATCGCCACAAAGCCCAGGCTTGCCAGCACGCCAGCCATTCCAACAACCGCCGCCGCCAGTGAACGCGCCACGCCGGCCGACTCCATCAGCGCCACTTGATGCACGGTCAGGCTGCGCAGCGGTCCCAGCGCCGTCAACCCGACCAGCAGCAGCGCCCAAAAAGCCGGCAAACCTAGCAGCGCGCGTGGGTCGCCAGCTTCCTGCGCCGGTCGCGAGCGATGTCGTTTCACAGCCGGGGGACGCCGCAATCCCGCTGTCATCAGTGGCAGCAGCAGCAGCAAACACACCAGCGCCAGGGCGAGATACGCGCTCCGCCAGTCGTAGCGGGTGATCAGCCAATTCGCCAAGGGCACAAACACAAGCGAGCCCGCGCCCGTTCCTGCGAAGGCAATGCCCAATGCACGTCCGCGCCGCGCTGGTCCCACCCAGCCCGCTATCACCGATGCCTGCGGTCCCAAGCCGGTGATGCCCAGCCCCGCGCCGAACACCAGGCCATAGGCCAGGCGCAAGTCGTCCAGCGTGCGCGCGCCGCTGCACAGCCACAAACCGCCCGCCATCAGGCAAGCGCCCAGACCGAAGACCGGGCGCGGACCATAGCGATCCAATGCCACGCCCGCCAGGGGCGCAGTGACCGCAAAGACCAGCATGTTCAAGCTGAAGATCGTGGCGGCGGATTCGCTGCTCCAGCCTTCGGCCAGCACGAATTCGGCAAAGAAGACCGAAAACGACAGCCGAATGCCAAAGATGATAAAGAGGGAAAGCCCACAGACGATTACGATGCGCGCGGCGCTGATGCCAGGGCTGGCAGGCAGCCGAGTCATGCTTTATGCGGCGAGTTCGGCACGCACAGAATCGCGTTCTGACCAGAGGACGGGATTGATTTCAAGATTGCGGAACGCATCCATTTCATTCAGAACGCTGTCATGTTGCGTATCATTCAAGATTGGATACAGTTGCGCGTCTCTAGGCCTACTCTCGTGGATATCCAACCAGCGAAAAGCGGCTTGCTCTACTGCGTCGCGGCGAGGGTTGTTTATACCGATAAGTATACGATGTGGCATATTGTCTGAAGGCGGGATGACATACTTGTAATCCACATAGTAGCCGCTTCTTCCTTTGAATTTCTTGGCGTCAAACTGAATCTTGAACGTGTTCAGCCAAGTTCCGATGTCTGTGTCAAATCTGTGCTTAGCTTTAGAAGGGGTCGCAATATAGTAGAGATCGTCGACGGCAATCATCGCTTGTAGGAGATTATGCAACTTCACCGCAAAGTCTTTGGCGGTTGCGCGAGTCACAAGGTCACTGCCTTCTCGCTTCACGCCAAATCCATTTAAGTTAAACTGCATCAAATTCTTGCAACGTACACTATCCACAGTCAAGCTGCAGAACTCAAGGTCATCAATCGTGTAGCCGTCATCAGTCAGAATGATTTCGTCGCCAGATAGCTCTGCGTAGACTTGCATCATGTCATTGTGTCGATCCAAGAACGGGGTTGTGATTTCCACAGCATTCTCGATCGTTCGCAGCGTTGTACTCTCGCTCATCCAATTGTGATATTGTTTGATCAGCTGTCTGACTTGGTCAATCATCAGATTAAGCCTTTCTGTATCCGAATATCTGGCGGTTGCACGATATTGCAGAAACGCATGAAATCGTCCAAGGTCACTTGCAAATCCCCAAGATCAGAAAACCTGTCAGAGGGTGGCGCGATCGCCCACCTGTCGTGAAAGCCCTCTCGATATAGATGGAGATGGGGCGGTTGAACCACCGTACCGTCCTCGTTGCGGTGGGGTCTACCCCCTAAGTCCAGCCTCACAAGTCGTATCTCAGTCCGCGCTCGTGTCTGCAGTTTCACCCGAAGCTCCTTGCGACGCCCTCGTGATAAATCCAGCAGAAAATTTTCTCGCAGGTCAAGTGATTGAAGATGCAACACTATTTGCTTTCCATGCAATGGAAAGGGAGTCACTACTTCGTCTACTCGGCGCTTTTCCATTGCCAGCAAATAATCTGCCTCTTCCTGAGTCATTACAATATCAGACAATAGGCGCTCCCCAACCAATATGTGTTGGATGCCATGCCCAACAGTTTTCTGCACCCAAATCCTAGCATCATCAGCATCCTACCACAACAGGCATGGTCGCGTTCGCAGCGGGCATGACGCCGATGCGCGCACCAGGTGGCAGGCAAAACAGCGCCTCGTCCACGGCAGCCTGCAAGCTCTCTGATTTCGATAGCAGCAGCGCACGCACCAGTTCATCACCCATGTCTGTGACCAGCGTCGTTTGGATGCGCGATGCATCCCGCGATACCTGAAAAGCCTTGTGCCGCCCGACGCGAAAGCCTTCTCGCGTGAATTCGTCGAAGACCGCTGCATGACTGTCGATCTGCGGCTGGCGCATCCAGCGCTCATAATCGGCATTGCCAGCGCCTTCTGAACAAGCCGCGCACAGAATCATGCGTCCGCCCGACTTCGTGACCGCAGACGCGTGCGCCATGCCCTTCTGTGCCTGGTATAGGTTGATGTCTTTGGGGTGCCCGCCCGGCGAGGCAATCATCAGATCGACCGGCGCAGACACCGGCACAGCATACAGCTCGCGCACAGCCGGGATGCCCGCTTGCATCACCGCCACAGGTTCGCCAGCAAATGCCCGCACCAGCCCCTTATTGGCGTTCAAAATAGCGTTGACACAAAAGTCGATGCCGATGCGCGCGCCGATTTCCTCGACATCCTGCCGAGCGGGATTGTCCACATAGCTGCCCCAGATAGCCGCGTCATGGCGCATCATGGCGTGATTGTGGTTGATGGTCTCCACGCCCGCCAAGCCGATCGCAGCGCTCTTGACGCCGCCAGAAAAGCCCTGGAACTGATGCGGCTCGATATTGCCGATGACGATGCGATAGTCGGCGGCCATATAGTCACTGTTGATGGCGATGGGCGTGCCGCGCGAAGTTTCGCCCAGTGGCGTCAGGCTGCTGTCGTCATAGGCATCGTGACAACTGACGCGGTAGGTGTCGAGGATAGCCTGTGGCAAAATGGTCGCATATTCGTCGGGCGGCATGGCCGGGTGCGTGCCAGTGGCGATGATAAAATACACATCCTGGTCGCGGATGCCAGCGTGTCGCATGCCGGCCAGCACGGGCGGCAGCAGGACTTCGTGAGGGACGGGGCGGGTCTTGTCGTTGATAGCGATGGCGACTCGCATGCCCGCGCGTGGTGGCAAAACATCGCCCAGGGGATTGTAGACCGCTTGCATGACCGTCGCGGCGGGGTCCTGCGCAGCGGCTTGCGAACGAGGCACGATGCGTTCAATCCTGAAGTCGGCAGGCAGCTTAGCCTGTATTGTGCCTTTGCTATAGGGTAATCTAATTTCCACTTCGCTGACACCCCTTCATTGCTTCTCCCTTTTGACAAAATTACTTGCATCACGACAAATATGTGATAGCCTAATTCTGTATAGCGACATGAGTGAAATGAGCCCAGTAGCACTATGGTTATGACTGACGCTAGATTCCAAAGAATGGCTTTGGAGTACGAAGCCTTACGCAGTACGCAAGATAAAATCATGGACGGGTTGGATCAGGTGTTGCCCAACATGGTAACGGCTATCGAGCAGAATCGGGTAGCTATTGAACAGAATCGAGCGGCTATCGAGCAGAATCGAGCGGCAATTGCGGAAGCCAATCACAAGCTTGACGCTCTGATTGAACACTGGGATGTAAAGTACGAAAAGCCGCCTATGGGATTTAATCCCGAGTGACGATGCTGGCAGAAGGGAGTCAGCCTGCCCCCTTCTTTCCAGCGGTGTTCTTACGCTGTCCGCAGCAGTGCCAAAGCGATAATCTTGAATTTCGGTCCGCGGCTTAGTCGGCTCCGACCAAATCCATGCGCTAAATGCTTGGACCCACCCGATGGATGGCGAAGCTGTTGTTGTCGCGCAAAGCCTCCGACTTGGTCAGGTAGCCGCTGCAGACGCGTGCCATCTCGTCATAGATAATCTGCCCAGCCTCAGCCAGTGTCAGCTCGCCGGTGAAGACGCCGCTGACATCGACATCGACCGTGTCGCGCATCAGGTCGTAGGAGTTGCGGTTGCCCGTGACCTTGATGGTCGGCATGATGGGATGGTTGCTGGTGTGTCCGCCGCCCGTGCAGAAGGTCAGCACCTGGCAGCCAGCCGCCGCCATGCTGCTGATACTCTCCGCGCCCATGCCCGGACCGTACATGACATAGTTGCCGGGCGCAGTCTGCGTTGGCGCCGCAGCGATATCGAGGTGTTCAATGATGGGGCTGTCGCCGATCTTTTTGACCGCGCCCATGGACTTTTCTTCAATGGTCGTCAAGCCGCCAGCCATGTTGTCGCCGGTGGGCTGCGAGCCGCGGATGTCTTCGCCACTGGCCAGGGCTCGCGCTTCCATGTGCTGCACGCCGGCGATGATGGCCGCCGCGACTTCGGGAGTAGCCGCTTTGTCGGTGAGCCAATTTTCGCAGCCCATCCATTCGGTGCATTCAGCCATCAGCATGCGCCCGCCTTGCGCGATGAGCAGCTCGCCAGCCAGTCCGTTGGCGGGGTTTGATGCCAAGCCCGATGTGGTATCGGATGTGCCGCATTCCGTGCCGAAGAGGATTTTGCTGATGGGCGCGGGTTCGCGCTGCTGCAAGCTGATTTGCCGCGCGAAATCCTGGGCATAGCGGGTCGCTTTTGCCAGCGCGTTGATATAACCGCCATCGCCGCGAATGTTGACGGTGGCGACGGGTTTGCCGGTTGGCGCGATGTCGTCCGCCAGGTCTTCGGCTGTCATGCCTTCTTCTTTGAAGTGGTCGATGATGACGACCGCGCCGACATTGGGATTCATCGCCGTGCCCGCCAGAAAACGCCGTGTAACCCGCAGGTCTGGCGCGACCTGACAACGGCCATTGGCATGTGTGACGGGCACTGCGCCATGAATGGCATCGGCGACTCGCTCGACCACGCCATTGGCATAGACCGTGCCAGATAGGATCAGCAGGTGGTTGCGCACGCCGACATCGCCATTGGCGCGCCTGTAGCCCATAAATTGCTGCATGAGATGTCTCCTTGTTTTTAGCTTTCGGCGAGGTCGCCGCGGCCGCGGTTGCTTTCGACATTGTGGGTGTGCACATGGTCGCCAGCGCGGATGTCTCTGGTGGCGCTGCCGATGGACAAGCCGTACTTCAACACAGTCGCGCCAGCCGCGATATCCAGCAGGGCGATCTTGTGCCCATAAGCGATATCGGCGCGGGCGGTTAGTTGGATGTCGCTGCGCTCGCCGTTGCTGGCCACGCTGTCGCCGGCGCTTATCGGCTCGAGCACGGCTGTGCCGACATTGTCATCTGCATAGACGACGAAGACTGTTTTCATGTTGCGCCTTTCTGTGACTTCGGTTGGACAGGCTGCATTGTGCATTGCGGGCGCGGGACTTACAAGGAATAACTCAGGACGAAGTATTTGCCGTTGCAGGGGTGGGAGATGGTGAAAGTTGTGCCTGCATCCCACTCCGCATCGGAAATCGCCATGCGGATATAGCGCAACTGCCGCTCGAACTGACAGTTCGAGTCAGCGGGAACGACCAGGTTGATGGTATTGTCCTTGATCGCGGGATAAGTCCTGGTGCTCAGGATGTTGCCTTGTCGGTTGACTTCGGTCATGACGCGAAAACGCAGACGCACCGAAGCCTTCTTTACATGGCGCACCTTGCTGAAAGTGTCCTGCCGCGAAAACAGCCGCGTGATCAACTCGCGCAGCTCTTCACTGATTGTCTCGCCCTCCTGCTGCAAACGCTCTTCCAGCGCCTGGCTGAATGACTCCTGGATCAGGTATTCAAACGGGACTGTCTCGAAGAAGCTGCCATGCACCAGGCAGATTTTGATGTTGTCGCCCTTGTGGCCGCGAACCAGATAATAGACATCGCGCATTGGTACGGAATATATGTCGTCGCCGCGTGCCAGCATCCCTTCGCGCACCACATTGCTCTTGCCGCCGGTGATTTCGGCGATGGCTTTCTGGCCGCTGGGAATGGTCGAATTAAACGAAGATACGGAGTAACTGCGGCTGTCCTTGAGCTCTACTAACTCGCCACCAGGTGGATCGCCAGCCGGATTCACGCAGATGGCCAAGTCAGGGAATCGGCCGCGTCCTTCATAAGACAGCAGCTCGCGGTCAAATGGGAAGTCGGCCAGCCTGCGTTCTTCTGCCAGCTGCCTGCGATTACGGTACAGGTGCGCGAAAAAGTGGTAGATGGAGTACATTTTCGAGCTCATTCACATTGTCTCCACACCAGATTTCGTCAAGATCCACCGTATACCGATAATCATCGCGGAAGCGCGACACATCGTCGGATGGGCGGATTTCGCAAAGGCGCTCGCGGATGCAGTTGGCATTATCTGGGTCGATCTCCACGCCCAGCCCGCGCCGATTCAACTGCTGTGCCACAACCAGCGTCGTGCCTGTCCCGGCGAAGGGATCAAACACAAGGTCGCCTGGCATTGACGAACTCAGCACGATGCGCAGCAACAGGGCGAGAGGTGCCTGTTGTTTGTGAAAACGCGCGCCGTCCATATCGCGCAATGCTTCATCGCCAGCGAAGTAGCCCGAGGTCAACTCACGGATGTCGTCCCAGATATCGGTTACATACATGCCAGTGGCGCGTTTCTGGCGATAGTTGGCTGGCAGGGGCGGGTCGATGCGCAGGCGATGGAATATTCGAGCGCGCTTGCCCTTGGTGGCGTAGGCGATGATCTGATAATGCTTGCCAAAGCGCCGCGACATGGGCACGGCAGAGGTCAGCTTCTTCCAGATGATGAGATTTTGTAATGTCCAGCCCGCTTCTCGCAGGCAGCGAAGGACCTGTTCGCTGTTTTTCTCGCGCTGCATGAAGTAGATTGCGCCGCCGTCTGATGTCTGGGCTTGGATAGCGCCACAGACATGCTTCATCCAATCCCAGTATTCCGCTTCCGGCATGTCGTCATCGTGCGAGGCGTATTCTTTCGCCTGGTTGAAAGGCGGGTCGAGGAAGGTCAGGTCAAGCTCGCAATCAACAAATTCGTCATATTCCAGAAACTGATTGATATCAGATTGCACAACCTGCGTGTTCAGAATCATCTTTCAAGCTCTTCCGCAAGCCGCATTTCAAGCGCGGCAAATTATCCGCAGCCACTACAAACAAATCATCATCAGTGGCGCGGCTGCTGTCAATATCAATGATTGTAGCGTGTGGCGGCTTCCTTTCAAACTGCCACTTGCAATCGCGCGGCCGCATGGTAGGCCAGAGCAATCGCTTCGGACGCGTTTGAAATCGCTTTTCTGTTAGGAGGACACTATGCCCCAATCAGGACAGAATCAATTCCTATGGAACAAGAAGGGCGTCGAGCGCCTAGAATACTTTATGGCTGAACAGATTGCCTATTATGTTGTCGAAAAAGTGCTGGACGACTGGAGCGATTGCGAAGACAGCCTAATCGACAGATTGCGTTGCGTGCAAAGCGAACGCATCGACGGTGCAATAAACCCGGACTACCTGCGCATGTCAATCCCTGTCGCAGGAAATGTCATGGGCAACATGATGGCGCAAGAACTAATGAAGAAGCTGTTGCCGCCCGATGCCATCGCTGGCCTTGTTGATGGCGCTATTGATCGAGCCATCAAAGATGAAGAATACGACCGATTGCACAAAGACCCGGAAGAGTACGATATTCCATAGGCGCAAGCGAAACAGCGGACCATAATTGATATTGCGCAGCAGCCCGCGCAGATGCAGCATTTCCACCATCCCCGCCCCGCTACTTCATCCCCGTAGTCGCAATCCCGGTCGTGATGTACTTCTGCAAGAAGCCAAAAACGAAGGTGATGGGCAGCGCCGTCAGCACCGTCATTGCCAGGATGAGCTCCCACTGCGTCGTCAAATCGCCCTGGAAGGTCTCCAGCCCGACTTGCAGCGTGAACATTTCGTTGCTGGTCATGACGATCTTCGGCCACAGGAAATCGTTCCAGCGCCAGATCGTGGAAAAGATCGCCAGCACAGCCAGCGCCGGCGCGGCCAGTGGCAGGATGACTTGCCAGTAAATCCGCCATTCACTCGCGCCGTCGATGCGCGCCGAATCCAGCAGTTCGTCCGGGATGGTCAGCATATACTGCCGCAGCAGGAAGACGCCGGTCGGCGTGCCAATGGTCGGGATGATGATGCCGATGAGCTGGTTGTTCCAGCCCAGCGCCGTAATCAGCAAAAAGGCCGGCACCAAAATCACCGAAAGCGGCACCATCAATGTGCTGATGATCAACATGAAAATCACGCCGCGGCCGCGAAAACGATATTTGCTCAGCGCGAAAGCCGCCATGCTGTTGACCAACAAGGTGAGCAGCGTCGCCGACACAGTCACGATGACGCTGTTGGACAAGTAACGCCAAAAATTGAAGCTCTCGATGCCGCGCTCAAAGTTGTCCAGGCTGAAGCGCACGCTCTCGACCGGCTCGCGCTCGTTCAGCTTCACTCTTGTAATGCCCGCTTCTGGCTGCGCCGGGTCGAGCATCTGCGCCTCCAAGCCCACGCGCCGAACCTGCGCAAGCTGTGCCAGCGCGCCATCTTCCAAGCGCACAGTGTACAGCGGCAGCGGCTCATCGTAACCGGCGATTGCGGCAGTTTCCTGATAATGCGGCAAAAAGCGCGGCGGAAATCGTTGGATATCGCCCGCGCTCTTGAAAGACGACATCACCAGCCACAGCACTGGCCCAAACATGACTACCACGCCCAGAAGCAGGTAGCCATAGGTCAAGACGCTGCGCCGGCGCGCTGTGCCCAGCAGCCCGCCCAGCGCGACGCCCATCCCATCCAGCAAGATTTGCAACGCGCCACCCAATGGCTCGAGCACATGGCGGCGCAAGCTCCGTCCAAGCCGGTTCAGCGCGCCGCCCAGCCGAAGTCTGCCGCGGCCTTTTGGCTTGTTGTCGTCATCCTCTTCCAGGCCCGTGCCCTGCACGCGGATTTGAATGATCGTCAGCACAATCAGCGCCGTCGCCATGACCAGGGAGGTCGCCGCCGCCAAGCCATATTCGCGGAAGGGGCTGGCAAAACCGTTGTTGTAGATGTAATGCACGATGTACAAGGTCGCCGAGCCTGGTCCCCCGCCTGTGAAGGCGAAGACGACATCAAATATCTGCACCGCGCGTATCGTCGACAAGACGATGACCACCAGCATCGTCGGCGCAAGCATAGGTAGCGTGATCGACTGGAAGGCGCGCCAACTGCTGGCGCCGTCGATGGCAGCCGCCTCGTACAAATCGGCGGGTATCGCCTGCAAGCCCGCCAGCAGAATCAAGGTATAGAAGCCCATCAGCGACCACACGCTGACCATCACCACCCAGAAGCGCGCCCAGTTGCGGTCGGTCAAAAAGCGCAGCTTCTCGCCGCCCAGCGAGACGATAAAGGCATTGAACAAACCATTTTCTTGCAGCATCCAGCGCCAAATCATCGCCACGACAATCGGTGATAGCAGCACGGGATAAAAGAACACGCTGCGAAAGAAGCCGCGCGCGCGTATCCGCCCGTTTAACACCACCGCCGTTAGCAGCGAAATGGCGATCATCACAGCCACCTGCGTCACCACAAAGCTGGCCGTGTTCAAAACCGCCGATGCGAAGAGGTCTTCATCGCAAGTTACGGGCCGCAGGAAGTCCTGGCAGTCGAACAAACGCTCCAGGTTGGCCGCGCCCACATAGGGCCGCTGGTCGAGGAAGAGCCGGTCGCTGCCAGTAAAGGTATAGACAAAGTTGAACAACATGGGGAAGAGCACAAATACAGAAAACACCAGCATATTCGGCGCGACGAAGACATAGGCCATGCCGGTTACGCCGGTGAACCGTTGTATGCGACTGAACAAGCCGTCCAGCAAGCCGACGAAATTATCCAGAAGCGCGTTCATGCCGCTATCCGTGCTGATGAGAAAATCTGATGCGATTGCCCCCGCCCCGCAAAACAGGGAGGGGGCTTGTGAGCCTGCTAGCCAGCAGCCATATTGGCGGCGGCTTCGTCCAGTTGTTCCTGCAAGCGCGACATGGCTTCGTCCAGCGTCAGCTCGCCGGCGAAGTATTGCGCCAGGCGCGTGTTGGACGCGTCATAATACGCGAATGCCAGCGGATGCGGGTTCAGCGCGACAGCTTGATTTTGCAGCTTGGGCACTTCAGCCGCGAAGCCATTCAAAGCCGCGGCCACAGCCGGCGACGCCGTTGGATAGTCGACGCCCATCATCGCCACAGCATTGTGCCCGGGGATGCCCAGCGTCCGCGACGAGAACTCGCCATAGACCTCTGGCTGCATCAGATACTCCAGCGCCATGGCGACTGCTTCTGGATGCTCGGTCGCCGCATAGCCGACCAGCGCCGCGCCACCCGCGACGCCGGTGCTGCCGCCCGGTCCATACGGATTTGGCACGACAATCCAGTCGAAGGCATCGCCGATGTCGCTCGAAAAGCGGCCGATCTGCCAACTGCCGCTGAAGTACATGACCGCCTCGACATTGATGAAGTAATCCTGCGCGCCGGTGTATTGGCTCGTGCCCAGCCAGGTCTCGGCTGGAGATTTGCCCGAGTCGATCAGGTCCTTCAAGATCATGGCGAAGGCGCGGAAGCCCTCGTCGTCCGCCAGGTCGAAGTTGCCTTCGTCATCGAAGAAGTCTGCGCCCAGGCTCATGGCAGGTCCTGCGAAGCGGTGCCCTTTGTTGTCAATCGCCATCGCATATTGCACGCCTGTCGCGCTCGCCACCTCGTCAAGAGCTGCCAGCCAGTCTTCCCAGCTGGGCTCGTCCATGGTTGCGCTGGGCATATCGATGCCGGCTTGCGCAAAGAGCGTCGCATTGACATAGGGCGCGGTGACCGTCGCCGCATCCGGGAAGCCGTACAAGCCGCTCATGTCGTCATCGGTGCGGAAGGACTCCAATATCGCCGCCGGGAAGTTTTCTTCCATCAAGGCCGGGTCTTCCATCAGCGGGCGCAAGTCCAGGTAGAAGCCCGCCATACCAGCGAAGTCGGTGATGCGCGCGATATCGGGCGCTTGCCCCGCCTCGACCTGGACGCGCAGTTGGTCGCGCACGGTCGTATACGGGACGGTGTTGACCGTTACCGTGATGCCGGGGTTGTTCTCGCTGAAGCGGCTGAGCAAGTCGTCATAGACCGAACATTCATTGCCATTTTCGTAGCACATGAAGTCCAGCTCGACCATGTCCTGCGCCGCCGCGCCAGGCAGCAGCATGAATATGGTCAAGAGCGTCAGTAACCGTTTCATAAGTATTCCTCCTTGTATAGATTCGCTTGCTGCCAATGCGTGATTTCCGTCATTGCGGAATCGCCAGCCGAATATAACACATTTGTGGCCGCAGCGCAGAATCGCGGCCATTACAGCCAAGGGCAATCGCCTTGAATTGATTGTCTGCCACAGAGGCACTGAGGCACTGAGGGTACAGAGTTTGGTCTGGCACGGCAGAGCAATTCGGAATCCTTGTTGTCATGAGGGCGAACGGTCGCTCAATGTCAAACTGAACGCTTTTCTCAGTGAAACCAACAAATACTTTGCATTTTTCGACACAGAGAACACAGAGGCTTTAATCACTCGGTGTACTCGATGGTTCATTTATTCTTTCATTACTTTAATGGTTTTGCTTCTGTGTCTCCGTGCCTTTGTGGCAAGTATTTGATCTATTTGGTCGCTGTCTACTTTGGGTTTCGTATTGATGCGATTGCTCTGCATCACAGCCGCAGCACAGCTATGCCCAGCATGCGCGCCAGCATCTCCAGCGCGCTCCGATGCTCGCCATAGACCAGCGACACATGGTGCTCCAGCCCCTTGCCCAGCAGCGTGTCCATCACCGCAGCCGCTCCGCTATCGAAGCGAATCTGCCCGCTCGTCCCGCTGAAGGCCATCGGCGCTTTCAACATCTCGCCACCGCCGATCACCAGTCGGAGGTCGCCGCTGGCTTCGCTCAAACGCGCGATTGTCACTCGACCTGGCTTGAGCGGGAACTGCATCAGCAAGGGCTTGGCGCGGTTGGAATGCAGGGTCGCGCTGGGAGGCACAGCCGGGTCGGCCATGGCAAGCGGCGCCAAACCGCAGTGCCAGAGCGTTGCCGCATCGGTATCCAGGTCGAATGCCACGATATCGCTGCCAAAAGCCGGCGCGCCACTCAGCCACTGCAAAATCAGTTGCGTGATCGTGCCATTGACATCTGCCTCGCAACTGGTCGGCGTCAGCGCATCGCTCAACAAGGACATCGCGCCGCAAGCCGAGCACCCCAGGTCGGTGAAGAACTCGGGCCAGCAGCGCACAGCCACCCCGTCCAGCCCTTCGTTTTTGGCGAGCTCGTCCAGCGCCAAGTATGCGCCCAGCGTGCCGCGGGTTTCGTCTGCGTCGTGCGCATCAAAATCCGCCAGGCGCGTGCGCAGCCTCTCAGCCAGCGCATCAATCCGCCCTGGATTCGCTTCCCGCGCTCGCTGAAAAAACGGCGTCAATTCATATTGCGGCACCTCAACGCCCAGTTGCGAGCGCAGTCCTGCCCGGTTGACCAGACAAGTATCGAAGCCCTCGGGATTTTCGCCCAGTCGACCGATGCGCGCTCCCTGCAAACGGCGTTTGACCATCGCCGCCCGCGCGAAATCGTGCAGTTTGGCATGCGCAGTCGGGTCTTCTGGCGCGGCAACGACCGTCTCGTAGGCGATGCCCGCTCGCCGCAAGCCATGCGCCGCCAGGTTGACGCCACAGAAAGAATTGATGCGCAAACGGCCGCCCACCTGCGCCTCGGGCAGCGCCCACAGCAGCAGCGGCACATCAAGCGCGCGCGCCAGCTCCAGCGCCATCGTGCTGTCGGCGAAGCTCGCTTGCAGCAGCAGCAGCATGTCCAGCCGCGAGTCTGCCAGCTCGGATATGCGCGATTGCACAGCCGCCCCATCCATGACCAGCTCGCTCGAACCCATCAATGTGTAGCCCGCGAGCGCCTCAACCACCTGCGCCGTCAAATCGCGCGCCAAGCCCAGATCAAATGTCGGTCTGGCGATGGGCGCAAAGCCGATGCGTATGCGCTGGTTTATCATGGTGCTTTCTTTCTACTCCTTGTCGGGACGTGGGGAGGCATTCTGCGCGTCCGCCAGCGCCGCTTTGATGCCCGCCAGCGCAGTGTCCATGTCCACATCGCCAGCGAAGTAGGCGCGCAGATATTCGTTGGACGCCGCATAATACACGCCCGCCAGCGGATGCATGTGCAGCAGGCCAGCCTGATCCTGCAAATTTCGCGCCTCGCGGGCGAAAGCATTCAGCGCCGCCGCCACGACCGGATCATCCGTGTCATAAGCGAGCGTTTCGTCCGCAGCATACTCCATTGCCGGCACAAGCAAGGTCCGCCGGGCGAATTCCCGCATGCGCGCGGATCGGGTAAGCCATTCCATGACCTCGTTAACTGCCTGGCTGTTTGGCGCGCCAGCCTGAGCGACGAGGGATGTCGCTTGCGCAACGCCAGTGCTGCCACCCGCGCCGGACGGATTGGGCAAGACCGCCCAGTCGAAGTCCTCGCCGACCTGCCGCGCCACTTCCTCCACTTTCCAACTGCCGCAGATGTACATGACCGCTTCGCCGCGCGTGAAATATTCCTGCGATTTGCCCGTGCCCAGCAGCGTGTCGTGCGGCGTCATGCCCGCGTCCAGCAGCCCACTTAGGATGGACAGGAAGACTCTCAAGCCGGAGTCGTCAGGCAGCGTCAAGCTGTTGTCGGTGTCGAAATACTGCGCGCCCAGGCTCATGGCAGGACCGACCAGCCGATGGTCTTTGTTGTCCACCGCCAGCGCATATTGAGCGTCGGTGCGCTCCACGACCAGCTTCAGCGCATCCAGCCACTCGTCCCAGCTGGCCGCCGTTTCGCCAGCGCCTGGCACGGATACGCCCGCCTCCTCAAACAGCGACAGGTTGACGAATGGCGCGATCACCGCCAGCGAGTCGGGCAGGCCGTGCAACCCAGCCATGCCGCTTTCCACCGCGTCATGCAGCGCCGCCATGTCCGACAAGCGCACAATATCGGCGGGCAGTCCATCGGCAAGCGCCGCGACAATCTCGGATTCAGGCGCGATTTCGACTGCGACCGCGATGCCGCTTTCGGCTGTGAAGCTCGCCAGCATTTCCGCGTAAACTTCGCATTCGTTGCCGTCTTGAAAGCAGAGGAAGCGCAGCTTGGCAGCGTCCTGCGCCAGCGCGGGAATCGCCAGCGCGGCGATGACAACGACAATGGTTGCTATTCGGCGTTTCATGATGCCCCCTTTTCATTTCCTAACAGGAGTTTCTTGTAGGGCTTGTCTGCTATTGACTGCATGGCGATCAAACCTGCCCCCATCCCCCGGCCCCTTCCCCCAGAACGAGGGAAGGGGAGCTATGCAATCCGAGATTTGCGAAAAAAGCCCCTCCCTCATTTTGGGGGGAGGGGTTTGGGGTGGGGGTTTAGCGCCGTGCACCTCTTCAAACCTTCTTCCTTACAGAATAGCGGACAAGCCCTACACCGTCCCCTACGACGGAATGATTTGCAGAAATCCTCCGCGCCTCTGTGCCTCTGTGGCAATCAGTACGACAGCCCGTGTCCGTATGCAAAGAGTGGGTCTTGCGAATCGCGCGGCATGTCACTGCGCTGCGCCCGCACGGCGTCCATTGAGCGCGGCAGCTCGAATGGCAGCCTGCCCTCGGGTCGCGCTCGCCCGAAGATGACATCCAGCGCGGCGGCGTCGCTGACCGAGAAATTGGCCACTAGCCCTGCTGCCGCCTCGGCGATCTCTGGGATGACCGCCGCCCGTTCCAGGTAGATATCGCCGATGGTCGGCACCCGCGCCATGATATCCAGCAGCCGGCTCAACTCGGGTTCTTTGAAATCGAGGTCGCCCTGATGAAACATTTGCTCGAGGAAAAAGTCGCTGCGCGGCTCGAAAGGCGTCTGCAAACGTAAAATGGCGAAGTCGGCGGCTTCGGGCGTATCGACCACATCGCCATATTCGGCGGCCACAGCGGCATCCACATTCTCGATGTATAGCTTGGGGCGGCCGCGCAGGGGCAGGCAGTCGTCATTCTTCAGCAGCACCATAGAGCGGCGTTGGGCGCTTTCGCCGGCGGCTCGAAAGGCTGGGCTGCCAGCGACATCGGCGGCGGCGGCGGCATCGACCGTGCAGCTTTCGAACAAGCCGAGGCGGAACTTGTCTCGCAGCAGTCGTCGGGCGCTTTCGTCTATGCGCGCCTCGCTCACCCGCCCATCGCGCACCAGCTCCACAATTAGCTCGGGGCAGGATTCGCCGCCGAACTGGTCGACGCCGGCTTCCAGCGCCTTGACGATGCGCTCGGGCACGGTCAGATGCTCGACCCCCCAAGCCCGCGCCGGGAAGGGCATACCCATGATGTTGTCATCGGTGAGCACGCCCCAGTCGGTGCAGACGACGCCGTCGAAGCCCATCTGTTCGCGCAGCAAATCACTGATGATGCCCTTGTTGAAAGCGAAGCCCACTTCTTCGTATTCTGTGCCCATGGGCTTGGCATAGTAGGGCATCATCATGGCTGTGCCCGCTTTGATGGCCGCGGCGAAAGGCGGCAGGTGATAATCGAAGTTGCCGCCCGGGTAGGCTTGCTCTGCGCCATAGGCAAAGTGCGGGTCGCTGCCGTCTTTCTGCGCTCCGCCACCGGGAAAATGCTTGGTTGTGCAGGCTATGCTCTGTGGTCCCAGCTCGTCGCCCTGGAAGCCGCGAATATAGGCGGCGGTCAGGCGGGCTGTCAGCAGCGAATCTTCACCGAAGGTGCCATTGATGCGCCCCCAGCGCGGCTCGGTGGCCAGGTCGACCATGGGGTGCAGGGCGGCGCGCAAGCCGACGGCGAGATATTCCTGGCGGGCGATATCTGCGAATTCTTGCACCAGCTCCGGGTCGCCGATGGCCGCCAAGCCGGTCGTCTCGGGCCATTGCGAAAAACCGGGCGTGCTCATCATGGCTCCCATCTGCTCGTTGAGGGTGTGGCGCGGGTCGCTGGACATGGTGATGGGGATGCCCAGTCGCGATTCTGCCGCCAGCTCCTGCAACTGGTTCAACCACTCAGCCGTCTCGACAGGCGGCACCGAACCAACCAGATTAAAATGCACCAGTGCCTTGTCCAACAGCTGGCGCGGCGTTGCAAAGCCAAAAGGACCGCCGCTATCGGGGTCGAAGCGGCCATCGGGCGGGATCATCAGCATGGACTGGAACATCAAGCCGGCTTTTTCTTCCAACGTCATGCGCGCCAGCAAATCTTGCACCCGTTCGTCGATCGGGCGGGCGGGGTCTTGATAGGGCAAGAGAGCGGTCATGAGTTTGTATCCTTCGTTACCAAAGTCTGTCGTCAATTCAAGCCATACAACGCGCTGTACTTCGACTCCAGGTAGCGCAGCAGCGGCGCTGTGCTCAGCGATTCGCCGCTGATGCGAGTCAACAATTCATCGCTGCTATAGGCGCGTCCATGCTGATAGATTTCGCGCGTTAGCCAGTCCCGCAGCTCGCCATATTCTCCCCGAGCGAGGCTGTTGGGCAGGTCGGGCATGGCTGTGTGCGCCGCCGCAAAGACCTGTGCCGCCATCAGGTTGCCGATTGTGTAGCAGGGGAAGTTGGCAAAAGTGCCCGCCGACCAATGCACATCCTGCAACGCGCCGCGGGCATCATCGGGCGGCGTCAAGTCCAGATAGTCCTGCATTTTGGCGTTCCAGGCTTCGGGCAGGTCGGCCACGGCAAGCGACTGATCCAGCAGCGCCATTTCTATCTCTGCCCGCAGCATGATGTGCAGGTTGTAGGTGACTTCGTCGGCTTCGACGCGGATGAGGCTGGGGCGGGCGCGGTTGACCGCCCTATGAAAGAGCGCGGCATCGATTCCCTTCAACTGTGCCGGGAAAGCCCGTCGCAAGCGGCCGAAGTGCAGCGCCCAAAACTCGCGCGAGCGGCCGATCTGGTTTTCCCACAGTCGCGACGAGAATTCGTGCGCGCCATAACTCGTCCCGCCCACCGCATACTGCCCGATGAAGTCGGTCGTCAAAGCGCTACGAGTCAACCGGGGCGATACATTCTGTTCGTAGAGTCCGTGTCCGGCTTCGTGCAGCGCGGCAAACAGCGACATCGGCAGGTAGTGCAAATCGTAGCGCGTCGTGATGCGCACATCTTCACGCGTGAACGACACTTCAAAAGGATGTGGCGCGCTGTCCAGGCGGCCGCGGGCATAATCAAAGCCGATCAGCGCGGCGAACTCGTGGCAGAGTTGCCGCTGTGCGCCGAGCGCATATTCCTGCGCCCACAAATCGCGCGGCAAAGGCTCGTCCTTGGCGGTGATGCGCGCCAGCAAAGTCAGCAATCCGGCGCGCAATTCACCGAAGAGCGCCCCTAGCCGAGCAGCCGTCATGCCAGGCTCGAATTGCTGGACCAGCGCGTCAAATGGCTGGTCGCTGAAGCCGATGGCATCGGCAAGCTGTATGTTGAGCGCAAGCATCTGCTCGAGGTAGGGCTGGAAGGTCGCGAAGTCGCTGGCAGCTTTGGCGCTCGCCCAGGCTGCTTCCGAGGCTGGTCCCAGTTCTGCCAATTTGCCCACCAGCGCGGCGGGGATGCGCTTCTGCAGTTCGTAGGCAGCTCGCGTTTGTGCGATGGCGCGGGCGGCATACGGGTCGGCATCGACCAGGGCGGTTTCGCTTTCGGCAGCATCCAGCAATTTCGCTGTCTTGTCACTGACAAAATGTCGCTTGGCGTGCCTGGTCAGCGTGGCCAGCTGCATACCCCGCGTGTTTGCGCCGCCAGGCGGCATCTTCGTGCGCATATCCCAGCGCAGAATGTTCATGGTGTTGAGCAGGTCGTTGTATTCGGCGATGTGCTCGGCAAGCGCTTGCACAGCAGTCATGGTTTGTCCCTTTTGTTAGATAGAACGCGCCGCGCCGCCATCGACGCGCAAGGTCGCGCCGGTGATATAGCTGGCTGCTGGCGAAAGCAGGAATGCGCCGGCCCGCCCAAAGTCGTCGATCGTTCCATAGCGTCCCAGAGGAATGCCAGCCAGGCTGCGTTTTTGCACTTCTTCCATGCTGATGCCCAGCTTGGCGGAGGTATTGGCATCCAACTGGGCGACGCGGTCTGTATCGATGCGTCCTGGCACGAGGTTGTTGACGCGAATGCCATCGCCCGCCAGCTCGTCCGCCAGTGTTTTGACCAGGCCCGCCACGCCCGCGCGCATCACTGTCGACAGCGCCAATCGCGGGATCGGCTCGCGCACGCTGCCCGATGTGACGGTCAATATCGAGCCACCAGCGCGCATATGCGGGATAGCAGCGGCGATCATGCGGATGCTGCTGAGCAAGGTCAGCTCAAAGGCGGCTTGCCAATCGGCGTCGGACATTTCTGCCACGGTCTTGGCGGGCGGTCCGCCGGCATTCACCAGCAGACAGTCGATTTGTCCCCAGGCGGCGACGGTCGTATCCACCCAAGCCTGGATGTGGTCTGGATTGCGCACATCGCAGGCGCTCGCCATGGTCTCTGCGCTTGTTTCAGCAGCCAGTCGACTCGCGGCGGCTTGCACATCATCCAGCGTGCGACTGCACAGCGAGACTTTCGCGCCCTCGCCCGCCAGCGCCCTCGCCACGCCATATCCCAATCCCTTGCTGGATGCCGCCACCAGGGCGACCTTGTTCTGTAGTCCCAAGTCCATAATTGGATTTCCCTTTGCTCGCTTGTGTGTGGGCGATTATAGCGAAAAGAACCGAAGCACAGAGGGTTAGCCCCCGGCGCTCCCGACAGGTCAGGGGGAGGCTAGACCCCCACCCCAAACCCCTCCCCCAAAATGAGCTGACGGGGAGGGGCTGGGGGTGGGGTTAAACGGGCGAGTCAGCGCCTCGCCCCTACATGATCTTTTGCGCCGGGTCTTCAATGCCGACGCGCCGCAGCAGCCAGTCGATTTCGGCTTGCGTGCCGGTGTCGATGGCGGCAAAGGGCGGCCGTGGCGTGGCATTCGCAATCGCCCCGCGTCGCTGCAAAAATTCCTTGCGGATCGTCAGGTTGATGCCCGGCTGATTCTCATAGCGGATCAGCGGCACATACTTGTCAAAGATCGCCTCGGCTTTCCCGCGCTCGCCGGCCACGAATGCCTCGTACACCGCCACCAGGATCTCGGTGAAAGCAAAACCCGTCATGGTGCCCGCCGCGCCCCGATTCAGTTCTTCCAACAAAAACATGCCGCCCAACCCGCCGAATATGGCGAAGAGCTCGGTTTGTTCGCGGATGGCATTGATCTTCTGCATGAGTGGCGGGTCTTCCAGCTTGAGGGCGCGCGCCTGGGGGATGCGTTGGGCGATCTGCGCCAATACTCCCGGCGACATGATCACATCGTTCACAGGCGGGAAGTCCTGGACGACGATCTCGCCATCCACACATGCGGCGATCTGCTCATACAAAGCCAGGATAGCCGGATCGGATTTGTCTTCCAGTGGCGGCGGCGCGATCATCACGCCATCTGCGCCCGCGGCAAAGGCAGCTTGGCTCAGCGCGATGCAAGTTGCCAACTCGGTGTGGCTGGTGCCGACCACGATGGGCGCTGCGCCCGCCACGGCATCAATGACGCAGTCCATCACCGCGCGCCGTTCGTCCACGCTGAGCTTGGCGGCCTCGCCCATCACGCCCAGAATGGTCAAACCCTGCGCGCCCAGCCCCAGCTGAAACCGTACCAGCCGCCGCAGACTCGCATAATCGACCGCATAATCGCTGTCGAATGGCGTGGCCAGGATATTGAAGATGCCGCGCAACTGTGTCATTTTGCCTGCTCCTGTTATCGGTATATTGATGCTGACTTAGCGCGTAAATAGTTGCCTGCCACCCACAAAAACGCGCTCAACTTCTTGCAGCGCAGCCAAGTCTGCCAGTGGATCGCCAGTGACGACGATGACATCGGCGGCTTTGCCCACTGCCAGGCTGCCCAGTATGTTATCCAGTCCGCTGATCTGCGCGGCAACGCAGGTGGCGCTGCGCAAGGCGTCATACTTGTCGCGCTTGATGCCCAGCTTGACCATGAATTCCAATTCTGGCACAACGACATCGTGGGGCACCACCGGGCTGCCGGCATCGGTGCCAAAGGCGATTGTGACGCCGGCTTGCGCTGCTCGCACCAGCCCGGCAAACCGCTCGTGGCTGGCGACCGCTTTTTGACGCTCGGCGATCTTCCATTCAGGGATATTGTATTGTCGCGCCAGCTCGGGCTGTGATTGCATCAGCAAGGGCGCGAAGGTCGTGACTATGGGAATATCCTTGTCCAGCAGCAGTTGAATCGTCTCGTCGCTCATGCTGCCGCCATGCTCAATCACATCCACGCCGAATTCCGCCATGCGCTGTATGCAGGCGTCAAAAGTGGCGTGCGCGGTGATAGGCAACCCATTGCGATGCGCCTCGTCGATGACGGCATGCAGCTCGGCATCGGTGAATTCCAGCCGGTCGTGGCAGCCCATGATTTTGATGAGGTCTGCGCCGCCTTTGACCTGGTCGCGGACAGCTCGCCGCATCTCGTCTGCGCCGCTGGCTTCGCGGCAGCACCAGTAGGTATGCCCGCCGGTTTGGATGATGGCTTCGCCCGTGATCAGCAGGCGCGGTCCAGGGAAGATGCCCTGTTCGATGGCTTGTTTCGCGGAGAAGTTGCTCTGGTTCATGCCCAGATCGCGCACGAGTGTGATGCCAGCGCGCAGACACTTGAGCATGTTGCCGGCGCTCTTCCAGGCGCTGATTGCCGGCGTGTCGTCCAGCGATTGCCGAGCCAGGTCGTGCACGCCATCCCAAGCCAGGTGCGCATGTGAATTGATCAGCCCGGGCAGGATCGTCTTGCCAGCGCAGTCGATGATCTCGGCATCTGTCGCGCCCAGGTCGTCCAGGCGGCCGAGACGAGTAATGATGCCGCCAGCCATTTCGACAAATCCGCGCTCGATAACTTCGTCGCCATGGCAGGTCAGCACTGTGCCGCCAGCCAGGATTCGCTGCGGCGCGGGCAGTTCAAACATGGGCTTGATGATCTTATCGAATCGCCAGGCAGGGGCCTCGGGCATGGCAGCATCCTTTCAATATGGCTGGCGCATAGTGTAGCACAGCGCAGCTTTTGCGATGTTGTCCCTTGCTGCCCCAGCTCCCATCCCCCAGCCCCAGAACGAGGGAAGGAGAGCGCTACTACATTTTGAAGTCCCTCCCTCGTTCTGGGGGAGGGATTTAGGGTGGGGGCTTATGCTGTTCTATCTGCAGGGAAATAAGCTATCGTTGGGACAGCCGCTTGTGCTGATTGCACAGTCTGGGGGAGAATGCTCATGCGCAATTGCCTGGCAACGTTGGTTCTGGTTTGGCTGGTTGGCTTCAGCAACGCCGATAGTCAGCTCGTGCCCATCAAGCTGCAACTGCAGTGGGTTACACAAGCTGAATTCGCTGGCTATTATGCGGCGCAGGATATGGGATTTTATGAGGAAGAGAGCCTCGATGTCACGATTTTGGGCGGATCAGTCGAAATCGTCCCGCAGCAATTGGTCGTGGCTGGGGCGGCTCAATTCGGCTTGGGATGGGTGCCGAAAGTGCTAGCAGCCAACGAACAGGGTGCCAACCTGG
The DNA here is from genome assembly GCA_022823945.1 of Anaerolineae bacterium. Classification (GTDB taxonomy): domain Bacteria; phylum Chloroflexota; class Anaerolineae; order Aggregatilineales; family Phototrophicaceae; genus UBA6055. The sequence goes on along the minus strand of JAJEBK010000028.1, from coordinate 25,505 downwards.
TCAATATCGCCCAAATCTCGCAGCGGAGCGCGACACGCCAGGTTTCTCTGGTCGAAACCGGCATCGAATCGATCGAGGATTTCCGCGGCATGCGCATCGGCTCGTGGGGATTTGGCAACGAGCATGAACTCTTCGCTGCCATGCGCGCTGTCGGCATCAATCCCGACAATCCCGATCATGTGACGATTGTCCAGCAGCCCTTTGATATGTCGCTGCTGCTGTCCGGCGAACTGGATGCGGCGCAGGCGATGACCTACAATGAATATGCGCAAGTGCTGGAAACGGTCAATCCCGATACCGGCGATCTGTACCAGCCCGAAGATCTCCATGTCATTGACTTCAACGAGCTCGGCACGGCGATGTTGCAAGATCACATTTTTGTGCATGCCGACTGGCTGGCAGAGCCGGGCAATGTCGATATCGCTATCGCCTTCGTAAAAGCGAGCTTGCGTGGTTGGATATATTGCCGCGACCATCCGAATGCCTGCGTGGAGATGGTGCTGGAACGCGGACCGATCCTGGGCGAGAGTCATCAAAGCTGGCAGCTGAATGAGATGAACAAGTTGATTTGGCCCGCGCCGGCCGGCATCGGCATCATGGACGGGCAGCAGTGGCAACAAACCGTGGCGATTGCGCTGGAGAGCCAAATCATTGAACGTGCCCCGCCAGCAGAAAGCTACCGTAGCGATCTTGCCCAGGTAGCCATCGATGCGCTGGCGCTGCACGGGCACGATGTGACAGGCGCAAGCTGGCAGCCACTTGCGATCGTGCTGCGGCCAGGCGGCGAATAGACTGGCTCGCCTTGCTCTTCGCTGCTTGAGCGGCGGCTGCCGGCTCATGCAGTTGATTTGTGCGATTGGGCGCTTATTGGCTATACTTCGGACGGACGATTTTGGTAAGCAATTGGAGGGTTCTCATGCGCAAGACACTGACATTTCTTTTGGTATTGACCATGCTGCTTGGCGGGGGCCTGAGCAGCGCCGATGGCCACCTCACGCCCATCAAACTGCAGTTGCAGTGGGTGGCGCAATCGCAGTTTGCCGGTTACTTCGCAGCGGTCGATCTGGGTTTTTATAACGACGAGGGCTTGGATGTAACGATATTGGAAGGCGCGGTAGAGATCGTACCCCAGCAGGTCGTGGCTTCTGGCGGCGCAGAATTTGGCCTCGCCTGGGTGCCCAAGGTGCTGGAATCCAACGAACAGGGCGTCAACCTGGTGAATATCGCCCAGGTCTTCCAGCGCAGCGGCACGCTCGAAGTATCTTTTGTCGATACCGGCATCGAGTCGGTGGATGATTTCCGCGGCATGCGCATCGGCACCTGGGGCTTTGGCAACGAGCACGAGCTTTTTGCCGCCATGCGCGCAGCCGATATCGACCCGGAAAATCCCGATGATGTGACGATCGTGCAGCAGCCTTTTGATATGTCGCTGTTGCTGAATGGCGAGGTCGATGCGGCCGAAGCCATGACCTACAACGAATACGCCCAGGTGCTCGAGGCTGTCAATCCCGACACCGGCGAGCTCTACCAGCCCGAAGACCTGAATGTCATCGACTTCAACGATGTGGGCACCGCCATGCTGCAAGACCATGTCTTCGTGAATGCCGACTGGCTGGCGGAAGAGGGCAATGAAGACATCGCTGTCGCCTTCTTGAAAGCCAGCTTCCGCGGTTGGATCCACTGCCGCGAGAACCCGGATGAGTGCGTGGGCATCGTGCTGGACAATGGCTCGACGCTGGGCGAAAGCCATCAAACCTGGCAGCTCAACGAGATCAGCAAGTTGATTTGGCCCTCGCCGGCTGGCATCGGCATCATGGATGCAGATCTGTGGGCGCAGACCGTGGCTGTTTCGATTGAAGGGCAGGTCATCAGCGAAGAGCCAGCCATGGATGCCTATCGCAGCGACCTGGCGCAGGCGGCGATTGACGCGCTGGCCATGGACGGACACGATGTCACCGGCGACATGTGGGAACCTGTCGAGGTTGTGCTGCGACCGGGCGGCGAATAGCTTGGTTTGCCCACCCAAGCCCTCGGCTCTATTTTTGGGGGACGGGTGGGCAAGGCAAGAATCGTGTGGGCGAGGCGGTGTCTCGCCCACTATGTTGCAATCGTATATGTGGGCGACTCAAGAGTCGCCCCTACAACTTTCCTTCAACTTGTTGCCTTACTGTATTGGGCTTGCTTCTGTGCAGGTACGGAATAGCAGAAATGCAGGCTGCGCTGGTTGTGGAGCCGCTGGTTGAAGGGAACTTGTCATGACGCGCATCTTTATTGTTGGCAGTTATGTACAGGGCTTGACGCTGCGTGTGCCGCGCATGCCACTGGCGGGCGAAAATCTGGTCGGCGGCGGCTTCGACCTGGGACCCGGCGGCAAGGGCACAAACCAAGCCATCGCGGCGGCTCGACTGGGCGCGCAAGTGCAGTTGTTGGCTTGCCTGGGCGATGATGCTTTTGGCGATTGGGCGCTGGATGTCTATGCGCGCGAGGGCATCGACACGCGCCATATTCAGCGCATCCCCGACCTCAACAGCGGCGTGGGCTTCGTCAATGTGTTGCCCGATGGCGAAAATTTCATCACGATCGATCTGGGCGCGAATATGCGCATGCGTCCTCAGCAGGTGCATGATTGCGCCGCGCAAATCGCCGAAAGCGACATCCTCATGACGCAGTTTGAAGTGCCGGAGGAGACAGTGCAAGCAGCATTGCTGCAGGGCAAAGGCGCAGGCGCGCTGACCATTTTGAATCCTGCGCCAGCGCGGACCGCCGACCCCGCCATTTTGCGCTGTGTCGATGTGCTCACGCCCAATGTGTTCGAAGCGCGTATGCTGCTGGGCTTGCCGCCCGATGATGCCACGCCGACTCGTGCGCTGGCGGAGCAACTGCTCGCGTTGGGGGCGGGCGCAGTGGTGATCACGCAAGGCGCGCGGGGTGCGTTGGTCGTGGACGATGGCGGCGCGCTGCATGTGCCGGCAGCCAGGATTGACGCGATGGATGTGACCGGCGCGGGCGACAGCTTCAATGCGGCGTTGGCAGTGGGCTTGGACGAAGGCAAATCGCTGTCGGCTGCGGTCAGACAAGCTGTGCGGGCGGGTGCCTATACAGCCATGCATGTTGGCGTGATCGGCGGTTTGCCAACCCGCGAGCAGCTGAGCGAATTTAGCGCGCGATGAACCCCCATCCCTCCCCCGAATTGTCGGGGACAAGCACATGGCAAGATTGTTGCTCCAGAGACGCGGCGGCGGGGAGGAGTGGTGCAGCGGCACTCGTGTTGCCCACTGCGCGAACCTGGATCTGGCGGGAAATTTGCTACATCAGCCCCTATTCGCCGAGCCACTTCCGCAACAGAGCCGCCTCCGCCGCCTTTGACCAGTTGGATACAGGCGTCAGCGGCATATCGCCCAGCGCCGGATAGATGACGATTTTGCCCGCAAATCGCCGCGCATTGACAGCCGCGAGCGCTGATTTGACCGCGCCCAACCCGCCGACAGCGCTGACGATGCTCGCGCTGTCCAGTTTTCCGGCTGCTGTCTGTTTCAGCACGCGCGCTTGATCGGCCAGTGACGAGCCGCTGCTGCCGATGATCTGCACGCCATCGCGCAGGATGCGGTCGATATCCAGGCGGATCTGCTGCCCCGGCGGGACGCCAGCGAAGAGATTGAGCACACCACCTGTTCGCAACAGGTCGGGCATTCGTTGCGTTTCTGGGGGCGAGGGAAATATCATCAAAATATCATCGCAGCCGCCCAGCGCTTCGACTGTCGCTTCCAGCAGTTCAGGATCCTCGCGCGGGCTGATCGCTCGAAATTCGACCCCCCGTTGGGCTGCCAGCGGCGCAAATCTCGCTTCCAGCGCCCGCAGCCGTCCCAAGCCGCGATTGGTGGCGATGATGACGCGCGGCGGATGCTCCAGGCTCAGCGCCCGCTGGATGTGCATTTGCCCCATGGGTCCCCCAGCGCCATGCACGAGGGCGACGCCGCCGGACCGCAATTCGCTGCGACTGCTCTTTTCTCCATAGGCAGCCGCCAGCGATGGTTGCGCCGCGCCCATGATGCCGCTGAAATCGTAGTGGATGCGCCCGATGTCGATGCCGGCGAAGCCAGGCGATGAAAGCCCGGCGATGGTCAAGGTGCCACGCCGCGCCAGTGCCTGCTGGGCAGCCTCGATCTGCCGCGCAGTTGGCTCAAACAAAATGATGTCGTCTATGCCAGCGCCCTCAGCGTATCGCTGGGCTGTCAGCGCTGCGTCCAATCCGTCCGCAGTGATCACAGGTGTCTGCCGCTGCGCCAACTGCTCGCTTGTGCGCGCCGAAATGTCACTGGCGACTACCAGTCGCGATGGCAGCCGCATATCCAGGTCGAAGTCGTCACTGTGCCCGCTTATCCACAGCAGCCCGCTCGGCAGCAGATTCAAGCGGCGGAAGGGGCGAAAAGCCGCCTCGACACATGCCCAGGGTTCAGACAGCGCGACTTCGGCATACGACAGCGAATCGGCGACCGGCAGCGCATAACTGCCCGCATCGCCGCGAAGAATCCGCTCGTCAAGCGTCATGTATTCTGTGTAGCCGCCCGCTATCATCGAGCCGATAGCCCTGCGCTCGCCGCGAAAATACACATCGGGCTGAACGCCCAACCGTTGCCCGACCCGATATTGCCCGACCAGAGCAGCGCCGACGCGCACGACTGTCAGCGCCAGTTCATGCCCGAGACGCTGTGGATTCGCCACCAGGTCGCGTCCATGAAAGAGTGGATAGGTGTCGCCCAGCCTGATCATTTTGGCATCGGATGCGCAAATGCCAATGGCGTCCACGCGCGTCAGCAACTCGTCCGCGCCGATGTCTGGCAGCTCCTCGTTGCTGGGCTGATCATGCTGGCCGAAGCAATCCATGCCGCGACCGTTCAAATACCAACTGCGGATTGTGCGCGGGATGGGCTGGCTGGCGGTGATATACGCCTGATAGCTCATTGGCGCGCGTCAGGAGCTCGCCATAACGCCGCCATCGACGGCGATGGACTGCCCGGTGATCAGCCGCGCCTCGTCCGAAACCAGGAATCGCGCCAGGGCATTGAGATCGGCGGTGGTGGTGAGCTCGCCCATGGGAATGCGCGATCGGCGTTCATCGAGGTAGTCGTCCAGGCTGATGCCGCGTTGGTCGGCCAGGGCTTGCGCATAGGTCTGCTGGAGGGGCGTCAAAGTAACGCCAGGGCAGATGGCGTTGACGGTCACGCCATACGGCGCCATCACCTGCGACAGGCATTTGGTGAACATGAGCAGCCCGGCTTTGCTGACGCGGTAGGGGATGACATGCTTGTCGACGCGCACGCCATTGTACGAGGCGGTCACAATGATGCGCCCGCGCCGCTGCTCTTTCATCTGCGCCGCCACCAGTTGACAGATGATTGCCGCGCCCTTGATATTGACGCCCAGCACGGCATCCCAGTCCTTGGGCGTGATCTCCCACAGGTCTGTGGGACCCAATATGCCGGCGTTGGCGAAGAGATGGTCGATGCGCCCATAGCAGTCGATCAGCTCGTCAACCAGCGAGCGCGCCGCCTGGCCATCGACGACATCAAATTGGCGCGCCTGCACAAGCCCGCCCGCGGCTGAAATCTCGGCAGCTACCGATTCTGCGCTGGCCAAGTCGATATCGGTGACGATAACATGACTGCCCAGCCTCGCCAGCGCCATGGCGAATCCGCGCCCGATGCCGCTGCCCGCGCCGGTGAGTAATGTGACAGGCCTGTCGTTCATGTCGCCTATTGTAGCGGACATTTCCGCACGATCCCTCCGCGACTCGGCTGCCAGGTGAAACCAAGTTGGCCTTGCGCGATTCTTTGACACAGAGATCACAGAGAAAATCACAGAAGGCGCAAGGGCTAGCGCACTCGGCGAACTTTTTCAACTCGGTGTACGCGGTGGTTCATGATTGTTACCTTTGTTGTCACTTTTTCTACGGCTCTGTGGTAAAAGTATAGTCCGTCCCGTTCGCGCAGAGGCTCGCCCATGTCCAAATTTGTCACCAAGCCCATCCCCGCTGCAGCGCCGCCAGTCGCGCAGGTGAATCGTCCCTGGGGCAGCTTCCGCCAATATGCGCACAACCGCGAAGTCACGGTCAGTTTGCTGACTGTTGCGCCCGGGCAACGGCTGAGCCTGCAAGCGCATACCGCCCGCGCCGAACTGTGGATCGTGCTGGATGATGGCGCGCTGGTGCAGGTGGACGAACAGCAGATCGAAGCGGATGCCGGCGCAGAGATCTGGATTCCCGCCGGGGCGAAACACCGCCTGGGCAGCCGTGGTCCCGCCGTGCGCGTGTTGGAGGTCGCCTTTGGAAATTGGCAGCAAACCGATATCACGCGTTTTGCGGACGACTATGCCCGCCCCGACACGGGCGATTAGTCGATTCGGTATCGCTCGACTGTCGCGTTGTCCAGGCTGATGCCCAAGCCTGGCTCGAGGCTGGCGTGCAGCGCGCCATCACGAAAGTCGATGCGCTCGTTTATGACCGCGTGCCGCAGCGGATTGAAGAGTTGGTTGTATTCATAAATCAGGAAGTTGGGCAGCACAGCGCAAGCCGCGCAAGCCGCTACGATGCCCACGCCCGCGCCGACTCCATGGGGCGCGACCAGCACATTGTCCAGCATGGCCAGGTCGGCGATCTTCAATAGGCCAGTCAAGCCGCCACAGCGGGTGATATTGGGCATGATGATATCCACTGCCTCGGCGCGCAGCAGATCACGGAATTGAAACCAACTGCCCAGCCACTCGCCAGAAACCACCGGCAGATCAACTCGTCGGCGGATTCGCGCCAGGTCATCGACAAATTCTGGATGCACCGGCTCTTCCAGCCAATACACACCCAGCCGCGCCAGCTCTTTCGCCAGTGCGATGCTTTCGCTGACTGTGTATGCGCCATTGGCATCGACCAGCAATTTGCTCTCGGCACCGATTGCCTCACTGACCGCCTCGACATGCGCCATATCGACGCTGATGCCGCGACCGATCTTCAGCTTCACCGCGCCGAAGCCAGCCGCCACGAATTCGCGGGCCTTGCTGGCCGATGCGGCGGGCGTGGGCAGGTAGGGGATGGGGCTGGCATAACAGTCGATGCTGTCGCGGACTGCGCCACCCAGCAGGTTTGGCAAGGAATCGCCATAAATCTTGCCGCGCAAGTCCCACAGCGCCATATCGACGCCGCTGATGCCCATCGGCGCGAAACGCATTTGCTCGTTCATGGCTGTGAAAAGCGCGTGCTGGTGCCGCGGGTCTGCGCCCTGCAGCAATGGCGCGAGCACCTCGTTGATGTGTGCCGCTGTTCCGCGCGGTCCCGGGCGTCCCATCGCCTCGCCAATGCCGACCAGACCCGCGTCTGTATGGATGCGCACGATGACCGCGCCCTGCCCGAGCAGCGGGTTGCTGCGCATGCTGAACGCCGGCACGGCAAGCTCGGGCGGCACCTCTCCCAGCGCCTCGGCAAAAGACGCAAAGAGCGGAATCGCTTCTACACTGGTGATTTTCATGCGCGCTCCTTAGACTGCAAGCATTTGCGTAATTTTACCTGCAGAAGTAGAACAAAGTTAATCATGCAAAAGCGAACCGCTAAGACACATAGGAGCGCTACTACGTTTTGAAGTCCCTCCCTCTTAATGGGCGTGATTTAGGGTGGTGGCATATGGCGGCACGGAAAACTTCACTGGCTGCTTTGGCAGGATGCCTCGCCGGCTGGAAAACACTATAATCTCATTGCTTACCCGATTCGGAGGACAATCATGTACGAACGCTATATCAAACACATGGCATTTGCGGTGAAGGACGCGCGGGCGGCGCTGCGCAACTATCAGGAATTCCTCGGCCTGGCGCAAGATGCCGAAGTACACGAATATGACAAATCGCGCAATATCGTCGTCATCTTCAATGTCGGCGATGTCGAATACCAGCTTTGCCAGTCGATGGACTCGGGCGGACGCTATGACGCCTGGATCAAAGAACGCGGCTACGAAGGCTTACACCATATCTGCTATGCCGTGCCCAATATCGACGAGGCGCTGGCAGATGCCCAAGCCAAAGGCGCAACGCTCAAGGAATGCGCAGCCTGCAAGGTGAAAGGCAGCCACGTCCACCCCGAAGGCTGGGTGGCTTTCCTCGAGCAGGAAGCCGGCGGCGTCGAGCTGGAGCTGATGCAGGTCTATACGCCCGAAGAGCTGGAAGAATACAAATCGGTACAGGGCATATAGATGGACGCGATTGACTTGCTGCGGCGGCTGGTGCAGATCCCGTCGCCCAACCCGCCTGGCGACACCCGCGCCATTGCCGATTTCGTTGCGGACGAGATGCGCGCCATCGGCTGCCGGGTGCGGCAGATTGCGCCTTCTGCAAAGCCCGAGGCGCTCAATACCATCGCGACGCTGGGCGAGGGCGAGCCGCGCATCATGCTGCATGCGCACATCGACACTGTGCCTATCGCCGCCGACGAAGCCCGCAGTTGGCATGTCGATCCCTACGCCGCGGTCATCAAGAACGGCGCGCTTTATGGCAAAGGCAGCATCGATGACAAAGCCCCCCTGGCTTCCATGCTGCTGGTCCTGCGGCAGATGGCTCGGCGAGACCTGCACGGTTCGCTCGTGCTGGTGGCGGCCGCGGAAGAAGAAGTGGGCGGGCAACTGGGCACGAAATGGCTGGCGGACGAGGGGCATCTGCCTCCCTGCGACTTCATCATCGTGGGCGAACAGACCGCCAACCGCGTGGCCACAGCGCACAAGGGCGTGCTGCGGGCGACAGTGCAGGTGCGCGGCAAATCGGTGCATGCCACCAACCCCGACCGCGGCATCAACGCCATCGTGGCCATGGGCAAAATCATCGGCGCGCTGGAGGGCTATCATCGCGAGCTTTCGGCGCGAAGCCATCCTATGGTCGGCTGCCCGACATGCAATATCGGCGTCATCAACGGTGGCAGCACTGCCAATGCCGTGCCCGACAGCTGCGCCATTCAGCTCGACAGGCGCATGATCCCGCGCGAAGACCCGGCACAGGTGCGCGCCGAACTGCAATCTGTGCTGGACTCTGTAGATATTGCGCCGGCCAGCGCCAGCCTGGGCGACTTTGTCTATTCCAGTTGGTTTGAATCGAGGCTGCAAACCGAGCTGGGGCAACTTTTTCTGGAATGTGTCAGCCGCGAGCTGGGCGCGCACCCCGGACCGATCGGCTATTTGCCGGGCAGCGATGCCAAGCACCTGATGAACCTGGCGCTCGGCGACATGATTATCTTTGGACCAGGCAGCTATGAAGCCGCTCATGCCGCCAATGAACATGTGCTGCTGGCGGATTATGCCGCGACCACAGCCATTCTCTGCGATTTTGCGGCGCGCGTTCTATTAAATCAAAGAGCCTTGCCACAGAGGTAGCGCGAGTAAGTTGTGCGAAAAAGGACGATGCTATTCTGATTCGAAATCTGTAGGGGCGAGGCGATGACTCGCCCACATGGTCAGTTGCGACATAGTGGGCGAGACAAGGCTCGCCCCTACGACATTCCTTCTTTTTGTTGCATTCCTTTATCATTCCTTTATATAGATACTGAGACACAGGCGGACAGGAGAATCCATTTGAATATCGACACCCTCATCACCAACGCGCAGGTTGTCCTGGAGAGCGGCGTCCAAAGCCTCGACCTGGGCATCCGCGATGGGCGCATCGCCCTGCTAACCAGCGATTCGACCGGCACCCACGCTGCCCAGACCATTGATGCCGGCGGCAAGCTGTTGCTGCCCGGCGCCATCGACATTCATTTTCACTGCCGCGCGCCTGCCTATCCCAAGCGAGGCGACTTCGCCACAGAAACGCGGGCGGCGGCGGCTGGCGGTGTCACCACGATCTTCGAGATGCCCATCAGCAAGCCCTGCTGTGCAACTGGCGAGATCTTCCGCATGCGCAAAGCATTGGCACAGCGCGATAGCTATGTCAATTTCGGTCTGTATGGCGCGCCGGGTTTGCTCGACCGTGAAGAGATCGCCGCCATGGTCGACGAGGGCGCGATCGCCTTCAAGATCTTCATGACAGCTGCGCCAAAAGGCCGCGATGACGAATTTGAAGGGCTCTGTCTGCCCGATGTGCCGCAGCTATATCAGGCGCTGCAATTGGTCGCGGAAACGGGTTTGGTCTGCGCGGTGCATGCCGAAAATAACCAACTGCTGGAATGGCACACGGCACAGTTGATCGCCGCTGGTCGCAATGATGTGCCGGCCCATGGCGAATCGCGTCCGCCGCATGTCGAGGCGCTGGCTATTGCCACGCTGTTGACGCTCAACGAGAGCATCGGCGCGCAGCTGCATATCGCTCACCTGAGCTGTGCCGAGGCTTTGGCTGTCTTTCGCCGCTTCAAAGCCACGGGATCGACCGCCAGCGCAGAAACTTGCCCGCATTACCTGCTCTTCACCGAAGACGACCTGGCGCGCGTGGGTCCCTATGCCAAGATCAACCCGCCCTTGCGCAAACCCGCCGATCAGGCAGCGCTTTGGGACGGCTTGCGCGATGGCACGCTGATGGCCATCACGACCGACCATTCGCCCTTCACGATCGCCGAAAAAGAAAGCGCCCGCGAAGATATCTGGGCGACCCCACCGGGCGCGCCAGGCGTCGAAGAGTTGCTGCCGGGTGTGATGCACGAAGCGCTGAACGGGCGCATCGGCATCAACAAGGCGGTCGAGCTGGTGGCGACCAATGGCGCGAAACGCTTCGGCATATATCCCGAGCGCGGGCATATCGCTGTGGGCGCGTTTGCCGATCTGGTCATCTATGATCCACAGGCGCAGACGACCATTCACCGCGACATGCTCTTCAGCCAGGCGCGCGATTGCGACAAGCTCTACGCGGGCATGACCTTTCGCGGCCGGGTTGCGCGCACAATCGTCAATGGCAAAACGGTCTATGTCGATGGCCAGGTGGTCGGCGAACCAGGCGGTGGACAATTTGTCCGTCCTGACCGGGCACGGGTCAGCCAGGACTTCTGAACCAACACAGCAGACAAACGCGAACCAGGGGACAGCATGCCAAACACGATCGACTTTGGCGAATACTTCGACTATCAGACGCTGTGCGGTCATTTGCAGGGACTGGCGGATGCCTATCCAGCGCTGGCAAGCCTGGAAGTTATCGGGCAGAGCTGGCGCGGGCGCGACATCCATTGCATGACGCTGACCAACACCGCCACGGGCGCGCACACTGACAAGCCGGCATTTTACATTGACGCTGGCATCCACGCCGAAGAAGTCGCCACTACCCAGACCGCTGTCTATACCATTTGGTATCTGCTGACCAATTATGGCATTGATGCCGATGTCAGCTGGCTGCTGGACAAACTGGCTTTTTACATCATCCCGCGCATCAATCCCGATGGCGCAGAGATCAGCCTGAAGACGCCCTGTCATTGGTGTGGCAATGGACGCTTTTTGCCCGGCGAAGAACAGACGCGAGGCTTGTGCCAGCAGGATATGAATGGCGATGGCTTCATCACCCAAATGCGCATTCGCGATCCAGCTGGCGAGTGGCGAGTCGCTGCCGAAGATCCACGCCTGATGACCTTGCGAGAAGCGGGCGAGGTCGGGCGAGGTCCTTATTATCGCCTCTACCGCGAAGGCGATATCCGTGGCGACTGGAACGGCGTCAACTTTGAGATTCAAAAGCCGCGTGACGGCAACCTCAATCGCAATTTTCCAGCCGGCTGGCGTCCCGAATTTCGACAGTACGGCGCGGGAGAAGCGCCTTTGTCCGAGCCAGAAGCGCGGGCAATCGCCGATTTCATCCTCGATCACCCCAATATCGCCGGCATGCAGTGCTATCATACGCACGGCGGCTTGCACCTGAGACCTTCGCTGGTCGCCCCGGACGACAGCCTGCCGCGCGCCGATCTCGCCCTATACAATCGCATCGGCGCAATGGGCACAGCGCTGACTGGCTATCCGGTCATCTCGGTCTACGAAGAATTCACAACCGACCCCGACCAGCCGCGCGTCGGCTCGCTGATGCAGTGGGCTTATGACGAGTTTGGCATCATCACTTTCAGCACCGAGCTGTGGAATCCAGAGTTGGCGGCTGGCATCGAACAGCCAGCCAAGTACCAGGTGCGCGCCCGTTCTACAGATGACGAGATCACGCTGCTGGCGTATAACGATGAGCATCTGGGCGGCGCTGGTTTCATCGACTGGCAGCCCTTTGAGCATCCACAGCTGGGCCTGGTCGAGATCGGCGGTTGGACGCATATGTATACATTTCGCAACCCGCCGCCACGCAGCTTTGCCACGACAGAAGCGGCGCGCAATTTCTTGCCCGAAACCCTGCACAGCAATTGCCTGTTCACGCTGCGCCACGCCATGACCGCTCCGCTGCTGAACATTCGCCAGTTGGAAGCCGTGCGCCTGGCGGACAACTTGGTCAAGCTGAGCGCGCTGGTCGCCAACGAAGGTTTCTTGCCCACCCACCTAACCCAGCGAGCCCTGGCGCATGGCACGGCTGGCACAGTCGAAGTCGCGCTGGAAGCGGCGGGCTGCGAGTTGCTGATGGGCTCGGCGCGGCAAAGCATCGGGCACCTGGCCGGGCGCGATGAACGCACTGCCGCCTGGTCACCCTGGCTGCGGCAATGGAGCGACACGAGCGCGCGCATCGAGTGGCTGTTGCGGGCAGAGCCGGGCGCGGTTGTGACCGTTACAGCCTCCGCGCAAAAGGGCGGCGTGCAAATACGCTCGCTATCCCTGCCATGATGCCACTGGGCGAGACCTTTTATCGTGGGCGCGTGACGGCAATCCTGCTAGAAAAGTCCTGTGATGCAGTCAGCCGTCCGCAAGCGCGCTAAGTGTGCTGCTGCCAAATGGCCAATTGCCTGCCGTTGCCTATCGTAATGTCTTGCAGATTGCGAATGTCGCAGACTGCGCCGAATCTGCTGAAAGCTGCTTCAAATCGCTGATATTTGCAACCCCAGTAAATCAACGCGCATGCCATCGGGGCGCCTTTGCCGCCTTCCTTTCCATTCACAAGAAACTTAAGACGCGTGTCGTATAGAAAGACAATAGCGGTTGCAACGCCGAAGACATATTGCTTCCAATGTCGCGTGTTGGGCGCAACTGGCACCAGGGCGATTACCTCTGCGCCGTGCTTGTCGTGCGTAATCGCAGCCTTTCTTAGCCAATCAAGGATCGTTGTGCCACGCTCCCGATCTCTGCCGTAGGGTGGATTGATGAAAACAGTCTGGTAATCCCAGGAGGCGTGCAAGCCATCATTTTCGGGCAGGGAATACTCTACCACTGCATCGACGATTGAGTACTTGTTGGAGCAAGGATCAAGTTCTATCCTTCCGCCAAAAAATTCTCGTATCGCCTTGACATACTTGGGCGGCGTACACCAGTGCTGGCTGACCGATTCAGCATTATTTCTTCCGGCAGTCACCTTGATTTCGCTTTCAGTTCGGCATATTCGCAAGCGTATACAAGTCCGATTTCAGGTCTTCAATTGACCTGCCGCTTGGTGAAATTACATTGAACCATGTTTCCACTTCACGCCGATACTTCCCGAAGTATTTCACCAGGACTCTGTCGGCGTCCACATCCATGTTTACTTTCGTGAATTTGTTCTTGCCCGCTCGGCCAGAATAGCTCGCCAGGAACGCCTCGCGAGCCGGCGAATACTCGGCAATTGGGTCAAGCAGCATATCTTCAATGAATTGATGCAACCCCGAATCGGTGATAAACAAGAGCCAGTCGTAAGATTGTGCCAATACAAGCAGTTCTTTGTTGAAGTTGTCGGATGTAAACCAGTTTCCATGGTTGCTGACAACGCCGACGGTCATGATGAAGCCAGGATACTGAGAACGCGCCGATGCGCCGATCACTTTGCGCAACAGTTGCTCATACGGCGCTATGCGAAACTTGCCTTCTGCATCCTCAATTATGCCATGAATCTCTCCGCTGCGTCCCCGCACCTTTTGCAGCGAGGATACTGCTCTCGCCACATATGCGCCTTGCTTGGCTTTTTCAATCGTCTGTGGTCCCTTGCGCATACCTTCTTCGACGCCAACGCGCTTGCACTCGAAAATTGCGTGTGGAGCAGCGCGAAGCTCACAAACTGTAAGATCATAAAAGTCAGCGCCCATTGCATCGACATGAGCGACTATTGGACCCCTTTCTGTCTCCGTGAGAACTGTTGAGTTTCGCTTTATGCCATGTCTGGTCACGATCTGGCTTGACTTGAGACGATAATTCTCAAGTACTTGTAAATGCCGTCGAACTTTTGCAGGCGTTACAGGAAGAGACGAAGCAATCCTGAATTCTTGTTGCCCCACGATCGGGTGAAGAGAAAACTCGACATTGTGCGCGATTTCAGGATTTGCGTACTCGGTCAGCTTGCGTTCAATCACCAGGTGGTTTCGAAATTCCCATGCGCAAAGAAGATAGTGCGCGACCACTTCTACAAGCGTGCCCAATGCTCTTCCTGCCGCTTTCTTGCGGTCTCTCGCATAATAAAAGATTTCGTTCGCAAGGTCGTTTTGGAGTGCGTCTATCGACCTGTATCCCAACAGCTTGCCCTCTATTCTGCAAATGTCATACGAGTCAATGTGCGACCCGCCTGCTACTAAGTATCAATGGTATACGCTATGCTTTCACTCTACAAATCGCGCGAGACTCAGACTTGCATCAATCTCAGATGGAATTACTTCGTAGGTGAGACTTTCTATCTTGGGCGCGTGGCGGCAATCCTGCTGCTGGCTGCCTGTTACAATCGCGCCCATGCACATACGCAGCATACGCGCCAAATCAATCCTGACTCCACAGCGCCGCGGCTTTCTGCAGACGGGTGAACGGCCTTTTACGCACAGCTTGTCGTGGGCGGCTGGCTGTGGCTTGGGCAAACACTATTGCGGCGCATTTTGTTATGCGCGCAGCCTGCCCAACTGGCGATTCGCCCGGCAAGACGACGAAGCCTGGGGCGAGGCGCTGATCGTCAAAAGCAATGCGCCCGAGCTGCTGGCGGCACAACTGGCAAGACATCCCGCGCGACAGTCACTGCGCATCTTCTGCAGTCCGGTGACCGACCCCTACCAGCCTGTCGAGCGCAAGCTGCGGCTGACGCGGCGCTGCCTGCAAGTCTTCGCCCAATATGCCGATCTCGACCTGCTGCTGCTGCAAACGCGGTCGGCGCTGCTGCTGGACGACCTGGATTTGCTGGCGCAGATCCCCTATTTATGGCTGGGCATGACCATCGAAACCGACCGCCCCGACCTGCCGTATGGACCGACGCGCGCCAACATCGAGCGGCGTTTTGCGGCAGTCGAACAGGCGCTGGCTCGGGGTATCCGCGTTCAGATCGCCGTTGCGCCTTGCCTGCCCCACACAGACGATTTCGCGGCGCGGCTGCTATCTGCCGGTGCCCAGCGCATCGTCATCGACAGCTTTGGCTCTGGCGATGGTCGCAGTGGCGCACGCACAGCCAACAGTCCCTTTGCGCGGAAAGCAGATTATGACTGGCGTGATGAAAAGATGGCGCGGGCATTGTACGAGCGCTTGCGTTTGCGGCACAAAGGCATCGGCTGGAGCGCGGCAGGATTTGCGGGCATTCCCGGCCGATCGCGCAGGCCCTCTCACCCCTGCCAGCAGCGGCGCGCGGCACTATAATGCGGCGGCATGATGCGCAGCCGACCCTTCCTCAACCTGATGCTGGCAGATTTTATCGCCCGCTCTGCCTACCAGATAGGCAAAACGCCGCTGTTGCCGATTTTCGCAGCCTCGCTGGGAGCATCGGGCGCCTGGCTGGGCATGATCGTTTCCATATCGACCATCACCGGGCTCTTTTTGAAGCCGCTATTTGGCATATTGTCCGATAGCTGGGGCCGGCGGCTGTGGCTCTTTGTGGGCGCGGGCTTCTTCGCTTTTGTGCCTTTCTTGTATCGCTTCATCACCACGCCCGACCAACTGCTGCTGCTGCGCTTGCTGCATGGCACCGCCACGGCGATTTATGGTCCGGTGACCCTGGCGTATATCGCCGAGCTGGCGCAGGGACGGTCGCTGGCGGCGGGCATCGGCACCTTTGAAATGGCGCGCAGTGGTGGCTACATCGTCGGTCCGGCGCTGGGTGGCTGGCTGCTGCTGTCGATGGCGGCGGTCGATGTCTTCACGGTCATCGGCTTGCTAAGCTGCGCGATGTTTCTGCCGCTGCTGTGGCTGCCCCCGGCGCGCAAAGCCCCGGTTGTGCCAGGCGATCCCTCCAGAGCGCAACGAAACAAAGGGGAAGGCCTGCCCGGCCAGCAGGTTCTTGGCGGCGTTGGGACGATGCCCGCTCTTAACCTGCGCGCGGCGCTTGTGGAAGCGACTCGGCTGCCAGCTGTCTGGCTGACGGGCGGATTGGAAGCGGCGGCATTTGTGGCGCTGTATACGTTGAAAGCTTTCTTGCCCATTTTCGCGCTGGAAGCCGGCGTTAGCGTGGCGCTGGTCGGGCTATTCTTCAGCCTGAGCGAAGCTGTGCATGTGCTGGGCAAGCCGGTCTGCGGGCGGCTGGCCGACAAGCTAGGTTACCTGCGCGCCATCAGCCTGGGCATGCTGCTGCTGGCTGCCGCGCTGCCTTTGGCGAGGTCGCTGGATACTGGCGCGCTGTTTCTGTTGCCGGCGGGCTTGTTGGGCGTGGCGCAGGCGCTTGTCTTTCCGGCGGCGAAAGCGTTGATCGCCGACGATATCAGCGCCGACAACCTGGGCGCGGGCATGGGTTTGTTGGGCGCGCTGCAAAATGTCGGCAAAGTGGCTGGTCCGGTGCTGGGCGGCTTTGCCATTGGCGCGCTGGGCTACAGTGGCACGTTGTTGGCTTTGAGCGCCATATTGATCGCGAGCACATTGACACTGTGGCTGTGGAGCCGGCGCAGAAAATAAAGCGAGGAGTTTCGGATTACCCCTGTCCCAGCCAGCAGCCCAAAGCCAACTCGCCGCGCAGAGCCGTCACACGCCGCACATCATCGCCCGCCGCCGATATAGTCAGCAGTTGAGCATATCCTGGAAAGCTCGAGCGCGAGGCAAAAGCGATGCGTTCGCCATCCTGCGACCACTGCGGAGACCAAGCCCCACCGGGCCGGTCGCTCAGCCGCGTAAGTTCCCCACTATCGGCGCGCAATATGACGATCTGCCCGCCCAACTCAGCCGCCAGCCACAAGCCATCCGGCGACCATGCCAGCCCGTCGATGGCGCTCCGCGCAACATGGATTTGCTTTTCCTGGTCCCCGGTATACGCGGAAATGAAGACGCGAAATTCGCCCGCTTCTTCAACGACATAGGCGATGCGCTGCCCATCGCGCGACCAGGCTGGCGCGGTGATTGAACGGGAATCGCCAGGCGGCGCAAACACGACAAATTCGCCGCTGCGCAGATCGCCGATCAGCAAGCCGTATCGCGCATCGGGACCGTCGTCCCAGGCGCGCGAAACGACAATCCGCGAGCCATCTGGCGACAAGGACAATTGGCGAATTGCGGTGAGAGCTTCGCCAACCGGCGTGAATTGTCGCAGCCCCTTGCCAGCGACATCCACCAGGTGAAAACCATTCAGGGCGCTGTCATTGGTGGCGATGGCTACCAGCTTACTGGCGGCCTGGCAATCGACATCGCTGATGCGCAGATAATCCTCGCCGTGTTTGATGGAGCCGGCGATGCGCTTTTGCCCGCGTCCATCCAGCCCAATTCCATAAACCGAGTTGGATGCGCGCCCGGCGTCAATTGAATCGCTGTCCGAGACGAATAGCAGCCGACCAGCATCGTCATGCGCCAGCGGCATGACAGCGCACAGCAGCAAAGGCAAGGCCAGGTACAGCAGGCGCTTCGGCAGCCAACGCGCTTTCATAGGCTGATCATAGCGCGGCCGAGAGAATCGCTGCCAGCTCCTGCGCATCCAACGGAATTGGATTGCCTTTCATGCTGCTGGAGGCTTGCGATTTCGCCACGATTTCGGCAAAGTCAACCTTGTCAACGCTCAGCTCGCCAAGGCGCGGGATCTCAAACAGGCGGCTGGTTTCGTTGATCCAATCCAGCGCGTCTTGCGCAGTCGCATCGGGCGAATCCAGCAGCAGCCGCGCGGCACGCCGATACTTCCTCAGAGCGGGCGAATCGGCAGCTCGTGCAGCCAGCGCAGTCATATTGGCATTTATGACGCCCGGCAGCAGCGCAGCGCAGACCGTCCCGTGTGGCGCGCCTGTCAATCCGCCCAGCACACCAGCGAAGCCATGCACCGCGCCCAATTTGGCATTCGCCAGCGCCAAACCGCCCAGCAAACTCGCCAAAGCCATATCAGCGCGCGCATCGGCATCATTCGGCTCGGCAACCACGCGCCGCAGCGACCGTCCCGCCCGCCGCAAGCCAGCCTCGCACAGCGCATTGGTCAGCGGATTCGCCAAATGCGAAACGAAAGGCTCCAACAATTGCGTCAGCGCGTCCATGCCCGTGCTGGCGGTGGCGGCTGGTGGCAGCGAATGTGTCAAGAGCGGGTCGACCAAGGCGATATCGGGCAACATGCGGTTGTCGCGCAGGCTCACCTTTACGCCATGTTCGGGCGAACTGAGCACGGCGTTCTTGGTGACTTCCGCGCCAGTGCCGGCTGTGGTTGGCAGGGCGATGAAGGGCAGCGGCGACACACTCAATTTCTCGCCCGCGCCGATGACTTCAAGATAATCCAGCGCTTCGCCAGGATTGGGGATGAGCGCAGCCAAAGCTTTGCCGCTGTCGATGACGCTGCCGCCACCGATGGCGATCACCAGGTCGCAGCGAGACCGGCGCGCTTCTGCACGAGCCTCTTCGATGGCGGCTATGCTGGGTTCGCCCGCCGCGCTGATGACGGCGCAGGCCAGATTAACCTTGGCAAGCGCGTCGATGCACTGGCTGTGCCGGGCGGGATTCGCGCCAGCAACCAGCAGGACGCGCCGGCCCATTGCGCTGGCCAGTTCGGGCAGTTGCCCAGCTGTGCCATCGCCGAAGATGATGCGCGCCGCGGTGGCGAATTCAAATGGCATGGATAGTCCTCGTCTGTTTGGCAGGGTGCAGAAAAGAAAATTGCTGTTGGCAGGACAAACGGTTGACGCCGTGCGGGCTGCTATGCCCCCCACCCCAAACCCCTCCCCCAATATGAGGGAGGGGCTTCAAAACCTGCTGAATCGTTCAATAAACTCCCCTTCCCTCGTTGTGGGGAAGGGGACGGGGGACGGGGGCTTGATTACCCTATCCACAAAATTCCACACTCCCACGCCGCGCTTTGCCGTTGAATCGCGCGACAGCCTGTGCAACACTACATTCATTATGACGCGCCACCAGGAGAATCGCAAATGCCCTTGACCCCCGAACTGGAAGCCGGACGGGAGTTGGTTGCGCGCATCGGGCGCATCCTTTTTGATCGTCATCTGACCGATGCCGGCGGCGGCAATATCAGCTTGCGCGTTGGCGAGCTCTTTTGCATGTCGCCCACCCTGGCCGGGCAGATGCGCCAGTGGCAGCTGGAGGCGGCCGAAGTGCTGGTGGTCGATTGCCGGGGCGAAATCGTGCATGGCGCGGGCGGGTTAACGCGAGAAAGCGCCGTCCACCTGGGTTTGCACCAGCATTACCGCGATGTGGGCAGCGCCGTCATTCACGCTCATCCGCGCCACTTGATGGTCTTCGCCTGCGCCAACCGCCCCATGCCGCCGGTGATGGAAGCCACGCGCAAGTTTGGCACGACGCCCGTCATTGACTATGCGCCAGCCCACAGCCCCAAACTGGGCGAACGCATCGTCGCCACCATGCGCGGCCGCGAAGCCATGATCGCCAAGCACGCGGCCGGCACAATCGCCCCTTGGCACGGGCTCTTCTTGATGGGCAAGCACCTGGAAGCCGCCCTGGATGCGGTAGAACGGCTGGATACCAACGCCTTCGTCATGCTGATGGCTGGGCAGATCGGCGCGAGTCCTCTGCTGAAAGACGAATGCGCCGCTATGGAAACCGCTATCGCCGATTTCCGCGATTGAGCCATGATCGTTTCGCTGACGCCCAACACCACGCTCGACCTCACCGTCTTCGTCCCGCGCCTGACGACCAACACGACCATCCGCGCCACGCGCACCGTGCACAGCATGGGTGGCAAACCGGCCGATGCCAGTTGGATTTTGGGACGGCGGGGCCTAGAAAGCCTGGCGTTGGGGCTGGCGGCTGGCGCAGTGGGAGAAAAAGTCGCCAGCATGCTGCGCGAACTCAGCGTCACAGTCGACTTTTGCGAGGTTGCTGGCGAAACGCGCATCAACACCGTCATCGTCGACGAAGCCGCTGGCGAGCACACCACCATCACCAGCGCGTCCATGCAGGTGCGCCCCGATGATGTGACGGCATTGCTGGCGCGCTATGAACAAGCGCTTTCGCAGGCGAGCGTCGTCATCACGGGCGGTTCGCTGCCGCCGGGCATGACCCCCGACTTTTATACCGATGCCATCACCCTGGCTGACGAGCGCGGCGTGCCAGTCGTCTTTGATGCCGCGCCACCCAATCTGCAGGCTGGCTTGCGGGCGCGTCCGGCTTTTGTGAAACCCAACGAACACGAATTGTCCGCGCTGGTTGGCAGGGAACTGCGCACGCTTGCTGAGATTTACCGGGCTGCGCGCGATATACAGGCGCAATATGGATCGCAGGTGGTGGTCACGATGGGGGAGGATGGCGCGCTGGCGGCGCTGGACGGGCGCAGCTATCGCATCCCGCCCATTCCTGTCGAAGTCAGCAGTCCAGCTGGCGCGGGCGATGCTGTGCTGGCGGGGCTGGCGCAGGCGCTGCATCAAAACCTGCCCATAGAAGACGGCTTGCGGCTGGGCATTGCCGCTGCCACCGCAGTCTGTTTGCAGCCGGGCACCGCCGCCTATGCTGTCGCCGATATGCAGCGCTTTCTGCCGCTAGTGGAACTGATTCCCTATCCCTACGGCTGATGAGCGGCGAGAAACCCGCCGCGCCTCAACGCAGATTCAACACCATCAAACGCAGATCAGTCATGTCTTCGATGGCATAGCGCACGCCTTCTCGTCCATAGCCCGAAGCTTTGATGCCGCCATAGGGCATGTGGTCGACGCGGAAGGTCGATGCCTGGTTGACCTGCAACCCACCCACTTCAATGCGCTGCCAGGCATCCATAATGCGCCCGATATCGCGCGTGAAGACGCCCGCCTGCAAGCCGTAGGGGCTGTCGTTGACCGTGGCGACGGCATCGTCCCAGGCTTCATAGGCGCTCAGCGACACCACTGGCGCAAAGACTTCTTCGCAGTTGACGCGCATATCCGGCGCTGTTTCGGTCATGATGGTGGGCGGGAAGAGCGTGCCTTCGCGCGCGCCACCCAGCAGCACACTCGCCCCGGCTTTCTGCGCCTCGTTCACCCAGGCTTCGGCGCGGATGGCGTCGTTTTCTGTGATCAGCGGTCCGATATCGACTTCAGGATCGCGCGGGTCGCCCACTTTCAGCGCTTTGACCTGCTCAATGAAAAGGTCGGCGAATTCTTCAAAGATGCCGCGCTGGATGAGCAGCCGCTGCACCGAGATGCAATTTTGCCCGGCATTGGCAAATCCGCCCGCCGCGGTCTGCGCCGCCGCATCGTCCAGGTCGGCATCGCTGTGCACGATCACGCCTGCATTGCCGCCCAGCTCCAGCGTCACTTTCTTTTGCCCAGCTTTGGCTTTGAGCATCCAGCCGACTGCCGAGCTGCCCGTGAAGCTGATCATTTGCACGCGCGGGTCGGTCGCCATGCTTTCGGTATCGCGCCCCCAGGCATTGAGCACGCTGAAGGCTTCGGGCGGGTAGCCGGCTTCCAGCACGATTTCCGCCAGGATGAGCGAAGACAGGGGCGTTTTCTCGGCAGGCTTGATGATGAAGCTGTTGCCCGCGGCGATGGCAGGACCTATCTTGTGGCAAGCCAGGTTGACCGGGTAATTGAACGGCGTGATGCCCAGCACGGTGCCGATGGGCAGGCGGCGCGTAAAACCCTGACGATTCTCGCCGGCGGGAGTCCAGTCGATGCTGAAGACTTCGCCACCGATGCGCCGCGCTTCTTCGCTGGAGACTTTGATGGTCTCGAGGGCGCGAGTCGTCTCGCCGATGGCGGTTTTGCGGTTCTTGCCGCCTTCCAGGATCATCGCCTCGACAACTTCGTCGAAGCGCTCCCGCAGCAAGCGCGCCATATTCCCCAAGATCTCGCTGCGACGGTGGCTGGGCAGCTTGCGCGTCACTTCAAAACCACGGGCGGCGGCCGCCAGGGCATCGTCCATATCTCCTTGCGAAGCCATGGCGACCGCGCCGACCACGCTGCCATCGTAGGGAAAGCGCACTTGCATCACATCGTCGCTGCCGCGCCATTCTCCGCCGATCAGGTTTTTGCTAGCCATGCGATTTCCTCGTTTTATACTGACTTATGGGCGATCAAAGCTGCCCCCATCCCCCGGCCCCTTCCCCCACCAAGAGGGAAGGGGAGCTATGGAACCCGAGACTTGCGCAAAAAGCCCCTCCTTCATTTTGGGGGAGGGGTTTGGGGTGGGGGTTTTGCGCAACGCATCTCTTCAAACCTTCTGATTTCAAAGTACCGGACAAGCCCTACACTGGGCTCAGTGGCTTCAACAGAAGTGAGGCAGATAATTCCCGTGCGCATCGATCAACTCATCCACCATGGACCAGATTTCATCCAGAGTCAACTCGGCGGCGGTGTGCGGGTCGAGCATGGCGGCATGATAGATATGCTCGCGTCTGCCCGTCAGCGCCGCTTCGACTGTCAGCGCCTGCACATTGATATTGGTTTGCATCAAAGCGGCCAGCTGCGGCGGGATATTGCCGATGCGTGTGGGCTGGATGCCGTTGCCATCGACCAGGCAGGGCACTTCGACACAGCAGCCAGCCGGCAGGTTGTCGATAATGCCGGTATTGGGCACATTGCCATAGATCGTGCGTGGCGCGCCCGTTTCCATGCTGTGGATGATCAGCGAGCCATATTCCACGCTGCGCTCGACCTTGTTCAGGTTGCGGATGCTGTGCACAGTCCAGCTCTTGTGCATGGGGTTGGTATCCGCCAGCGCCGCCATGATCTCGGCTTCGCTGGGGATGCGCCCTTCGCTTTCGGCTTTTTCCAGCAGCTCCCAGCTGATGATGCCGGCTTTGCAACGTTCGATATATTCGTCCAGTGGGATGTTGAAGCGCTCGACCAGTTCTGGCGCGCCCGATTTGATGAAGTACGGCACATATTCGCTGAAATGCTCGCTGGATTCGGTCACGAAATATCCCAGCCGATCCAACATTTCGTAGCGCACACGATTCCACTTGGGAACGCGCCCTTCGTCTAGCACGCGCCGCAGCAGGGGATACAGGTCTTCGCCCGTTGAGCGCTGCTTGAACTTGAGATAGAAAGCCATGTGGTTGATGCCCGCCACCAGGTAATTGATGTCGGCATCGGGCAAGCCAATATCCCGCGCCAGTTCCTGCGCTGTGCCAGGCACGCTGTGGCACAAGCCGACGCTGGCGATGTCGGCCGCGCGGCTCAATGCCCACTGATTCATGCACATGGGGTTGGCATAATTGATCAGCAGCGCATCCGGGCAGATCGCCTGCATGTCGCGGGCGATATCCAGCAGCACGGGAATGGTGCGCAGGCCGCGCATGATGCCGCCGATGCCCAGCGTGTCAGCGATCGTCTGGCGCAGACCATATTTCTTGGGTATCTCGAAGTCGATGACTGTGGCTGGCTCGTAGCCACCCACCTGGATCATGCAGATGACATAATCGGCGTCTTGCAGGGCTTCCCCCCGGTCGGTGGTGCATTCGACGATCGGAGCGTTGCCCAGCGCCGCGATGATATGCCGCGCCACTTGCTGCGATTGGCGAAGTCGATTCGCGTCGATGTCCATCAGGCAGATGGTGGCGTCGGCCAGCTCGGGATAGCTCCAGATATCGCCCATGAGGCTTTTGGCGAAGACGGTGCTGCCTGCGCCGATGAAGGTGATTTTGGTCATGAATGCGTCCTCTGTGGTTCAAACGGACTAGCGCACACCCAGCAGGATATCGAAGGTCAACTGGTCGAGGCGCTCGTAGGGCAGGCTGCGCGCGCCCAGAGCCGCCCGGTCGAATTCTGACGCTTTCAGGCGGGCTGCCGACTCACGGCTGAAGCCATCAGCCAGGTAGGCTGTCGCGCCATCGTCGGCGTTGATCTCTGCCAGCAGCGCCTGCACTTCGGCATCGGCATTGAATTGCGCAGCTTTGTCTTTGAACACCAGGTACGAGCGCATGCAGCCACGTGCGAACTCCCTGACATCGTCATAGCCGGCGGTGCGGTAGGCGTGGGCATCAAAGTGGCGGCTGCCGTCATAGCCGACATCTTCCAAAAAGCGCACCAGGTGAAAGTTCTGCTTGATCATCATGCTGCCAAAACGGAAGTCCTGGTCGTAGCGCCCAAACATCTGGTCGTTGAGGTCGATATGAAAAAGCTTGCCGGCATCCCAGGCCTGCGCCACCGCGTGCATGAAATTGAGCCCCGCCATGTGCTCGTGCGCGACTTCTGGATTGACGCCGACCATGTCCGCATCGTCCAGCGTGGCGATGAAGCCCAACATGCTGCCGACTGTGGGGAAGTAGATGTCGCTGCGCGGCTCGTTGGGCTTTGGCTCGAGCGCGAACCGGTAAGCATAGCCCTGGTCTTTTGAATATGCGCAGAGGAAGTTGAGGGCATCGCGCATGCGTTTGATGCCATCGGCAGGATTTTTTGCGCTGTCGCATTCCGCGCCTTCGCGGCCGCCCCAAAAAACATAGACTTCCGCGCCCAGCTCTGCGCCCAGGTCTATGGAGCGCATGGTCTTTTGCAGGGCATAGGCGCGCACAGCCGGGTCGTTGCTGGTGAATGCACCGTCTTTGAAAGCGGGATCGGCGAAGAGGTTGGTGGTCGCCATCGGACAAACGATGCCGGTCTCGTCCATGGCGGCTTTGAAATCGACGACGATCTGGTCGCGCTCGGCGCTTGTGGCATCAATTGGCACGAGGTCGTTATCGTGCAGGTTGACGCCCCATGCGCCGACATCAGCCAG
Organism: Anaerolineae bacterium; assembly: GCA_022823945.1. Taxonomy (GTDB): domain Bacteria; phylum Chloroflexota; class Anaerolineae; order Aggregatilineales; family Phototrophicaceae; genus UBA6055. The sequence continues at coordinate 447 of JAJEBK010000028.1, read as the reverse complement.
CATGTGCACGATCTGCACGGGCGAGATGGGCGCGCGGGTTGGCTCGCCGAATGGGTCTCGCCCGATATTGCCGACCGTCCACAAGCCGAAAGTGAATTTGTGCTCTGGGCGTGGGCTATAGTCCGCCATTTAGGCTATCCTCTTTTCGCTGTGAATTGCGGTCATTGTAGCGCGTGGTACCTGCCTGCGCGAGGCAAAGATACTGCCTGATTTGGGAAGCATGTCAGAGCAAAATGTGGGCGACTATGTGAGTCGCCCCTACAGCTTACGGACTGAGCGCTAATCCCCCGCCAGCTTCTTCAGCGCCTCGACCACCGGTATCCAGCGATCCCAGCCCCGATCGCGATAGCCCTCCGCCTCGCTGATGCCCATGGGACCATCCTCATGGCTGTCGCCACCGAAGGCGTGCAAAACCCGCTCCCAGCGCTCGACATGCGGCGTGCCATC
>JAJEBK010000007.1 GCA_022823945.1 Anaerolineae bacterium | reverse complement strand
ATCTTCAAGAGCTCGCCGGTATATTCATACATGGAATAGTTGGGAAAACTCAGGAAGGTGCGATTGCCTTGGATCAGGGTAGACCTATTCTGGCTGCTTACCGATGTCCAGTCGTTCACAGAGCTGCCATCTTTGACCTGCAGCTTGTTGACGCTGTCCCAATTCGGGACGGTCTTCCAGCTAATCACCATCATGTCGTTCGGGTAGATGCCTTCGTATTCCAAGTCCTGGATGGTAACGCTGTTGTTCGTCTGCGCCCATAGTCTGTCATGGGGCAGGGCGATAAGCGCGCCCAGCGCCAGCGCGATGCCGATGATAGTGATGATGGAGCGGAACTTCATAGAGCTTTGCCTTTCGGTGATGGTTGATTCTTCTTATGCCGATACCTGCGCCCAATTCGTTCTGCTGCCATCCGACAGCCGAACTCTCACGCGGAGATTGAAGGACTGGCCCCCAACCCGCTGCGAAGACAGATTCTGAACACATGCCTCCGACTTGTAGTAGGCACTGCCATCCGATCGGACGAAAGTGATGCTGGCTTCAAATCTGAGTATACTGAGCGAGGTCCAGGAACCTATGAAACCGCCGCCTTTGACTTGCACCTGAGCGCTTGCGGTATTCGAGATTTCATCCCAAAGCAGGCACCAGGCATCGCTGTAGCCTTCAAGCTCCAAGCTGCTGATGCTGGCGCTGCTCGTCTGCGCTTTTAATGGCAGGGCGGCGAATAGCGCGCTCAGCGCCAGAAAGATGATGATGTGCACTCGACGATGTTTCATGTTGCGTTCCCTTTCCTGTGCGAATTGCTCCTTAGGCAACTAAAAGTTCAATGAAATCTCCGCCCATGGGGTTCTGCCTTCTGGCGTATCCAGCTTCACGCGAAAGTGCAAGGTCTCGCCGCTGACCCAAGCGACGGCGTTGACAGCCACTGTGGTTGTGCCGCTGGCGCGCTGGGTGTAGATCAGGTTCATCGTGGTCCAGGTATTTAGCCAGTTGGGATTCTTGTACTGAAATTTATGTACGCTCTCGTTGTCGAGGGTATCCCAGCTGAAGATCCAGCGGCCAAAAACGTCTTCGCCTTTGTATTTGAAATTGTCGACGGACAAGTCATTGTTCGTCTGCGCCAATGATCTAAATTGGGGCAGGGCGGCGACGAGCGCTATGCCCGTTAGCAGCAGGCTGATGATGACTGCAACTCGACGATGTTTCACTTTACGCCTCCATTCGATTGAGAGTGAATACAGCGCCGGCGCGCTGCTGGAGTCAGCGCCGCGCCGGTTCTACCGCTAATCGAAGTCATGGCTGGTTCTTGCCCAACCGTCGCTGGTGCAGACGGTCTGGGTGGGATAGCTGTTGCAAGCCCACTGCATGACGCTGCAAGTGCCGTCGGCGAAGCATTGCGTCACTGCGAGGCGGAAATAGTAGGTGCCGCTGGGGTCGTTGCTCAGCGGGTTGAACGCCACATTTGTCCGCGAGTTGCCTTGATTGATAGAAGTACTCCAAATTGTGGTAAAGACATTAGTAATGCCACCGCCCTTGTATTGGGTGACCACGCCGCCCAAATTAGGTACATTGTCAAAGCTGATATTCCATTGGTTATTCTTGACTTCGAACTTCGTGTTGTTCACGGCCGTGTTTTCGCTTGCATGGATGAACAGGGTGGCGGAAACGACGATCACTGCCAAGGCGATGCCGATAATTGAGAATCGCGGGCGGGTATTCATGATTTGCTCCTCAAGCTAATGTCCGTACTTTCATCGTATGATAATTCCGCTGGCGATGTCAAATACTTCTACTTGATCACGGAAAAATCACGAGCGCCGGCGGAACGGCAATAGCCGGCGCGACGCCGAATCAGCGTCGCGCCGGCTTGACCGCTAATCGTCAAACTCGACTTCCAGCTCGGTCCAGCCATAGGTGCTTCGACTCAGGCATACACCATCCCCCTCCGCTTGGTTACAGCCCTTGACTTTCGCGCGGAAAGTGAAGGTTTGGCCCGACGGGTCGCTGGACAGGGCCGGGCTGGTCACATGCGTTCGGTTTCCCACCCGCGCCCATTGCAGGTTGCTCAGCGTGTTCCAGATATCGGGGCTGGTCTCCTGTTGAACGGTGGCCCAATACTCGCCAGTCACGGTCTGCCAACTGAATTCCCACCTGCCCGAATCGCTGTCGACGCCTTCCCACTTGAAGTCGGGCACGGCGGCGGCGAGCGCGGTCAGCGCGGCGAATAAGGCAAATAACACGATCAACAGCCTGCTGATAACGGTACCTCGACGATTCTTCACTTCACACTTCCTTTCGATAGGGTTTATAAGCCCCTCCCTCTTCATGGGGGAGGGGTTTGGGGTGGGGGTTGGCGTGACTAACCTCCAGTAGCGGACAAGCCCTACATCTGACTATGCGGGGACTAAGCAGGCGGCTGGGCGATGTACTGCTGCAGCAGCGCCACAAACTCCGCGCCATCCAGCGGCAGCTCCACCGGCAGGCCTTTGTGTGCGGACAATATGATGGCATTGTTCAAAGCGACCGAGTTCAGCCCCTCGTGAGCCGGCGCAATCAAAGGCTCGCCGCGCAATATCGCGTCTGTGAAATTCTCGATGACAAATTCGTGCCCGTGCGTGCCATGATGGTCGAAGTCGACGATCTCGCGCGTCATAGGTACTTTCTCAAAGCCGGCCTGCGCTTCTGCGATCTGCTTGCGTGAAGACCAGGCATTGCGAAAAAACGCCAACTCGCCATGTTCATAAATCAGCTTGCCATTTTCGCCGGCGATCTCCAAGCGGTTGCTGCCCGGCGATTCGCCTGTGGTGGTGATGAAATGCCCGACCATGCCATTGTCGTGCTCGAAGTAAGCCGTAACTTCGTCTTCGACTTCGATGCGATGGTGCTTGCCAAAGCTGACGAAGCCCTGCACGCGCGCTGGCAAGCCGACCATCCACTGGTACAAGTCCAGGTTATGCGGGCACTGGTTCATCAGCACGCCGCCGCCTTCGCCTTGCCATGTCGCCCGCCAGCCGCCACTGTCATAATAGTGCTGCGTGCGAAACCAGTCGGTCACGATCCAGCTGGTGCGGATGAGCGCGCCCAGCTCGCCAGCATCGAGCATGGCTTTGATCTTGCGCCAAAAGCCCCAGGTGCGCTGCATGAACATAGCGGCGAAGACCAGCTCGGGATGCCGCTGCCGGGCTGTCCGCCAAGCATCTATCATGCGCTGGGCAGCTTGCACATGCACGGCGATAGGCTTTTCTACCAGCACATGGATGCCGCGCTGGAATGCCGCCAGACTCATGGGCAGATGGTCAAAATGCGGTGTGGCGATGATGACGCCGTCCAACTGGCTTTCGTCCAGCATGCGCGTGAAGTCGCTGTAACGGGCGACATCGTCGGGCGCTTCGCAATCTTCCAGGCTGTGCGCGTTGTGGTCGCAGATAGCCCCAAGGCGGGCATTGGGCAGCGCCAACACATGCCGTACATGCGCCCTCCCCATATTGCCGATGCCGACAATGCCGATGTTGACAGGTGTCATGGACATGCTTATCCTTTGCTTCGGCGCGACCTGACGAAATCATTGCCCAGCCAGCCCAGCCCCAGCAGCGCCAGCCCCAGCCCGCCCATGATCATCATGCGGTACTGTTCGTCCACCAGGCGTCGGCGCGCGATATCCGCCGTCATCAGGCTATAGCCCTCGCCCGCATCTTCGACCTGCACGGCTTCGTCACTTGCGTGGATTTGCGCCGCCGGATTGTCCGCCAACCGGTTGGACAGCTCGACATAACGCAACACGGCAAATGCCGCCAGCAAGACGCCAACCAGCATCGCGCTGAAAAGCAGCTTGTCGATGAACGCGCCGGCCTGGAATCTGGACATGGCTTTTTCCCGTGTGACGCGCATGTTGTCGCTCGCGCCGCGATTCTCTACAATAGCTGAAGGTTCACACATTGTACGGATTCTGTTGATGACTCGCAACAGCCTTTCTGTCGGCATGGTGGGCAGCAGTTGGTGGGCGGACGCCATGCACCTGCCCGCGCTGGCCAGCCATCCCCGTGTCCGCACCACGGCGATCTGTGGGCGCAACCGCCAACGCGCCGAAGACATGGCGAAAACCTGGGGCATTCCACAGGTCTATACCGATTATGCCGAGATGATCGACCAAGCCGATCTGGACGCGGTTGTAATCGCCACGCCCAACAACACGCACTACCCGATCACCATGCGCGCGCTGCGACGGAATCTGCATGTGCTCTGCGAAAAACCCATCGCCCTGACATATGCCCAGGCGCGAGAAATGGCGCAGACAGCCGCCAAAGCCAATCTTAAATCGCTCGTGCCTTTCACTTACAGCTTCATGCCCACTGCCCGCTACCTCAAAGAGTTGATCGATAGCGGCTTTATCGGCGCGCCCTATCACCTGAATATGCGCTATTACACCGGCTTTGCGCGGGATGGCGACTATCGGTGGCGCTTCGACAAACGGATCGCCGGCAGCGGGGTCCTGGGCGACCTGGGCTCGCATTTTTTGTATATCGCCGAATGGCTCTATGGCGAAATCACCGCGATTACCTGCCGCCTCAGCCATATCGTGCCGCGTCCAGAAACCGACCCAGCCGGCGCTATCTATCCAGTCGGCGATGACAGCTGCATGCTGACGCTGGAATTCGCCAATGGCGCTATGGGCATGATCCACTGCACAGCGCTGTGTTACGAAGACACGCCTTTTGGACAGACGCACCACATGGAGTTTCACGGCGCGGGCGGCACGCTTTACAGCTACACCGACTGGGACACCGTGCAGCAGGTCAAGGGCGCGCGGGTCGGCGAGGGACCAGTGCGAGACTTGCCGATACCCGCCCACATTTGGGGCGATGCGCGGCGCGACACGGTGCACAACACCTACCGCGATATGTTCCGCAGCGAAGATTTCATGATCCGCGGCTTCATCAACAGCATCCTGCACGATACGCCTCTAAAGCCCGACCTCGCAGATGGCGCGCGCATTCAGCGGCTGCTGGAGGCGGCTGAGCTAAGCCACGAAGCGAGCGAGCGCATCGAGGTGGACCGCATTGCCTAAAGACAAAAGCCGAAACCCAGAGGACGCAGAGATGCGATTGAAAGGCAAGGTTGCGCTGGTCACTGGCGCGGCGCGGGGGATTGGGCGAGGCATCGCCATGCGTTTTGCCGAAGAAGGCGCGCGCGTGGGCATCTTGGACTTGCAGGCAGCGGCTTGCGAGGCAGTAGTCGCCGAAGTGCGAGCTGCTGGTGGCGAAGCGATCGCCCTGGCCGCCGATATCAGCCAGGCGGCGCAGGTGAACCCGGCATTGGCAATGCTGCGCGAGCGCTTTGGAGCGATAGATGTCCTGGTCAACAATGCCGCTGTGATGCCGGCCGGCGCAATCCACGCAACCAGTCTGGACGACTTTGACCGCTGCCTGGCTGTCAATCTGCGCGGGACCTTTCTCGTCAGCCGCGGCGTCATTCCTGGCATGCTGGCGCTGGGCAACGGCAGCATCATCCACATCGCCAGCGTAACCGGCCTGTTGGGATTGCCGGGCATCGCCGCCTATAGCATGACCAAAGGCGCGCTGATCGCGCTGACGCGAGCGATGTCCACCGATTATGCGGCGCGCGGCATCCGCGTAAACAGCGTCTCGCCGGGCACCATCGACTCGCCCATGCTGCACGACTTTTTGGCTGCGCAGAGCGACCCCGACTCGCTGCGCCAGGAGTTCGACCGGATGCACCCGATCGGGCGCGTCGGCACGATATCGGAAGTGGCGAATGTCTGCCTGTTCCTGGCATCGGACGAAGCCAGCTTTGTGACGGGCGCGAATTATACAGTCGATGGCGGCATCAGCGTCAAAGGCGAGCAGCCACAGGATTAGCATGCGCCACAGAAGTGAAACCAACGAAGTCGTGCGTATTTTTTGACACAGAGTACACAGAGAACACGGAGAGCACAGAGATTTTTATCACTCTGTGTACTCTTTCAACTCTGTGTACTCGGTGGTAGTTTTTTTCTTTCATTACATTCTTGGTTTTGCTGAGACAAAATTGGAGGACATAGATGAAAACAAACGCGCCAATTCTCATTCGCTATCATCAGCCGGCTGCCGGCGCAGGCTTGGGCCTATTGCGTGGCGAGACCGTGCACGATATCAGCCACTGCTTCCCGAGTCTGGCGAGCTTTTTCCGCGATTCGGTCAATGATGTCGCTGGGGTGATCGCCGCAGCAGAGCGCGCCGCCGATGAGTCCAGGCGCCGCTTTTCCGCCAGCGATCTGGACAACGCGCCCTCGCCCGCCGTCCCGCATTGGCTGCCGCCGCTGGACGAGCAGGAAGTGTGGGCGGCCGGCGTCACCTACACGCGCAGCCGTGAAGCCCGCCAGGAAGAAGCCAGCGATGGCGGCGATGTCTATGCCCGCGTGTACGATGCGCCGCGCCCGGAAATCTTCTACAAAGCCAGCGCCAAAAACACAGTCGGACACCTCGACAAGGTCGGCATCCGCAGCGATTCAGCCTGGAATGTGCCCGAGCCGGAATTGGGCTTGGTCATCAACCCGGCCATGGAATTGCTGGGTTTCACAATCGGCAATGACATGAGCAGCCGCGATATTGAAGGCGCAAACCCGCTTTATCTGCCGCAAGCCAAACTGTATACCGCCTCTTGCGCCTTGGGTCCGGGCATCTTGCTGGCGCCATCCAGTCAGTGGCTGGCTACCACCATCCGCCTGGACATCTCGCGCGGGGACAAAGCGGTCTTCAGCGGCGCGATTTCCACCGACCAGATCAAACGCAGCATCGGCGAGCTGATCGATTATCTGGGGCGCAGCAACAGCTATGCGCAGGGCGTCTTTCTGCTGACGGGCACGGGTATCGTCCCGCCTGCCGACTTCACATTGATGCCCGGCGACGAAGTGCTCATCGGCATTGACGGCATCGGGGCGCTGCGGAATTGGGTGATTGAGGTTTGACAGACAGGAGAGAACATCATGTCGAATACTATTCGCAAGCTCTACCGCGGCGATTGCCTGAATATTCTGCGCGAGTATATCCAGCCAGAATCGGTCGACCTGATTTACCTCGACCCGCCCTTCAATTCCAATGCCCGATACAACCTGCCTTTCGCGGACAAGAACAAGGAATACGCGCCGGTCGAAGCCTTTGTCGATACCTGGACCTGGACGGCAGATGACGACGCGCGGCTGGCCGAGTTCAAGCAAATGCGCGACCCGCGGCCAACCCTGGCGATGATCGTCGAGCTCGCCCAGCGTATAGAACAAATGGGCGCGGGGGGGGGTAGACGGAAACGCACCAACAGCCTGGCATCGTACCTGCTGAATATGGCCGAGCGCCTGCTCGTTATGAAGCGGGTGATGAAACCGACCGCGAGCATTTATCTGCATTGCGACTGGTACGCCAGTCACTACTTGAAGGCGGTGATGGACGCTATTTTTCAGAAAGAACATTTTCGCAATGAGATTGTTTGGTGCTATACGGGTCCATCCAATACAAAGAGGTGGTTCCCCCGAAAGCACGATTCGATTTTGTTCTATGCTAACTCAAAATTATCCAATTTTCGACGAGATGATGTTCGCATCCCATATTCTGAATCTAGTGTTGCAAGAACAAAGTATGGGAATAATCCAACAGAGGGAATGACTTTTACTGTCCGGGTCAATAATCCAAAAGGTAAGATACCAGAGGATTGGTGGTCCGATATTCACGCGATGAAATCATACCGAAATGAAATACTCGGATATCCCACACAGAAGCCACTCGCCCTGCTCGAGCGCATCATCAAAGCCAGCAGCAACGCAGGCGACCTCGTGCTCGACCCCTTCTGTGGCTGCGGCACGACTGTGCACGCTGCCGAGCAGCTCAATCGCCAGTGGATCGGCATCGACATCTCGCGCTTTTCGACCGAGCTCATGCGACAGCGAATCTTGTCCAACTTCCCGGCGCGGGTGCTTGCCTCGGGCATCGATCTGGTTGGGCTGCCGGAGAATGTTCAGGACGCGCGCGAGCTGGCGCAGGCGAACCCCTTTGAGTTTGAGAAGTGGGTCTGCGGGCGCATCGGCGTGAACAAGATGGGCAGGCGCAAACAGCCCGGCGACAAAGGGGCGGACGGCGGAATCGATGGCGAAATCATCTTGCCGGTCGTTCGTGAAGGCAAGGTGTATGAAGAATCGGTCGTGGTGCAGGTCAAAGGCGGCAATGTAACGCCCGACTCCGTCAAAGCCTTGAGCGAGACGGTGCGCCGGGTGCAAGCGGTCGCCGGCGTGATGGTCTGTTTCACAGAGCAGATGGGCACGGTCGAAAATCAGCGCAGCCGCGAGACCTGGGATGGCGGCTTCGGCAGGCAGTATCCGGTCATCCAGGGCTATAGCGTGAATAACTTGTTAATCGACAAGCCGCTCAATCTGCCCCCGCAGTACGGGCGGAAGCGCAGCGGCAGGATATCCGCATAACGCGACCTTCGTTCTCCCCTTCCCTCATTTTGGGGGTAAGGGGCTGGGGGATGGGGGCTATGGGGTGGGGACAAGCCGATGAAAATCACCGCCATCGAAAGCCTGCAATGGCGCGAATATCCGCGTTTGCTGGTCCTGCGCGTGTTTACCGACAGCGGGATCGTTGGCTTGGGCGAGACAGTCGACAAGGTCCCCGCCGCCAAAGCCGCCTTGCATGGCACGATCGCGCCGCTCGCGCTGGGGCAAGACCCGCTGGATATCGAAGGCTTGTGGCGCTTCATCATGGACAACATCATGTACCACGGCTATGCGGGGGCAGAAACGCGCGCGCTTTCCGCCTTTGAAGTGGCGCTGTGGGACATCATGGGCAAGCGTTATGGCGCGCCGCTGGTTCATGTGCTGGGCGGCAAGTCTCGCGAGCGAATCCCCACCTACAACACTTGCCTCAGCTTTGGCGCAGCCCGCGATTATGAAGCCTGGCACAACGATGCCGGCGCGCTGGCGAAGAGCTTGCTGGCGGACGAAATCAGCGCCATGAAGATTTGGCCTTTTGACCAATTCAGCGAGCGCAGCTTTGGGCAGCGCATCACCAGCGCCGAGATCGAACTTGGTCTGTTGCCAATCAAACAAATTCGCGAGGCGGTCGGCATGGACATGGAGATCGGCCTGGAGTTTCATTTTCGCTGGAATCGCGCTTGCATGGAGCGCATCGCCCGCGCGCTGGAGCCATTCGACATCCTCTTCCTGGAAGATGTCATGCCGCCGGTCTATCCCGATGAAATCAAGGCGCTGTCGCAGTCAATCAACATCCCCATCGTCGGCTCGGAGCTGCTGATGACACGGTGGCAACTGCGCGAATGGCTGGAAAAGCATGTGTCGCAGATCGTGATGACCGATGCGGTATGGAATGGCGGCGTGGGCGAGACGCGCAAGATCGCCGCGCTGGCCGAGACCTTTGGCGTGCCGCTGGTGCTGCACAATGTAGCGGGACCGATCTGCCACGCAGCTTGCATGCACCTGGGCGCGCATATCCCCAATCTGTATTATGTCGAGTCGTCGCGAGCCTTCTACAAAGAAATCTTCCCCGTCTTGAGCGACCTGTCGCCGAAGGTCCGCGACGGCTGTCTGGATGTGCCGGCGGGACCTGGGCTGGGCGTGACCTTGCGCGAGGCGGCGCTGGATCGCGACGATCTAATCCGCCAGGTCAGCGAAGGACCGGGGCTGGCAGCCGGGCGGCGCGCTATGGGCGATCACTGGGCGGTGGAAGAGATTCGTTGATGGCCGCGCTATGCCCACCCGTGATTAGGTTGTGTTGATATTTTGCCATTGCATTTTGAAAAGTGCGTAAAATAGCCTTATGAGCTACATAACATTATCAGACGAACACTGGACGAGAATTCGGGATTTCCTGGTGGGAGAACCCGCAGTTTATCTGGGAGACGAGGCTGAATGCCGCCGCTTCGTCTCAGCCGCTCTATGGATATGCCGCACTGGCGC
>JAJEBK010000040.1 GCA_022823945.1 Anaerolineae bacterium | reverse complement strand
GAAATAACCCTGGCGACTGACCCCCAGTACGCGGCACATCATCGTGATTGCGTACTCGTCTTTGTGCGCGGCGATGAAGCGAAAGACCGCTGATTTTCCTCCTTCGCGAAGAAGGCCACCGCTTTTTTTAGGATGTCGCGCTCCTGCCGGGCGATAGCCAACTCTCGTTGCAAACGGGCAATCTCGGCTTGCGCTTCGCGTTCGGCGCTGGGCATCAGCGCATGGCTGTTCTCATCAACGCGATAGCGCTGGCGCCACTTGTAGATCAAGCCCGGCGTGATGCCGAGCTCCTGCTCAACTTGCGACACCTTCATGCCCGGCTGCGCAGCCAGACCGAGCGCCTCTCGCTTGAACTCATTGCTGTACTTCGTCATCGCTTTACCCCCTGTTCACAGCCTACTTTATTGGACAACTAGCCTGTCAACTAAATGCGGGCAAGATCAGAGGGGGTTGGGGGGTGGGGTAGACCCTCACAAGCGCGCACTTGGAAACCTGTCCTGTCCTCAGGACTCGTCGGGGAGGGACCGGGGCTGGGGTTAACGCTCGTCCGGGATGACCGCGAAGACATCGATCTCAAAGTCGGCATAGGGTTTGCCCAGCGCCGAAACTACCACGCCGGTCGAGCAGGGATAGACAGCCGGCATATGCCGCGCCAGCACCGGATAAACCAGATCGCGGTAGCTGGCATCGGTCACATAGGTGGTGATCTTGCAGATGTCTTGCATGCGCGCGCCAGCCGCTTCCAGGATGATTTTGACATTTTTCATAGCATTGTCGGCTTGGGCGGCCGGGTCGCCTTCGCCCACGAAGCCGCTGCCGTCCATGGTTAATCCCGTCTGCCCTTCGACAAAGACCATGTTGCCGGCGCGGACAGCTTTGCTGGTTCGATAATCAATATCGGGGAAGATATCGCCGTCTTTGCTGGACTTGGTGAGGATGCGCTGATGAGTCATGGAAATATCCTTTGCTGGTCGTATTTGTGAAAATTGCCGATTCAAAGCTGCGCAGACTGTAACGAAAAAGACACAAAGAATCCCAAGCTATCTATTTGTTTATGCTTTTCGCTTGTATCCTATTGGCTTGATTGCCAACAGCCACAGGGAGCACCATGTCCAGCGACAGAAAACGTTACGCCATCGTCGGCACGGGTTCGCGCGCGGGCATGTTCATCAATGCCATCGCCAGACAGTACCCCGATCAAGCCCGGTTGGTCGCGCTCTGCGATCTCAGCCACACACGCATGAACTGGTACAAGGCGCAGCTGCCGCTGCCCGTGCCCGCCTATCACGCTGACGACTTCGCACGCATGCTGATGGAAACGCGGCCCGACACTGTCATTGTAACGACAGTCGATGCCTGGCATCATCATTACATCATCGCGGCGCTGGAAGCCGGCTGTGATGTCATCTGCGAAAAACCGCTGACCACCACGCTGGACAAGCTGCGAGCCATCTTCACGGTCCTGCAGCGCACGGGCAAATCGCTGCGAGTAACTTTCAATTATCGCTATGCGCCGGCGTATGCGCGTTTCTGTGAGTTGATGCGCGCTGGCCTGGTCGGGCGTCCACTGCTGGTCGATTTCAGTTGGCTGCTCGACACCAGCCACGGCGCGGATTATTTCCGGCGCTGGCATCGCGAAAAAGCCAATAGCGGTGGCTTGCTGGTGCACAAAGCCACACATCACTTCGACCTGGTCAATTGGTGGATCGATGCTCGCCCACAGCAGGTCTTTGCCCTGGGCGATCTGCTCTTTTATGGCGCTGACAACGCAACCGCGCGTGGCGAAAGCTATGATTATGCGCGGTATACCGGCGTGCCCGAAGCAAGCAGCGATCCGTTTGCCCTGAACCTGAACACAAAACAGGCTTTCCGCGAACTATACCTGGCTGCCGAAACCGAGACCGGCTACATCCGCGACCAAAATGTCTTTGGCGCGCCCATCACGGCTGAAGACACCATGACTGTCACGGCGCGTTACAGCAATGGCGCATTGCTTTCTTACTGTCTGGTGGCTTATGCGCCCTGGGAGGGTTTGCGCGTGGCGGTGACAGGGACGCGCGGCCGGCTGGAAATGGATATCGTGGAAAATGTCACGCACCTGCGAGCCGAGAAAGCCTCCGCCTCTGCCAGCAAAGGCGCTTTCAAGCGGACGGAGATTCGCGTATTCCCCATGTTTGGCGAGCCCTATACTGTTGAAATGCCCAAAGCGGAAGGCGGTCATGGTGGTGCCGACCCGCGTATGCTGACGGAGATCTTCGCGCCCGATGGTCCGCCCGACCCGCTTAAGCGCGCCGCAACGCATATTGATGGCGCGGCCTCGGTGCTGGTGGGCATCGCCGCCAATATGTCCATAGAAACCGGGCGCATGGTCGATATGCACGAGCTGTTTGCGTTGTGAGCCGCTACATAATTCGCCTCACAAAAGTAATGCAAAAAATTCAGAGAATGGATGCAGGGGCGATTTATCAAATCGACCGACGCTTTTGTCCGATCGTGAAGACATGCCGGGGGCAAAACTGCTGCCTAACGATATCGCGAGCGATCGCCCGTGCCCCACATATCGGGATCGCCGCCGAGTTTGGCTTTGAGATCGGCTGTTGCGTCATCAAGCCGCTGCATCGTCTGTGGCGAAAGCGAAAGCGTCCCCGCCTGCACATTGCTCTCGACTTGTTGCGGATTGCGCGCGCCAGCCAAGACTGAGGCAACGGCCGGCTTGTGCAATAGCCAAGCCAAAGCCACCTGCACCATCGGTACGCCGATGTCGGCGCAAATGGCACGGATCGCAGCGAGTGCGGCGAAGGTTTCGGCTTCAAAGCCGGGCGTATTGTGGCGCGAGTCGGGTCGGTCGGGACGGAAATGCCGGGTGCGCGTGCGCGAATGAGGCATGTCATCGGCGCTTCGATAGCGATCCGTCAGCAAAGCTTGGTTGAGCGGGCTGTAAGGCAGGATGCCGATATTGTGCTCGAGGCACTGCGGCTGAATATCGAATTCGATGGCGCGCCAGAGCAGGCTGTAGGGCAACTGATTGGCGTCATATCGCCCACATTGCAGCATATCGGGCATGTCGAGCTTTCCGAAGTTGCTGACGCCGATGACGCGGATTTTCCCTTCGCGCTGCAGGTCGAGTAATGTCGACATGCTCTCGTCAAAAGGCACAGAGCGGCTGGGCCAATGGATTTGGTAGAGGTCGATGACATCGGTAGCCAGGCGCTTGAGGCTGCGCTCGCAGGCAGCGCGGATATCGGCGGGGGCGAGGTTGACCGTGCTGACCTTGGTGGCGATGACAGCTTCGGCGCGGCGTCCTTGCAGGGCGCGTCCCAGCATCGCTTCGGAATAGCCATCGCCATAGCCCTCGGCGGTATCGAAAAGGTTGATGCCGGCATCCAGCGCCGCGTGCACGGCCTTGATGGTGTCGCGCTCGTCTTGTGGTCCCCAATAATCGCCGCCGACGATCCCCCAAAAGCCAAGGCCGATCGGCGAAACCATCAGCGATGAGTTGCCCAGTTGTCGCATTTGCATACGCTTTGTCCTTTAAAGCTAGGTTGTGTTGATATTTTACCATTGCATTTTGAAAAGTGCGTAAAATAGCCCTATGAGCTACATAACATTATCAGACGAACACTGGACGAGAATTCGGGATTTCCTGGTGGGAGAACCCGCAGTTTATCTGGGAGACGAGGCTGAATGCCGCCGCTTCGTCTCAGCCGCTCTATGGATATGCCGCACTGGCGC
>JAJEBK010000023.1 GCA_022823945.1 Anaerolineae bacterium | reverse complement strand
TGCTAGCGAAAACGGTGGATGGCTTGGCAACTCGACTGATTACAAAAATCACCGCGCATCTGTTTAAGCGCATTCTGCGCGCAACATACCAAATTGACATCCAAAACTTTCAAGGCTCAACTGATTTCACATAAAGCGTATATAAGTATCAAGTAAATTCCAAAAAGGGCGGAGGAAACTTGCCCTCCCCCGCCCCTGTCGTCTTACACCGTGATGTTGTACAGGCAGCTGGCGACTTCTGTATCGAAGCGCACAAAGGCCAGCCGAACCGTCGCCGTCAGTTGGTAGCTGTCATAGTAGGGCAGGTATTCGACGCCCACCGCGATCTTGCGCCGATAGCCGACAAACCAGCCGGGACGATACACGCACAGCGCCTGCCCCTTGTTGTTGGTGCCGCTCCCCACCTTGCCAGCCGCGCCTGCCAGGGGCATCTCGGCCGAGACAAAGACCGGGATGCCATCGACGAAGCCGATCTGGCCCGTTTGCGCCGTCGCCAGCGCGCCCGCCTTGTCCATGGTCAGGAATTCGTCCATGCCCAGCAGCGCCGCATAGGTGCCGCTATCCACCAGCCAGGCCAGATCGCTTGGGCGGGCTGCGTATTTGCCAGGCATCAAAAAGCGCGTCCCCCGCAGCTTCGCCAATGTCGGCGCGCCACCCATCGCCTGGGCGTTTGCGCTGTTGTCCACCAGTGGCAGATGACGCAAGCCATCCAGCGCCAGGTACTTCGCGCGGCTCGGCGGGGCGGCATTGTCGCTGTTGATGTTGCCAGTCGCCGCGTTGGTCATATCGCCATTTAGCAGCACATGGTCGATGGCATCGGCAATGGCTCGCGCCGCCTGCTGGCGATACATATTCAACACGGGCACGACCGCGTCTTCCACCAGTTCGCTGCTGAAGCCCACTCGCAGCGCCAGCTTCTTGGCATGCAGCGTCACCTTGCCACTGCCGATCTTGCTGTCGGGGATGGGATTGCCGCTGCCCAGCGTCAACTGCGCCTCGTCCTGCGTTTCTGGCACGAAGTACACAGTCGGGTCTGTGCCTTCGATCGGCAGCTCGAACGGGTTGCTGGGCATTTCGATGTTCTGGAAGAGCGGCAGGATGGTGTTGTCATTGCGAGCCTTGTGCCAGATCTGCTGACTCCACAGATCGGGCACCCATTCGTCGCCGAAGCCCGTCTGTGTGCTGTATGCCAATTCATCCGCTTTGCTGGCTTTCAGCTGGGCGCGCGTGACCTTGTGCGCCAGGGCATTGGAAAAACGTTCGCTGACGCCATGGAAGCTGTTGGCGCTGCGCAAGAGCATATAGCCATGCAGCAGGTCCATGGCATCCAGGGCGTCAAATTCGCTGCCGACCTCAATGCGGGCGCTCTTGGCAGCCTCGCGTTCGTCGACGATTGGCAGGCGCTTGAGTGGTGCCTGCGCTTGTTGAGTCATATCCTGTCCTTTCTCGGTTGATGAGTCGTTTGTGGCAGCTTCTGCCATGCCCAGCCGCGACATATCCAGCCCCAGCGCTTTGTAGGCGCTCTGCAGGGTGCGCACATCCGTCTGTCGTGGCTCTGCTGGCGTGGGCGTCAGGCTGCCTTCTACGATGGGCCAGCGTTTGATCTGTCCCTCGGCGTTGACCTCGACCAGGTGCGGCAAACTGCCCGAAGACCAGCTGAGAACTCCGCGCTCTACCAGCCGCTGCACCGCTCTCACATAGCGTTTGTGCAGGTCCAGCTGCGCCTCTGCCCACAGGCCTGTGTCGTCCGCTCGCAGCGTATCCATGACACCGATGACCGCCGCCTTCAGCGAGCCATCCAGGCCATGGTGATACAGCACCGGACGTTGGTCGTACCAATCCAAGCCGACATCGGTCTGCGGGGTGAAATACTGTCCCTGCAAGTCGCGTTGTCGGCTTTCTCCCCAAACGATCAAATATCCGCCGATACGCCCGGCTGGCGCATCGACCATTTTGACTGTCTTGTCGCGCACGTCCTTGCCTTTCTCTCCATGTTTCTTTGTGCAACTGCCTCGCTCTCCCCACACGCGGCGACCGAGTGGTGCAGGGGTGGGCAGCTATGAAGCACAGCCAAGGCACTGAGGCCCCTTTCGTGCCGATGGTAAACGCCGGGCGGCAGACGCCATCCAGCCGACTTAAATGCAAGCTAGCACGGGCGTTCTATGGTTGGCGTTGTTTCTTTCGCGGGTTGAGATATTCTAACGATGCGCACCCCCCTCGGTCCCCCCGACAGGTCAGGGGGAGGCAAGAGCTTTGGCTACCCTCTCCGTCCTGACGGGGAGGGGCTGGGGGAGGGGTAATGTGGAGGGATCATTCATTCCCCGCCTTAACGCCTGCGCCGATTCGGTTTATGATGGCAGGCGTAACCGGTGGCCGGAAGGCGCACATGCCAGAACAGATTGAAGGCAGCATCGAGCGCGTCACCTTCTACAGCGAAGACAGCGGCTACTCGGTGCTGAAGGTCAAACCAGAGCAGCGCTATCCGCGGGCACAAGCGCGTGATGGCACCATCGCTGTCGTGGGCACCATGCCCCAGTTGGGCGAAGGCGAAAACGCCCAATTCATCGGCGACTGGACTACACACCCACAATACGGCTTGCAATTCCAGGCGCAGCAAGCTATTCCCCTGCCGCCGCAGACCGCCCAAGGCATCGTCAATTATCTCAGCAGTGGCATCATCAAGGGCATCGGGCCAGCCACCGCCCAGAAAATCGTCAATACTTTCGGCGAACGCACCATCGAAATCCTGGACGAAGAGCCACAGCGCATCCATGAAGTGCGCGGGCTGAAACCACAACTGGCGAAAAAGCTCATTGATATCTGGGCGGACAACCGCGTCATGCGCAATGTCATGATCTATTTGCAGGGGCTGGGCATCAGCGCGAAGATCGCCAAGCGCATTTACGAACGCTATGGCGCGACAACCCAGTTCGTCATCGACCAGAACCCCTATCAACTAGCGGACGATGTCTTTTTAATCGGTTTTCGCAAAGCCGACCAAATCGCCCGCAATATGGGTTTGGGACGCGCCGACATGCACCGCCTGCGCGCCGGGCTGCTGTATGCGCTCAATGAATTGGCGAGAGAGGGCCATACCTATGCCCCCCGCGAACTGCTGCTGGAAAAAGCTGCCGAGCTGTTGGATGTCGCTGACGACGCGGCTCTGGAACAAGCGCTGCAAGAGCAAACCAGCCACAATGCCCTGCGCCAGGACACGCTGCAACCCGACCCGGATGGCCGGGCGATCGACGCCATCTATCTGCCGCATTTCTTCCGCGCGGAAAGCGAATCGGCGCGTCTGCTGGCATCCCTCGCCCAGTGCAAAAGCCAGATCATCGCCGATCACCGCAATACCGACTGGAATGCCTATCTGAAAGACCTGAGCGAAAGCAACAAAGCGCAACTTTCTCATCAGCAGCAAAATGCCGTCCGCGCAGCATTGACCAGCAAGCTTAGCGTCTTGACCGGCGGTCCCGGCACGGGCAAAACCACCACCCTGCAGATGCTCATTCACGCACTGGACGAGGGCGGCTACAAATTCAGCCTGGCCTCGCCGACTGGACGCGCAGCCAAACGTCTGGCCGAAGCCACCGGCAAAGACGCCAGCACCATCCATCGCCTGCTGGTCTTCTCGCCGGACGAGGGCGGATTCGAGCACGATGAAGACAATCCTCTGCCAGCCGAGATGGTCGTCATCGACGAAGCCTCCATGCTCGATCTGCGCTTGTTTTACAGCTTGCTGCGCGCTTTGAAGCCAGCCGCGCATCTGCTGCTGGTGGGCGATATCGACCAGTTGCCATCGGTGGGGGCGGGGAATGTGCTGCGCGATGTCATCGACAGCGGCATCGCCAAGGTGACGCGCCTCGACCAGATCTTTCGCCAGGACGACAGCAGCCACATCGTCAGCAACGCCCACCGCATCAATCAAGGTGCCCAGCCCTACACCGACAACCTCAGCAAAGACTTTTTCTTCTTCAACATCGAAGATCCCGAATCGGTGGCAGAGCAGATCGTCCTGCTCGTGCGCGACAAGCTGCCAGCCCGCGAGCAACTGGATGCCGTGCGCGATATCCAGGTCATCGCGCCCATGTATCGCGGCGCGGCCGGCGTACACAACCTCAACAGCCGCCTGCAAGCCGAGTTAAATGGCGATATTCGCACTGCCGAGCTAAAGCTGGGCAGCCGCGTCTTTCGCGTCGGCGACAAGGTGATGCAAACGCGCAACAATTATGACAAAGATGTCTTCAACGGCGATATCGGCTTCATTCACAGCATCGACCCGCTGGACAAGAGCTTGCAGATTTCCATGGATGGCAAGCTGGTCAACTACGAAGCGATGGACCTGGACAATTTGATGCACGCCTATTGCATCAGCACGCACCGCTCGCAAGGCTCGGAATATCCAGCCGTGGTCATGCCGATCTTGACACAGCACTGGATGATGCTGCAGCGCAATTTGATCTATACCGCCATCACCCGCGCCAAGCGACTGGTCGTGCTGGTGGGCACACGCCGCGCGCTGAAAATCGCTGTCGACAACAACAAAGTAGCCCAGCGGCACAGCGGCCTGCTTCACAGATTGCGAGTGTAACAAATCGCGGGAGTGGTGATTTTGTGGAGTTGACAACTCTGCCCCCATCCCCCGGGCCCCTTCCCCCAGAACGAGGGAAGGGGAGTTTTTCAGCGATTCAGTAGGTTTTGAAGCCCCTCCCTCATTTTGGGGGAGGGGTTTGGGGTGGGGGCAAAGCAGCGCGCATCCAGCAAATTCGCCACTCCACGTTCCCTGCGACTCTGTGGGGGAACGGCATAGAGAATCAGCGCACAAACGACATGCGCAGGCCTGCCGTCGCCGCCGGCTCAAAAGTCTGCGCCACCTTTGTCGTCTTAAAGCTCACGGCAAAAGGCACGGGCGCATTTCTCGCCAGGTGCTCCGCCAGTGGACCCGGCTTGTCATGCGGCAGCAAGTATTCCAACGTGTGCCCGCCCACCGACAGCCGCGTGCCGCTCGCACGGAGTTTATCGTATCGCACATACTGCCCGGAGACGCCACCCATCAAGCCCGCCATGATCGGCACAGGCCGCAGGTCGTCCACGGCTAGCGTCAGGCAATCAATGCCGGTGACTCCGTTGGCATGCGCGCGTTCGGCCGGCAGACGCTCTTCGCGCGGGGTAACATCTTCTATGATGAATGGGATGCGCCCCTGGAATTCGCCCTCGACCTTGTTGTTGATCCATTTAACGACATAACCGTCTGGTCTCTCGCGTCCACCTTCGTACAGATCGCTGGTCGATACACCGGCTTCCAATAAAGCCTGTTGGTCGGCGTGGATGTCATCGGTGGCCATGCAGAAGTCGATCAATCCGCCGCCGCGCGCTTGCAGCAAATCCCACCAGGGATGTGTCGGCACCTCTTCATAGAAACCCAGCAACTCAATATAACTGCCATCAGCGAATCCAATCAGCGCGTTATACGAGCCATGAGCGTGCCGACCGCCTTCAATGACACTGAATCCCAGGCTGCGATACCGCTCAATAGCGCGTTCCAGCGAATGCGCCGCGATGACGAGATGATCGATGCCGGTGATCATGTTCCACTCCTTTGGCTTCGGGCTTGCATCAAACATACCCCCCAGCCACCTTCGTAACCAGGATCGGTTCATCGCCATTGATGATGACAGTATGCTCATACTGCGCCGACACGCCGCCATCCACGCTGAGCAAAGTCCAGCCATCATCGGCTGTGTTGATGCGTCCGCGGCCCGTGCACAGAAAAGGCTCCAGCGTGAGCGCCATGCCATCGCGCAGCACAGCTTTGTTGCGCTTGTGATAATGGTTGGGGATAGTCGGCTCTTCGTGTATATGCCGTCCCACGCCGTGCCCGCCCAGTTCTCGGAAGGTACGGAAGCCTTGTCGCCGGGCATATTTTTCGACCGCGCGCCCGATCCCGCTGGCGCGAGTCCCCGGACGCGCCATTTGAATCGCCAAGTCCAGCGCGCGCCGAGTGGCATCACACAGCTTGAGCAGCCGCTTTTGCAGGGGCGGCAAAATGATTGTCGCGCCCGTATCGCCCCAATAGCCATCAAGCACAGCCGAAACATCAACATTCAGCAGGTCGCCAGCGCGGATGATGCGGTCTTTGCGCGGCACGCCATGCGCCGCTTCGTCATTCAGGCTGATGCAGGTATAGGCAGGGAAGCTGTATGCTTGCAGCGGGGCAGATTGCGCGCCCATTTCGCGCAGACAGTCGCGGCCGATGTCGTCCAGGTCGCGGGTGGACATGCCCGCCTCGGCGCTGTCCAGCATGCGCTTGAGCGTCAGCCCACAAACTTGCCCGACCTGCCACATGCCGCACAGGTCTCGCTCGCTTTCAATTTGCACGATGCTGAAGATAGTCAATGATGCGCGTAAATGCAACGGCAGCCGGCGCTTATTATGTCGCCCCCTCGCCCAGACGCCGCTCGGTGCCAGCCAGCAGACGCTGCAAATTGCCCCGGTGCCGCAGCACGATCATCACACTAAGCGAAACCGCATACAGCAGCAAAATCGGCTTCTGCCACTCCGTGCCCACCAGCACAATCAACCACAGATTCGCCACTGCAAAACCGATCAGCACGCCCAGCGACACATAGCGCGTACGGGCGATAACAGCGATGGCGATGGCAGCCGCCACCAATATCTGGGTGGGCTGGATCATCAGCATCGCGCCAAATGCTGTCGCCGCGCCTTTGCCACCACGCACGATCAAACGCAGCTTGCCTTCCCGGAATGATGCCGTGAGCAATGTGGCGAAGAGCGACCAGTTGTGCCCGACCACCACGCAAGTCGCCGAGACAGATGTCGCCACGCCGATCTGTTCGGGCAAAAGCAAATCGCGCGCCAGCCACACCGCCAGCACACCCTTGCCCACATCAGCCACGATCGTGAGCAGCGCCCAGCCTTTCCCCAGGCTGCGCGCTACATTCGTGCCGCCCATATTGCCGCTGCCAACCTCAAAGATGTTGATGCGCTTCAGCTTGCCCAACAAATAGGCAGTCGGGAAGGATCCGATCAAGTAACTGCTGACGATTATGAAGATGACCTGCGCGGCGTTGTCGCTGTTGAACATCGGGCTTGCCTGTTCACTGTGACCAGGGGCGCGACCGCCCGGAAGACAGTCTCTACGCAGATAATAACCCAATTTTCGCCGTTCGACAAGAAATGCTCAGGCCGCCAGGACGGAAAATCTTGTGAACTTCTAACATTTTTCCTCCTTGACCTTCAGGCTGTATGAAGGTCTATGCTTGCTTTCAAATGAAAACTGGCGGAGGCGCAAGTGTTTCAAATTGGAGAGTTTTCTCGGATCGCGCAAGTTTCGGCGAGTCAGCTGCGGAACTATGATCAGTTGGGATTGTTCGCGCCAGAAAAGGTCGATCCACAGACAGGTTATCGCTATTACAGCGCGAAGCAGTTGCCACAGCTCAATCGTGTCATCGCCCTAAAGGAAATGGGCTTGTCGCTGGCGCAGATAAAGAATCTGCTGGAAAACGGCATCTCGTCAGAAGAATTGCATGGGATGCTGCTGATGAAAAAAGCGCAGACTGAACAATTGCTGCAAGAAGAAGTCGCGCGCCTGCGCTATATCGAGTCGCGCATAGAACAGATCAATACGCTGGGCGAAGCCGAAGACTACGACATCGTACTGAAATCCATCAAAGCCAAGGTTCTGCTGTCGGTACGCTCGGTGTTCCCGCTGCCAAACGCAGCTCGGAAGCTCTTGCAAGAGATGCAAAGCGTCTTGCCATCACGCATAAACAGGCGCGAGCTCGGCTATTTCATGGCTGTCATGCACGACAAGCAATTTAGCGACCGCGATGTCGATATGGAATTGGGCTTTGAATGGCGCGGCCAACCAGACGAGGCGCTGACGATATCCCTGTCATCGGGCGAGGCATTGCGGCTGCGGCAACTGCCAGCTGAAGCGCACATTGCGACTATCACCCGGGTCGGACACCCCAAGCTGGCGCATCGCAGCTACAGTGCGCTCGGCAGATGGACGCAAGCCAACGGCTATCAATTCAGCGGTCCAGTGCGCGAGCTATTCCTCAACCCGCCCGACCCCCAGCGCATTGATGAGACAGTTTGCGAAATCCAGGCTCCGCTGCGGTCCGCCGCGCCCTGACCAACGATGGTGATTCACGGGCTTGGCAACCTTCACCAAGACGCCCAAGCCCGTTCCTCACACACTTGCCAATTTCAGTATGAAGGAGAACGACATGAAAGACAAGTTTGTTCGCTGCATGGTCTCGCTGCTGTTGCTGGTCATTCCCGCGGCGGCGCAAGCACAGACCCCGCCCCAGTCGCTTGTGTATGAAGGCATTGAATTCCCCGCCCTGCCCTACGCCTCGCGCTGGATCGAAGTCGATGGCGCGAAGATGCATTATATGGAAGCGGGCGATCCAGCCGGCAGGCCCATCCTGCTCTTGCACGGCAACCCGACCTGGTCTTATCTCTGGCGCAATGTCATGCCGCACCTGGAAGACAGCGGCCGCGTCATCGCCCTCGACCTGCTCGGCATGGGCAAGTCCGACAAGCCCGCTATCGGCTATACCTTCGTCGAGCATCGCGACTATGTCTGGCGCTTTATCGAATTGATGAAGCTCACGGACATCGCGCTGGTCGTGCACGACTGGGGCAGCGCGCTGGGATTCGACTATGCCCGCAACCACACGGACAATGTGCGCGGCATCGCCTTCATGGAAGCCTTGATGGCGCCCATGCCCCCTGTCGAGGACATGCCCGATAGCGGACCCGGCTTGATCCAGATCATCCGCAGCGACGATGGTCGCGCCGAAGCCATGATGCTGGGGCAAAACATCTTCGTCGAGCAATTCCTGCCTTCCGCCATCCTGCGCGAACTCAGCGAAGACGAGATGAATGCCTATCGCGCGCCCTTCCCGACTCCAGAAACACGCAAGCCCATCCTCGTCTGGCCCCGCCAAATCCCCACCGGTGGCGAACCAGCCGATGTCCACGAGATCGTCTCTGCCTACGCGCAATGGCTGCCAACAAGCGACCTGCCCAAACTCATGCTGTATGGCGAACCGGGCATGCTGCCACCACCGCACCTGGAGATGGCGCGGACGCAATATGAGAATCTGGAACTCGTCAATGTCGGCGCGGGGCTGCATTTCATCCAAGAAGACCAGCCTGATACTATCGGCATAACCATTGCTGATTGGCTGGAGCGAATGGTCTACGCAGACTAGCATCCCGCAGCACAGATAAATTCAATGCAAAGGGGCATCCATGCGGTGCCTCTTTGTGATTTTCCCGTATGTCATTCACTGCTCGGCTGGCAGCTTGTAGAACTTTCCGTTAGCATTCCATAACCGTTTCACTGGGAATTCTACAAATGAAATCAGCTCCGACTATCGCCATCGTCATGGGCGACCCAGCCGGCATCGGCCCGGAACTCATCGCAAAAGTTCTTGCCGACGAGCGCCTGCACGCGCGCTGCCGAGCCTTCATCATCGGCGACCTGGCAGTCATGCGCGATCAGGCTGCAGCCCTGGCATCAGCGCTGCGATTCCAGCCTATCGAAAACCTGGATGAAGCGAAGTTCCAGTCCGGCTGCCTGGAAGTGCTACAGCCGCCGGGATTCGCATTGGGCGCTCGCCTGCCGGCGGCCGTGCACCCCAAACTGGGCGAAGCGGCGGCTCGTTATCTGCAACTGGCTTACGAGCTGGCGATGCAATCTCGCATCGATGGCGTGGTCATGGCACCGATGAACAAAGAATCTTTCCGCGCGGCCGGTTATGACTACGCGGATGAGCTGACCTTCCTCGCGCATGTGACAGGCTGTCCCGAGCCTTATATTCTAGGAGCGGTGCGCGATGTCTGGGCGGTGGCGGTCACCGAGCACATCGCTCTGCGCCAGGTTGCCGACTGCATCACGCGTCCGCGAGTTCGCGACAAGATCGAGAAGCTGGATGCCGTGCTGCGCCGCCTGGACATCGTGCAGCCACGCATCGCTTGCGCAGCGCTCAATCCCCACGCCGGCGAAGGGGGTTTGTTCGGCTGTGAAGAGATCGACGAGATCGCGCCCGCCATTGAAGATGCCGCCGAGTTAGGCATTGCTGTCACTGGACCCGTGCCGGCCGACATCGTCTTCAAGCGCGCCCTGGACGGCGAATTTGCTGGCGTCGTCTGCATGTATCACGACCAGATGAACATCGCCCGCAAGCTGCAATCGCGCGGAGATATCGCCACGCTCTGGATGGGACTCCCCGTCATCGGCGCGACCACCGCCCACGGCACAGCTTTTGATATCGCGGACAAAGGCATCGCTGATCCAGGCAGCCTGCGCGCCGCCCTGGATTATGCGATACGGCTGGCAGATTGAGGCAACTTGTGCAGTTGGTCGCCGCCCGCCCAACACCTGCAGACGCGCGCCACTTCGCCAATCTGGCGCAAATCGCCGGCGATAATCTCTTCAGCGAGCTCTTCGGGGGGCGCGCCATCCCTCTGCTGCACGGCATGTTTTTGCGCAAAAACAACGAGTTCAGCTGCCGGCATTGCGCCTTCATCCGGCATGATGGGAATACCGCCGGCATGATCCACGCGCACAGCGCCGCCAAAAGCCAGACACACGAATTGCGCGGGCTCTTGCTCATGCTGCGGCTGGCGGGCCGGGAACTGCCGCGCTTCTTGCTGATGCTGGTGATGATGCGCCAGCTGCTGGGCTTCGCGGGGCAGCGGCTCACCCCGGACGACTATTACATCACCTTCGTGGCGCTTTACCCGGCTTTTCGCGGTCGCGGTCTCAGCAAGCCCCTGCTGGCACATGCCGAAGCATCGGCGCTGCGTGAAGGTTGCGCGCGACTGACGCTGGATGTGGCAGCGGACAACGAAATCGCGATTTCAGCTTATCAACGAGTCGGCTTTGCGCAGATTGACGCCTCGCCCGTGATGAAAAATGGCGACAAGGCGATCCAGCTGCTGCGGCTGGCAAAAGACCTCAGCCCCCCGGCTCCAGCGAAGTAAAGTACTCGCGCACGACATCGCGCATGCCCAGCGGCACATAATCGCTTTCCAGCGCGCGGTTGGCTGCCTGCTGATATTCGCTGAAGACCGTGTCATATCTCACGCGCGATTCGCCCAGCGGGTTGTCATCGAATTCGCCTTCTGCCAGCGCTGTATCGCCAGGATCGGTCTGCAAGCGCATCTCGTTTTCTCCGCCACCGCCGATGCCGCTGGGGCTATAGAGCGCCTCGTATTCGATCGCGCCCCTGCCCGCCGAGCGGTTGTTGGTTTCCGCGCCTTGATCTTCGCCGCCGCTGCCGGCCAGGCTGAGGTTGTTGGGATCGCCTTGTCCTGCTCCGCCGCCACTGGCACGGCTGTCCTGGTTGCGCTGGCTAGACGCGCCACTGGTTTCGGCGTTGCGCTGCGCCTGCTGGCTGCCCTGGTTTGCGCCCGGACGCGCTTGGTCCGACTGCTGATCGCCTTCCTGACCGGCGCGTGGCTGCCCCGACTCGGATGGATCTGCCTCGCCGGCCTGTGCATCATCAGTTTGTTGGTCGCCTTGCTGCGCCTGCTGCCGAGCGATGGCCTCAGCGGCTTCTTCGGCGCGTTCGGCTTGCTCTTGCAGGGTCATCTGCGCATTTTGCTGACGCTGGTTCTGCTGCTGCTCTTGGGCGATCGCTTCTTGCGCCGCATCCAGCCGCTCGCCTAGATCCTGCTGGCCCTCTTGCAGCGCCTGCGCCAACTCATCGAACCGCTCTTGCAGCGCCGCGTCCAGTTGAGCCAGTTCATCAGCCGCCTCTTCCAGCGCGGCAGCAGCAGCCTGCCTCTCTTGCGCGCTCATATCCCGGGCATCCTGCGCCAACTGCTCCAGCGCCTCGTTCAATGCCGAAAAATCATCGCCAGCCTGCTCGTCGCCCTCATCCATCGGCGGAGCAAAGTCGCCAAGCGCCTCCAGGCCGGTTTGCAGCGCCGACTGATCCAGCTCCATCGTCTCGCCCAGTTCTATGCCAAGCTCGTCCAACTGCGTTTCCAACTGGCTCATCGCGGCGAAGGCTTCTTCCTGGCTGATTTCAGTTTCTTCCAGCCGCTCCAGCGCAATCTCCAGCGCATCCAGCAAGTCCTGGCGGTCGATTTCGTCGAGGTCGGGGGCTTTGGCAATCTCTTCAATCATCTCGCGGATGTCTTCGCGCGCCAGTTCGATCGCCGGCACCGGCGGCTGTTCCAGCAGTTCTGCGCCCACGATAGACGGCAGCGCGATCATGCCCAACAGCGCCACAGCCAGCGCCAGCAGCGCGAACAACTCGCCACGCCGAAAGTCCAGGGCGATGCGCTCTCGCGGATTGATGGCGCGCGCTTGTGCCAGGGTATCCGCCAACTGCCGCGCCGCGATATCCGGGTGCGTGCCGATGCGCCCCGAAAGCAGCTCAAAGGCGGTCGATACCCGCTCGCCCAAGCTGAACTCAAGGTCAAAATAGCGCGCTCGTGCGGGCAAATCGCGCGGAAAAAGCAGGGTGCGCAGCAGGTTGCCCACAGCGCCGAACGCGCATAATCCCGCCGCAACCAGCGCCAGTTGCCCCGCCCCGAGCTGCAGACGAAAATAGCCAACCGCGCCCACCGCCAGACTCAACAGCAACGCCAGCATCAGCGAACGCGGCACGCTGCGCGAAAGCAATCGCCACTCGTGTCGCTGCTCCCAACGATCGACGATTTGTTCCAACTCGGCACGGTGATGTGATGGCATGGAGCTAGTGTATCACAGCTTAGTCCCCCGTCGGGTCGGCATGAGGGCGGGGCATTTTGCTACCCCATCCCCGACCCTTCCCCATATCAATTGGGAAGGGAGACTTGTCGATTACCAGGTGCGACTATTGCCACTCGGGAAGAAATCTTGCATCAGAAACATCTTCGCAGGTTGCGCTCCCCCTCCCTGATGCTTCGGGGAGGGGGCCGGGGGGCGGGGTAGACCATCACATGCGCTCCCCCTCCCTGATACTGCGGGGCGGGGTGTAGAGTCAACGTGTACAATACGCACGGGATCAAAGGAGAACACATGCCAAGCACCTATCTCGTTACGGGTGGTGCCGGTTTCATCGGCTCGCACATCGCCGAAAGCCTGCTGAAAGACGGGCAGCGCGTGCGCATCATCGACAATCTGCTGACCGGCAAGCGGGAGAATCTGGCGCATCTGGGCGCGCTGGGTGGTGACTTTGAATTTGCCGTTGGCGACATCAACGATGGCGACTTGCTGCGGCGGCTGATGCGTGATGTCGACTTTGTGCTCCACCAAGCCGCTCTGCCATCGGTCCCGCGCAGCCTGGCCGACCCGCTGGAGACGCATCTGCACTGTCTCACTGGTACGCTAAATGTGTTGGTTGCCGCGCGTGATTGTGGCGTAAAAAGGGTGGTCTATGCCGCTTCATCATCAGCCTATGGCGATCAGCCGGGCGCAGCCAAACACGAAGCCATGCGCCCCGACCCCATCTCGCCCTATGGAGTCGCCAAATTGGCTGGCGAATATTATGCCGCCGCTTTCACACACAGCTACGGGCTGGAGACAGTGGCGCTGCGCTACTTCAATGTCTTTGGTCCTCGCCAGGACCCCGCTTCGGAATACGCCGCCGTCATCCCCAAGTTCATCGCTTGGATGCTGAATGGCGAACGACCGCGCATCTATGGCGATGGCCAACAAAGCCGCGACTTCACCTATATCGACAATGTCGTGCATGGCAATCTGCTGGCCTGCGCTGCGGAGGACGCATCGGGCGCGGTAATCAACCTGGCCACCGGCGGACGCGTCACGCTGAACAGCCTGGTCGAGCAGCTGAATGCCGCGCTGGGCACAAACCTGCCGCCCATCCACGGCGATGAACGACCGGGCGATATCAAGCATTCGCGCGCCGATGTGACCAAAGCCAAAGCGCTGCTGGGATTCGCGCCCGTGGTCGAATTCGCAGAAGGCTTGCGGCGGACTGTGGACTGGTATCGAGAGCGCAAAGCCTAAAAGGCGACTCGCCGCTTTGTTCCCGTCGCCCCCTGTTTTGCCGCGCTACCTCCAACTTGGCTATAATCCGCGCCAGCGACCGCAGCAGCCGCGAGGCAGCCATGTACACCGACCTCAACAGCGACCAATACCGCCAGCAATTCGCCAGCCGCGATCCGGACGACTATCAACTCATTGATGTGCGCGAAGACGACGAATATGCCGAAGCCCACTTGCCCGGCGCAATCAATATCCCGCTGAGCGAATTCATGGCGCGCGTCGATGAAGTTGACGAAGACCTGCCCGCCCTGCTGGTCTGCAACACCGGCGTCCGCTCGTCCCAAGCCGCTATGTACCTCGCCAGCCTCGGCTACGAACAGCTCTATAACCTGGAAGACGGTACCAAAGGCTGGCTGGCGGATGGACTGCCTGTCGAACGCGCATGACCCCCCTCGGTACCCCCGACAGCCGCGCCCCTACACTGTCTCTTTGGGAAGGGGCTGGGGGAGGGGTAGACTCCATTTGATAAACGGGGTAGTAAATTGCTATTCTTCGCAGAACTGAATTGAAGCAAAAAATATCGCTTGAAAAAGGAGACCCCAGCCATGGCTTTACGCTCGATGGTAGGCGCAAACATCAAACGCAAAGAAGACCCCGGCTTGATCAACGGCGCTGGCAAATATGTAGGCGATATCAAATTGCCGGGCATGGCGCATGTGGCATTCCTGCGCAGCCCCTATGCGCATGCAGATATCCTCGGAATCGACCGCGCAGCCGCCGAATCGCGGCAGGGCGTGCATGCCGTTATCACTGGCGCAGACTTGCAAGATAAATGGGAGACGGTGCCGGTCGCCGGCGGACGCAAAGCCCGCGCCAATTACAGCCATTATGCCATCTCGGCGGAGCGCGTGCGACATGTGGGCGAGATCGTGGCGGCTGTAATCGCCGAAAGCGCCGAAATCGCGGCCGATGCCCTGGACGAAATCGTTGTTGACTATGCAGAATTGCCCGCAGCGGCTGACTTGCTGACCGCGTATGCAGGCGCTGCGCCGCCGATCTTCGCCGGGCTGGATAGCAATATCGTCGATACTGGCGAGAAGAAGAGCGACGATGTCGATGCCGTGTTCGAAAATGCGCCACACACGCTGCGCCAGCGCATGCACAGTCAGCGCGTAGCCGGCGTGCCCATGGAAGTTCGCGCCGTGCTCGCCGCGCCCGATGCCGTAACCGGTGGTTTGACTCTCTGGACGAGCACACAGATCCCGCATGGCGTGCGCTCGGCATTGGCAGAGGCGCTGCGCCTGCCCGAAAATACGCTGCGGGTCATCGCGCCCAATGTCGGTGGCGGCTTCGGCGTAAAGAACCAGCTTTACCCCGAAGAGATGGCGCTGGCAAAGCTGGCGCAGCTGCACAACAAGCCAATGCGCTGGTCGGGCACGCGCGCCGAACACTTCATCTCCACGACGCACGGCCGCAGCCAGATCGCCGATGTCGAAGTCGCTTTTGACGACGAGGGGCGCATCCTCGGCCTGCGTCTGCATGTAATTGGCGAGCTGGGTGCCTACCCGCCCTTCTATGACATCGCGCACCTGACCGGCCTCATGGCGACCGGCAACTACGACATCCCCGCCGTGCACTTCAAAGCCAGCAATGTCTTCACCAACACGGTGGCGGTGGCAGCCTATCGCGGCGCGGGCCGTCCAGAAGCCATCTATTACATCGAACGGGCAATCGACTTGGTCGCGGGCGAGCTTGACATTGACCCGGCCAATGTGCGGCGACGCAATTATATCCAGCCCGACCAATTCCCCTACAAGACGCCCACTGGCTCGACATACGACACGGGCGAATACGAGAAAAATCTGGACACAGCGCTGCGAGCGGCAGATTATCACACATTGCGCACCGAACAAGCGCAAAGGCGGGCGGATGACGCCGGCAGCCTGCTGGGCATTGGCATGGCGACTTATGTAGAGATGTGCGGCTTTGGTCCCTACGAAAGCGGCGTCGTGCGCGTCGAACCCAGTGGCACAGTGACCGTCTATACCGGCACATCGCCGCATGGACAGGGCTTGCAGACGACTTTCGCCCAGGTCGTCGCCGATGAGATTGGCGCGGATTATGACGATATCGTCGTGCGTCATGGCGATACCAGCTCGCAACCCGTCGGCGTTGGCACATTCGGCAGCCGCAGCTTGGCCGTGGGCGGCTCGGCCATCGTACGCGCCTCCAAGGTCGTTCGTGAAAAAGCCATCAAAATCGCGGCGCATATGCTGGAAGCAGCACCGGGCGATATTGAATTCGCCGATGGTGAATACCGCGTCAAAGGCGTGCCCGGCAGCAGCCTTAGCCTCAGCCAGATCGCCAAGCGCGCTTATAGCGAGCGCCTGCCGGATGATATCGACACGGGCTTGGAAGGCACAGATTTCTTCCGTCCGCCCGACTTCATCTATCCATTCGGCACCCATATCGCCGTGGTCGAAATCGAGCGCGAAACCGGCCTGATCAGCCTGCGCGACTACTTCTCGGTGGACGACTGCGGTCCGCGCATCAGCCCGCTGCTGGTGGCTGGGCAGATTCACGGCGGCTTGGCGCAGGGCATCGGGCAAGCGCTGCTCGAGCAAGTCATCTACGATGAACAGGGCCAACTGTTGACCGGCACCATGATGGATTACACCATGCCGCGCGCCGACGACTTCCCGCACTTTTCGCTGGACCAAACCGTGACCGAAACCACGCTAAATCCACTGGGCGCGAAAGGCATCGGCGAGGCTGCCACCATCGGCTCGACACCCGCCGTCGTCAACGCCGTCATGGATGCGCTGCGTCCGCTGGGCCTGCGCCATATCGACATGCCCTTGACCCCCCGACGCATCTGGGAAGCCATGCAATCCGCCTAAACATCGAGCAGAATCCGAACGAAGCAGATTGGGAGCAATTCATGAAAATCAGACTAATTGCGCTGTTGCTCATCGCATTCATCAGCAGCAGCGCCACAGCCCAGGCATATCAAATCCGCGCCAACCGGGGCCTCAACCTGCGGGCAGACAGCAACTTGCAGTCGCGCGTTGTCGATACCGTGCGCGGCGGCGATATCCTGCAAGTGGTCGGCAGCGTAAACGGGTGGCTGAAAATCGACCGCAATGGCGAGACCGTTTGGCTCGCCGACTGGACAGACTACAGCCGCGTGGGCGAGACGCCACAGCCCGTCCAGCAAACCAGCGCGCCGGTTGACAACTGCTGCTTCGTGGACCGCCAATGCAGCAGCGATGCAGAATGGACGGACGGCTATTGGGCGTTCCAGCACGGACAGTGCCCGGCACCGCCTCAACCCGCCACTTCCGTGCCAGTCGCGCCGGTGAGCTCGCCTGTCGCCGCTGGCGGCAGACCACAACCCTTGCGCCCCGAAAGCGCGACTCCGCACCTGCCCTACTCGATAACCGACTGGTCGCGCGTGGGCGAACCCGGCGTGGATAATTGCTGCCAGATCGGCTGGGATTGCCAAAACGACACGGAGTGGCTGCGCGGTTTTCAGGTCTATCAAGCCAGCCAATGCCATCACAGCGCGCTCGTGATTGCAGGATCCGACCATTTCAAATCAATGGCAGAGCAAGCCTTCGTGGCCTTGAGAAATCGCGCGCCCCATTGGTATGCCTATGTGATTAGCGGCTTGCACGGCGCAACGATGCTGGGACCAGACGATGGCGGGGGCACGCATCCTGATCACAGGTCATACCAAACAGGCTTCCACAACCAGCACGCTCCCACCGAGTCGGATGTATTTGACTTTGTGGGCGGTCTGGCGCACGAAGCCTGCCACCTGCATATGTGGAACAGGGGCTTGGCTGTCGCCAGCTGGACCAACGAATTGCCCTGTGTAGAAGCTCAGCT
Organism: Anaerolineae bacterium; assembly: GCA_022823945.1. Taxonomy (GTDB): domain Bacteria; phylum Chloroflexota; class Anaerolineae; order Aggregatilineales; family Phototrophicaceae; genus UBA6055. The sequence goes on along the minus strand of JAJEBK010000023.1, from coordinate 27,741 downwards.
TTATGCCACAGAAGCAGTCGACCCCATCGACCGGCAAAGTTCCTGGCTGCGCGACCTCATCGCCAATCTGCACGACCCGTCTCGCTGGTGGTGGTAGGCGCTTTCAACCGCGCGGCACCCACAATAAAATCTCTCTTTACCTCGAAAAGTTGACAGTAGGGGCGACTCTTGAGTCGCCCACTTCCCTCGAAGAGTCGGGGGGAGACACAGCGCGCGCGCCTTGCTGTATAATCCAGGTGGCAGACAGCGTGGGAGCAGCGCCATGAAGAACTACACGATGGAAACGGCGGTCGCCAACTTTGCGGAATTGATGGAGCACGCCCAACAGGGACTGGTCGTCAACATCGTCGGCAGCGACGGGCGCGAATACGAACTCAAACTGACGCCCCTGCCGCCAAGAAAGGGGCCACGACAGGCTGGGCGCTTGAAGGGCAAGATATTTTTCTCTGACGAATTCGACGAACCCCTGCCCGAGTTCGAGCCGTATGTGGAATGATCTACCTTCTTGACACATCAACCTATATCTGGTTCGTTACTGATGACCCAAGGTTGAGCGCGCCGGCGAAGCGATACCTGGAAGCTGCTGACAGTATCGTCTACCTGAGTCTCGTAAGTATTTGGGAGATGGCGATCAAGGCACGCTTGGGGCGCGGACTTACACTTCCTCGGCCATTTATCGAGATGTTTGACGAAGAGATGTTGGCGGATCGCTTTCAGTTGCTGCCAATCACTGTTGACCATATCAAAAGTGTCTTTGGCCTGCCGCACATCCACCGAGACCCTTTCGACAGGCTGCTCATCGCCCAGTCGCTCGCCGAAGACCTGCCCATTATCAGCAGCAACAATATCTTCGACCGCTATTCCAGCGACCGACTCTGGTAGCGAGTTTGCGCGATGAGCCTGTTCATTGCTTTCATTTTGGCTGCCGTCTTGCTGGGCGCGGGCGCGATGCTCTCGCCAGCCTGGCGCACAAAACAACCCCGCGTGGCGCTGGCTGCCGCCTTGTGCATGGCGTTGATCGTCGGCGGAGCGGTCTTCTATGCCGAGAGCTTCGGTTGGGATACGCTGGTGGTGGATTATCTGCTCTTCGCGCTGTTGGCTGGGGTCGTGCTGGGCGGCACCTTGTCGACCGCGCAAGCTCGTGCCGAAGCCCGTGGCGAACGACTCAGCGACCGCGACCAAGGCTGGCCCGGTCCCGAAGACCTGGCCTTCTTCGGCCTGGTGTCGCTGCTGCTGCTCGTCCCGCTCGTGCAGATGCCATTGCCGCTGGGGGAGCATGGCCAAGCGCTCGCCCTGCACAGCCTGGCTGCCCGCGATGGCGGCTCATTCTCATCGCTCGCTCCCTACGCCGGGGGTCCGCCCGTCATCATCGCGCCCGGCTTCCACGCGCTTTCTGCTTATCTCAGCCAGCAGCTGGGCCAGCCTGTGCCAATCGTCCAACAAAGCACAGCGATGGTCGTGCTGTTGATGCTGGTCTGGCTGGCCTACGACTTCGGCGCGGAACTGCATAACAAGCGGCTGGGACGGGCGCTGGCGCTGGGGCTGCTGCTTTGCGGCGGCACGACCGGCAGCCTGCTCGACGGGCATTACAGCGACTTACTGGCGATTCTGTTCGCGCTGGCATTCCTGCTGTATGCGCTGCGCCTGCTGCATCGCTGCAACCTGGCGGATGTGCTCGCGGGCGGTCTGCTGCTGGGCGCGGTCATGTACACCAATCTGACCATTGCTTTGGCGGCGCTGATTTGCCTGGCGCTGCTGATCGGACTGGACTGGGGACAGCGACATCAGTTTGACCGCCGGGCGCGCTGGTGCACGATGCTGGGCATTCCCGCAATCGCGCTGCTGGGCACGGCTCCCTGGCTCATGAACAACCTGTCTCTGCTGCTGCCGGTCGCGCCCTCTGCAAGCTCGCCTGGCTTATCGAACCTCGTCCATGTAATTCGCGGACAAGGCTATGTTGTGCTGCCGCTGGTGTTCTGGGGTATGGTTGTCGGCTGGCGCGCGCCGGGACGGCTGCGTTTTGTCTCGCTGCTGATGACAGGCTGGCTGTTGTTGCTGATGGACCTTGCGCTGGTGGGGGTACTGCCGCGCATTGTGCCGGCTCTGGGCGCGCTGGTCGATGCCGAAAGCCTGGCTCGCCACGCGGTCATTTTGCCTTGCAGCTGGTTCGCTGGTCTGGCGCTGCTGGATATCTGGGAGGCGCGTCTGCCAGTTGCGCTGCGTGCCCGGCTGCGGAGAAATGCCCCCCGTTGCATGGCTTTGTCTGCGCTGGGAATCGCCCTGCTTTTCTTCACCTTCGAGCCAGCCCTGCACAACCTGCGCGCGCTGCTGGATCTGCCCGCCGTCACAGCGAATCGCGATGACATCGCCGCTATGGACTGGCTGCGCAAAAACACGCCGCCCGATGCCCTGATGCAAGCTGCCGATGGCGATGGCTGGCTGCCGGTGATCGCCGAGCGGCGCGCAATCGACTTCCGCGCCTACAGCTATTTCGAACGGGGGCTCGTCCAGCCCGCCGAAACTGCCCCCGCCGACTACCTGCTCGTGCCAGCAGACAGCGACTACCGCGCCGATCCGTCTCTGCAACTCGTCTTCCAGCAAGGCGAAACGCGCGTCTTCCAGCGACAAAAGTCCTAAAATACCCCAACGCCCACCAATACAATAGCTAGGAGAATCCCATGCCCAAACGAAAAGTAGTCGTAACCGGCGCCAGCGGCACCATCGCTGGGGTCTTGCTGCCAGCCCTGCGCGAGCGCTATGACCTGTGCCTGCTCGATGCGCGTAAAACAGACCAAAACGGCGCGGAAGTGGCCGGCGTCCAAGTCGTGGACTTGCTGGACAAAGACCGCGACCGCTATCGCCACCATTTTGCCGGCGCAGATGCTGTCGTGCATTGCGCGTATTTCCGCCAACACGGACAAGGCGATGATGTTTATTTCAGCAGCGAGCTGGAAAACTTGCAGCTGACTTACAATGTCTACCAGGTCGCCTGGGAAGAAGGCTTACGCCGCCTGGTCGCCGCCAGCACCAATCACGCCGCAGATTTCTACGAGAATTATGCGCTGGATGGCAAAGTGCCGATGGTCACGCCCGATATGAACGCGTCGGACAATTGGTACGGCTGGGCGAAGATCCCTTTCGAGCAGATCGGGCAGGTATATGCCAGCGGAGTCACCCACGGCGGCCGTCCCTTGGAAAATGTGCAGATCCGCATCGGCGGTCCGCGCGAAACCGATGTGGACAATGCGCCGCTGGGCGACCTGCGTACTATGCGCCGCGCCCTCGCCGTCTATATCAGCCAGCGCGATATGGCGCAGCTGTTCATTAAAAGCATCGAAACAGCCGATATCCGCGACGAACTGGGCGTGCCCTTCCAGATCTTCTATGGCATCAGCGACAACCCGCACGCCATCTGGAGCATCGCCAATGCCCGGCGCGTTATCGGCTATGACCCGCAGGACAATTCCGAAGAGCGCTTTTTCGCTTCTATTCAGGCGCACATGGCTGCAGCCGGCGTCTTGGACTAGCGCAAGAGCCGCGGCGCAACTTCGCGCATATAGGGCAACAGCGTTTGCAAAGCGCCTTTCAATGCCGCCAGCGCCAAGTCCAGTTCGGATTCCTGCAAGGGCGTCGTCACGCTGAACATGCCGCGGTTGCTGCTATAGACGCCGCGATTCAGCAGCTCCGCTTGCAGCAGGGCATGCAGATCGCCGGTGTCTTGCGCTGCCCGCCGCGCATCGCCCAGGTTGACCACTGGCGCATCTGTCCACTGAATCTGCTGCAACGAGCCATAACCCAGGCATTGCGCGCGGATCCCCAGCGCCGCGAACAGTGCGTTGATGCCCGCCGCCAGACGCTCGCCCAACCCGTTGATGCGTGCGATCGCCGCCGCATCCAGCCGCCGCAGCGCTTCTTCGCCCGCCACCATGGTGATGCTGTTACCATTGAAGGTGCCGCTGTGGAACAAGGCTTGGTCGTGCTGGGCGGGGTCGAATTGCGCCATGATCTCGCGCCGCCCGCCAAACGCGCCCACCGGGAAGCCGCCACCGATGATCTTGCCAAGCGCCGTGAGATCGGGCAGGACGCCGGCAATTTGCTGGAAGCCGCCCGGTGCCAGACGCAGCGTGACGATCTCATCAAACAGCAGCAGCACGCCATAACGATCAGTGAGTTCGCGCAGACCAGCCAAGTAACCCGGCGCCGGTGGGATCATCCCGCCTGTATTGGGCATCGGCTCGACGATGATGCCAGCGACGCGCTCGTGATGCGCTTCCAGCAGCGCTGCCATGCGTTCAAGGTCGTTGAAGGGCGCAACCAAGGCAGATTGCAACACGCTGCTCGGCACGCCGCGACTTTCCAGACGCGCTTTTGGCTCTAGTCCAGCCTCGGCCTCCGCGCCGACGCTGATCTCAACAAAATCGTGCGAGCCGTGATAACCGCCGTCTATCTTGACGATGATGTCGCGCCCGCTGTAGGCTCGCGCCGCCCGCATCATCATCATCGTGGCTTCTGTGCCCGAATTGGTGAAGCGCAGCATGTCGATGCCCGGCACGCGCTCGACGATCTGTCTGGCCAGCGAAACTTGAGGCGGAGCCACAGTGCCGAGCGCCGTCCCACGCAGCAACTGGTCAGCCGCCTGCTCGACGATGCCCGGCGGCGCATGCCCGTGCACAAGCGAGGTATAGTTGTTCAGCAAATCCAGGTAGCGGTTGCCATCGACATCGCGCAGCCAAGCCCCCTCGCCCGCCGTCATGTAAGTCGGATAGGGCGATATGCGCGTTGCGCCACGAGTCTCGCCGCCCGGCAGGTAGCGCAGCGCTTCGGCATGTCGCGCTCGCGATTTCGCTGTGCGCGCCCGATACCGCGCTGTGATATCGCGCCTTACATCCGCCGCCGTGGTTCTTGTCATCGCCCCGCTCCTCGCCATTCCCGCATTTTGCCCGATTTGAACACATCCATATCCCCCGCACAATGCGCTGGCAACAACATCGCCCGCCTTCCCTGACCTGTCGGGACCCAGGCGGGATGCCGCAAGGCAATCGCACTAAATTGTCATTTTGCCACAGAGGCACAGAAGTAAGACCAATAAAGAAATGAAAGAAAAATGAACCACCGAGTTCACCGAGTTTAACGAGTACACCGAGAAATCTATACCTCTGTGCTCTCTGTGCTCTCTGTGTTCTCTCTGTTCTCTGTGTTCTCTGTGCGCTCTATGATCTCTGTGTCAAGTTTTGTTTACTTCGGCGCTGTCGTAGCGGAATTATGTTTTGACGCGATTGACCGGCGAGAGGCCGGCCGACCTCTGTACCCGCTGCGCCCTCTGTGGTCTAATAGACAGGAACGAAGCAAAACGAAAACGGAGCGGCGATGCGAAACCTTCTCCTGGTCCTCATGTTGATCACAGCACTGGGCGGCGCAGCCCTGGCGCAGTCGGATGACCTGGCACTGGTCTGGAGCCCGGTCTACAACACGGTGCGCGGCACAGTCGACTTGCGCGGCACAGCCAATATCGCCGACCAGCAGTGGTATCTCTTCGAAGCGGCGCCCTACGACGCCGGCGCGGACGCCATTTGGATGCCTGTGGTCAGTCCCAGCTTCGCGCCTGTTATCGATGCCGAGCTGGGCAAATGGAACACGGGCATTCTGGCTGACGGCTTTTATCAGCTGCGCCTGCATGCGGTGGACGGCGCGCAAGACAGCCACTTCTACACGCTGGGTCCGATTTTGGTCAACAACAACAATAGCGACCTCGTCAATCTCGAGCCGGTCGAGTTGATCTTGCCCGCGTCCGAGCCGCAGCTGGCGCCCCCGCCGCCGGTCATCAATCGCCTGCCCCTGCCGGTCGGCGGACATGTGCTGCACTTCGGCGAAGAGGCTATCGAGGCCATGCACAGCGCCGGCATGACTTGGGTGAAGTGGCAGATTCCTTTCATCCCCGGCGAAGACCTGACCGTCGCCCGCCATCGCATCACGGTGACGCACGAAGCCGGTTTCAAGGTGCTGCTCAGCGTGACGGGCCATGTGCACGATCTCAGCGAAGGCGGTGAGGAATACTTGTCTGCCTATGCCGAATTCCTGGGCGAAGTCGCCGGCCTGGGCGCAGACGCCATCGAAGTCTGGAACGAGATGAACCTCGACCGCGAATGGACGCAGGGACAGATCCATCCCCGCAACTATGCCGAGATGCTGCGCCCCGCCTACGCCGCCATCAAAGCCACCAATCCCGATACGCTGGTCATCACCGGCGCGCTTTCTCCCACTGGCGCAGAAAGCGTCTTTGGTCCCGCAAAAGTCTGGAATGACGACAATTATTATCGCGGCATGGCCAATGTCGGCATCGCCGATTATGCCGATTGCATTGGCGTGCACTACAACGAAGGCGTGCTGCCGCCTTCACAGCTGGGCGGCGACCCCCGCGACCACGACTACCCCACCCGCTACTTCATATCCCAGCTGGACCGCGCTGGCTATTACTTCCAAAGCCACGACATCCCCCTGTGCATCACCGAGCTGGGCTACCTGTCGCCCGAAGGGTATGGACGCCTGCCGGGCAACTTCGCCTGGGCAGTCAATACCTCCGTCGCCGAGCAAGCTGCCTGGCTGGCGCAAGCCATAACAATCGCCGCCGACTACACCAGGTCGCCTGTCGAACTGCTCATCGTGTGGAATATCGACTTTGAGCAATGGGACCCCGATCCACAAGCCGGCTATGCCATCATCCGACCGGATGGAAGCTGCCCAGCCTGCCAGACAATCGGGGCTTTGATGCGCTAGCGAGGCGGCGGTGCGGCGCTTCCTGCTCTCTTTGATCCTGGGGCTGCTGCTGGGCGCATTGGCTGGCGCGGTGATTGGCTGGCTGTATCCACCCCCGGCGGCGCGCAATAGCCACTTGAGCGACCTGGCGCAACCCCACCGCGACGACTACAGCATCATGATTGCCGCGGGCTATGCCCACGATGGCGATCTGACCGGCGCGCTGGAACGGCTGCAGCTGTTGGAAATCGGCGATCTGGCGAGCTACCTGCGCGCGATCACCGAACGCATCATCAACAGCGGCTCGCGCGAATTGAACGATATCCGCATGCTGGCGAGGCTGGCAGCCGAACTGGGCGGCGCAACACCAGCCGTGCTGCCCTTCCTGGCTGGCGGGAGCAGTTGATGCGCGCGCCGGCCACCATCTCGAACTGGATATTCGCGCTTGGGCTGGTGATTGGCATCGCCCTGGGGCTGGCACTTACGCGCCTCTATGGTCCGCTGCAGCGCGACAATGCCGAGCCTTGGCAGCTGCAACCCGAGCAAAGCAATCACTATATGGTGGCAGTTGCCCTGGAACATGCGCACAGCGGCGATTTGACAGCCGCATTGGAGAAGCTGATAAGCCTGCGCAGCGCCACAGATCCGCTGGATGCGCTGGCAGAAAGCGCCTGCCAACTGGGCAGCAGTGGCTATCTGGCCAGCCCAAGCGGCATCCAGGCGCTGCGAATTGTCACGCAATTCTACATCGCGCAAGGACGCGCCGGTTGCGCCGAACAACTGCTGCCGCCCGACGCTACCCCGACGCCCGCCGCCAGGGAGGATGACAGCGTTCGCGCGATCGCGCACAGCACGCCCGTGCCCACCAAGCCGCCGCTGGATGCAGCCGCCCAGCCAACGCGCCTCGTCCCCCCTGTCCAGTCTGCGCAGCGCCGCTTCGAAGCCATCTCGCTGCGATCTTTCTGCGCCGTCGACCGCCCGGCTGTCATCGAGGTGTCCGTGGTCGATTATCTGGGGCGTGGCTTGCCCGGGCAGCAGATCCGCGCGCGCTGGGGAACGCAGGAAGATATCTTCATCAGCGGGCTAAAGAGCGACCGCGGCCTCGCCTATGCCGACTTCCAAATGGCAGCCGAAACCGATTACACGCTGGATATGCCCAACACTTCCGAACCAGTCGGCCAGAGCCTGCGCACAGGACTTTGTTACGAGGGCAACCGCGAATCGCTGAAGTCGTATCGCGTGGTCTTCGCCGAACGTTGATTTTCCTGCGAGCTGGCGCACCCGCGACTGGTATTTCTGCGTATACGCTATTATCAAGGTAGGCATTCACAAGACAGCAGGAGCGGCATAGTGAGCGAACTGAACCATAGCCAGGTAGCTGGTGGCGTATTTTTCATTGGACTGGGCTTGTTATTCGTATCGGGATATTGGTTTCCTGGCATATTTTTCGTTATCGCGGCGTCCAAGCTGGCCGGCGCATTTGTCAAAGGCAAGCGCTGGCAAGCCCAGGGCAGCGCATTTTGGATGATCGCCATCGGCTTGGCATTTGCGCTGCCGCCGGTGCTAAGCTCCTTGATCGGCATCAGGGTCAGCTTCGTGGCGCTGCTGTTCATCGGCTTGGGCTTGCTGATGATCTTCAACAAAGACAGCCGCCCGCAGATGCCGCGCAAGCGCAAAAACGCCGACGAGATTATCGAGGTCTAGCCAGGCGAATGCAGCGCGGCTAGACTTTGCCTGCGGCGGGATGGTGGAATGGCAGACACGGGTGCCTTAAAAGCACCTGCCCGACTGGGCGTGAGGGTTCGAGCCCCTCTCCCGCTACACTTCCAGTTCCCGCTCGCCCACCAGGTGCTTGAGGGGGCAAATCGGGCGAGTCACCGCCTCGCCCCTACGAACGACCATTTGAGAGGGTCAATCCGCAGCCTGCAAGGCGTGTAGCCGCGCATAGGCTCCGCCCCGCGCCAAGAGTTGCGCATGGCTGCCCTGCTCAACGACTCCACCATCGCCGAGCACCAGGATGCGGTCGGCATTGCGAATCGTCGATAGCCGATGCGCGATCACCAACGTGGTGCGGTTTTCGATGAGCCGTTCCAGCGATTGCTGCACGATCCGTTCGCTTTCGTTGTCAAGCGCGCTGGTGGCTTCGTCCAGGATCAAGAGCGGCGGATCTTTCAAAAATACGCGGGCGATGCTGAGTCGCTGGCGCTGTCCCGCCGAAAGCTTGATGCCGCGCTGCCCGATTTCTGTGTCATAGCCCTGTGGCAGCGCTTCTATAAACTCGTGCGCATTGGCTTGTTTTGCCGCCGCGATCACCTCGGCTTCGCTGGCATCTGGCTTGCCATAACGGATATTTTCCGCCACAGTCGCCGCAAACAGATATACATCCTGGTCGACTGTGCCGATGCTGCGCCGCAATGTCCTCAGGCTGTATTCGCGGATATCCACGCCATCCAGGCAGATGCCACCGCCGCTGACCTCATAAAATCGCGGGACCAGCGCGCCCAGAGTCGTCTTGCCGATGCCGCTCGCCCCCACCAGCGCCACATATTCGCCAGCCTCAATGCGCAAGGACAGATCGGTAAAGACCGCGGCATGCTCATCGCTGTATCGAAAGCAGACATCGCGCAATTCCAACTGGCAGTTGCGCGGCGCGGTGCCATTGGCCGAATCGGCGCTTTGGATAGCCGGTTGCAGCTCGATCAAGTCCATGAAGCGCTGGAAGCCGGTGATGCCCTCTTGATACCAGCGCGCGAAATTGACCAGCCGCTGGATGGGCTCGATCAAGATGCCGACATAGAGCAAGAAAGTGATCAAATCCGCCAGATCCAGCGAAGCGCCCGTGATCGCCAGCGCCCCAAACACAACCACCACAATCGTCATCAGCTGGCCGAATGCCTCCATCCCGCCATAGAACCAGCCCTCAGCCCGGTATTCCTGACGGCGGCTCTGCACAAAGCGCTCGTTGGCTGCATCAAATTTGGCTTGCTCGAGGTTTTCGTTGGCGAATGACTGCACCACGCGGATGCCAGCCAGGCTGTCTTCGACCTGCTCGTTGATCTCGGCGATGCGCTGTTTGCTGCGGCGCAATGCGCGATTCATGCGGCGGTTAAAATGCAGCGAATATACGAACATCAGCGGCAAGAACAAGCAGATCACCACGCTCAACGCCGGGTTGATGCTCAATGTGATCAAAAAGACGCCGCTGAACTTGATCAGCCCGATCGCCACATCTTCCGGTCCATGATGATACAGCTCTGACAAGGCAAAGAGGTCGCTGGTGATGCGCGACATCAGCTCGCCGGTCTTGCGCTCATCATAAAAGCCGAAGGACAGCCGCTGCAAGTGAGCGAAGAGCTCGCGCCGCATATCGCTTTCCATGCGCGCGCCCATCATGTGTCCCTGATAATCGACAAAGAGATTGCACAGGGTATGCGCGGCAACCAGCGCCAGCATCAGCCCCGCCATCAGCCCAATATCGCGCATTTGGTTGGGCGTACCCGGCGCCAGCAGATTCTGCGTGATATGCCGCACGCACAATGGCAGCGCCAGCGTGATCACCGAGATGGTGAATGCGCACAGCAAGTCCAGCGCCAGCAACCCGACATAGGGGCGATAAAACGACAAGAACTTGGCTGCGCGGTGGTTGATTCTGTGCCCTCTGTGCTTCAGTTTCTGTTACCCCGCCACACCAGCAATCTCGTCCAGACGCGCGTACTGACTCCGATACAACTGCGCATAAAAGCCGCCCATCGCCAGCAGCTTGTCATGCGTGCCGCGTTCAATGATGCGCTGGTCGTTGATGACAAGCACCTGGTCGGCATTGCGGATTGTACTCAAACGGTGCGCGATGACAAAAGCTGTCCGCCCTTCCAGCAGACGCAACAGCGCTTCTTGAATGTGAACCTCCGTGCGCGTATCGACGCTGCTGGTCGCTTCGTCTAGGATCAAGATGCGCGGGTCTGCCAAAATCGCCCGCGCGATGGCCAGCAGTTGCCGCTGCCCCTGGCTGAAGTTGTGCCCTTTTTCCGATACCTGCGTCTGATAATCATGTGGCAGCAGATGAATGAAGCTATCGGCATTGGCCAGGCGCGCCGCCTGTATCACTTCATCGTCTGTCGCATCCAACCGCCCATAGCGGACATTTTCCATCACCGTGCCGCTGAACAGAAAAGTGTCTTGCAGCACGATGCCCAGCTGCGCGCGGATGGAATCTTGCGTCAGGCTGCGGATATCTTGGCCATCAATGCAAATGCTGCCGGCGCTGACATCATAGAATCGGCTTAGCAGGCTGATGATGGTCGTCTTGCCCGCGCCGGTTGGTCCCACCAGGGCGATGGTCTGACCGGGCTGCACATCCAGGCTGATATCGCGCAGCACCCATTCACCCGGCTGATAGGCAAAGCTGACCGAAGCGAATCGGACCGCGCCACGAATATCGCGCAGCGGCACAGCAGCTGGCGCATCGACCACACTGGGCCTTTCATCCAGCACGGCGAAGATGCGTTCTGCGCCAGCCAATGCCGATTGCAGTTGGTTGTACACCATGGCGATGCCGCGCATGGGGCGAAAGAAGTTCATGATATAGATGACAAATGCCGCGATCACACCCACCGACACGGCATCTTGCAGCGCCAGCCAGCCACCCAGCAGCGCCGTCGCCGCCACAGTCAAAATCATCATGGTGGTGAACATCGGTCCCAACGCAGCCGTGATGAAATCGGCGCGGATGCCGACCCTTCGATAGGCTTGGCTGGCTCGCTGGAATTGGGCGATGGCCGCCCCTTCCTGGGCATAGGCTTGCACAGCGCGGATGCCCGTGATGTTTTCTTCCATCACCGCGTTCAGCCAGCCCAGGTTCTTCTGCATTCCGCGGAAAGCCCGGCGCGTTCGTTCTGTCACCAGCTTGGTGATGTAGAGCATGACGGGCAAGATGATCAATGTGCCAGCCGCCAGTGGCAGGTTCAGCAGCAGCATCGCCACCATGATCCCACCCAGCGACAAAATGTTGGTAGTAAATTGTATCAACCCGTTGGACAAGATCTGGTTGATGGTCTCGCTGTCGTTGGATATGCGGCTCATCAGATCGCCCACGCGGTGCCGGTCGTGAAAATCCATGGAAAGCGCTTGAAAATGCCGGAATAAAGCCGCGCGAATATCCGCGACAAAGTGCTGCCCGACGCGGGTCATGATGATGCCATGCACAGCCGTAAAAACGCCCTGCAGCACATACACCCCCGTCATCAGCGCCACCATCAGCGCCAGCCCCTCGACATCGTCGTGCAGGACATAGGCGTCTATCGCCCGTCCCAGCAACGCCGGACCAGCCAGCCCCAGCACAGTCGCCACCACAACCAGCGCCGCCACCAGCAGCAGCCGCGCATGATAAGGCTGCAAATAATCAGCCAGCCGCCGCAATGTGCCACGCCGGTCTCTGGCTTTTTCGCCTGTGGGCCTCGAGCCGCCGCTGCCGCCGACAAAGCGTGGACGACTGCTTTGATTAGACATGTCAGGTTATTACCACCGAGTACACCGAGTTTTGAGAGTACACCGAGAGTTTTCCTAGTTGCTAAAATGGCGGATTCCATGCTTGAGCGACTTCATATTAAAGTTCATTAGCAGGCCCGTTTTGATGCCAGACGCTTGCAGATACGCGATCAATTGCGCCTCATGTATTGGAAGCAATTCTTTCACGGCTTTCAATTCCACGATCACGCTGTCCTCCACAACCAGGTCAATTATCATTTCGCCCACTTCAACGCCCTCGTACATCACGCGAATCCGCTTCTGCTGTTCATAGTGTATGCTTTGGCGTTCAAATTCTACACAGAGCGCCTTTTCGTAGACTTTCTCAAACAGGCCAGGCCCCAATGCAGTGTGCACCTTGTAAGCCGCGCCATTAATCCGATAGGTCAGTTCATCGTGTTCATAATGTCGTACCATTCTCTGATTTCGCGTTCGCTCGCCCATAGAATCACCCTCGGTGCACTCCTCTAACTCGGTGCCCTCGGTGGTAAAAGTGAAGAATGTCCCTCATTTCAGTGCCCTCTGTGCCTCTGTGGCAATCAGCGAGCGAGTCACCGCCTCGCCCCTACGGTGCACCATTAGTGGCCAGCTGCGACTCGTAGATCTCGCGGTATATGGGTCCATGCGCCAGCAATTGATGATGCGTGCCGCGTTCGGCGATTACGCCCTTGTCCAGCACAAAGATCTGGTCTGCGCCGAGGACGCTGGTGATGCGCTGCGCAATGATGAAGGTCGTGCAGGTCGCGGACAATTTCGCCAGCGCCGCCTGAATCTTGTATTCCGTTTCCATATCGACTGCGCTGGTGCTGTCGTCAAATACCAGAATGCCCGGCTTGATCAGCAAGGCGCGAGCGATGGCGATGCGCTGTTTTTGCCCGCCGCTGAGGTTTGCGCCGCCCGCTTCGATCGCGCTGTCATAACCTTGGGGCATCCGCGAGATAAAGTCGTGAGCCTGTGCTGCCTGCGCTGCCGCAACCACATCGTCAAGCGTCGCTTCTGGCGCGCCATAAGCGATATTCTCGCGCACGCTGCCGCTGAACAAGATCGTCTCTTGCAGCACCATGCCGATCTGCCCGCGCAGCGCTTGCGCATCCCACTCGCGCACATTCACGCCATCCACCAGCACCGCGCCACCACTGACATCATAGAAACGCGGGATCAGGTTCACCAATGTGCTCTTGCCAGCGCCAGTCGCCCCCAGCAGCGCAATCTGTTGCCCCGGTTGCACATTGAAGCTGATGCCCTGCAGCACATCATCGCCGCTGACTGGTCCCGCGCCATTCGACGATTCAGTTGCGCGCCGGCTGTAATGAAAAGATACCTGTTCAAATGTCACAAGCCCGCGGATGCGCTCGGCTCGGTGCGGGCGGGCGGGGATTTGCAAACGTGGCGGCGTATCCAGCACTTCCATTACGCGCTCGGCAGAGGCTTCTGCGCGCGCCGCCATCATCAGCAGATTGCCCAAAAACAGCAGCGGACTCATGCCGATCACCAAATAATTGTTAAATGCGATCAACTCGCCGATAGTCAGTCGGTCGCCCAACACCGACAAGCCACCAAACCACATCACCGCCACCGTGCCCACACTGGTCAGCACTTGCAGCACGGGCATCGCCACCGCCATCAGCACGCCCACCTCGATGTTGCGCTCGCGGTAATCGCTGTTGCTGGAAGCGAATTGCTCGATCTCGAAGCGGCTGCGCACGAAAGCCTTGACCACCTGGATGCCAGCCAGATTTTCTTGCACCAGCGTATTGAGCGCGCCCAGTTTCTGCTGCACCGCCCCAAACAGCCGCGTCGCCTGCAGCATCAGATAGCGGATGAAGAGCGCCGACAAGCCCGCCACCGCGAACATGATCAACGACAACTGCCAATCAGTGAGCAAGAGCATGACTATGCTGCCGACAATCATCAGCAGCACGCGCAGCAGCAGCGCCAAACCCGCGCTGGAAAACATGCGCACGACATCGACATCGCTGGAGACGCGCGTCATCAACCGCCCGGTCTGCATTTGGTCGAGGTTGGCGAAAGACAAGGATTGAATATGTCGGAAAACGGCGTGGCGAATATCAAATGCCAAGCCCTGCGAAACCACCGCCCGACACCAACCCTGCCCCAATGTACTCAATGCGCCGATGACAGCCGCCACAAACATCCAAAACGCACCCAGCAGGATCATGTCCATTTCGCGTGGGCGTATGCCTTCGTCAATGATGAATTGCAGCAGGCGCGGCACGCTCAATTCCATGGCAACCGGCAGCACAGTCGCCCAAAAGCCAAAGAAAAGATACCAGCCATAAGGGCGCATGAAGCGGAAGATGCGGCGCAGCGAGGGCATAACGCAAGTCTAGCCGCGCACAGTCGCCACTTCAACCCTGCGCGCCTGCCAAGACCGATCGAGGGGCAACGAGGTCAGCGGCGGCGCAGCACCAACATGCCAAAGCTGTGTGGCGGCAGCGCCAGTTCATCCAGCCGGACGCGGCGCTCTTCGATTGCCACAGTCTCCGGCGCGGCAAATGTGTTGGTAGCCAGCGGGCTTTCGCCAGCGATCAAATGCAACTGCACATCCTCGGCGGCCTCCAAGCCCGCCAACTGGATGCGCATGGCGCGGTCGACAGCGCAATTCACCACCGAAATGTAGACGCAATCACCGTTGGGGTCGGCAGTGGCAGCCGCGCTGACCAGAGGTACATCGTCAAAGGCTGGCATATTGCCCGCCGCCGGGCTGGCAAAGCTGCCGCAGTCAACTTGGCAGCCTAGCGAATGCGAACCACGAAAGCGCGTCAGCAGCTCCAGCGCCAGCGTGGACGGCATCTTGATGGTGGCCGGCGCAGCGGGCGCTTCGCCACTGTCCACCGCGACCCAACCGCCACCGCGCGAGAAATTGATAGCTTCCCAACGATACAAAGGTGCCGACAAATAACAGCCCATCACATTGACCAGGTGATAAATGGCGCTGTAGTGGATGCAGTCGGCGCGCTGCAAGCAGGCATTCATCAGCCAGCCCGTATACAGCGCGTCAGCCAGGTTGTACTCTTCAATGTAGTCGGGCGGCTTCGCCCCGACATAAGTATTCCATTCGTCAAATGCCAGCGGCAGCTGCGGCAGGTGGCGGTCGACGACAGCCAATGTCTTGTCCAGCATCTGCGCAACTTCATGAGCAGCCGCCAGCTTGGGCAGGTAGATTTGCTCTGGCGGCGGTGGCTGCTGCCATTTTTCTGTGCGCAGCGAATAATAATGCACGCTGAGCTGGTCCATCTCCGCGCCGGCGATTCGCAATACTTCGTCATTCCAGCCGCCATACAGCTCGCCCGGCGCGCCCACGCCGATCAGAGTCAAGTCCGGGTCGACTGCCCGCATGGCGCGCGCGAAGTCCAAATATCGGCGCGCGTAGGTCTGCGCATCGCAATGCCCAACCTGCCAGTTGCCAAATTGCTCGTTGCCGACGAACCACATGCGCACATCATGCGCTGCCGGGTGACCATTCGCCACCCGCAAGCCGCCATAATGCGTATTGACGCCGCCATTGCAATATTCAACCCAAGCCGCCGCTTCGTTTGCGTCGCCATCGCCCAGATTCGCCGTCAGCACCGGCTCGGCATCGATCAGCCGGCACAGCGCGATGAATTCGTCCGTGCCGACATCGTTGGGTTCCCATTGCCACCAGGCGGGATCGAGGTAGCTTGGGCGTTTGTCGCGGTCGCCGATGCCAGCCTGCCAGTGATAAGCTGAGACGAAATTGCCGCCGGGCCAACGCAACTGCCGGGGCGACCAGTCTCTCAACGCCGCCACCACATCGGGACGAAATCCTGCTACATGGTCGGTGGGCATCAACGAAGCGCAGCCAATCCAAGCCGTGCCAGTGGTTATCGCGATGCTCAACTGCCCTTGCGGGTCTTCGCCAGCCGCCGTGAATATGCGCTCGACGGTCGTCCAATCGCTGGGCAAATTGTCGATAGTCCAGCATTCCGCGCCCAGCCGCACTTGCATGGCTTGCCCTTCGCCGCGCAGGACCAGCCGCAGTTGATAATCGCGCGTCGCTTGCAGATACAAGCTGCCCTGGCAGATGCCGCGCCATTTGCCATCCGCGCGCCGTATCGACACGCGCTGCGATTGCCTGCCCGTATAAAAGAGGCTGTTGTCGTGCACATAACGAAGCGCATCGGCCGCCGGATTGTGCGCCTGCCAAGGCACAACCACGCCAGCGCCTTCATGCGCGTTATGCAAGCCTTCGCTCATCCCGGCGTACATACGATCGTTGCCAGCAAATTTGCGGTCGCGCAGCATCTCCGCCCAGATACCGCCATAAATCGCCTGGCCGATATGCTCCAGGTTCGCGCCGTAGAGGTGGTCGCGCGCCTCGCCAATGATGCGCCGGGGATTCACGGTGATGGTCGCGTGATGTGTCATGCCAATAGTATAGCCAGGCGCGATGCAGCCGCAACCTTTCGGTTATTCCGACTTTTTGCGCCGCGTCCACAATCTGGCTACACTTGGCTTTGCTGTGCATTTTGCGCAGCGGCACAAACTTTGTAGTCTAAGGAGACTTCACCATGAAACGCTTAGTACTTTTGACTGCCCTGCTGTTGCTTTTGACCAGCCTGGCACCGGGCGCGTTGGCTCAAGACGATGGCTATACCATCGCCTTCGTGCCGGGCGTCAATCCCGACCCCTTCTACATCACCATGTCGACCGGCGTATATCAAGCCGCGACTGACCTGGGGCTGAATATCATCCAGCAAGATCCGGAACGGTTCGATGTCACCGTCTCCGCGCCCATCATCGAAGCCTTGATAGCGCGTGGCGATGTGGATGCGCTGGTGACTGCGCCTAACGACAAGGAACAATCCATCCCCGTGCTGCAATCGGCGCACGAAGCCGGCATCCCCGTGCTGACCGTCGACACCTTCATCGGCGATGGCAATTATGCCGATGGCGAGGTGACCTTCCCCATCAGTTACATCGGCAGCGACAACACCCAGGGTGGCTATATCGCCTGCTCGGCACTGGCTGACGCGCTGCCAGAAGGCTCGAAAATCTATGTAACCAACACGCGACCCGGCATCAGCACCACCGACCAGCGCGAGCAAGGCTGCCTGATGGCCGCTGAAGACCGCGGACTGGTTGTTGCGCGCGTCGATTACAACGAAAACAGCGCCGATATGGCACAGCAGCAGACAGCAGCTGTTTTGCAAGCCAACCCAGATATCGTCGGCATGTTCGCCACCAACCTGTTTGGCGCGGTCGGCGCTGGCAACGCCATCCAAAATGCCGGCTTGCAGGGCGCTGTCGAAGTCGCGCTGTTTGACGCTGGCGAAGAAAATATCCAGTTCCTGCGCGATGGCGTCGTTTCTCTGGTCATCGCCCAAAAACCCGCCGATATGGGCTACCTGGGCGTGGCTCTGGCGACAGCCTATCTGGACGGAGTCGGCAGCATCCCGGCGCGCATCGGCACGGGTTATGCCGTCATCACCATCGACAATGTCGACGACCCGGATGTCGCGCGCTTCATCTATACCAGCAACACGACCGACCCGGCCCCAGCCCTCGATGACAGCTACAACCTGGCTTTTGTGCCTGGCGTCAATCCCGATCCCTTCTACATCACCATGTCGCGCGGCGTCTATGCAGCGGCTGAGCGCCTGGGCATCAATGTCATCCAACAAGACCCGGAACGGTTCGATGTCACCGTCTCTGCGCCCATCATCGAAGCCTTGATCGCGCGTGGCGACATCGCCTCGCTGGTGACTGCGCCCAACGACAAGGAACAGTCCATCCCCGTCCTGCAATCGGCGCACGAGGCCGGCATCCCCGTGCTGACCGTCGATACCTTCATCGGCGATGGCAATTATGCCGATGGCGAAGTCACCTTCCCGATGACTTATATCGGCAGCGACAACACTCAGGGCGGCTACATCGCCTGCTCGGCATTGGCTGACGCGCTACCAGAAGGCTCGAAAATCTATGTAACCAACACGCGACCCGGCATCAGCACCACCGACCAGCGCGAACAAGGCTGCCTGATGGCCGCTGAAGATCAAGGACTGGTTGTTGCGCGCGTCGATTACAACGAAAACAGCGCCGATATGGCACAGCAGCAGACAGCAGCAGTTTTGCAAGCCAACCCGGACATCGTCGGCATGTTCGCCACCAATCTGTTTGGCGCGGTCGGGGCTGGCAACGCCATCCAAAATGCCGGCTTGCAGGGCGCGGTCGAAGTCGCGCTGTTTGACGCTGGCGAAGAAAATATCCAGTTCCTGCGCGATGGCATCGTTTCCCTGGTCATCGCCCAAAAACCCGCCGATATGGGCTACCTGGGCGTGATCGCGCAAGTCGCCAATCTGCGCGGGGTAACCTCTATGCCCGCACGCGTGCCCACCGGATACGCCGTCATCACCATCGACAATGTCGACGACCCGGATGTCGCGCGCTTCATCTACACTGGCTAAGCTCGACCCCCCTGCTGACCCCCCTCGGTCCCCCCGACTGGTCAGGGGGAAGCAGGAATTGGCTACCCTCTCCGTCTTGACGGGGAGGGGCTGGGGGAGGGGTTCGCTACCCTCTCCGTCTTGACGGGGAGGGGTAAAGGAGACCACCGAAACACTATGCAACTGCCATCCAGACTGGGCGCGGCGCAGCGCCAATCGCTGGTCGACTCGCGTTTTATCGACTTCCTCACCAAGAGCTGGTCCTACTTCTTCCTGCTGGGCTTGGTGATCTTCTTCTCGCTGACGGGGATGGGCTTCTTCTCCGTTCGCAACTTCGCGTCGATCTTGACGACCAGCACGTTGATCATGCTGATGTCGATCGGCCAGACCTATGTCGTCATCACAGCCGGTATCGACTTGTCAATTGGCTGGACGGTCGGCTTGTCATCGGTGACTACGGCGCGGGTCATGCGCGACCTGGCAGACAGCGGCAACGATGTCGCCTATGCCATGCTGGTGGGCGTCTTCGCCGGTCTGCTGGTGGCGCTGATACCGGGCTTGGTCAACGGCGTGCTGGTGGCAAAGATCAAAGTGCCGCCCTTTATCGCCACGCTGGGCATGTTCGGCATTGTGCGCGGCGCGGCTTTCCTGCTCACCGATGGGCAGCAGGTGGTGCGCGGACTTTCGGCAGAATTGCGCGAATCGCTGCGCATGATCGGCAACGGCAGCGTGCTCTATTACATCCCCGACCGCGGCTTCGAGTGGTTCGCGCTGCCGCCCGACCTGCCGCCCCAACAGTTGCGGTTGGTCAGCCAGCTTTTGCCTTATCCCGTCATCATCACAGCGCTGGTGGTGCTGGTCTTCGCCTTCATTCTGGCGCGCACGAAGTTCGGGCGGCACACCTATGTCATCGGCGGCAGCGAAGAAGCGGCGCGGCGCAGCGGCATCAATGTCGACAGGCACTTGATCATCATCTACATCATTTGTGGCTTGACAGCGGGCATCGCGGGTGTTTTGCACCTGTTTCGCTTCACGGCTGGCGCGCCCCAGGCCGGTGAGGCGGCGCTGCTGTCATCGGTGGCGGCGGTTGTCATCGGCGGGACGAACCTCTTCGGTGGCGAAGGCGACATCATGGGCGCGGTGGTCGGCTCGCTGATTATCGCTGTGCTGCAGACCGGGCTGGTGATTCTGAATATCGACTCGATCTGGCAGTTCATCGTGGTCGGCGTGGTCATCATCATCGCCGTGCTGGTCAATCAATTGCAGGCGGCGCTGGAAAGGTTCCAATCCAATGCCTAAACCCGTCTTGACAGCGCGCGGCATCAGCAAGCACTTTGGTGGCTTGACAGCCGTGGATGATGTCGACTTTGAAGTGAGCGCGGGCGAAGTCGTGGCGCTGCTGGGCGACAATGGCGCTGGCAAATCGACATTGATCAAGTGCATCTCTGGCGTGTATCGGCCCGAAACGGGCGAGGTCAGTTTCAAAGGTGCCGACATCACCGGGCACGCCCCCGCCGATATCCGTCAGCGCGGCATTGAGACCATCTATCAAGACCTGGCGCTGGCAGAAAACCTCGATGTCGGCGCAAATGTCTTCCTGGGCAAGGAGCTGACGCGGCGTCTGCTGGGATTGCTGCCAGTCACCGACGACCAGCGCATGCGCAACGAAGCGTCTGGTGCCCTCGATCAACTGGATATTCACATCCCATCATTGAAGCAGAAGCTGGTCAATCTGTCCGGCGGGCAGAGACAAGCCGTGGCCATCACGCGCGCGCTCTATTGGCAGGCACAGCTGATGATCATGGACGAGCCAACCGCCGCTCTGGCTGTTCCCGAGCAGCGCAAGGTGCTGGCGCTCATCCGCTCTCTGCGCGAAAGCGGCATACCGGTCATTTTGATCAGCCACACCCTGCACGATGTCATGGCGGTGGCCGACCGGCTGGTGATTATGCGGCGCGGGCAAGTGGTAGCCAATATCCCGCGTGCCGAAGCCAGCGAAGAACTGGTCGTGCGGCACATCGTCGGCGCGGCTTAGCCCTCCTCCAAAATGAGGGAGGGGCTTTTATATTCCGCGGAATCGTTGGGAAAACTCCCCTTCCCTCGTTCTGGGGGCAAGGGGTCGGGGGATGGGGGCTTGTTGAGCTATCAATGAATCACCACTGACCGCCAGGTAGGGGTTGGGGTGGGGGCATAACCTGCGCTACAATAGCGGCAGTTGACGCTCGGTGATGGTGCGCGCTACATGCTGAACGACAGACGCATCCGGCAGTTGGTCATCGCGGTCCTGCTGGTGATTTTGGCGCTGGGCTTGCTCAGCCTGGTGTCCACCGCGCTGCAATTGATTGTGCCGCTGGCGCTCATTGGTATCGGCGGCTTCGCCTTCTACAAAATCGTCCTGGAAGGCCGCGATCAACCCGAAGCCATGTCCGACGAATTAGCCGAATCCAGCGGCGCAAGCGACCAGTTGTCCGAGGCAGTTTTGCAAACCGCCGATGACCAGAGCGACGCAGAAGATGATTTGGCGCGCGAACGACTCAGCGCGATAGACCAGGCGCGCAGCGACTACCTTGAAGCCGCCACGCCAGCCCAGGAAGTGCTCAACCACATTCGCTCGCGCAAGCAGCGGCTGGAAAAAGGCGATGCGCCATGATGCTGCTGTCGGTCAATTTCGGGCAGTTGCAGGCTGTCGATGCGAATGGACGCCAATACCAGACGGGCATCTACAAATCCCCGCAGATGGGGCAGATTTGGCTGCGCAAGCTGGGCCTGCAAGGCGATGCACAAGCCGACCTCAATGCCCACGGCGGACCCCACCGCGCCATCTATTGTTATGCGCACGAAAATTACGCCTATTGGGCGGCGCAATTGCAGCGGCGCGACTTCCGCTATGGACAATTTGGAGAGAACCTGACCACGCTGGGCATTTTGGAAAGCCAGGTCTACATCGGCGATGTCTACCGCATCGGCGGCGCGCTCATCCAGGTCTCACAGCCACGCGTGCCCTGTTACAAGCTGGCGGACAAAATGAGCATTGATGGTTTTGAGAAAACATTCCTGGCTGCCAACCGTCCGGGCTTTTATGCGCGCGTTTTGCAAGAAGGGCGGGTCGAGGCTGGCGAACCGATCATGCTTGCGGAACGCGACCCGGCGGGATTGACAGTGACACAGGTCAACGCCGCGCTCTACCTGGATAAATCCGACCGCGATACCGCCCAACGCGCCGTGAAACTAGCGGCGCTTTCACCGGGCTGGCGAGCCAGTTTTGAGAAGCTGCTGTCCGCTTCTGCTTGAGCCAACACAGCATGGCCATGCGCAAGCCAAAAGCTTGTAGCACAGCCTGAAGAGGGCAATTGTGGCACAAATAGTCTCGCCAGACGCCGCCGAGTGGGGTTTACGCCAAACCCTGAGGCACGCCTTTCAACCCCGGATGTTGCTGCGCAGCGTCCTGACGAGCGCGATTATTTGGATGCTCATGGCGAGCGCGATGCCTGCATACGCCGGGCTGATCTTCCGCGGCAAGCTGTCTGGCTACTTCGCCGCCGGGCTGGCGATCGTGCTCGTCAGCGAAACTGTTGTCGTGCTCATCACCGCACTCTTCAGCTCAGATCATGCCACGCAGATTTTGACGCAAAGCCCCACGGTGGTGATTCAGGGCTTGATCGCCACCAGCGTGGTTGACGCATTGCCGCCCGAGATGCCGCCAGAGGCGCTGTTTGCGACGGTGTTTTTGGTCATCGCAATCTCTTCAACGCTTGCTGGGATCTTTCTGGCGCTGCTGGGCGCGGCGCGCGCCGGAGACTTGATCCGCCATATCCCTTACCCGATCGTGGGCGGCTTTATGGCCGGCCTGGGTTGGCTGATATTCAACGCCGGCTTCATGGTGCTGTTCGACCTCAGAATCAACGCGGCGTCTTTGCCGCTGTTGCTGGAGGGTGAAAGCGTATCGCGCTGGCTGCCGGCTATGGCGCTCGCCTTGTGCATCCTGGCGCTGCGGATGCGCATCAAGAGTACCTTGATCATGCCGGGCGTCATCATCGTCTCTACCATCCTGTTTTACTTCTGGGCAGCAATTGCCGTCGGCGATATGGAAACAATCACGGCGGAGGGTTGGCTGCTGCCAAATGTAGCCAATGCGTTGAGTTGGACACTGCCCGATCTTTCCGCCATCGCCGAGATCAATCCGGCTGTTGTGGCGGCCAGCGCCGGCGATGTGTTGACCTTGATTGTCGTCTTAACATTGAACCTGTTTCTGAGAGCCAGCGCCCAGGAAGTCATCGTGAAGCGGGAGCTGAACCTGAATCGCGAATGTATTGTCAACGGCATCGCCAATGCCGCCTCCGCAGTTTCTGGGGGCGGCGTCGTGGCTTATCACGCGCCTATGTCATCCACGTTGGTAGAAGCGATGCGAGTCAATGGCCGGCTGGTGTGCCTGATCCTCGCAGGCATGTTCACGCTGACTCTGCTGGCAGGCGGCGCCGTCTTTTCTTTGATCCCGCGCTTTCTCCCCGCTGGCTTGTTGATGTTCTTCGGTTTGCAATTCATGAAAGAGTGGTTGGTCGATAGTTGGGGGAAGCTGCCGCGGCAAGATTACATGATTGTCGCAATCATTGCGCTGGCGACCGCGCTTCTGGGCTCTCTGCCCGGCATCGCCATGGGCCTGGTCGGGGCGATTGTGGCTTTTGTGCTGGAATACAGCCGGATGGAGGTCATCAAACAGGAATACACGGGGCGCTTCCACCGCAGCAATCTCGACCGCTCGTTCTCGCAGAACCAGTTGCTGCAAAAGGAAGGCGACAAAATTCTCATATTACGTTTGCAGGGTTTCATCTTTTTTGGCACCGCCTACCGCTTTTACGAACATGTCAAATCGCGCGTCTCGAGGACAGACAGCCGCATCCGGTTTATGATTCTCGACTTCAAATCTGTGCGCGGGTTTGATGTGTCAACGATCGTCGACTTCCAAAAGCTGAAGAGGTTGACAGACGAGAATGGCATTGAGTTGCTGGTGTCGAGCGCTTTGCCTCATTTGCAGCGGCTGATGGCTGATGGAGCCATCATCAGAAGCCGACCAGCCAAACCCGCCATGTTCGACGACCTGGATCACGCGCTTGAATGGTGCGAAAGCGCGCTTCTGAAAGAGCACAATCTGCAGGATGCCGCGCGCGTTACTGTGGCGCAGCAGCTTGTGGAACACACAAATATCGGCGGGCGCGACCTGGATACCTTGCCGAAGTATCTGGAAAGAATGGAAACACGGGCTGGCGACACGATCTTCAATCAGGGCGACGCAGCCGATGCCATGTACTTCATCGAATCGGGTCGCGTCGATGTGCTTTTGCAAGTCGAGGGCGAGCGAGAATTGCGCCTGCGCAGCATGACGGCCGGCGTCGTGATTGGCGAAGTCGGCTTTTATCTGGGCAAGGCGCGCACCGCTTCCATAATCGTGACCGAAGGCGGCATCTTGCAGCGGCTAAGCCACCAAGCGCTGCGCCAAATGGAAGCGACAGACCCGCAAACAGCTTCGGCGATTCATGTGTTGATCGCCAGCATATTGTCCGATCGACTCACAACGACCAATCAACTCGTTCAAGAACTGGTAGACTAAGTCGTTGTCGCCTCT
Organism: Anaerolineae bacterium; assembly: GCA_022823945.1. GTDB lineage: Bacteria > Chloroflexota > Anaerolineae > Aggregatilineales > Phototrophicaceae > UBA6055. The sequence continues at coordinate 3,417 of JAJEBK010000023.1, read as the reverse complement.
GCAGCGGCAGCGCAGATTTCGCCTTCGCGGATATTCGTGTCAATTCTCATATTCCTTGCCATAGTCCATATTCGGGATGGGGCTGGTGCAGCTCCAACCGCCATCGACCACCAGCGCCTGCCCGGTGATCTGGCTGGAATCAGGCGCTGCCAAAAACAACACCGCATTGGCGATATCGGCTGTCTGGATGGCTTGTCCAGTCGGTGCCAGCGCCGCCCAGGTCGCTTCATAATCGGGATCATCACTCAGATTGCGCGGCGTGATAACTGCGCCCGGCGCCACGCAGTTGATGGTGATGCCATGCGGGCTGAGCTCCAGCACCAGATTGCGCGCCAGCATCTCCAGCGCGGCTTTGGTCATGCCATAGGCGCTGAGGTAGGGAACAGCTTGGTGCCCGGTGACCGATGACATCAGCACGATGCGTCCGCCGTGTCCTTGTGCCCGAAAATGCCGCGCCGCCGCCTGCGCCAGAAAATAAGTGCCTCGCAAATTGACATTCATCACCCGTTCAAAGTCGGCGGGCGCATAGCTGAAGAAGTCGCCCCACGAGGTCAGCCCGGCATTGCAGACGCAGACATCCAGCGCGCCAAATTCGTCAACTGCCCGCGCCACCAGCCCGCGCACCAGTTCGATATCGGCGATATCGCCCGGCATTGGCAAGCAACAGCCGCCGGTCAGCTGGGCGATCGTCTCTGCGGCGGCAGTTGCGCGCTCGGGCAAGATGTCATTGAGCAGCACCGACGCGCCCTCCAGGCAGAATTGGCGCGCCACTTCCCAGCCGATGCCTTCGCCCGCGCCCGTTACGATAACGCTTTGGTTTGAATAACGTTGCTGTTGCATAAATCCATCTCGGTCAAGCCAGCCGATGCAGCCATTGTAACCCTAGAGCGCAAAGAAGGCACAAGGTCTGTTCGGATGTACATGTCGATTCTGCGCTAGACTCGTGCAAATGGAGGCGAGCATGACAAATCAAGCTATCTATGGTGGCGCAGACTTGCTGCCGACCACACGCACCCGCGGGCAAGGCACAGAGGGCAGCCTGCCCATCAGCGAAGACATGCTGCTGCACGAAGCCAGCGGCAACCTCTTTGCCATGACGCAGAATGTCGCCATGGGCTGGCATCCCCAAGAAGTCAACCGCGAGCAATATGTCATCGTCAGCACCCAAGGCGGTTTGCGCGCGGCAGATGGTCGCCCTCTCGCGCTGGGTTATCACACCGGGCATTGGGAAATCAGCGAGCTCGTGCGAGAAGCGGCGCAGACTATCCGTCAGCAAGACGCCATTCCTTTCGCTATTTATTGCTCAGACCCCTGCGATGGGCGCAGCCAAGGCACAACGGGCATGATGGACAGCCTGGCTTATCGCAACGATGCCGCTGTCGTGATGCGGCGCATGATCCGCTCTTTGCCAACCCGTGATGGTGTCATGGGCATCGCCACTTGCGACAAAGGCTTGCCCGCCGCCATGATCGCCCTGGCTGGTTGTGGCGATCTGCCCGGCATTATCGTGCCCGGCGGAGTCACCCTGCCAGCCGAGGGCGCAGAAGATGCCGGCACCGTCCAGACCATCGGCGCGCGCTTCGCTCATGGGCTCATCAGCCGGGACTATGCCGCGGAGATGGGCTGCAAAGCCTGTGGATCGTCGGGCGGCGGCTGCCAATTTCTGGGCACCGCGGCGACTGCGCAGGTGGTGGCGGAAGCGCTCGGCATAAGCCTGCCGCATTCGGCGCTGGTGCCCTCGGGCGAGGCGATCTGGCTGGACAATGCGCGCCGCTCGGCGCTGGCGCTGCTGGGATTGAAAACCGCCCGCATCAACCTGGACCACATCATCACGCCGGCTGCGCTGGAAAATGCCATGTTGGCGCATTCGGCATTTGGCGGCTCGACCAACCTGCTGCTGCACATCCCCGCAATCGCCCATGCCGCGGGCCTCAAAGCGCCCACAGTCGACGACTGGATTCGCGTCAACCGCAGCACAGCGCGCCTGGTCGATGCCCTGCCCAATGGACCGCGCAATCACCCGACTGTGCAGGTTTTCATGGCGGGCGGCGTGCCCGAAGTCCTGTTGCATTTGCGCGCGAGTGGCTTGCTCGATACAGACGCCTTGACCGTCACGGGCGACAAACTGGATGTCGTATTGGACTGGTGGGCAGAAAGCGAGCGGCGGCAGTTGGCAAGACAGCGCCTGCGAGACAGCGACGGCATCGACCCGGATGATGTCATCATGTCGCCGGACTCGGCAAAAGCGCGCGGCTTGACCAGCACAGTCGTCTTCCCGCTGGGCAACATCGCCCCGCAAGGCTCGGTCATCAAAGCCACAGCCATCGACCCCAGCGTGGTGGACGAAGACGGCGTCTATCGGCATCGTGGCCCGGCGCGGGTCTTTACATCAGAGCGGGCGGCCATCCGCGCATTGAAAGGCTTGGAAGGCGTGCCGGTGCAGCCCGGCGATGTGCTGGTGCTGGCCGGCGTGGGACCCATGGGCACGGGCATGGAAGAGACTTATCAACTGACTTCGGCGCTGAAGTTCATCCCCTGGGGAAAACATGTGCCCATCATCACCGATGCGCGCTTTTCGGGCGTTTCGACCGGCGCATGCATCGGGCATGTCGGCCCCGAGGCGCTGGCCGGCGGCAGCATCGGCAAGCTGCGCGATGGCGACATCATCGAAATCACCATTGATCGCCATCAGCTGCGCGGGACAGTCGAACTGGTCGGCACAGCGGAGGGCGACCTATCGGCGGCTGAGGCGGCAGAACTGCTGGCATCGCGCGCGCCACACCCCGACCTGCAGCCTCACCCAGCCCTGCCAGCCGATACGCGCTTGTGGGCGGCGCTGCAAGCAGCGAGCGGCGGCGTCTGGGCGGGCAGCGTGTATGATGTCGACAAAATCACCGCGGCGCTGGAAGCGGGGCTGGCGGCGCAGGACAAACAGCCACCAGCGGGAAAAGTCTGAATATGGAGGCTGAACAGCATCCAATCATATTATCTGCCGTCTCGCCAAGCCCAATACTCGGCCAGATTCCTGTAAGGTATGCTCGAGTCAATAGCGAGAGCCATGTCTTTAGTTAGGTAGTTTCTCCAATAGTGGTCAAATACACGCTCTCCTACTGCCGCGAATATCCCCTTACCCTCGACAAGATCTTGAACGCTCTTTATTGAGCCGATGTTCTTGGTGTTGCCGCTTCCTGGCTTGTCCGAAGCTATCTTCCATTTCTGCTGCAACAGAAACGTAAAATCATGCGCTACAGATTGAATATTGTCTAGTTCCTCAAGGCTAGGTTGTGTTGATATTTTACCATTGCATTTTGAAAAGTGCGTAAAATAGCCTTATGAGCTACATAACATTATCAGACGAACACTGGACGAGAATTCGGGATTTCCTGGTGGGAGAACCCGCAGTTTATCTGGGAGACG